>CAMYIZ010000038.1 GCA_947258585.1 uncultured Haliea sp. | reverse complement strand
CTGGCCGGCCACACCTCGCCGGCCGCACCTCGCCGGCCGCACCTGGCCGGCCGCACCTGGCCGGCCGCCTTGAGTCAGGCGGCGGTCTGTGGCCTAATGTTGCCCCGTTTCCAGGGGCAGCCTGCCGCACAAGCTGCCCCTACCGCACTAACCAGCAGCCGGAAAACACGCTATGAGCAATGATTCAGTCGTTATTGTCAACGGTGCCCGCACCCCCATGGGTGGCCTTCAGGGCAGCCTCTCCACCGTCACCGCACCGCAGCTCGGCAGCACGGCGATTGCCGCGGCCCTGGAGCGCAGCGGCGTTGCAGCGGCCGACGTACAGGAAATCTTCATGGGCTGCGTGTTGCCAGCGGGCCTCAAGCAGGGTCCGGCCCGGCAGGCGGCTCGCGGCGCGGGTATTCCCGATGCGGCGGGTGCAGTCACCCTGAACAAGCTTTGCGGCAGCGGCATGCAGGCGACGATCTTCGGCTATGACAGCATCGTCGCCGGCACCAACGAGGTGGTCGTGACGGGCGGCATGGAGAGCATGAGCAATGCCCCGCACCTGCTGCCCGGCGCCCGTGGCGGCGTTCGCACCGGCCACGCCAGGCTGCTGGATCACATGTTCGTTGACGGCCTGGAAGATGCTGACAGCGGTCGTGCCATGGGCAGCTTCGCCCAGGAAACCGCCAATTCCCGCGGACTGACCCGGGAACAGATGGATGCTTTCGCCGTGGAGTCCCTGACCCGCGCCAAGCGCGCGATCGAAAACGGCTCCCTGCAGGCGGAGACCGCACCGGTAACGATTACCACCCGCGCCGGGGAAAGCGTGGTCAGCGACGACGAACAACCGCACAAGGCCGCGATCGAGAAAATACCCAACCTGCGCCCGGCCTTTGCCGCAGACGGGACCATCACCGCGGCCAACAGCAGTTCAATCTCCGACGGCGCCAGCGCCCTCGTACTGATGAGCGGCAGTGCCGCACAGCAGCGCGGGCTCAAGCCAATGGCCCGTATCGTGGCCCACTCACGCCACAGCCAGCACCCCTCGGAATTCACGATTGCGCCCATCGGCGCCATCAACAAGCTGTTTGCCAAAACCGGCTGGACAGCCGCGGACGTGGACCTGTTCGAGATCAACGAGGCCTTCGCCATGGTCACCATGCTGGCCATGCAGGACCTCGGGCTGGATCACGCCAGGGTCAATGTCAACGGCGGCGCCTGCGCCCAGGGTCACCCTATCGGCTCCACCGGTTCCCGCATTATCGTCAGCCTGATGTATGCCCTGCAGCAGCAAGGGCTGAAGCGCGGCGTGGCCGCCCTCTGCATCGGCGGCGGCGAGGCCACCGCGGTGGCGATTGAACTGATCTGATACTCATGCGGCGGGCCCGCGCCCGCCACCTCCGAGGCGCCCCATGGCACTGAGCAGCATTCCCGACATACTCGACGACATTCGCGCCGGGAAGATGGTCATTCTCATGGATGACGAAGACCGTGAGAACGAGGGCGACCTCATTGTTGCCGCGGAAGCGGTTACCCCGGAGATTATCACCTTTTTCTCCAGCGAGGCCTGCGGCCTGATCTGCATGCCGATCACCGAGGCGCGAGCGCGGCAGCTGCAGCTGCCGCTGATGGTGCGGGACAACCGCTCCCAGCATGAAACCAACTTCACCGTGTCCATCGACGCCGCTGAGCGCATGGGACCGGGCATCAGCTCGGTCCAGCGTGCGCACACCGTGCGCAAAGCCGTGGCAGCGCAAGCGAGGCCCGCGGACATCATCCAGCCGGGGCACATCTTCCCCCTGGTTGCCAAGCCCGGCGGTGTCCTGCGCCGCGCCGGACACACCGAGGCCGGCGTGGACCTGGCGCGGATGGCCGGATTCGAGCCCGCAGCCCTGATCGTGGAGATCATGAACGAAGATGGCACCATGGCCCGGCGGCCGCAGCTGGAAGAGTTTGCCGAACGTCACGACCTGCGCATGGGGACCATCGCCGACCTCATCGAGTACCGGTCCCTGCACGAACAATCCATCGAGCTCAGTGACACCAGGACGGTGTGCACGGAGTTTGGCGAGTTCCAGCTGCACACCTTCAGCGACCTGATCGACGACACCCTGCACTACGCCCTGACCATGGGCGCCCTGCAGGAGGACACCGCCACCCTCGTTCGCGTGCAGACCGTGAACATGCTGCGCGACGTGATCGGCACCGTGATCAAGGACCAGGCCCCGGGCTGGACCTGCCGCCGCGCCCTGGAGCGCATCGCCGCTGATGGCTGCGGCGCGCTGGTGCTTATCGGGCAGTCCGTCTCCGTCGAACAGGCGCTGGCCGATGTGGTGCAATTTCCCGACCCGCCAGCCATCACCGGCAGCAGCACCGGCGGTGTGGGCAACTATCGGGTGATCGGTACCGGAGCGCAGATCCTCAAACGCCTCGGCGTCGGCCAGATGCGCCTGATGTCCGCGCCAGTACGCTTCAACGCCCTCTCCGGTTTCAACCTGATGGTGACCGAGTTCGTCCAGCCCTGAACCCGGCGCCGTTGCTCTAGCGCCAGGACGGGGGCGGAGATCAGCTGAAACGCGGTGCGCGCTTCTCGAACAAGGCGGTCAGGGCCTCGATGTTATCCGCCGAGCCGGCCTGGCGCACCATTGCTGCCTGTTCGGCTACAAAGGCAGCGTTGATTCCTGGTTCGTGATGCATCCGCAGACAGCGCTTGATCTCGCGCAAGGAACTCACCGGCCACTGGGCCACGGCCTCGGCGCGTGCCAGGGCGTGTTCGAGCAGCGCTGCATCCGGCAGCACTTCCGCCACGATGCCCAGTTCCCGGGCTCTGGCCGCATCAATCCAGTCAGCGGTATAGAACAGCTCTGCGGCACGCTGGGCACCGATGTTGGCCTGCAGCATGTAGCTGCTGGCCCACTCCGGCACCAGGCCCAGGGCGGCAAACGGCAACCGCAGGCGCAGACTCTCGCCGGCGTAGACCATATCCGCATGGAACAATACGGTGGCGCCGCCGCCAACGGCAACGCCCCTGGCCGCGGCAACCAGCGGCTTGTCAAAGGCAGCCACCGCCCGGGCCGCGCTCTCGAAGGGATGCGGTTCATCGCCCGGCGCTGCGCCAAAGCTCGCCAGGTCGACGCCGGCACTGAAACTGTCGCCAGCGCCGGTCAACAGTACACAGGCGACCTGGGGATCTTCCGCCGCCGCGGTGAACGCCTCGCGGATGGCAATCCACAGGGCGTCGTTGATCGCATTCTTCTTGGCCGGCCGGTTCAGCGTCAGCACCCGCACGCGGCCGTGCTGTTCCTGCAAAAGTACGGATTCCATCGCGCTGTCCTCAGCTGTGGAAGATGACAAAGTCATCCAGCGACGCACGCTCGGTGACGCAGTTGTTGGCAGCCGCGCCGGGGTCCGGGTGGCCGAAGGATATGCCGAACATCAGCTTGTGGGAGGGGTCCACCTGCAGCGCGGCGCGCAGCTGGTCCGCCTGGAAACCCAGCGCGGTCTGCGGGCAGGAGCCTAGGCCGCGGGCGGTCAGGGCCAGCATCAGGGTCTGCGCGAACATGCCCAGGTCGCAGGCTTCCCGCAGGCCAAAAGGCTCGGGCAGGAAGAGGAAAGCAACGTGGGGCGCGTCAAAGAAGGTGAAGTTGCGCATGAACGCTTCCTGCCGGCGGGCCTTGTCTTCCCGCGGGATGCCCATGGCAGAATACAGTGCCTGCGCGGAGGCGTACTGGCGGTTTTTGTAGACGCCCTGGTAAGTGCCGTCGTAGGGAAAATCCATGCTGATCCGCCCCGCCAGGAACTCCCCCGGCAGGGTCTCGCGCAGCTGTTCCAATTTGCTCCCTGACACCACGTGCACGACCCAGGGCTGGGTATTGCAGTTGCTCGGCGCGCGGGCCGCCTCCTCGAAAATGGCCTGCAGTTCCGCAGGTGAAAGCGGGTCGGGGAGAAAGGCGCGCAGGGAGCGACGCTCGCGAACGACAGTGCTGAAGGCGGTGGCGTGGTCGGGCATTGAACGGGATCCTGAATCGAGTGAGCGGTCATTATGCCCAGCGCGGCCCTGGCGGGCCAGCGTCGCGGCGGCGGGCCCTGGTCGCGGGACGCTATTCGCCGCGGAACTGCGCCGGCCGCTTGTCCCGGAAGGCGCGCATGCCTTCTTTCGCATCGGCCGAGGCAAACACCGGCCCCGCCAGGCTATCCGAGGCCAGCATGGCCTCATCCTCGGCCATGCACTCCTGGTGTTCGCGCAGGGAACGGGTCACCGCCGCCACCGCGAGTGGAGCGTTGGCGCAAATCCTCGCGGCGTACTCCCGCGCCACTGCCAGGGCCTGTCCGGGGGGCACCAGACGATTGACCAGGCCCCAGTCCAGCGCCTGCTGCGCGCTCACATGTTCACCGCAGAGCAGCATCTCCGCCGCCAGGCAGTAGGGAATCTGCCGCCGCAGGCGCACAGTGGAGCCGCCCATGGGATAGAGGCCGCGGGCGACCTCGGTGACACCGAAAATGGCGTTGTCCGCCGCGATGCGAATATCAGTGCCCTGCAGAATCTCGGTCCCCCCGGCCAGGGCGTAGCCCTCCACCGCCAGGATCAGCGGCTTGTTGGGCCGATTGTCCCGCAGCAGTGCCTGCCAGTGCAGGTTGGGCACTTCACCCATCAGGGCCATGAATTCCTCACTGGCGCCGTGGTCGCCATCGGCGCCGGCCTTGAGGTCCATGCCCGCACAGAAGGTGTTGCCGTTGGCAGTGAGAATGGCGCAACGCAGGTCGCTGTCATCCTCCAGCCGACGCCAGGCCCGGTACAGGCCCAGCAGCATGGCGGGATTGAAGGCGTTCTTTGCCTCCGGGCGGTTCAGGGTCACCACCAGGACGCCTTCCTCCTGCTGCACCAGGCAGCTGGGGGTGCTGATATCGAGTTCTTGCACGGGGTCTGCTCCTCGCTAGTCTACCCGGTAGCGCCCCGACAGGGCGATGTCCAGGGCCTTGGGATAGGCGGGCTTGCCACTGGGCGCACGCGGCACCTCGGCCACGATGTGCAGCTCTCGCGGCACCTTGTAGCCGGCGATATGCTTGCGGGCCTCCTCCTGCAGGGCCTGCAGGCTGATGGCCTGGTTGCCCCGGGTAGCGACCACCGCGGACACCCTGCTGCCCAGGCGCTCATCCGGCGTCGCGACCACCAGGCAGTCGAAAACTGCCGGGTGATTTTTCAGGGCCTGCTCCACCTCCTCCGGAAAGATTTTCTCGCCGCCGCTGTTGATGCAGTTGGAGCCGCGACCGTAGACAGTGATGCTGCCGTCCTCCTCCAGCTGCGCCTCGTCGCCGGTCAGCAGCCAGGTCCTGCCGTCCACCGGGACAAAGGTCTTTGCGGTTTTCTCCGGGTCGTTGTAGTAGCCGATGGGAATGTGGCCACTGCGGGCAAATATCCCCCTGGACCCCGGCGCCACGTGGAAGTGGCTGCCGTCCTCCGCCTCCCCGAGAACCGACATGAAAGGGTCGCGAACGACATTGCCCAAGCCCTGGCCCGCCTTGCCGCCGCTGTCGGCGCCCATGGCGCCGGACTCGGAGGAACCAAAGCTGTTGCGGATCATGATATTTGGCAGCTGACGCCGGAACGCCTCCTGCTTGCTGGCGGAAAACACCGCGCCGCCGGACCCGACGGCGAACACCGAGCTCAGGTCCCAGCGCCCCGGGTTGGCCTCCAGCGCATCCAGCAGCGGCACCGCCATGGCATCACCGACGATGGTGATGGAGTTGACCTTTTCCCGCTCGACAATATCCCAGACCTCCTCGCCCACGAGATGGTGCGCCGGATTGAGTACCAGTACATTGCCGGACAGCAGCTGGATGCAGGCGTACCACCAGCAGGCGCCGTGCATCAGGGGCGCCAGGGCGATACCGACAATCGCAAAGTCGCCGACGCGCTCGGCGATCTGTTCCGGTTCAGTGATGACACCGTCCGGGTGAAAGTAGCCGCCCCCACCCATGGCCGCATGAAACACGGCCTTGTGCGGCCACATCACGCCCTTGGGCATGCCCGTGGTGCCGCCGGTGTAGAGAATGAAAAGGTCGTCGTCCGCGCGCTCGGGGAAGTCCCTCGCCCTGCTGCGCCCGGCCAGCGCGTCCTCATAGCCCGTGCTGTGGATGGTGGCCGCATCCGCAGCGCTGTCATCGTCCACATACACCAGTGTCGTCAGCGCCGGGGACGCGGCGTGCACCGCCGCGATATGGGGCGCGAACTCCCGGTGGTGGATACAGGCCACCAGGTTCGCGTTGTTGAAGATATAGGACAGCTCCTCTTCGACGTAGCGGTAATTGATGTTGATAGGCACGGCGCGCAGCTTGAAGCAGGCCAGCATGCCTTCGAGGTACTCATTACAGTTATAGAGATAGAGGCCAACATGGTCTCCCGCACCCACCCCGTGCTCGCGCAGGAAATGCGCCAGGGCGTTGGCGCGTTGATCCAGCTCGGCGTAGGTGGCGCGCTGGGCCCCGCAGACCAGTGCCGTGCGCTCCGGCACCTTGTCCGCCACCAGCTCGAACATGTCAGCGATATTGAAATGTCTTGCCATGCAGCTGTCTCCTCGAATGTTGCCGGGGCGGGTCAGCCCTTGTCGGCGCCGACAATCCACATGGCAAAGAACTGGGCGCCGCCGCCGTAGGCGTGGCCCATTGCGAGGCGCGCTCCATCGACCTGGTGCGCACCGGCGTCGCCGCGCACCTGCCGCGCCGCCTCCGCAAACCGGATCATGCCGGAAGCGCCTATCGGATTGGAAGACAAAACGCCGCCGGAACAGTTCCAGGGTATATCGCCGCCGGCATCCAGCGAGGTTGCGCCCTCCAGGGTGAGCTTCCAGCCCTCGCCCTCGGCAGCGAAGCCGAGGTTTTCCAGCCACATGGGCTCGTACCAGCTGAACGGCACGTAGATTTCCGCGCAGTCCAGGTCCCTGCGCGGGTTGGTAATACCGGCCTGGGCATAGACATCCGCCGCGCAGTCCCGCCCCGCCTGTGGATTCACTTCCTCCCGACCCGCGTACATGGTGGGCTCGGAGCGCATCGCCACGCCGCGAATCCACGCCGGGGGCTTGCTGCCGGTGATGCTGTCTTCCGCCGCAATCACCATCGCGCAGGCTCCGTCGGAGGACGGGCAGGCCTCGAGAAAGCGCAGCGGATCCCACAGCATCATCGAATCGCGGACTTCCTGTTCGGTAATATCGGGCAGCTGCAGGTGCGCCAGTGGATTGCGGGCGCCGTGGCGACGATCTTTCACCGCGACCTTGATACCGACGTCATCCGGCGCCCCCGAGCGGCGGATATACTCACGGATAATGGGCGCAAAGTAGCCCCCGGCGCCGGCGTTGAGGTGCACCGAAAACGGCTGTGGGGTGGACAGCGCCCACATGGCGTTGGACTCGGACTGCTTTTCGAAGGTAACGGTCAACACCCGCTTGAACGTGCCGCTCTGCACATGCGAGGCCGCCACGATCGCGGTGGATCCGCCCACAGAACCGGCGGTATGCACCCGCAGCATGGGCTTGCCCATGGCGCCCAGCGCGTCCGCCAGATAACTCTCGGGCATGATCACGCCCTCGAACATGTCCGGGGCCTTGCCGATGATAACCGCGTCGATGTCGGCGAAGCTGACATCCGCATCCTCGAGAGCGCGATCCACCGCTTCCCGCAGCAAGCCCGCAATCGAGACATCATTGCGACGGGTTTTATACCGGGTCTGGCCGATACCGACCACTGCAGCCCTTTCCGCCATTACGCACCCTCCAGAACAGCCACCAGGTTGTGTTGCAGGCAGGGACCGCTGGTGGCATGGGCCACGCCGCGCCCGGCCTTGCCATCGACAATGCGGCGGAACACCTCGCCTACCCGGGACAGGCCGGAAGCCATCATCAGGTTGCCCGCGAGCACCCCACCGCCCGGGTTGACCAGCGTGCTGTCGTCCAGCCCCAGGGCCCGTGTCAGGAGAATCTCCTGGTGGCTGAAGGGCGCATAAATCTCCGCCACATCCACCGGCCCCCGATGGACACCTGCGGCGGCCGCCGCCTGGCGGGTGGACACCGAATCCGTCAGGTCGCGCAGGCAGGGGTTGTGATTCTCGATACGCTGGTCGATGCCGGTAATGCGCGCGTAGGGCGCGCCCCAGGCCCGCGCCTGCTCCACCGTGGCGATGACCATCGCCGCCGCACCATCGGATACCGGGCAGCAGTCGGCGCGTCGCAGCGGGGCTACGAAATGCTCCTCCGCCAACAGTTCCTCGATGCTGAATTCTCCCGCCAGCTGGGCCAGGGGGTTGTCCATGGCGTTGCGCCGGGAGCGCGCCACCACCGCTGCCATGTCGCGCTCGCTGACCAGGTCCTGGTCCAGCAGCAGCCGCGCCTGCAGCGCCGCCAGCGACACCGTATCCAGCCACAGCGGCGCCAGGTAATAGGGGTCCAGGCGCTGGGACAGGACAATCGGGAGCTCTCCCGGGGAGGACTTGCCAAAGCCGTAGATCAGGGCGGAGTCGGCGTGACCCATGCGTATCTTGAGGATCGCCTCGTACAGGGCCCAGGCCGCATCCATCTCGACATGGGACTCCTTGATTGGCGGTACTGCGCCCAGCGCGTCCACCCCCGCCACAAAGGCAAAGGCGGCACCCTGCAGGTAGTCGCAGCTACCGGAGCAGACGAAATCGACATCCTGGGCGCTGGCCAGCCCCAGTTGGCTGTAAACGGCCTGCAGCTGGGGCATGATCAATTCAACTTCATTGGTCGCTCCCGCATCGGCGACACAGGGCGACTGGCTGTAGGCGACGACGGCAATCTCACGCACGGCTCAGCCCTCCAGCCCGGTGACCGGCAGCTTGCCAATCCGTTCCACTGGCACATCCGGCTCGTCGAGCGGCCGGAAGTAGCGAATATTGTCCATTGCGTGACCCCACTCCTCCGCCGGCTTCCACAGCGCCTGTACCCGCTGGCCAATATGCACCTCCTCGTTGACGCACTCGCTGAGCAGGTGGATGAAGGAAATATTGGCGCCGTCCGGGACGATATTGGCCACCACGTAGGGCGGCTGGATGGGGTTGCCGGGGATCGGAATCGAGACGATCGTGAAGGACTGGATGGTGCCCTTGTCCGAGAGCACCACTTCGTCCTCGGTGGGCACGCCGCAGGCGGGGCAGGAGCCCCGCGGCGGGATGTAGACATTGCTGCAACGGGGGCAGCGCTGGCCGGTCAGCACACCCTCCTTGAGACGGCACAGGAATCGTGCCGGCGCGCTGCCGGCAGTAAACCGGTACTTGAGATAAACGGGGGCCTTGATGCCGGTGACATCGGCCAGCGGCTCGCTCATGGCGCGGCTCCTTCCAGCAGGGTGAAACAGCGAATATCGGTAATGAAACCCTCGCGCTCTGCGGCCCAGCTGATGCCCACCCGGGCGCCGCTGCGGATGGCCTCCGCGGAAGGGGCCTCGAGGTAATGGATCATGGCCACATCGGCACCGTCCAGCTGCACCATGGCCCAGGCAAAGGGCTGCTGCAGATGGTGGGCTTCCCGGGGCTCGCTGACCCAGCACCAGCTCAGCAGGCGTCCCTGCTGGCCCACTTCCACGAACTCCCCCAGCGCCGCGCCGGTCAGGGGGTCGTATTCGGCCGGCGGCACCAGCACCCGGCCATCGCTGCCGCGAACGCCGTATACCCTGCCCTCGCGCAGGCCGGTGAGGAACTTGCCCACCACCGGACCGGTGGAGCGGGTATAGGTAAAGCCCAGTTCGAAGTGCTGACTCAGTAATTCCGCAGCCACCATGTGCCGACGCTCCCTGCCTGTAGGTAACCCGGAGTATTCATCAGCGCCGGTTGCGGCTCAATGACCCAATGCAGCAACTGCCAGTGACATTTCTGATCATCCGCAGGCAAGTGAGCGGGGGTTTCCCTGTTTATACCAACGCCAGCCCTTCTGGGGCCCGACCCTGTGCCTGTCGAAGAAAGCCGCTTAAGATGATCCCATTCGCACACCTATCCCGAGGAGACACCCCGCATGAGCATCGCCAGCATCGGCTACCTGAGAATCGCCGCCACGGATACAGCCGCATGGATGACCTTTGGCACCGAAATCCTGGGCCTGATGGACGCGCGACGGGAGGACGCGGCGGGTGCCCGCTTCCTGCGCATGGACGACCACCCCTTCCGCTTCATGCTGGAACCCGGTGACGCCGACGAACTGCTGGCGACCGGGCTGGAATGCCGCGATCGCAGCGCCTGGCTGGAACTGTGCGAGCGCCTGCGCAACGCTGGTCACAGTCTGGAAGAAGGCGATACCGACGCGGCCGCGCGGCGCTGTGTCACCGCCTTCGTCACCCTGCAGGACCCCAGTGGCAACACCCTGGAACTGTACTATGGCCGCCGCCTGGACTACGCGCCGCTGGTGTCCCCAACCGGCGTCAAGCGCTTCATCACCGGCGATGAATATACCGGCGACCTGGGCTTCGGCCACGCGGTATTGCCGACGCCGGACATGGAGGCCGCCGCCACGTTCTATACCGAGCTGCTGGGCCTGGGGGTCAGTGACGAGCTGTATCCGCCGATGCCCGAGGGAGCGCCGGAAAGCAAGGTCCTGTTCATGCACGCCGACAACCCGCGGCAGCACTCACTGGCCCTGTACAACCATCCCTTCCCGGGCGGGGTTGTGCACATGATGGTGGAGGTGAGCTGCCTGGACGAAGTGGGGCGCGCCCTGGATCGTGCCAAGGCCGCCGGTCACACCATCCTCGCCAGCCTCGGCCGCCATATAAACGACAACATGTGCTCCTTCTACGTGCTGGCGCCCGGCGGTATTGCGGTGGAGTATGGCTACGACGGCCTGCTGGTGGACTGGGACAACTACACGCCCACGGTCAGCACCGAGGGCGACCACTGGGGCCATGAATACAACTTTCCCGGCTGATCGCCCCGCCCCGGGGCTCAGGGAGCCTCGGTTCGCACCGGAATCCAGCGGTCGATAATATAGTCCAGGGTGCCGTTGCCGCGCATCATGGCCAGCGCACGTTCCAGTTCTGCCGCCAGCGCCGGATTGTCCCGGCGCACGGCCCAGGCCAGCGGATTCTCGGTCAACAGGTGGTTCTGGCTGATCAGGTCGGCGTAGTCGTCAGACGTCGCCAGGGACCAGCTGGTCGCAGCGTCGTGGACGAACAGGTCGATCTGGCCCGCCCGCAGCGCGACGATGGCGTCGGCAACGCCGGAAAACTGCTGCAGGGCAGCATCGGTCAGTTCGCGCCGGGCAAATACCTCACCGTCGCTGCCGCTGACCACACCGACCCTGACACCTTCCCGGAAGACCGCCCAGGGCTGGCCGAAACGGCTGGCGCGATCGAGGAGGATGATCGCCATCTGCCCCGCCTGCAGGTAGGGCTCCAGGAACTGCACTCGCGCAGCGCGCTCCTCGTTGATGGCCAGGCCGGACATGATGACATCGACACGGCCCTGCTCCAGGGCCGGCAGCAACTCCGCGGGCGGCATGGTGATCAGCTCCACGCGCCGAGCAATAATCTCACCCACCGCGCGGGCGTTGTCCGCCTCCAGGCCCACAATCCGTTCGCCGTCGCGAAACACCAGGGGGGGTTGCTGTGGCGCCAGGCCCACTCGCAGGGTCTGCGCCTGGGCGCCAGCAGTGGCAGTGACCAGCAGAAAGCTCAATACCAGTAGTCGAATCATCGGGGTCTCTCGTCGAGGACAGGGTTTGCAGGGGATTAATCGGACACGGAAGGCAGGGACAGGCTGCGCCACACCGCGAGCACACCGACCAGTGCCAGGAAGACCAGTACCGAGGCCGTGCCATAGGCGGCATCTATGATTCCCAGGCCAGCGCCGGAAAACAGGAACAGGCCGATCACCGTATTGCTCACCGCCGTGTACTGGGCCCGGTTGGCACCGGTGGCCATGTCCACCAGGTAGGTCTTGCGGCCCACTCGCGCGCCCTGGTGGGCGACCGCGGCCACGAACAGCAACAACGCCGCGACCGGCACCACGCCGAGCGCCCCGGGCAACAGCCAGTGCAGGCCGAGCGCCGCGGCCATGACCGCCACCGAAATCCCCGCGGCTGCCGCCATCACCCGGTGGGCACCGGTGTCGGACCAGCGCCCCCAGAGCGGCGCCGACAGCAGGCCCGCTGCACCTTCCGCAAGCAGCAGCGCCGCAAAACTGAGCAACTGGCCCTCGGCCGCGCGCTGCACGAGCACCACGATGTAGGGAATGGCAAACGCGGAGCTGATCAGGAGCATGCGGGCGACCACGAAATCGCGGAACTGGCGGTCAGTGCGCAACAGGGAGAGGCTGCGCAGGGCTTCGCTGATGGCATTGCCACCCCCCTCTGACGCACCGGGCACTTCGGGCACACCGGCGTAGACTGCGGCCGCCACCAGCCACAACAGCGCCGCCACTGCCAGGATGCCCGCAAACAGGCGGGCATCCCCTGCCAGTCCCTGCCCCGCCAGCCCCGGCACCAGCAACAGCAATACCGCCACCGCCAGGGTAACAGCGCCGGCAGATGACGCCGACAGGCCATTCAGGCGCCCGCGCCGCGACTTGGATACGGTCTTGCCGAGCACGTCCTTGGCAGCCACAGAACAGACACCGCGCGCCAGACTGAACAGCGCCAGCAGGATCACCACCACCAGACCCAGGGCGAAGTCGCGCAGCAACAGCACCGCGGGCACCATGAGTGCCAGTGCCAGGCCCTGGGCCACGCTCCCCCAGGCCCAGAACATCTTGCGCACGGCGTGTTCACGCACGTACTGGGCCACGAACAGCTGCGGCATCAGGGACAGGGACTCGCGCAGGGGCACCAGCAGGGAAATGAAGATCGCCGGCGAACCGAGTGCCGACAGCATCCACGCCAGTACCAGGCGGCTGCTGGTCAGGGCGTCACCAATCTTGGTCAGACTCTGGGCAGCGAGCTGCAGCACGAACGCCCGGGGCTGCTCGTGGCAGGCCGATTCCGGGATATCACGGCAGACACGGGCGTCCTCGTCCTCGACCAGGAAAGCGTAGACCTGGTCCGGCAGATCGCGTTCGCGCCTGACACGGTTCACAGTTCAATCGTCCTCATCAGCTTCCCGCAACCGCTGCAGGCGCTCCTGCTCTTCCTGCAGGGCGGCGCGAATTTCCAGCATTACCGCATCCAGGTCTGCCGGGGTATCATCCTCCGCGGCAAATCCGGTCAGGGTGTGTTCCGGGATCAGTTCGCCCTCCTCGAACAGGGACCAGATCTCCTCGCCGTAGCGACTGGTCGCCAGTTCCGGGGCGAACAGGGCGTAGTAGTCCGTCACCCGGCGCACATCGCGCAACAGCATGCTGCGGGCATTGTTGTTGGCAGCGGCATCCACCGCCTGGGGCAGGTCGATGATGACCGGGCCGTAGGGGTCGACCAGGATATTGAACTCCGACAGGTCACCGTGAATCAGGCCCGCGCAGAGCATCCGCACCACGTAGCGCAGCAACTGTGCGTGGTCCTCCACCGCCTGCTCGGCGGACATGGTGACATCCGCCAGGCGCGGCGCGACATCGCCCTCCTCGTCGGTAATCAGCTCCATCAACAGCACGCCGTCGAAACAGCCCAGGGGCTCGGGCACGCGTACATCCGCGCGGGCGAGCCGGTACAGGGCATCGACCTCGGCATTCTGCCAGGTCTCCTCCTGCTGCTTGCGACCATAGCTGGAGCCCTTTTCCATGGCGCGGGCCCGGCGGCTGTTGCGCACCTTGCGACCTTCCGTGTAGGTGGCAGCCTTCTTGAAGCTGCGTTTGTACGCCTCTTTGTAGATCTTGGCACAGCGGGTACGGCCGCCACAGCGAACCACAAAAATGTCGGCCTCCTTGCCGCTCATGAGGGGGTAGAGCACCTCATCAACCAGGCCGTCCTCAACCAGGGGCTGCAGGCGAGGCGGTACTTTCATAGACAGGATTCCGGGGACGAATGTGCGCCGCAGTCTACCACGAAAAAGGATGCCGTCTTCGCTGCGCAGCGCCCGGGATTGTCAGGACAGGTGGCATATTCTCGCATCGTTAAGGTATGATTCCGGCTTCGTCGGCAAGAGCTACCGTCCTATGCGCCTGTTGCGACTCGTGCTCGCAGTCATCGCCCTGTTCCTGGTGTGGTTACTCTGGGGAGGGCTGTACAAGACACCCGTATTGCAGCTGGGTATCGCCTCCTGCGTGCTGGTGATATGGCTGACTCACCGCATGGCGCTCCCCGACCAGGAAACCCATAGCTGGGCACTGTCTTACCGGGTCCCCCTCTACTGGTTCTGGCTGGCGGGCCAGATGGTGGTTTCCAATCTCCAGGTTTTGCGCATGGTGCTGGGGCCTCTGTCCGCCCTGTCGCCGACCATCGTCGAGGTCGAAGCAAAGGCGTCGAGCAAGTTTGCCCTGACCCTGCTGGGTAATTCCATCACTCTCACCCCGGGGACCCTGACCATCAATATTGCAGACAACACCCTGACCGCCCACTGCCTCACCACCGCCACTGCCCGGGAGCTCGGCGAGGGCGCAATGGCCCGGCGCGTCGCTGCCGTGGATCCCGACTGATGCTGCTCGTCGCCGCAATCGCCATCCTGGTAACGATGGCACTGGCGTTGACGCGGGCGCTGATGGGGCCGACCGTCTACGACCGGGTGCTTGCCGTGAACATGTTCGGCACCAAGACCGTCCTGTTGATTGCCATCATGGCCTTCGCCATGGGGCGCACCGACTTCCTCGACCTGGCCCTGGTCTACGCCCTGATCAATTTTATCGCGGTGCTCGCGGTACTCTGGTTCGTCCAGGAGAACCAGCTGCGCGAACAGCGCAGGGCGGAAGCTGACGCCAAGCGGCCGGCAACCGGGAGTGGCGGCGAATGATTGAACTCCAGGAATTGGTCGCGGGGCTGCTGGTGATCACTGGCAGCCTGTTTGTACTCGCAGGCGGTATCGGCGCGCTGCGGATGCCCGACTTCTATACCCGGATTCACGGCGCCAGCCTGACCGACTCGCTGGGGCCGGTGCTGGTGCTGGGTGGCCTGATGGTGCAGGCCGGACTGTCCCTGGTAACGGTAAAACTGGCGGCTGTCCTGCTGTTCCTGATGGTGACCGCGCCTACCGCCAGCTACGCCCTGGCCAACGCCGCACTGCTGGCCGGCCTGCGCCCCGAGGGCATGCAAGGCAGGGAGCCCGCCAGCGCAGCGCCAGAACAGGAGAACGGTTCGTGACCACACTGCTGATCGGTATTTTCCTGCTGTCCCTGCTGGTCATCACCGCGATCGCCATCGTCCGCGCCACCGACCTGTTTTCCGCGGTGATGCTGTCGGGCATTTTCAGCCTCCTCATGGCGCTGAATTTCTTCCTGCTGGATGCCGCTGACGTCGCGCTGACGGAAGCCGCGGTGGGCGCCGGCGTCGCCACGGTGCTGTTGCTCGCGGGTTTGCGCCTGACGCCGTCCACCGAAGCGAAGGGGCGCTCGCTGCGCGCGCTGTCCATCGGCATCATTGCCGCTGTCGCCCTGCTGATGATCTATGCCAGCTTTGGCCAGCCCTCCCTGGGCGATCCGCTGGCCCCGGCGCAGCAGCATGTCGCGCCCTGGTACATCGAGAAGACCCCGGAGCTGGTAGACATCCCCAACATTGTCACCGCGGTGCTGGCGAGTTTCCGGGGCTACGACACGCTGGGTGAAGTGTTTGTGGTGCTGACTGCGGGCATCGGGGTCATGTTCCTGCTGGGCGGCGGCCGCGGCAAGCCGTTCTCCCGACTCGACAGCAAGGTCGAGGAAGGCCTGAGCAGGCACCTGATCCCCAAGGTCATGGCGCGCCTGCTGGTGCCCTTTATCCTGCTGTTTGCACTGTTTGTCCAGTTCCATGGCGAGTACAGCCCGGGCGGCGGATTCCAGGCCGGCGCCATCTTTGTGGCTGGTATCATCCTGTTTTCGCTGGTGCGCGGCGAGCGGCTGACACTGGCGGTCATTCCACCCCGGGTGTTGCTGTGGATGAGCGCGGGAGGGGCCCTGCTGTATGGCTCCGTGGGCCTGGCGGGCATTGCCATGGGCGGCAACTTCCTCGAGTATTCCGTGCTCGCCGACGATCCGGTGCTGGGCCAGCACATCGGCATCATTGTCATCGAACTGGGTGTCGGCCTCACGGTAACCGGAGTCCTGCTCTCCATCTTTCACGCCTTTGCTGCCAGAGACTGATCCACCATGAAACTCCTCGGCCTTTTTAACTATTGGGTGTTCGCGGTATTGCTGATGATCGGCCTCGCCGCCCTCATCAGCCGCCAGAACCTGGTCAAGAAAATCATGGCGCTGGCGATCTTCCAGTCCGCGGTATTCCTGTTTTTCATCACCATGAGCAAGATCGAGAATGGCACCGCGCCGATCATCCAGGCCGGAGTGGACAACCAGGTTTTCTCCAACCCGCTGCCCCAGGTACTGATCCTGACGGCGATCGTGGTGGGCATCTCTACCACGGCCCTCGGCCTGGCCATCGCGGTGCGACTGTACGAGGAGTACGGCACTATCGAAGACAATGAAATCCTGGCGATGGATCGCAAGCCGTGAACCTGGCCGACCATCTGCCAGCGCTGCAGGTCGCCCTGCCACTGCTGACAGCGCCGCTGGTGATATTGCTGCGCACCGGCTTCCTCGCCTGGCTGGCGGCGCTGCTGGCCAGCCTGGTTTCACTGGGCCTGGCCCTGCTGCTGACCGCAGCCGTGTTGGAAACGGGCACCCAGCACTACGCTGTCGGTGGCTGGGCGCCGCCCTTCGGCATCGCGCTCACGGTTGACGGGCTCAGCGCCCTCGTTCTCCTGTTGATCACCGGCGCCTCATCGCTGGCACTGGCTGGCGGCCGCCAGTCCCTGCGCCTGGATATCGACAATCGCCGCGCACCCATGTTCTACGGTGCCTGGCTGATCGCCATGGCCGGGCTGTGTGGCATCGCGGTCGCCGGCGATGCCTTCAACGTCTTCGTGTTCATGGAAATTTCCTCCCTCGCGACCTACATCCTGATCGCGGCGGGCCGCGACCGGCGCGCGCTCTCGGCGGTGTTCAAGTACCTGATCATCGGCACCATCGGCGCGACCTTCTATCTGATCGGGGTCGGCTTCATTTACATGATGACCGGCACGCTGAACTTCGCCGACATGGCCCTGCGCCTGAACGATGTCATTGAAACCCGCCCGATCATCATTGCCGCGGGCTTCATCACCATTGGCCTGGCCTTGAAAGCCGCCATTTTCCCCCTGCATATCTGGCTCCCGCGCGCCTACACCTATGCGCCCAATGCGGTCACCGTATTCATCGCCGCCTGCTCCACCAAGGTCTCCATCTACATACTGCTGCGCTTCAACTACGCGGTGTTTCACGGCAACCTGCTGGGCCACTCGGACCTGTTTGCCGTGTTTATCATTCCGCTGGCACTGTCCGGTATCCTGCTCGCCTCCGCGATCGCCATCTACCAGGTCAACCTGAAGAAGATGCTGGCCTTCTCCTCGGTGGCGCAAATTGGCTACATTGCCCTGGCCGCAGGCCTGGCCTCCCAGGCTGGCCTCGTGGCCGCCCTGCTGCACATGTTCAACCACGCGCTCGCCAAGGGCACCCTGTTCCTCTGCGTGGTGGCTTTCGTCCTCACCTCCCGCAGCGCGACCATTGCCAACCTGCACGGAATAGGCCGCCGCATGCCCTGGACCATGGCCGCGTTTGTGCTCGCTGCCCTGAGCCTGGTCGGCGTGCCGGGCACCGCCGGCTTCATCAGCAAGTGGTACCTGGTCACCGCGGTCATGGAAGTGCCGGGCTGGGGGGTGCCACTGGTCGTGGCCATTATCGCCAGTTCCCTGATGGCCGTTGTCTACGTGTGGAAATTCGTTGAAGTCGCCTATTACGGCAAAGCGCCGGGCGATGACACCGCTGCGATGGAAGTCGCCCTGCCGCTGCGCGCATTGATCTGGGTGGCAGCCCTCAGCAACGTCTACTTCGGACTGTTCCCGCAGTTGCCCCTGGCGCTGGCCCAAAGCGGCACCAGCACCCTGCTTGGAGGCCTCAACTGATGGGCGCGCAAACCCTGCCAGTCATCCTCCTCCTGCCGCTGCTGGGCGCGGTCGCTATCGCCCTGAGCGGGCGCTGGCCCAATGTGCGCGAGGCCATCAGCCTGCTCACCGCAGTAACGCTGGCAGTACTGGTATTCTCCTGGTTCCCGGACGTGTCGGCGGGCGCCCGCCCCGCGGTGACCCTGTCGGAGCCGCTGCCGGGCCTGTCCCTGGCACTGTCCCTGGAGCCCCTGGGGATGATGTTTGCCTGCATTGCCTCCTTCCTGTGGATCATCAACACCATCTACTCGATCGGCTACATGCGCGGCAACCGGGAAAAGCACCAGACCCGGTTCTATGTCTGCTTCGCTCTCGCCATCGCCGCGGCCATGGGCATTGCGCTGGCTGACAACCTGTTCACCCTGTTCCTGTTCTACGAGATTCTCACGCTATCGACCTACCCCCTGGTGGCGCACAAGGGCGACGCCAAGACCATCGCCTCGGCGCGCGTCTACCTCGGCATCCTGATCGGGACCTCCATCGGTCTGCTGCTGCCCGCCATCATCTGGACCTACGTCGCCACCGGCACCACCACCTTCACCCTGGGCGGCATTATCCAGGGCAATGTGCCAGGGCCCGCGGTGGGACTGTTGTTGGGCCTGTTCGTGTTCGGCATCGGCAAGGCAGCGCTCATGCCGGTGCACCGCTGGCTGCCGGCAGCCATGGTCGCGCCCACTCCGGTCAGCGCCCTGCTACACGCAGTGGCGGTCGTGAAAGCCGGCGTGTTCTGTGTGACCAAGGTCATCATCTATATCTTTGGCGTGGATTTCCTGTTCAGCCAGCCCAGCGCCCAGTGGCTGCAGTATGTGGCGGCGTTTACCATCATCAGCGCCAGCGTTGTCGCCCTGTACCAGACCAACCTGAAGCGGATGCTGGCGTACTCCACCATCGCCCAGCTCTCCTATGTCATCATGGCGACGATCATCCTCAAGCCCCTGGCCGAAATTGGCGCCGCGGTGCACATTGCCGCCCACGCCTTTGGCAAGATCACCCTGTTTTTCGCCGCCGGGGCCATCTATACCGCAGCCCACAAGACCGAGCTGTGGCAATTGGCGGGCATTGGCCGACGCATGCCGATCACCATGGGCGCCTTTACGATTGGCGCATTGAGCATGATCGGCGTGCCGCCCACCGGCGGCTTTGTCTCCAAGTGGTTCATCCTCGCGGGCGCCTTCCAGGCGGAGAATTACCTGGCGATCTTCACCATCATCGCCAGTACTGCGCTCAACGCGATGTACTTCCTGCCCATCATCTACTTCGCCTGGCTGGCGCCCGATGCTCCCGACGTCGATATGGCACACGGCGAGGCGCCGCCGGCGATACTGCTGGCGCTGGGAGTGACCGCCGCGCTGACCATCGGATTTTTCTTCTTCAACCAGCCCCTGCTGGATCTTGAATCCCAGCTGGTGCAGAGTCTGCCGCTATGAACCCACCTGACAATCACTGGCTCACCCGTCCCGCAACCATCCGCCGGCTGTGGATCATCGGCTACGTCACCCTGGCGGTGACCGTGGCCCTGCAGTGGTTGGTGCCGATCCATGGCTACTTCGGGGTGGATGGCTGGTTCGGTTTCGGCGCCCTGTTCGGCTTTTTCAGCTGTGTGTTGATGGTCTTCGGGGCCAAGCTGCTCGGCGCTCTGCTCAAGCGTCCGGACACCTACTACGATGTTTGAATCCCTGCCCCCTGCCCTCGCCCTGATCGGCGGTGCCCTGCTGACCGCCGCCATCGGCTCGCGCCAGCTGCGCGCCTTCGTGGTCATTGGCGCGCCACTCGTGTGCCTGTACGGTATCTGGCAGGTGCCGGACGGGGTCAGTCTCGAGGCCTCCTTCCTCGGCTACCCGCTGGAACTGGTGGAGGGCAGCCCGGTACGCCGGCTCTTTGCCACCATCTTCGCCATCATGGCAGCCACCGGTGCCGTCTTTGCCTTCAATCACGCCCGGCGCACGGAACTGGTGGCAGCGCAGTTCTACGCCGCCGGTGCCGTCGGCGTCTCCTTTGCCGGCGACCTGCTGACGCTGTTCGTGTTCTGGGAGCTGATGGCGCTGTTCTCCACGGTTGTGGTGTGGTGCGGTGGGACGGAAAAGGCCCGTGCGGCCGGCGTGCGCTACGCCATCATGCACCTGCTGGGCGGCGTGGTCCTGAAGGTCGGCATCGAGGGGCTGCTGATCAGCAGCGGCTCCCTCGACATCCGTGCATTGCAGGCCACCGACTTCAGCACCTGGATGATCCTGATCGGCATCCTGATCAATGCCGCCGCGCCACCGCTGTCGGCCTGGCTATCCGACGCCTACCCAAATGCCAGCCCGACGGGATCGGTGTTTCTCTCGGCCTTCACTACCAAAACCGCCATTCTCGCCCTCATCCTGCTGTTCCCCGGCGAGTCGATCCTGATCTGGGTCGGGCTGTTCATGGTCTTCTACGGCATCATCTACGCCCTGCTGGAAAACGATATCCGCCGCATCCTGGCCTTCTCCATCGTCAACCAGGTGGGCTTCATGGTGTGCGCCGTGGGAATCGGCACGGAAATGGCGATCAACGGCGCCGCCGCCCACGCCTTCGCGCACATTATCTACAAGGCCTTGCTGTTCATGAGTGCGGGGGTGGTAGTGATGCGCACCGGCATGCACCTGTGCACCGATGTCGGCGGCCTGTTCCGCACCATGCCCATCACCATGTGGTGTGGCGTGATCGGGGCGCTGGCGATCTCCAGCTTCCCGCTCACCTCGGGTTTCACCACCAAGACCATGATTTCCCAGGCCTCCGTCGATGAAGGCCTGATGCTGGTGTACTTCCTGCTGGCCGCCGCCTCCGCCGGCGTATTCCTGCACGCGGGTATCAAGTTTCCCTGGTTTGTGTTTTTCCAGAAGGATTCCGGACTGCGGCCGAAAGACGCGCCCTGGAACATGACAGTCGCCATGCTGTTTTTCGCCGGGCTCTGTATCCTGCTGGGGGTCTATCCGCAACTCCTGTATCCGCTGCTGCCCTATGCAGTGGACTACGTGCCCTACAAAGCGGGCAAGGTCCTGTTCTACCTGCAGCTGCTGTTGTTCTCCGGGCTCGCCTTCTTCCTGCTGCTGCCGTGGATGCAGCGCACCCTGACCCTCTCACTGGATGTGGACTGGCTGTGGCGCAAGGGCCTGCCGCTGCTGTCGCGCGCAGGCAGCCGCCTCGGCTCCCCCCTGGTCAATGCCGCCCAGGCCCGGCTCGGGGGCGCGCTCAACGCCATTACCACCTCCGCCCGCAACACCATGGGCCACACCGGCCCTCTGGGGCGCTCCTGGGAAATCGGCACCACCGCCCTGTGGATCGTGCTGCTGTTGATGGTCTACGTGTTCGCGTACTACCTGTTCTGAGTTCCGCGGCGCGACTGCCGGGTCGCGCCAGTTTCGCTCAGCAATTTCCTTTCCGGGCTGTGATCAGCCAACAAACCCTCTGTGTCCGGGTCGTAGTGACCAATGGGGTTGTGACCCTACTGCAGCCAAGAACGCAGCTCGGATCGAAGCACAGGCAGCCGTGGAGGCGACCATCGCTGACGCGAAGCGCTAAGCCACCCATAACCTGACTGTGACCGACTTGTTCAAAGCATGGATCAAGGACGGGGTGGCACGACAGGATGGGAATGAGGAACTCAAGCTGTCCACCCTGGCAGAGCGAGACATTCTGGCGGTCTTGCGCGGCATCCGCGCCCGCGGCCTGAATCGCTCCGTGGTGGTCCGAAGCAATGACATCGGCCGGATGCTACGGTGGGCGGAAAAGCGACAGCCTTGGCGCGGACTGATGGTGGACGGCAAGGTGTCAATACTGCACGTGTTGCTCGGATACGATAGCGGATGTTGCATGACCATCCATGGGTGGATCCGCTGATCACCTACCTTAAAGACGCTGCCAATCCATGATGTTGCGTTTTGTCGGTATTTATTGACAAAGACCGACATAATGCAACCCAATGGCGACATTCCAAGCCTGATGTGACAAGACTACTGCATTGGCGCACGCACTGCGGGACCGCTCGCAGGAATGACATTCAACTCGACAACTGACGAGCCAGAATGGTCCGCAGAAACTCTCCTTCCGGTGCTGCATACATGGCGCTAATCTGCGCACTAACTCCCGCCGCAATGTCTGCCGTTGAAGCCGCCTGCATGACTGCCGAGTAGGCATCAAGCACATCAGCACCCGTAATCTCATAACCATGGCCTTGCGAGATCCAATGCAGTGCAGCCAGTCCCGCCGCCAGCGCGAAGTCGGGCTGCTTCTCGGCGTAGTCGCGGGCGGCTCGCGTCAGGGTGCGTGGATCGGTCGGGCTGCGCGTCGCGAGTTCAGCAGCAACCGCAAACAGCCCCGCGTCCTTGGCCGCGGCGAACCATTTACCCTCGGCGCCGGGCGTGCTGGCGATCAGGTCACGCAGGATCTGTTCCGCTGGCCTGTCGGGATACTTCCTGGCGATGGCGCGAAATGTCGCCAGGTACGTTGTGGCCTGGTTGGCCTCAATGGCATAGCGGCGGTACGCCTCGTCGGCCAAGCCGGAGGACAGCAGGATGGCTTCACAGGCCTGGGCAATCTGCCAGCCCGGATCATTGAGACCGCGGGATTCCTCGGCATAACGGATGGCTTCGGATTTCTTGCCCATTGCCGCGAGCGCTTTTACGCCCCAGCGACGGTCATGCCACCACTTGAACGGCGCCATATCGAGCAATGCCAGCAGCTCCTGATAGCGGCCCGCCGCGTACAGGGATGCCAGGCAGGCCGTCGTGCCCTTGAAGTATCCGTGGCGAGGTGCTGCCGGACTCCACATACTTACGAGAACAGGGAGGAATTCGTCAGCCCACTGTGACGCCACTTCGGGTGTCGCGCACAAGTCGCCCCAGTGGTCGCCCAGGATTTCGATGTAAGGCATATCGTCTTCCTGCAGCGCCTCCCACAAGCGGTCCAGCCAACGCTGGCGCAAGGGCGTATCGACGTCTGCCTTGGCAATGATCGGCACAAGGGTATCTATGGCTCTATTGACCGCCGAACCCAGGGCACCCGAGGAGCTATCCACCTGTTCCAGCGCCGGAGAGAGTTTCACCAGCAGGGTGACGGCGCCCTCGGCCGCCAGAACAGGCTCCTTGCGTGCGACCTGCTTGATTTCCTTGACGGCTTCCTGGATCCGCTTGATGGGCAGATCAGAGCGCCAGCCGAAGGCCTGGCGGCGGAAGCGAGCAGTAAATTGCCATTTGTGGGCGGTCATGGCCAATCATCTACAGCGCGGTTACCGAGAAACTCGGCGGCAGGTTGGTGCTGTTGGAAAGCGCAAGGTTTCATCACGATGGCAGGCTTGTTCCGGGAAACCTCAAAAGTATGTGGTCTGCCCTGAAACCTGTCCACGATTGGCTGACACAATCTGTATTCCGGTCCAATAAATCCATGGACCGTCCAGAGAGGGTCCGCCGGTTAACTACTCTACTGACTCATCCTGGCAGGGTACGCCAGACTGAAAGTTCCCCGGAAACGCGCCTTTCACGACGCGCCCTCCTCTCCCGTACATGGCCCCAGCCCTTGCGTGACATGCCTTGCTGCACCCCAGCGTCACCATGGATAGCGAGCATGGCATCAGGGTCGTGAAAATCCAATCCAGGTGCTTTGGCGGTACATCGAGCTGTTTCCATAGTGGAGAGACCCTCGCTGCCAGATGACGCAGCGCAATGCCAAGATGCCCTCAAATCCAGACTGACCGCCGGGCTGGGGTCAGCCCTCTGCGAGTGACGGGTCGAATAGGCGACGTGATGCCTCTGGAGAAAGACTGACACAGACACCATGGGGGCGCATACCAGCAAGTCCAATCAAATCCACGTATTGCTGCCCTCATGCCTGGAGCGGGAAGCGATTATCATCGGTGGGGCACAAAGTGGGGCAAAAACCCAGAAAGCAAAAAGGCCAACCCTCGCTCGCGGATTGGCCTATCTACTTGATTTGATTGGTGGAGCTAGACGGGATCGAACCGTCGACCTCTTGCATGCCATGCAAGCGCTCTCCCAGCTGAGCTATAGCCCCAAAACTCTGAGGACGCGAATTCTAGTGACGCCGGAATGCGGTGTCAAGAAGCAAGCGGCTCAACAGTCGACAAAATTCACCGGGACCTCCAGCACATTCACTGCCAGGCCGCCGCGGGCGGTTTCCTTGTACTTGTCCTGCATGTCGCGACCGGTGTCCTTCATGGTCTTGATCACCTGGTCCAGGGATACATAGTGTTCGCCACTGCCCCGCAGGGCCATGCGGGCGGCGCTGATGGCCTTGATCGCGCCCATGGCATTGCGCTCGATACAGGGCACCTGCACCAGCCCGCCGATGGGGTCGCAGGTCAGGCCGAGATTGTGTTCCATGGCGATTTCGGCCGCATTCTCGACCTGGGCGGGAGTCCCGCCCAGGGCATCCGCGAGCGCGCCGGCGGCCATGGAGCAGGCTGAGCCCACCTCACCCTGGCAGCCAACCTCCGCGCCGGAGATGGAGGCGTTGATCTTGTACAGGATGCCGATCGCGGCGGCGGTCAGCAGGTAGCGGGTGACATCCTCTTCGCCGGCGCCCCGGCAGTGCTTCAGGTAGTACTTGAACACCGCCGGAATGATGCCCGCGGCGCCGTTGGTTGGCGCGGTCACGATGCGCCCGCCGACCGCGTTTTCCTCATTCACCGCCAGGGCATAGAGCGTGACCCAGTCCATGGTGTTGAGGGAATCGTCCCCCAGGCCGCCGGCGCCACTCTTCAACTGTCTGTGCAGCTGTGCGGCCCGGCGCTTGACCTTAAGACCGCCGGGCAGGATTCCCTCGGCGCGGCAGCCCCGCTCGATACAGGCATCCATGACCCGCCACAGGGCCAGTAGCCCCTCGCGGATTTCCTCTTCACTGCGCCACGCCTTCTCGTTCTCCAGCATCAGGGCGCTGATCGAGAGCCCGCTCTCCTTGCACTGGCGCAATAGCTCGGCGGCGGTGGTGAAGGGCCAGGGCTGCTCGGTGGGGTCGTCGACAATGACGTCACCGCCCTCCGCGGCGGCCTCATCGACCACAAAACCGCCCCCCACGGAATAATAGACCCGCTCTCGCAGGACCTCGCCGGCGCCATCAAGCGCTGTAAAACGCATGCCGTTGGCATGCCAGGGCAGGGACTCGCTGCGGTGCATGACCAGGTCGTCCCGGTAACTGAAGGCGATCTCCTGGCGTCCCAGCAGGCGCAGCCTACCGCCTTCGCGCACGGCCGCGACGCGGGCCGGAATGTCATCCACCACTACGGTTTCCGGCGCCTCGCCCTCCAGCCCGAGAATCACCGCCTTGGGCGACCCGTGCCCGGCCCCGGTCGCACCCAGGGAGCCATAGAGTTCCGCGGTAACGCGCTGACAGCGCTCCAGCCGGCCGTCTTCGGCGAGGCCGAGAACGAACCGGCGGGCGGCATTCATTGGCCCGACGGTGTGGGAGCTGGACGGCCCGATCCCCACCTTGAACAGGTCAAATACGCTGATGGCCACGCTGGAGTCTCCTGTCAGATTGATCAAGCAGCACATTGTAGGCCGCTGTCGACAGAATGCTACCGCTGCCGCGCTGCTTCGGTGGCCTGGTGATTCAGAGGTAACCGCAGCGCTTCAGTTCGGGTTCGATCAGGGCCACGCAGGGATGTGTGCTGTCGAGATCGGTGGCACGGCCGGGATCTATGCCGGCGCGGCGGTAGGCTGGCGGCATGCCCGGGTGCATGGTACCCGCGCCGCCTGTGAGACCCGGTTCGAAGTCGACGCCGAGGAGGTCCAGGGCACGCCCCAGTTCACGCTCGGGGTTCAGTACCAGATTTTCAAAGCGCATAAACAGTGTGCGGGGCCGCTGTTGCAGGAACTCGTAGACGGTCACGGCATAGCGCCAGCTGTCACAGGCCTGTTCCAGGCTCTGGGCTGTGCGCGCCAGCTTGGACTGGACACAGGCGCGACCGTCCCGCAGCAGGTAGATGACCGGCAGGCCCTTGAGCACGTCGTTGAAAAAGGCGTCCAGGATATCCAGCGGCGGGACATGATAAAGATTGTGTTTGTTGAGGCCCGCGAGCTGCTCGGTGGTGATCTTGTTGCCCCAGAGTGCCGCCGGCGATGCCGCCGCAGCCGCGAGACAGCGCTCGACAAAGGCGCCGCTACGCTGCTGGAACAGCCGCGCGGGCTCGTCCTCCAGCGCGCGCCCGCGCAGGCAGTCGATGCTGCCGACTTCAAACCCTACCTCCAGCTGCGAATGCTGGTCCAGCAGTGCGGTCAGCAGACTGGTACCGGAGCGGCCCGCGCCGACGATCAGGAACCGAAAGCGGCTGTCCGGGGGGATGGCCAAGGACGGTTCAGCCGTCCTGGCCGAGTTCAGCGTAGGCCTTTTCCAGCCGCTTTGCCGCTTTCTTCGACACCCCACCCAGGACCTCGATGGCGTGCCGCAGGCGCGCCCTGCTCATGTCCGGACCGAGCATGGCCATGGAATCGACTACCGAAAAAGACGCGCTGGAGCCGGCTATGGCGACGAACAGCGGCGCCAGCAAGTCCTTGATCTTGAGATCGAGGGCATCGGCCAGGCCCTTGAGCGCATTCCACACCCCATCCCGGTCCCAGTCTCGCAGAGCCTCCAGGCGCCAGAGGGCGAACTGCAGGTTCGCCAGCAGGTCCTCGCGTTCGCCTTTGATACCGGCAAAGGACTCCTCGCTGATGGGCAAAGTGCCCGACACCAGGAAGGATGCCAGCGGCGCAAAGTCGCTCAGGGTTTCCATCCGCTTCTGGGCGTGGGGCAGAACCCGCATCAGGTTGTCCTGATTGTAGGCCCACTGTACCAGGCGCTGGGCCAGCTGCTCTTCGCTCAGATCCTCGCGAATCCAGAGCCCGTTCAGCCAGCGCAGTTTCTCCACGTCGAAAATCGGACCGCCGAGAGAAACCCGCTGGATATCGAAGTGGTCCAGCATCTGCTGCAGGGAAAATTTCTCGCTCTCGTCGGGCATGGACCAGCCCATGCGCCCCAGATAGTTGAGCAGTGCCTCCGGCAGGAAGCCCATGCGCTGGTAGTAGAGAATGCTGGTGGGATTCTTGCGCTTGCTGAGCTTGGACTTGTCCGGGTTGCGCAGCAGCGGCAGGTGACACAGCACCGGCATCTCCCAGCCGAAGTAGTCGTAGAGCAGCTTGTGCTTGGGCGCGGAGTTGATCCACTCCTCCCCGCGCAGTACATGGGTGATGCCCATCAGGTGATCGTCCACCACGTTGGCGAGGTGGTAGGTGGGCATGCCGTCGGACTTCAGCAGGATCTGCGCGTCCACCATGCTCCAGTCCAGCTCAATGGTGCCCCGCAGCAGGTCTTCGATAACACAGGCACCGGGCTCGTCCGGCACCACCATGCGAATGACGTAGGGCATGTCGGCGGCTTCGCGCCGGGCCACCTCCTCCGCTGGCAGCCGCAGGTCGGCCGGCTTCAGCGCGGTGCTGTCACCGGCGGCGCGACGCGCTTCGCGCAGGGTATCCAGCTCCTCTGGCGTGCGGTAGCAGACAAAGGCCTTGTCCTCGCGCACCAGCTGCATGGCATATGCGCCGTACAGCTCCATACGCTCGCTCTGGCGATAGGGACCACAGGCGCCGCCCACATCCGGACCCTCGTCCCACTCCAGCCCCAGCCAGCGCAGGGAGTCGAGAATCGCCTGCTCCGAGGCCGGGGTACTGCGGGCCTGGTCGGTATCTTCAATGCGCAGTATGAACTGGCCGCCGTGGGCGCGGGCAAAACAGAGGTTGAACAGCGCAATGTAGGCGGTGCCGACGTGGGGGTCGCCGGTGGGGGACGGGGCGATGCGGGTGCGAACAGTCATGGCTAACCTGGAACATGTGGGGAAGCGCGGGATTATACGGGCTGCATCGCCCCCTGCCCACTGGCGCCGGCCAGTCGGGGCGACGAATCACGGACCCCGGCAAGTACTTCCAGCGCATGGCGGCGCTGGGCCGGATCGTGAATATCCACCGTGAACATCAACTCATCCACTTCCACCGTCGCCAGCAACTCACCCAGTTGGCGACGCAGCGTGGCCGGGCCACCGCACAACTGCAGGCCGAGGAAATCGCGCACCGCGGCTTCCTCCTGCGGGCTCCAAAGCCCCGCCATACTGTCTACCGGCGGCTCCATGAACAGGGGGCGACCACGCAGCAGCGCGAGGATGCGCTGCTGGCTGGTGGTGGCGATAAACCTGGCCTCCGCGTCCGTGTCGGCAGCGATCGCCGGCACGGCCAGCATGGCGTAGGGAGCCTCCAGTTGCGGTGACGGTTGAAAATGCGTTCGGTAGATGTGCAGCGCCTCCCGGTACAAGCGCGGGGCGAAATGACCGGCGAAGGCATAGGGCAGGCCGCGCATACCCGCCAGCTGGGCGCTGTACAGACTGGACCCCAGCAACCAGAGCGGGACTGCGGTCCCGGCACCGGGAATCGCCTTGACCGCCTGGCCCGGTCGCAGTGGGCCCAACAGGCCCTGCAGCTCGGCAATGTCTTCCGGGAAAGCCTCCGCTCCCGGACCCGCCCGGCGCAGGGCGCGGCTGGTCACGGGATCCGTGCCGGGCGCCCGCCCCAACCCCAGATCGATCCGCCCCGGATAAAGGGATTCCAGGGTCCCGAACTGTTCGGCAATCACCAAGGGTGGGTGGTTGGGCAACATGATCCCGCCGGAGCCTACCCGGATCCTGTTGGTGGCACCGGCGATATGCCCGATGAGGATGGCTGTGGCGGAACTGCTGACCCCCTCTATATTGTGATGCTCCGCCAGCCAGAACCGGGTAAAACCCAGCTGCTCGGCCTTGCGGGCATAGGCGACGCTGTTGGCGAGGGTCTGTCCCACGGAGTCGCCGGCACGTACCGAGGCGAGTTCCAGGAGCGACAGCGGCAGATTTGCTGGCATGGCGATCAAGTTCCGGAAAGTGAAGCGCGCAGTGTACGCGCCGGGAGTACCGGGCTGCAAAACTCCCGTGCTCAGGCGCCGGAACGGATCGTCCGCGCCGGCAGTATGGGCATTTACAGTTTCCCGGTTGATCGCGGAGAATAAGGTTGCTATTGTTTTTTTAAATGAGAATAATTAGCGTTATCGTTCAACGGGTGCGCTAGCTTCACCCCTACACTGTTGCGAGGTTTCCATGTTGTGTTCACGCCGCGGTCGGCCCTCGGCCATTTCGCTGCTCGCCCTGCTACTCCTGCCGCTGCTGGCAGCCTGTTCCAGTCCGGAGTCGGTCAATGTCTATTCGGCCCGACAGGAGGCGCTGATCAAGCCACTGCTGGACCGCTTCACCGCGGAAACCGGCATTGCGGTGAACCTGGTGACCGGGGACGGCGACGCCCTGCTCGCGCGCCTGCGCAATGAAGGCCTGAACTCCCCGGCGGACCTGCTGCTCACCAGCGACGCCGGCAACCTGTACCGGGCCCAGCAGGCAGACCTGTTGCAACCGGTCAGCTCGCCGGCCCTGGAGGCGGCGGTGCCGGTCAACCTGCGCAGTGAAGAGGGCTACTGGTACGGGCTTTCCCTGCGCGCCCGGGTGCTGGTGTACGCGCCCGACCGCGTTGATGAGGCAGAACTGAGCGACTATGCGGCGCTCGCGGATCCATCCTGGCGGCAGCGGATTTGTGTGCGCTCCTCAGGCAACATCTACAACCAGTCGATGGTCGCAGGCATGCTCGCGAGCCAGGGCGCAGAGGCCACCCAGGCCTGGCTGCAGGGATTTGTCGCCAATTTCGCCCGTCAGCCCCAGGGCGGTGATCGCGACCAGATCAAGGCCGTCGCCAGCGGCCAGTGCGACATCGCCCTGGTCAACAGCTATTACCTGGGCGGCATGCTGAACTCGGGTGACGCCGAAGAGCGCGCTGCCGCGGAACAGGTCCGACTGTTCTGGCCCAATCAGGCGGGACGCGGGGTCCATGTCAACATCAGCGGCGCCGGCATCACCCGCTCCGCCTCGCACAGCGACGAGGCGCGGCAACTGATCGAGTTCATGCTGCGCGAGGACAGCCAGCAGTGGTATGCGGAGGCCAACAATGAATACCCCGTGCGCCCCGGCATTGCTCCCTCGGCCCTGCTGCAATCCTGGGGTGAGTTCAAGGCTGACCCGCTCAATGTCAGCGAACTCGGGCGCTTGAACGCCCAAGCGGTGATGGCCATGGACCAGTCGAATTGGAAATAGCCACCCGCGCGCTGACAGCCGTGCGTACACACCCGCTGCAGGCCCGCCTGTGGCGGGTTCTGCTGTTGCTGAGCGCGGCGATCATCGCGGTGCCGGTGCTGGTGATCGTCGCCAGTCTGCTGGGGCCTTACAGCAGCGCGTGGCAACACCTGATCGACACCGTACTCGTGGACTATGTCACCAGCTCCCTGCTGCTGATGCTGGGCGTGGGCAGCGGTACTCTGGTGCTCGGCGTCAGCGCCGCGTGGCTGACCGCCATGTGCGACTTTCCCGGACGGCGCTTTTTCAGCTGGGCCCTGCTGCTGCCCATGGCAATTCCCGCCTACATCATCGCCTACACCTACACCGGCATGCTGGATTACGCGGGCCCGGTACAGACCCTGCTGCGCAACAGCTTCGGCTGGGGCTTTGGCGACTACTGGTTCCCACAGATCCGCTCACTGGGCGGAGCCATCTGCATGCTGTCACTGGTGCTCTATCCCTACGTCTACCTGCTGGTGCGGGTCGCGTTTCTCGAGCAGTCCACGGCGGTGCTGGAAGCCAGCCGCAACCTCGGCAAGACCCCGTGGCAAACCCTGTTCCTGGTGGCGCTGCCCATGGCGCGTCCGGCCATCGCAGCCGGTGTCAGCCTGGCGCTGATGGAGACCCTGGCCGACTACGGCACCGTGGCCTATTTCGGTGTCAGCGCCTTTACCACCGGGATCTTTCGCACCTGGTACGGTCTGGGCGAATTGCAGACCGCGGCGCAACTGGCGGCTTTCCTGCTGCTCTTTGTGTTCACCCTGTTCGTGCTCGAGCGGCGATCGCGGGCACGCCTGCGATTTCACAAGAACTCCGCTCGCAGCCACCCCGCCCGCATACATCTGCGGGGCTGGCGCGCGGCGGCCAGCTTCAGTGTTGCGCTGGGCATACTTACCGCCGGCTTTTTGCTGCCCGCGGCCCAGCTCGGGGCCTGGGCGGCGGAACACTACAGCGATGCGCTGGACAGGGCCTTCCTGCAGCTGATTGGCAACAGCTTCCTGCTGGCAGCCACCGCGTCCGTCTGCTGCCTGCTGCTGGCGCTGCTGCTGGGCTATGGCCGGCGCCTGTACCCCGGCCGGGCCGAGACCGCGGCCACCCGGATTGCCGGGATGGGCTACGCAGTGCCCGGTACCGTTATTGCCGTCGGTGTGCTGATTCCCTTCGCCTGGATCGACAACAGTATCGATGGCTGGTTGCGCGAGCAGTTTGGCATCTCCTCCGGCCTGCTCCTGAGTGGCACCCTGGCTGCGCTGGTCTTTGCCTATGTGGTGCGTTTCCTCGCTGTATCACTGCAGTCCGTGGAGGCAGGCCTGGCCCGTATCCGCCCCGGCATCGACGAATCCGCGCGCTCACTCGGCCACACCCCCCTCGGTGTCTTGCGGCGCATTCACTTGCCCATGTTGCGGGGCTCCCTGCTGACGGCACTGCTGCTGGTCTTCGTGGACGTGCTGAAAGAACTGCCCACCACCCTGATTCTGCGCCCCTTCAATTTCAACACCCTTGCGGTACGCGCCCATGAACTGGCCTCGGACGAGCGCCTCGCTGAAGCCGCGCTCCCGGCACTGGCTATCGTGCTCATTGGCCTGCTGCCTGTTATCCTGATGAATCGCAGCATGCCCAGGGAGCAAACATGAGCAGCCAGCTGGAATTACAGCAGGTCACGGTCAAATACGGCGATTTCACCGCCGTGGAAAACATCTCCATGACGCTGCAGACTGGCCAGATCGGCTGCCTGCTGGGACCCTCGGGCTGTGGCAAGACTACCCTGTTGAGGGCGATTGCCGGGTTCGAAGGCATCAGTGCCGGCAGCATCTTTCTGCGCGGGACACTTATCAGCACGCCCGAGTGTGAACTGCCACCGGAGCGACGCAAGGTGGGCATGGTATTCCAGGATTTCGCCCTGTTCCCCCATCTGAACGTTCGCCGCAACATCGGCTTCGGCCTCAGCCACCTGCCCCGCGGGGAGCGGCGCGAGCGGGTGGAAAGCATGTTGCAACTGGTGGCCCTGAGCGAATACGGCAATGCCTATCCTCACGAGCTGTCCGGCGGGCAGCAGCAGCGTGTTGCGCTGGCGCGGGCGCTGGCGCCCAACCCGGAGATCCTGCTGCTGGACGAACCCTTTTCCAGCCTGGACACCGAGCTGCGGACCGAGCTGGCGGCGGAAATCCGCGAGCTGCTGAAGCGCAACGGCGTCACCGCCATCCTGGTGACTCACGACCAGCACGAGGCCTTCGCCATGGCTGACCAGGTCACCCTGCTGAACAGCGGCCGGGTCGCCCAGACTGACACGCCCTACAACCTGTACCACAACCCGGGCAACGAATTTGTCGCCGAGTTCATCGGGCAGGGCACCATGATTACGGTCACCGTGAACGCCGCCGGGGAGATGAATGACGGCCTGGGCGTACTGGACCGGGGTCATCCGCACTGGCAACCGGGAGAGACCTTGCGCCTGCTGGTACGCCCCGACGACATTGAATACGATGAGGGCAGTCACATTGCCCTGCGGGTGATGCACAAGGCATTCCGCGGTGCCAACTACCTGTACGAACTCCTGCTGACAGACGGCCAGCGGGTTCCCTGCCTGACCCCCAGCCATGTCGATATCCCGCTGGGCGGCATGCTGCCGGTGCGCTTCAACCTGCAGCATGTGGTCGTATTCGAGGGGGACTGCCCGCGGGAATGCTGCTGCACTCCGTCAACGGTTATCCAGCAGGAGCACGACGGCGAAATCGTGTCACCGCCGGTCCTGCGCCAGGCACAGGCGCCACGGGGCTAGCTTTTCGCGGACGCGGCCCGGCCCGGTGGCAGTACGGTCCACTCCGGCGCCTCGAACTCACCAATCAGGCTGATCTCGACAAAGGGAATCTGCTCGGCAATGATCTCCTGCACCTTGTCGGGCAAGCGCGTCTCCATCGCATCCCGGGCCGCCTTGCTCTCCCAGGTCGCAATCGCCAGCAGGCGGGAGGGATCGCCGATCTTGCGATGCAGCCGGGTACCCTGTGCCCCGGGCGCGCGCTGGATGATCTCGCTGGCGCGGATCCAGGCATCCGCATACTGTTCCGCGCTATAGCCTGGCTTCAGGGTGACTTCGAAGATGTAATGCATCAGGACCCTCCCCCGGAATGGTGCCGGTTGCCTGTGAATGGAGCCCGGGCAGTATAACCAACTGGCTCCGCTTCTCGGTTACAATACCCCATTCATTCTTACCGTTACCGCCCGATGTCCAGCACCTTCAACGCCCACCGTTTCTGCATTGCACCGATGATGGACTGGAGCGACCGCCACTGCCGCTACCTGTGGCGCCTGCTGAGCCGGCATGCGCGCCTGTACACGGAAATGGTGACCACCGGCGCGCTGATCCACGGCGACCGCGCCCGCTTCCTGCGCTTCGACCCGGTGGAGGAGCCTGTGGCCCTGCAGCTGGGGGGCAGCGATCCCGCGGAGCTGGCCCGCTGCGCGCGCTGGGCCGAGGACTGGGGCTATGACGAGGTCAACCTCAACTGCGGCTGCCCCTCGGACCGGGTGCAGTCCGGTGCCTTCGGCGCGTCCCTGATGGCGCATCCCGGGCGGGTCGCGGAGTGTGTGGCGGCAATGCGGGACGCCTGCGCCCTGCCGGTGACCGTCAAGCACCGTATCGGCATCGATGACATGGAGTCCTACCAGCAGCTGCTGGACTTCGTTGCCCCGAGCGCGGCGGCCGGCTGCAGCGTGTTTATCGTGCATGCGCGCAAGGCGTGGCTGCAGGGGCTGTCACCGAAGGAGAACCGGGAAATCCCGCCCCTCAACTACCCCTGGGTGTACCAGCTCAAGGCCGACCTGCCGCAGCTGACCGTGGTCCTCAACGGCGGCATCACCACCCTCAAGGATTGCGAACAACATCTGGCGCGGCTGGACGGTGTCATGCTGGGGCGGGTAGCCTATCACAACCCCTGGTTGCTGGCGGATGTGGACCGGGTGCTATTCGGAACGCAGAATCCGCTACAATCACGCCACGCGGTGATCGAACAGATGCTGCCCTATGTGGCCCGGGAACTGGCCGATGGCGCGCAACTGAACCATATTACCCGACATCTGCTGGGCCTGTACCAGGGGCTGCCAGGGGCGCGGCAGTTCCGCCGGCATATCAGCGAAAACGCGCACCGCAAAGGCGCCGGCATAGAGGTGCTGGAGCAGGCATACCGCCTGGTGCGGGATGCCGGTGAACGGCAACAGGCCCGGGACTCCGCCGCCTGATAGAGGAAACAAGGACCAAGATGACCAGCAAACTCGAGCAACTCAAAGCCATGACCGACGTGGTCGCCGACACCGGCGATATGGAGGCCATCCGCCGCTTTCATCCCCGGGACGCCACCACCAACCCCTCGCTGCTGCTGAAGGCGTCCGCACTGCCCCACTACGGCGCGCTGCTGGCCCAGGCCCGCAGCTGGGCCGCGGCGGAAGGAGGCTCCAGCACTGAGCAGCTGGCCAACTGCTGCGACCGTTTCGCGGTGGATGTCGGCTGCGAAATCCTGAATATCGTGCCCGGGCGCATTTCCACCGAGGTCGACGCCCGGCTCTCGTTCGACACCGCTGCGACCATCGATCGCGCCCATCGAATCATCCACCTGTACGAAAAAGCCGGTGTCCCCAGGGAGCGAATCCTGATCAAGATCGCATCCACCTGGGAAGGTATCCGGGCCGGTGAGCAGCTGGAGAGAGAGGGCATCAACTGCAACCTGACGCTGCTGTTCGGTTTCGCCCAGGCCGCAGCCTGCGCCGATGCCGGGGTCTACCTGATCTCCCCGTTCGTCGGCCGCATCCTCGACTGGCACCTGGCCAACACGGACCTGGTGGTCGCCCAGGCAACGGACGACCCCGGAGTACAGTCCGTGCGCCGCATCTACAGTTACTACAAGACCCACGGCTATGGCACGGTGGTCATGGGCGCCAGCTTTCGCAATACCGGCGAAATCGAGGCACTCGCGGGTTGCGACCGCCTGACCATCAGTCCGGCGCTGCTGGAGAGCCTGGCGGAAGACCATGGCAACCTGCCCCGCCAGCTGTCACCGGAGGGCGCCCGCTCCGGGGACGCCCGCGAAACGCGGGTGGAACCCGCCTTCCGCCTGGCCCTGAACGATGACGCCATGGCAACGGAAAAGCTGGCGGAGGGTATCCGCAACTTCATCGCCGACCAGATCAAGCTGGAACAGGTGATCGTCGCCTCATGATCAATGCCCTGAAATCCCTGTTTATCCTGCCCGCCGGCGACAGTGAAGAGGAGCATTCTCACCGGGTCCACCTGGCGGCGGCCGCACTGCTGATTGAAACCGCGAGGGCCGATTTCAGCCAGGATGCGGAAGAGGAAGCGGCACTGGAACGTTTGCTATGCAACTCGCTCGCCCTGCCCCGGGAGGAGGTTCACGCCCTGGTTGAGCAGGCTTCAGGGCGGGTGGACACCGCCATCTCGCTCTATGAATTCACCCGGGTGATCAACGACCACTACGGGCCGGCGGAGAAGCTGGAACTGATCGCGTCGATGTGGCAGGTCGCCTACGCCGACGGCAACCTGGACAAGTACGAGGAGCACCTGATTCGGCAGGTGGCGGAGCTGACCTACGTACCCCACCAGGACTACATTCGCAGTAAACTGGCGGCCAAGCCGGACTGAACAGGGTTCAGCTGCGCTCCAGCACCACCATCAGGTCCTTGAAGCGGGCCCGGTTCTCTTCCGAGAGCCCCATCAACACCCGGTGGGCCTCCAGCACCTTCTCCTTGACAGCCTGCTCACTGCCCTCGACCAGGGGAATGCGGTGGATGCGATCGGGATTGGCGCAGGCGTCCTCATGCAATTCGAACAGGCGCTGGAAGCCCATGCTCTTGATGAGGCGCGTAATACCCGGGTTGTTGCTGTAGATCGCGGGCATGAAGCCAAAGCGCGCCCGCACTTCCAATGCCAGCTTGGCCAGCAAGCCCAGAGTGGTGCTGTCTATGCCCTCGGCGCCGCAGAGATCGACCCAGACACTGGCAAAATCGGGGTTATCCAGCATCCTGTGCATGTAGTCGTCGATGGTCGTGCAGAGCGTGAGGCGCACATCGCCGGTCAGGCGAATGACATAGGCGCCGTCCTGGCTCGCTGCGAGAATACGGCCTTCTTCCATCCTAACCCCGCTTGCTGATAAACAGCGCAGCAATATCGTCGGGTGCGGTTTCGACATGATCGAGTCCGAGCCGGGTGACGATATCTTCCGGGGACTCGGCGGACTCCTCAAACACCTTGAGGAAGTACTTTTCCTTTTCGATCAGGTTTTGCGGCGGCAGGATCTCCAGGATCCCGTCGGAGAACAGTGCCAGCATGAAGCGCTGCGGCAGGTCGATCAGGTGCTCCTCGTAGGATGCATCGTCCATAATGCCCACCGCCGAGCCTTCGCCCCGCAGATAGCGGGCGCCCTCTTTCGACACCAGCACCGGCTGGGGCAGATGCCCGGCTATACTGTAGCGCAATGTGTTGGCGGCAGTGTCGAGCAGGCCAACTACCATGGTGGCGAACTTGCCCACTGCCAGCCCCAGCAGCTCCTGGTTGGCCCGCTTGAGCATGGCTACCGGGCTGAGAATGGTGTCATCGCTGCGCCGCAGGTAATCAGAGCGCTTGCGGGCAAACAGATTCTTCAGCAGCACCGTGGTAAAGGCCGAGGAACTGCCGTGACCTGACACATCAGCCATGAAGAACGTCACGTGGTGGTCGCCGACGGTGAAGTAGTCGGTGAAGTCGCCACTCAGGTAGAGCGAGGGAATCACGGTGTGACTGAAGACGTACTGGTCCAGCACCATGGGACTGGCGGGAAGCATCCGCAGCTGCACCTGGCGGCCGGCCTGCTGGTCCTGCTCCAGCATCTTGACGGTCCCGCGGAGCTCGATATTCGCCAGCTCCAGGCGTTTGCGGGACTCCTGCAGCTCGCGCCGCAGCTGACGCTGGCGTACGCAGCGCTCAATGGATTTGAGCAGGGCGTCGGTATCCTCGATCGGGCGCACAAAGAAGTCGCTGGCGCCCAGGCGCAGGGCCGTCATCATCCGGTCGACCTCAGCCCGGTCGCTGATGATGATCGCCGGTATCTGCAGATCCAGCTCGCGCAGTGACCGGCGCGCCTCCACCCAGGACACGTCCTCCAGATCCAGCTCGCAGAGAATGACGTCCAGCTCATCGTTGCCCTCAAGAAAGTGATAGGCTGCGGTGACATCAGTGTGAATTTCAGTGCGGAAACCTGCTGCAGAAACGGTCGCCGCAAGCGCTGCTGCACGAGCGGAGTCGTCGTCGATCACCAGCACAAAGCCCTTGGAATCCATCATGCGTTACTTGCGGGAAACTTGCGGGCAGACACTACGCCCTTGCCCCGGGGCGGGCAACCGGCAGGCGCTGTGTTCTGGCAGGATTTCACAGTTTTGCTGCGGGTAACGGAGCGGGGCGTGGACCTCAAAATTCCTCGCCCCAGTCATCGTCGCCAAAGTCCGAGAAGCTGTCCTCCACCACGCCATCATTGACCAGCGCCCGGCGCTGCTGCAGGTAGGCATCGCGCAGGAAGATATAGCGGTCCCCCGACACCAGGTCCTCCGCCTTGAGCAGCCCGGCACGGGCGTCGACGATATCCAGCCCCCGGAGGGAGTTGCGGATGCCCGCGTCGTCGATGGCCATCTCCACCGAGGCAAAAGCGTCGAAGACGGAACCGGTGCCGCTGCGGACGGTGCGCGGCCCCAGCACGGGAACCATTAGATACGGCCCGGAAGGGGCGCCCCAGATGGCCAGGGTGTGACCGAAGTCTGTGCGGTAGGGCTCGACACCCATACGGGTGGCCACATCAAACAGCCCCAGCATGCCAAACGTCGAATTGAGCAGGAAACGGCCGCCAGCGCGGACCGCGCCACCGGGACGCCCCTGCAGCACGGCGTTGAGGGTGGAGTTGGCGTCACGCAGGTTGCTGAAAAAATTGCTGACGCCCCTTTCCGCGGGATCAGGCATCACCGCCTGGTAGCCTTTCGCCACGGGTTTCAGAACATACTTGTCCAGCTGCTCATTGAACTCGAAGATGGGGCGGTTGAAACCCTCCCAGGGGTCGGGATTGACGGGCTCCTGGGCCATCGCCGGAGCAAGCAGAAGCAGACACAGGAGCCCCAGGGTCGGGCGCAGCAGTTTCATGGCATTGCCGATGTTCGAAAAAAGTGGCGGAATATTACGCTTGTGTGTACGGAGGAGCAACACGGACTAAGGGGCAAAAGTTGGCTTGTATCAGTGCAGGATAACGACGCCACGGCTGGCGAAATCCGCCAGCTGGGTGCCACCGAAGCCAAGGACCCGCTCTGGATCCATACCCAGCTCCACTGCCAGCTGCTGTAAAAGCTGGGCGCCGCTGCCCGATTCGTTGTCGCGGGCAAGCTCCAGCAGGCGCGCGCTGGCGGCATTGAGAACCATGAATTGGACCTCGTCCTCCCTGTCACGATAGACCGTCAGATAGACTGGATCACCGGGTTCCGCGGGCCGATAGTCGGCCCCGATGCGGTGCACGGGGAACTGGTAGGCCAGCACCCAGGCCAGCGGTGACAGCCGCGGCACCGCCGCCAGCGGGTCGCGACCAGGTGCCGGGGGCGGCAAATCCTCCTCCGCGACCGAGAGGGCGAGCTCCGCCCACTCATAGTGAGCCAGCTCGGCAATAAACGGCGGGGCCTCCGGCCCGGGCTGGTGACGTTCGAACAGAAAGCGCAGGAACTCCTGGCTGATTTCAAGGAAATACGGTGTGTGGCAGCGATGGTCGTCAATGAACTGGCGTACCAGGGCGTGCCACGCCGGTGCGGAATACAGACTCCGCAGCACGGGGAAACCACCGCTGATAAAGCCCTCGATGTTGTTGTAGATGAGGTCCTGATAAATCTTCAGGCGACGCGGCTCAATGCCACCCGGCGGGGGCACAGCGTCAGGATTGCGCAGGTGCCCGGCGAATGCCAGCTGACTGTCACGCAGCTCAGCCATGGGCGAGCGCCAGCCTGTTGTCAGTGCTGCGAGCCGTTTGCAACTCACGAATCCGCGCCACCTCCCGCAACAGGTCCGGCAGGGGCGGCAGATTGAAGTCGCGCTCAAGCAGCGTTGGCACCGGCCCCAGCAGGTGGTAGGCCTCGGCCAGCAGGTCCCACACCGGGTCGATGACATCGGCGCCGTGGGTGTCCACCTTCAAATCGGGTGCTTCATCGTAATGACCGGCCACGTGGATATAGCGTACCCGGTCCAGCGGCAGGGCGCGCAGGAAAGCGGACACGTCATAGCCGTGGTTGATACTGTTGACGTAGATGTTGTTCACATCGAGCAGGAGGTCACAGCCGGAGCCACTGACCACGGCGCTGATGAATTCCGCCTCGCTCATGTCGGCCTGCGCCTGGGCGTAATAGGAGGCGTTCTCCAGGGCCAGCGGCGCGCCTATAATGTCCTGCACCTGCTGTACGCGCTGGGTGACGTGGCGCACCGCCTCCGCGGTAAAGGGTATTGGCAGGAGATCGTAGAGGTGCCCCTCGGCGGCACACCAGGAGAGGTGCTCGCTGTACACGTCCACCCCCAGTTCGTCCATCAACCTGCGCACGGCGTGCAGCAGGTCCGTGTCCAGCGGGTCCGGGCCACCAATGTCCAGTGACAAGCCGTGGAACACCAGAGGGAAGCGCTCCGCGAGCTGGCGCAACTGGCGCCCGTAGCGGCCGCCTACCCGAATCCAGTTCTCCGGCGCCAGCTCGAGAAAATCCAGCTCGCCCCGGGGCAGCGAAAGCAGCGGACCCATCAGGGCCCGTCGCAATCCCAGGCCCGCTCCCGCGGGCCCGTTGTGACTATCCGGCATCAGGCACCGCCGCACTTCCCTTCGCCACACTTGCCCTCGCCGTCCTTGCGTTCGCCGTCCTTTTCACCACACTTGCCTTCGCCACACTTGCCTTCACCATCCTTTTCGCCGCACTTGCCTTCACCGCACTTGCCTTCACCTTCCTTCTCACCACACTTGCCCTCACCACATTTTCCCTCGTGGTCGCCGTCACCGTGAGAGGCGTAGTTGGCAAGGTTGTAGCCGGTGTTAAGCTGTTCCGCCGCAAAGGGGTTGGCCTCCGCTGATGCCATGGGTACCACGGAGCTGGCCAGGAAGGCTGCACCGAGGGCGAATGCGAAGGGCTTCTTTGACTGAGCCATGATGATTGTCCTTTTGATTAGTGGAAGTTCTCGAACACATTCAATGCCGGCGCCAAACGCCAACAGTCAGTGCTGTGACCCAGTATTGGCGAGGAAGTTTCCCCGCGCTTCGAGGGGCTTTGGTACTATTTCATATTTCAGGGTGCGAGACCACCGTCCGGATGGGTATCGAGCCACTCGCTCACCAGCCCCCACTGCTCCTGCAGACGCTTGTCGGAGACCGGTATGCGGGTGCCCAGTTGCTGGGCGAACAGGGACACCCGAAATTCCTCCAGCATCCAGCGATATTGCTGCGCCGGCGCGCACTGGGCCAGTAGACCCGGCCACCGGGCGCGGGCATCGCGCAGGGGCTCGGCAAGCCGCTGCAGCATCTCGCGCTGGGTGGTGTCGCGGGGCAGCTGCCCGCCAAGGCGCTCCAGACGCTGTTTCAGCGCTTTCATGTAGCGCGGGTACTGGGCCAGCCAGTCCGCCGGGGTATCGCGCTGAAACCCGGGCTGCCACAGGTCCGCAAGCTGTTCCCGGATATCCGCCAGTGCCGGGGCCCAGGACGGGTCGGTAAACCGGGCCCAAAGAGGCTGCAGCTCCGCCAGCGGTTTCAGTGCATTGAGCAGGTTGGTTTCCAGCGCCGTAGCCCGCGCCACGACCTCGCCACTGTGGGCCAGCACGGCCTGGAATCCAGCTGCGTCACGCGGCAGGGCCTCATTGAGGCCACCGACCTGAACCCAGGCCGCATCGATCAGGTCATCCACCAGCGGCACCCGCTCCTGCCCTGCCGCCGCCAGCAGCAGACTGGTCTCGTTGCCAAGCAGCAGCTGTTTGCGCAGGAACTTGACCTGCTGTTTCTGCTGCAGCCGCAGCAGCCGCAGCACCCCGAGCCGGTGTTGCAACAGGGCCAGACCCGGGTAATCGCACAACTCCACCGCCACCGACTCACCCCGGTCCACCAGGGCCGGCCAGGCCACGATCTCGGTGCCGGCCTGGCGGAACCGCCAGGTCTCGGGCAGCGCATCGATATCCCAGTGGGTCAGGCCCTCCCGGGCGGGACTGCTGGTGGCCGCCGCGCTGATGGTCTGGCGCGTGTCGCTGCGAAACTCGGCCACCAGTGCCGCCAGGTCCCGTCCCTGGTTCAGCAGCTTGCCATCCGCGTCGACGACCCGGATATTCATACGGTAGAAGGCGTCCAGCCTGTCCGCCTGCAGGTCGCCGGGCTGTACGGCAATACCGCCCAGCCGTGAGAGTTCCCGGGCCAGTGCCACACAGAGGTCCTCGTCCCCGGGAGCCAGCAGCGCCAGCGCGCGATCCACCGTGTCCGGCACCGGCACCAGCTGCTTGCGCTTGTCCTTGGGCAGGCTTTTGACCAGGGCAATACACTTGTCACGCAGCAAGCCCGGTACCAGCCAGTCGAACCGGAAGCGCGGCACCCGGTTCAGCAGTCCGACCGGCACCGTCACCGAAACACCGTCCGTCGCCTGCCCCGGCTCGAACTGGTAGCTGAGGCGGAACTCCATGTCACCCCAGCTCAAGCGATCGGGGAACTGCTGGCCGAGGCCGGATCCCGGGTCCCGCGCCAGCAGCAAGTCGCGGGGAACCCGCAGGCTGGCATCCGCAGCCGGCGTGGCCGCCAGCCAGGCGCGCAGGCGCTCGGCGGTGGTGACGTCCTCCGGCAGGCGCTCGGCATAGAACGCAAAGAGCACCTGCTCGTCGGCCAGCAGGTCCCGGCGCCGGGCCCGGGCTTCGAGATCTTCAAGCGTGCGCAGCAGCTTGAGATTGTGCTTCAGGAATCCGGGATGGCGGGGAAAGCGCCCGGCGATCAGGCCTTCGCGAATCAGCAGCTCCCGCGATTCCGCCGGATTGATCGGGCCGTAGTGTACCGGGCGCTTGTCGGCCACCGTCAGGCCGTACAGCGTCACTCTCTCCCAGGCCATGGCCCGCCCCTGGCGTGCCTCCCAACGCGGTTCGTAATAGTGGAATTTGAGGAGCTCCGGGTTGGTGTCCAGGACCCAGGCGGGATCGATGGTGCCGACCGTACGGGCGAACACCCTTGAGGTTTCCACGATCTCCGCTGCCACCAGCCACTTCGGCCGCTGCCGCCCCAGGGCGGAGCCGGGAAAAATCTGCAGCTTGCGGTTGCGGCTGCCGAGGTAGTCCCGGTCCTCCTGGTGCTGGGCAATATTCGACAGTAAACCCGCCAGCAGGGCCCGGTGCACCGCGTCATAGCTCTCCTCTTCCACCGCGGGCAATCCCGCCCCCGGATGCAGCCCGAGCTGGCGGCAGCCAATGCGCAGCTGGGCATGCATGTCGCGCCACTCACGCAGCCGCAGGAACGAGAGGAATTCGCGCTGGCAGAGCTTGCGCAACTGGCTCTGGCTCAGGGCCTGGCGCTGCTCCTCGTAATAGCGCCAGAGGGCCAGCCAGGCCATGAAGTCCGAGCGCGGGTGACGAAAGCGCGCGTGCATCTGGTCGGCCTGCGCCTGCTTGTCCGCCGGCCGTTCCCGGGGATCCTGGATGGCCAGTGCCGCCGCGATCACCAGCACCTCATCCAGACAGGACAGCTGCTGAGCGGCCAGAACCATCCGCGCCAGGCGCGGATCCACCGGCAACCTGGCCATGCGCTTGCCGATGCCGGTCAGCTTGCCGCGACCGGTGACCGCCCCCAACTCCTGCAGCAGCTTGTAGCCGTCGCGCACCATGCGCGGGTCCGGGGGATTGATAAAGGGGAAGCGCTGCAGTTCCCCCAGCCCCAGGTTCAGCATCTGCAGAATCACCGCCGCGAGGCTGGTGCGGAGAATCTCCGGGTCGGTGAACTCCGGCCGCGAGAGGAAATCGGTTTCCGTGTAGAGACGGATACAGACGCCGGGAGCGATACGGCCACAGCGGCCCTGGCGCTGGTTCGCGCTGGCCCGGGAGATGGGCTCAATGGGCAGCCGCTGCACCTTGGTGCGGAAGCTGTAGCGGCTGATACGGGCTTCTCCCGGGTCGATCACATAGCGGATACCGGGCACGGTAACGGAGGTCTCCGCCACATTCGTCGCCAGTACCACCCGCATCCCCCGCCGCCGCGAGAGGTCGAAAACGCGGCTCTGTTCGGCCTGGGTGAGGCGGGCGTAGAGCGGCAGCACCTCCAGCCGTTCCCGACCTCGCAGTTGCCGCGCCAGCTCTCGAATATCGCGCTCTCCCGGCAGGAACACCAGCACATCCCCGCGCTCCCCGAAACGGCCCGCTTCAATGTCGTCGACCAGGCCCACGATCTGCTCCTGCAGCCCCAGGTCCCGATCTTCGGCGGGATCAAGGTACACCGTTTCCACCGGGTAGCTGCGACCGGAGACCTCAATGATGGGGGCGTTGCCAAAGTGTTGCGAGAAGCTGTTGACGTCGATGGTAGCGGACGTGATGATCAACTTCAGGTCTGGCCGTTTCGGCAACAGCTGCCGCAGGTAGCCGAGCAGGAAGTCAATGTTGAGGCTGCGCTCGTGGGCCTCGTCGATAATCAGCGTGTCGTACTGCCGCAGGAGCCGGTCGTTGCGGATCTCCGCCAGCAGTATGCCATCGGTCATCAGCTTGACCGCCGAGGCCTCGGAAACCTGGTCGGTGAAACGCACCTGGTAGCCCACCGCCTCGCCCAGCGGCACCTGCAGTTCATCGGAAATACGCTGCGCCACGGTCCTCGCCGCCAGTCGGCGAGGCTGGGTGTGGCCGATCCGGGCCTCGCGGCCACGCCCCAGCTCCAGGCAGATCTTGGGGATCTGGGTGGTCTTGCCGGAACCGGTTTCGCCGGCAATGATCACCACCTGGTGCTCGCTGATGGCCCGCGCGATGTCCTCCCGGCGCTGCACCACAGGCAACTCGGGGGGATAGGTAATCGGCGGGATGGCGCGAACCACCGCTTCCGGCATCGCTCTGCTCCTGCGGGCTGGGTTTCGGGGTGTTTGGGGCCCGCTACACTAAGGTATCATCGCGCTTTCAACAATCCCCGCAGGAGCCCGGCATGCCCGAAGTGCGCAACCATACCTTCGATGAACTGACGATCGGCCAGCAGGCAGAGAGCACCCGCACGGTCACCATGGAGGATATCCGCCTGTTTGCCGCGGCCTCAGGCGACCACAACCCCCTGCACCTGGACCCGGCCTACGCCGCCGGCACCCCGTTCGGCGAGTGCATCGCCCACGGCATGTTCAGCGGCGGCCTGATTTCAGCCGCACTGGCCATGCAGTTGCCGGGGCCGGGGACTATCTACCTGGGCCAGTCGCTGGCGTTCCGGCTGCCGGTGAAGATCGGTGACACCCTGACGGTGCAGCTGACCGTGACGGACAAGCAACCGCGGCGACGCCAGGTGACCCTGGACTGCCTGGTCCTGAACCAGCACGGGAAGAAGGTCGTCACAGGCAGCGCGGAAGTGATGGCGCCGGCGGAGCGGGAAACGGTAACAATCGAGACGCCAAAGCCCGGTTGAAACCGGGCCGCGGGGACGTCAGCTTGACGGCGACGCGGGCGCGACCTCGGCTTCCGGTGCGAACTGCTGCGGGTCCAGGTACTGCAGCCGCAGTTCAATGGAACCGCGGGTCTCGCTGGAATCGACTCCCAACACCATGACGTTGACCTCGCCGTCCTCTTCGGTAGCCGCTGTCAGCCCGAAGATGACGTTGTCCGGGTTGCCCTGGTCCGTAAACACCTTGATGTCCTTGCCCGCGCGCAGGGCATCGCTGAGCTGGGCGACCAGCATGGCCAGGCTGGCGCGGAACGCGCCAAAATTCAGCTTGCCGCGGAACTCGGTATGGTCGAGGGCGACATCGAAGCGGACCTGGGAGCGATCCTCCATCTGGACATTGGTCAGGTGCACAGACCTGCCGGCAGCCATGTCGCGAAAGACGTTCTTCGACTCCGTGCGCCGATTCTCAAGAAACGCCTTGTACAACAGGTTGACCGCTATGGTCAGGAACTTGTCCCGGGGGATGGTTTGACTCTGGTTCTGCGCCATGAAAAGCCCTCACAATCAAGGGGCGCAAGTCTACTGCCTGGCCGCGGCAAAAACCAGCGTTGCCCCGGGCCGGGACCTGCCTGCACTGTGCCGCAATGGCTCCAGCCGGGGGTATCTGCTAGGCTTTTCCGCGCCGGGGCAGACCGCCACGGCGACTCCACCCCAACAAGAGTAAAACCATGGCCAGCAATGCAGCACACTTCGACTTCAGCGGTGCCAGGATTCTCGTCACCGGCGGTACCAGCGGTATCGGCGCGGGCATAGCCGCGGCCTACCTGGCCGCGGGCGCAGAAGTCACCATTACCGGCACCCGGGCCAGTGCCGGGGACTACGATACGGATCTCTCAGGCTACCGCTACCTGCAGCTGGATGTGGAAAACCCGGCGCAGGTGGACGCGGTCGCGCAGGCACAGACCCAGCTGGACGTGCTGGTGAACAATGCCGGCATTGCCCTGCCCAGCCTGGGCCTCGACGAATGGGATCCGGACAACTTCGTCCGCGCCGTCAACATCCACCTGATCTCCGGATTCCGGCTCGCCCGGGGCTGCCGGGATGCCCTCCGGGCGAGCGAACTCGCCGGAGGTGCCTCGGTCATCGGCATAGCCTCGATGAGCTCCTACTTCGGCATGGGCATCATCCCCGGCTACGGTGCCGGCAAGACCGGGCTGCTGGGGGTCACCCGGGCTATGGCGGTCGAATGGGGCGCTATCGGCATTCGCGCCAACTGCGTGGCCGTGGGCCTGTGCGAGAGCCGGATGACCTCGGCGACCATCGCCAACCCCGAGTGGTCGGCGCCCACCATGGCGCGCACTCCGGCGGGCCGGCACGGCACACCGGAAGACGTGGCGGGTGCGGTGCTGTTTCTCAGCAGCAGCCAGGCGAGCTGGATCACGGGCCAGACCCTGCCCATCGACGGCGGCTATACCGTCGCCGGGTAACCGGGGCGCGCGGCGGCACAAGGTCAGGAACCAGGGACATGCAGCGCTCCAATGCCCCGTGGCAACCCATGCCGGGTCCGTCCCTGCAGTGGCAGGATGACGGCAGTCCGGTTTCGTCGGCTTTCACCGATGTGTATTACTCCCGCGACAATGGCCTGGCCGAAGGTCGCCACGTATTCCTCGCCGGCAACGAGCTGCCGGCGCGCTGGGAAACGCCGGGAGCAGAGCGTTTCGTGGTGGCGGAAACCGGCTTCGGCACCGGACTGAACTTTCTCCTCACCTGGCAGGCCTGGCGCAGCCGCGCCGCAGGCGCCGGCGGGCCCGGGCGACTGCACTATCTGGCGCTGGAAAAATTCCCCCTTGATGTCGCGCAGCTGCGGCGGGCGGGAGCCGCCTGGCCGGAACTGGCGCCCCTGCTGGCCAGCCTGGCGGCGCAGTACCCGCTGCCCCTGCCCGGCACCCATCGAGCCCTGTTCGACCGGGGCGAGGTTGTCCTCGACCTGTGGTGGGGCGATGTTACCGCTGTGCTGGAGGACCTGGGCCACGCCCGCACCCCGCTGGTGGACGCCTGGTACCTGGACGGCTTCGCCCCCGCGCGCAATCCCGCCATGTGGCACGTTTCACTGTGGCCCGCAATCGCGGCCCTGAGCCGACCCGAAGCCACTTTCGCTACCTTCACTGCTGCCGGCGCGGTGCGCCGTGGCCTGGGGGAGGCCGGCTTCGAGGTGCGCAAAGTACCCGGCTTTGGCCGCAAGCGGGAACAGCTGTGTGGCCGGCTCAGTGTCCGCCCGCGCCCGGTGCCAGCGCGGGGCACACCCTGGGACATCCCCGCACAGGCACCGGACACACCCCGGGAGGTGTTGATCATCGGCGCCGGGCTGGCGGGCTGCCACACTGCCGCCGCCTTCGCCCGCCGGGGTATCCCGGTGACCCTGCTGGACCAGGGCCAGGTTGCCGACGGCGCCTCGGGCAATGCCCAGGGGGTGCTGTACACCCGTCTCTCCCACCGCCACTCATCGCTGACGGATTTCGCCCTCAGCAGTTTCGACTTCGCCAGTCGCCACTACCGGGCGGATTTTGCCGATGGCGTCCTGCGACCGCAGGTCGACGGCGCGCTGTGCGGCAGTTTTCACCAGGTGACGGATACCGGCGAACTCGAGCGCATGGCGCCGCTGCTGGAGGCGCTGCCCGCACTGGCACAGGTCGTCGACGCCGCGCGTGCCTCCGCGCTGCTGGGCGTGCCCCAGGCCGGGGCGGGCTACTGGTTCCCGAATTCGGGCTGGATGTCCCCGCCTGCCATCTGTCGGCAGCTGCTGCGGCATCCGCTTATCACCCTGCGCGAGAACTGCGGGCCGGTTCAGCTACAGCGGGCGGGCGATGCCTGGCAGGCAACAAGCGGCGGTCAACTGCTGGCCCGGGCACCGGTCGCCGTCGTCGCGGCCGGAATCCACTGCCGCGAACTCGGCCCGCTGGACTGGCTCCCGCTCAAGGCGATCCGGGGCCAGACCACCCAGCTACCGCCGCTACCCGATCTGGCGGGGCTGCGGGCGACGCTGTGCCACAGCGGTTACATCGCCCCGGCGACTGGTGAGGGGCACTGTATCGGCGCCACGTTTGCGCCGGGGGACATGGATCCGCAGTTGCGCCAGCGTGACCAGTTCCACAACCTTGAGCAGTTGGCGGCGGCGCTGCCCGCCGCGCAATCCTCACTGGCCGGGCTCGCAGACAGCCCCCTGCCGGGGCGGACCGGCTGGCGTTGCGCGAGCCCGGACTACCTTCCCCTGGTGGGACCGGTACCGGACCGGGAAGCGTTTTTGTGCGACTATGGTGCGCTGCGGGACAATGCCCGCACGGCCATTCCACGGGCGGGGCGGTATGTCCCCGGGCTCTACCTGAATACAGGCCACGGCTCGCGGGGACTGACCTCGACTCCGCTGGCGGCGGAGCTGCTGGCCAGCCAGCTGTGCGCTGAACCATTGCCTCTGGAACCAGAGCTCGTGCGCGCGCTGGCCCCGGCCCGCTTCCTCATTCGCGATCTCGGGAGAAACCGTATTTGAACAAGCTGATCCTGCGCAGCTGCCTGCTGCTGCTGCTCGCCAACCCTGTCCTGGCAGTGGAGCAATTCAACTACCGGGTGCTGGAAAAAAAACCCCAGCCGCGCAACAGCTTTGTCCAGGGCCTGCAGATCATCGATGGCGAACTCTACGTCAGCACCGGCCTCTACGGCCAGTCACGCCTGCTGCGCTACCGCTTTGCCGACGGCGAGCTGCTGGACCAGCGGCGCCTGCATCCCCGCCTGTTTGCCGAGGGGCTCACGGTCTTCGGCGACCGGGTTTACCAGCTGACCTGGCGCGCCGGGCGCATGCTGGTGTACGACCGGCAGGCGCTGACCCCCGTGGCTGTCTTTGCCCTGCCTGGCGAGGGCTGGGGCCTGACCGATAACGGCCGCGAACTTGTCTACAGCGATGGCACCGAGCACCTGCACTTTCTCGACCCGGACAGCGGACGCCATCTGCGCACGCTGGCGGTGACGGAGCGGGGCCGGCGCCTCGGACACCTGAACGAACTGGAGTGGATAGACGGAAAAATCTGGGCCAATGTCTGGATGACTGATCGCATCGTTGTCATCGACCCGGCCAGCGGCGAGGTCACCGCCAGCGTTGACCTCAGTGGCCTGCTACCGCCGGGGGAGCGTCCCCCGAACGCCGACGTCCTCAACGGTATCGCCCGCAACCCCGCGGACGGCGGCCTCTGGGTTACCGGCAAGAACTGGCCCTGGCTCTACCGCATCGAATTGGTGCCGGCCACAGCAGGGACGGTGATTTCGCGCTAGAATAGCGGGCTTGTTTCGAACCGACCAGGACTACCATGACCCAGAGCATACCGGCCGCCATCAGCCACGCCGCTTTCCGCCTGCTGCGCAGCCACGAGATCGAATCCCTGCAACTGCGGGTGGACCAGTACGAGCACCAGGCGACTGGCGCCATGCACTATCACCTGGCCGCGGACAGCAGCGAAAATGTGTTCCTGGTGGCACTGCGCACGGTGCCCACGGACTCCACCGGCGTGGCCCACATTCTCGAACACACGGCTCTCTGCGGCAGCGAACGCTACCCGGTGCGCGACCCGTTCTTCATGATGCTGCGGCGTTCGCTCAACACCTTCATGAACGCCTTTACCAGCAGTGACTGGACCGCCTACCCCTTCGCCAGCCAGAACCGCAAAGACTTTGCCAACCTGCTGGACGTCTACCTCGATGCCGTGTTCTTCTCCCGCCTGGACCCACTGGACTTCGCCCAGGAAGGCCATCGGGTGGAATTCGCCGAGCCCGGCAATCCCGACAGTGAGCTGGTGTTCAAGGGCGTGGTGTTCAACGAAATGAAGGGTGCCAGGAGCTCGGTGCCCAGCACCCTGTGGCAGACGCTGTGCGAGCAGCTGTTCCCCACCAACACCTACCACTACGACAGCGGTGGCGCTCCGGAGCACATTCCCGACCTCAGCTACGCCGAGCTCAAGGCCTTCTACCAGAGCCACTACCACCCCAGCAATGCCATCTTCATGACTTTTGGTGACATCCCCGCCCACGAGCACCAGGCGGTGTTCCAGGAACGGGCGCTGGCGCGCTTCCAGCGCCTGCCCCAGCGCATCGAAGTGGCGCTGGAGCAACGCTACAGCGAACCACGCCGGGTTGAGCGCCCCTATGCCCTGGACGACTCGGGTGACACCGCACGCAAGACCCATATCGTGGTGGGCTGGCTGCTGGGCGAAAGCGCCGACCTGCAGCAGCTGCTGGAGGCCCAGCTGTTGTCCAGCGTACTGCTGGACAACAGCGCCTCGCCGCTGATGCAGGCGCTGGAGACTACCACCCTGGGCCAGGCTCCCTCGCCCCTGTGCGGGCTGGAGGACTCCCAGCGCGAAATGGTCTTCAGCTGTGGTATCGAGGGCAGCGAAGCGGCTTCCGCCGACGCCCTGGAGGCACTGGTGCTGGGTGTCATCGAAGCAGTGGCCAGGGACGGCGTCCCGCCCGCCCAGCTGGAGGCCGTGTTGCACCAGCTGGAACTCCACCAGCGGGAAATCAGCGGTGACGGCTACCCCTACGGCCTGCAGCTGATCCTGCAGGCACTGAGCCCGGCCACGCACTACGCCGACCCGGTAGCGATACTCGATCTCGACCCGGTCATTGCCACCCTGCAGGAAAATATTCGCGACCCGGAATACATCCGGAGCCTGGCCCGGCGCCTGCTGCTCGACAACCCCCACCGGGTCACCCTGGTCATGACCCCGGACACCGAACTGTCCGGGCGCCGGCTGGCCAGGGAGGCCGAGCGACTGGCGGCGCTGAAGGCCGGCATGAGCGAGGCCGACAAGCAGGCAACCCTGGAACTGGCGCAGAAACTGGAACAGCGCCAGCAGCAGGTCGGCGACCTGAGCATCCTGCCCAAAGTCACCCTGGCCGACGTGCCGGCCAGCCTGCCCGAGCCCGAGTACCGTGAACTGCGTCAGGATGGCCTGACCCTGACTACCTACACCCAGGGCACCAACGGGCTGGTCTACCAGCAACTGGTCAGTCCCCTGCCGGCGCTGGACGCCACCGCCACCGGCCTGCTGCCCCTGTACACGCGGATTCTGACCGAGGTGGGGCTGGGCAGTGAGGACTATCTGCAGGTCCAGCACCGCCAGGCCGCTACGGTGGGCAGCATCGGTGCTTCCGCCGCCCTGCGCGGTGCGGTGGACGATGAGCAGCAGGTACAGGCTTGCTTCACCCTCTCCTCCAAGGCGCTGGCGCGCAACAGCGAGGCCCAGATCGCACTGATGCAGGACAGCCTGCAGCGGGTCCGTTTCGATGAGAGTGGGCGCATACGGGAACTGGTGGCGCAGGCCCGGGCCCGCCGGGAGCAGTCCGTCACCGGCAACGGTCACGGGCTGGCGATGACGGCGGCGAGCGCGGGCATGAGCCCGCTGGCGCAAATCAACCACCTGCACAGCGGCCTGGAGGGGATTCGCTCGCTGAAGGCGCTGGACGACAGCCTGGGCAGCGACAGCGAGCTGCAGGACTTTATCGGCCGCCTGCGCGATATACACAGCGCGGTCACTCGCATGCAGCCGCAATTGCTGACGATCGCCGACGAACACGCCATGGACGCTGTCAGCCACCAGGCACTGTCGGCGTGGAGCGCTGTCGTCCATCCGGATCCCGACCAGGCCTCGTTTACTGCCGCGCCGGTGCGCGAGGCGAGGCGGGAATTGTGGATTGCCAACACCCAGGTCAACTTCTGTGCCCGCGCCTACCCCACCGTACCCGTCGGTCACCCCGATGCGGCGGCATTGACCGTCCTCGGCGGCTTCATGCGCAACGGTTTCCTGCACCGCAGCGTCCGCGAGCAGGGCGGAGCCTACGGCGGCGGCGCCAGCCAGGACTCCGGCATCGCGGCGTTCCGGTTTTATTCCTACCGCGACCCGCGGTTGCTGGACACGCTGGCGGATTTCGACCGCGCCATCGCCTGGGTGCTGGAATCGAGCCATGAGGACAGCGCCCTGGAGGAAGCGATACTGGGCGTGATAGGCAGCCTGGACAAGCCCGCATCCCCCGCCGGCGAAGCCAGGCAGCATTTCTACCAGCGCCTGTTTGGCCGCAGCCACGAGCAGCGGGAAGCCTTTCGCCGCGCGATTCTGGACGTAAGCCTGGAGGATCTGCGGCAGGTAGCCCGGCGCTACCTTGATCCGGCGCTGGCCAGCACGGCAGTGCTTACCAGCCGCAAGCAGTACGAGTCGCTGGGTTCAGCGGTGGCTGAGCTGGGCTTGCAGGTAGAGATTCTGTAGCGACAACCATCTGCGGGCAAAAAACCGGGGCCGGCTTGATCGCCAGCCCCGGGGCCCGGTACTACCTCCTGTCTAACTTTCGCTCGCTTCGCCGCCTCTGCGCTCCTTGATGCCGCCCTTGCCCGGACCCTTGCCGTGCTTGCGCTCACCGCGCCTGGCCTCCAGGGCCTCGAGCTTCTCGCGCTGCTCCTCGTTCAACAGCGCGTGCACTGCAGCCCGGGTCTCGGTCATCCGGTAGGTACTGCGCGCGGTGATCTGACCCAATTCATCCGCGAGAGCCTGGGTGGCGCCGGCGTCGAAGCTGTCGGACTGCGCTCGCAGCTGGGTCCTGATCTCGCGCATCCGCTCGTGGTCTGCAGCGCCCGCTTCACGCGCCCTGGTCATGATCTCACTGACGCTGGCCTGTTGCTCGGCAGTCAGGTCCAGGTGCTGGATCATCTTCCCCGCCATGTGACCGGGGCCGCCCTCGTCGGGCCAGGCCGACGCGGGTGCCGCAACGGCCGCAGTGGCAAGGGCCAGTACCAGGGCACTGGTGCGAAGAGCTGTACGTATTGGTGTGTGCATTGACCTTCTCCTGTTGGCTGAACACGTGGCCAGTATCGGGGAAACCTGTGTAAGTGTGCGCTTTATAAAGGTAAATAACTGTAAAGAAGCGTAGTAGCAGGCCGCCGAAGCATGGATTTTCCACCGCGAGCGCCGCACACTGTCGCCAACACCGCGACCTTGAACCCGCCCCATGACCGAGCACCTGCTGATCATAGACGATGACCATGAGCTGTGCGCCCTGCTGCAGGAATTCCTGCAGCTGGAAGGCTTCAGCGTCGATCTCTGCCACGATGGACGCGAGGCTCTGCGGCGCTGCCAGCAGACGATGTTTGACGCCATCGTGCTGGATGTCATGTTGCCCGGGATGCAGGGCCTGGAGGTACTGCGCAAGCTGCGGGAGCGACTGGACACCCCCGTCCTCATGCTCACGGCCCGCGGCGAGGACACGGACCGCATTATCGGCCTCGAACTCGGCGCCGATGATTACCTGCCCAAGCCCTGCAATCCGCGGGAGCTGGCGGCGCGCCTGCGCGCGATCCTGCGCCGGGGGCGGAGTGCGGAAGCAGCCAGGGATGCCGACCTGAGGGTGGGCCTGACACAGCTGAATACCGCGGATCGCAGCGCCTCATGGGATAACCGCGACCTGGAGCTGACCAGCGCGGAATTCAACATACTCCACACCCTGCTCCTGCACGCTGGCAATGTTGTGGACAAGGAGTCCCTCAGCCGCCAGGCCCTGGGGCGTTCGCTCTCGGCCTATGACCGCAGTGTCGATGTGCACGTCAGCAAGATTCGCAAGAAGTTCGCGGCCTGCGGCGCGGACAACCCGATCGTCAGCATTCGCGGCGCCGGTTACCAGTTCACCATCTCCACTGCGGACCGCGGCTGATGCCCAGGTCTCCCCTGTTCGTCAAGATTTTCCTGGGCTTCTGGGTGATCACCATCGCTGTCCTGGGCAGCTGGCTGCTGGCGGGCCAGTACCTTGACTCCCTGGTGCCGGACGACAGGCACCCACATCATCGAGAAAGTCCGCCGCGTTTTGTCGTGCGCCTGCTGTACGACCTGCAGAATCAGGCCAGTGAAAAACTCCCGGAAGTGATCGCGGCGGCACAGGCGGAGCACAGGGTACAAGTCTATTTCCTCAACAGCAGTGGCGAGGACGTTCTGGGACGACGGGTCCCCCAGAACGTGGCAATGGTTGCGGCGCGCCTCGGCAAGGGCGGCCGGCGTGCCTTTATGCGCGACGACAGCCGGCAACTGCTGGCCCACCAGCTCTACCGCGAAGATCTGGGGCGGATGCGCTCGGTACTGGTGCTGAAACCCAGCAGGTCTCGCCTGGTCAACGAGCTGGGCAGCAACCTGTGGCTGCGGGGAGCGCTGGCGGTGCTGGTGTCGGGCCTGCTCTGTTACCTGCTGTCGCGACTGCTGACCCGGCGCCTGGGCGGATTGCGGCAGGCTGCCACCAAGCTGGCGGATGGCGACCTGGCGGTGCGCCTGGCGGTGCGCGGCCAGGGCGGCGATGAAACCGATGACCTGGCGCGGGATTTCAATCGCATGGCCGCCCAACTGCAACAGCGGATTGATGCCCAGCGGCGCCTGCTTGCGGACGTATCCCACGAGTTGCGTTCGCCCCTGGCGCGGCTCCGGGTCGCGCTGGCACTGGCGGAGCAGAATCCCGCGGCAGCGGGTCCACAACTGGAACGAATTGAACGCGAGGCCAGCCGGCTGGACGAACTGATCGCGGAACTGTTGCGCAGCCAGAGTGACCAGCTGGCGATGGACGAACACATCGACCTGGTGCCCCTGCTGCGCGACCTGTGCAATGACGCCAGCTTCGAGGGCAGGGAGAGTGGACGCAGGATTGAGCTGCAAATCGACTGTGGGCAGGCCCTGGTGCTCGGGGACGGCGGGCGCCTGCGCAAGGCCTTCGACAACGTGTTGCGCAACGCGCTGTACTACAGCCCACCGGACACGGTGATCGCTGTCGCTATCGGCACCACCACCGGGGAGATCAGGGTCAGCGTTCAGGACCAGGGCCCGGGCATTCCCGCCGGAGAGCTGGAACACATTTTTGACGAATTCTACCGGGTCGACTCAGCCCGGACCCGGGAGACCGGCGGTTACGGCCTCGGACTCGCGATCGCCCGCCGGGCCATCGTCCAGCATGGCGGCAGCATCACGGCGAGCAATACCAGTCCCGGCCTGAGGATGGACATCACCCTGCCATTATTTGACGCCCGCTAACCAGTCCGCTCAGCCCAGGAATGCCTGGCCGCCGTCCAGGGCGATGCTCTGGCCGTTGACATAGCCCGCCCCGTCGGAGCACAGCAGGGCGACAAACCGGCCGATATCCTGCTCGCAGTCCCCGATCCTGCGCTGGGGTATCTGGGCGAAAAAAGCCTCCGCCTCCGCGGGGTCGCGCTGCAGCCACCATTCCAGGGCCGGCGACAAGGCGTGGGGCAGGATGGCGTTGCAGCGGATATTGTCCGGGCCCCATTCGCAGGCCGCCGCCCGGGTCAGGGAGCGGATGGCCTCCTTGATCCCGGCGTAGGCGCCGTAGCCCGCCATGTCCCAGCGTTTGGCGGCAGAGCTGCCGAGGTTGATAATCACCCCGTCGCCCTTGAGATAGGGATAGCAGAGCTTCATCAGGCGCAGAGTCGCCATCGGACCGGACTCCCAGCCCGCTGTCACCGCGTCGTCAGTGACATCCAGCAGGCGCCCCAGCGGCACTTCCTGGGCGTTGTTGACCAGAATACTGAGCCCGTCCCACTTGTCGATGACTGCGTCGACGCAGCTCTGCAGGGATGCGGGAGACTTCACCTCGCATACCACGGGCAGTGCCTCGCCGCCGCGCTCCTCAATCTTCTGGACCGTCGCCTCAAGTTTTTCCAGCGTCCGGCCACTGACCGCCACCCGGGCGCCCTGCGCTGCCAGCGCCAGTGCGATGCCCTGGCCTACGCCCTGTCCGGCACCGGTTACCAGTGCCACCTTTCCCTGTAGATTCATCCTCTGGCTCCACCTGTTGACTGCTCGCCAGCATACCGTCACCCGCACCCGGACGACAGGTCACGGGGCCCTGCAGCCGGCGTTGCAGGCGCTTTTCCGCCATCGTACTGTCATGTTGTACCCGCTGGCTGATGTTGCCGTTGGAGCACTGGTGAAGCACTGAAGCGCCGCCCCATACCCGCTACCATTCACTTTTCTGACTGCGGACAAAGAGGAACAGGGCATGGCAATTCTCGAGGGCAAGATCGGCATCGTCACCGGCGCGGGACAGGGCATAGGGCGAGCCATAGCCCAGTGTTTCGCCCGCGAGGGAGCCAAGGTTCTGGTAGCCGATTTCAATGCCGAGTCGGGCGAGGAAACCGCGGCGAGCATTGCGGCAACCGGCGGCGAAGCGCTGTTCGTCCACGGCGACGTCAGCGATGAAACATCGGTGAAGGATATGGTCGCCGCCGTGATCAGCGCCTGGGGCCGGCTCGACATCGCCTGCAACAGCGCCGCCCTGAGCCGCGGCTCCGGTCCCATTCACGAATACAGCCGCGAAGTCTTCGACCAGACCCTGGAAATGTGCCTGACCAACACCTGGCTGTGCATGAAATACGAGATTCCCGCAATGTTGGCTGCGGGCGGCGGCGCCATTGTCAACATCTCCTCCAACGCCTCGCTCAAGGGCCAGGCATTCAATACCGCCTACGCCGCCGCCAAGGGCGGGGTGAATATCCTGACCAAAAGCGCCGCCGCAGAGTACGGCGCCCAGGGCATTCGCATCAACGCCGTGTCGCCGGGGGTCATCCGCACCCCGGGCCTGGAGAAGTATTTCACGGAACAGCCGAAGGTCGCCGAGCAGCTGAAAAAGACCGCAGTGCTGAACCGCATCGGGGAGCCCGGGGAAATCGCCGAGGCGGTCGCCTTCCTGTGCAGTGACCGCGCCTCCTTCATCACCGGCCAGCTCCTGTCGGTGGACGGCGGCGGTGCGGTTCGCTAGCGCCCCTGGGCGGCCGGAGGGTAGCTGGTATAGCCCTCGGGTCCGGGGGTATACAGGGTGTTGGGATCAAACTTTGCCAGCGGCAGCTGCTGGTGCCAGCGCGCCACCAGGTCCGGATTGGCAATGAACGGGCGCCCGAAGGACACCGCGGCCACCGCGCCGGCGGCCACGGCGTCGCCGGCCTCCTCCAGTTTGTAGCTCTCGTTGGCGATCAGTCTATCGCCGAAATAGCGCTGTCCCAGGGCCAGGTTGTCGACCCGGCCGGCGGGCATGCGGATGACATGCAGCCAGGCGAGATCCATTCCGGCCGCTGCGGCCAGTAGATACTCGAAAGTCTCCTGCGGGTCATCGTCGGACAGGTCGTTGAAGCTGTTGTCCGGGCAGATGCGCATGCCAACCCGGCCGGCCCCGGCCTCCGCGGCCATGGTCGCCAGTACCTCCAGCACGAAGCGCGCACGGTTGGCGACGGACCCACCGTAGGCATCGGTGCGCCGGTTGGTGCCGGTGGAGAGAAACTGGGCGGGCAGGTAGCCGCTGGTACAGTGCAGTTCCACGCCGTCAAAGCCTGCGGCGAGTGCATTCGCCGTGGCCTGGCGGTACTCTTCGATCACTCCCGGTATCTCTGCCAGCGTCAGCGCCCGGGGTGCGTCCATGGGCTGCATGCCAGCCTGGTCGGTGTAGATGTCGCCCTTGGCCGTGATTGCCGACGGCGCCACGGTTTCCGCGCCGGCGGGCTTGTTGTAATGGCTGGCAACCCGCCCCACGTGCATGATCTGGGCGACGATACAGCCCCCCTCCGCATGTGCCGCCGTGGTCACCTCGCGCCAGGCGGCCACCTGTTCCGCGCTGTAAATACCCGGCGTGCGGCAGTAGCCGAGGCCGTCGGCGCTGGGCGCTATACCTTCGGTGATAATCAGCCCGGCGCTGGCCCGCTGCCGGTAGTACTCGGTCATCAACGCTGTCGGCACCGCATCGGTGCCCGCGCGGCTGCGGGTCATGGGCGCCATCACGATGCGGTTCTGCAACTGCAGGTCGCCGAGCTTGAGTGGTGTCAGAAGATCCATTGCTGTCGTTATCCTTGGTCGTGTAACAGGGGTCAGCGAACGCGGATGCGCGGCTCGGGGGCGCCGCGGCGCATGGTGGCGAGAAATTCCTCCAGCGGCGCCGGCGCCGCCACCTCGGGTTCATCCGTGGTTGGCGGCTGCGCCCAGAAGTCGGCCCAGGAGGGCCACAAATCGTGATAGGCGCCGTCGTAGGATTCGCGGTCCGGCCAGCGCATCTTGTGTTCGCCGATGGGCGGGCTGTTGAGGTCGGTGGCGTACCAGTAGCAGGGCAGGCGGCGACGAAAAAGCCAGCGCCCGCCGATGCGCTCGTAATTGTCCCAGTACAGCATTTGCATGATGACCCACTGGTCACCGGTTTCGTGCTCGTTCTTGGAATACACCACGCCGTGGGCACGATCCGGATCATCGAATTCGATAATGTGATTGCCGATGTGGTGCGAGGTGCCGGTGAACTGCAGGCGCAGGGTATCGTCCAGCCAGCGCTTCAGGTGGCTGCGGCCGACTTTCTCCCGACTCACCCGAATATCCGGCGCAAACAGGTTGACGTGAGCGTCCAGGTCACGCATGTCCAGGGACAGGGAATACTTGGCCGCCAGCTGGCGTATCTCGTCCAGCGACTCCAGGCGGTCTATCCGTCGCAGCAGGCTCGCGTCCGTCATCGCCCTACTCCCAGCTCGCCGTACCGGCATTGAGTTCCGCCACCCGGCCACCGTCGACCACCAGCTCAGTACCCGTGATATAGGACGCTTCATCGCTGGCCAAAAACAGGATGGCGTTGGCACATTCCCGGGGATCACCGATACGGCCAATGGGGATGGATTTGGCCGTGGCCTCGCGCGAGGCGTCATCCGGCAGCACCGCCGCGGTGGGCGGGGTCATGAACGCACCGGGAATCACGGTGTTGACCCGGATGCCCAGTTTGCCCCATTCCATCGCCGCGTTGCGCGACAGGCCCAGCAACGCAGCTTTCGCCGCGCTGTAACCGGCCGTGGCCGGGGAACCGCGCAGGCCACAGACCGAGGAGACATTGACGACCGCACCGCGGTTGGCCTTGAGCTGGGGATACGCCTCGCGCATCAGGAACATGGCGCCGTCGAGGGAGACGATGAAATTCTGCCGCCAGGCCCTGGTATCGTGATTCGCCAGCATTCCCGGCACCATCAGCACGGCATTGTTGACCACGATGTCGAGATGGCCAAAGGCGTCGACCGTCCTGGCCACCAGCGCGCGCACCGCGTCCTCATCCGCAATATCCGTGGGACAGACCAGCGCCCGGCCCCCGGCCGCCGCAATCCTGTCCGCCACCCCGGCGAGCTTGTCCTCGCTGCGGGCGGCCAGAACCACCGCGGCACCCTCTTCCGCAAAGCGCAGGGCGGTGGCAGCACCGATACCCTGTCCCGAGCCGGTGACAATCGCAACTTTGCCCTGCAATCTCATCTGCATGTCCTCTTGTCAGCATCGTGAAGAAAGAGCGGCAGCTTAGGCAGCGCCGGGGCGAACGGTCAACTGCCACGCTCCCCGGCGGAGTCCCTCAGGCACCCGGCAGGGACGAATAGCCCGCGGGGTATGATTATTTACTCCGGTAACGTTTCGTCAGAAATTTGCAAGTCATACCAATCACCACGGGGCTGCCGTAGAGTACAGGCGTTACGACAATGCTGCCAATGCACGGAGTATCCCACCATGAGTCAACGTATCCCCATGCCGATTCCCCTGGGCTGGTTCCAGGTCGCCTATTCACAGGAACTGCCGGTAGCCGCCTCCATGCCCCTGCGCTATTTCGCTACCGACCTGGTGTTGTTCCGAACGGAGAGCGGGGAGGCCAAGGTCCTGGATGCCTATTGTCCACACATGGGCGCCCATCTCGGCTACGGGATCCGCGGGCAGGCCGGTGTCGGGTCGGAGGTGCGCGGCGACTCCATCGTCTGCCCATTCCACGGCTGGGCATACAACGGCGAGGGCCAGTGCACCGATGTGCCCTACGCCAACAATCTGCCGCCGAAGATCGCCCGCGGCGAGCAGGTGATCCGGCCGTGGCATGTGCGGGAACTGAACCAGGTCATTTACGTGTGGTACCACCCGGAAGGCGCGGCACCCCATTTCGAGCCGGAAGAAATCCCGGAAGCCGCCGCCGACAACGGCGACTGGGGCAGCTTCAAGATTCACACCTGGGACATCGGCACCCACATGCAGGAGATCGGCGAGAACGCCGTCGACCCTGCCCACTTCCTGTATGTCCACGGCACCCAGAACATCCCCACCCCCGAAACCATGGAGTTCGACGGCGTCTACCGCTCGGGCAAGCTGATCAGCAAAATGGCCACGCCCCGCGGCGAAGTCACCGGCACAATCGCCAACAAGAGCACCGGACCGGGGCAGGCCACGGTACGCTTCAGCGGTATCTGCGACACCGTGCTGATGGCCAACCTGACGCCGGTGGACAGTGAAAACTCGAGGGCTTTTTATGCCTTCATCCAGAAAAAAGTCGACGGCAGGGAACCGGTGGGCGGTGTCGCCGACGCCATCGTCAAGGACATCTACCGGCAGATGGAGGAGGACCGCATCATCTGGACCCACAAGCAGTACTTCGAGAAGCCGCTGCTGTGTGACAACGACGGCCCCTTCGCCAAGTTCCGCAAGTGGTACGCGCAGTTCTATACCCACGACAACTGGCGGCCCGGCGCCGGTGGGCGCTGAGCCGCGCTAGAAGGGAAATACCCGGGGCAGCAGCCAGAGCACCACGGCGGAATAGGCGATGGATACCGGCAGGCCACTGCGAAAGTAGTCCCGCATCGCGTAGCCGCCGAGGTTTTGCACCATGAGATTGGTGGTGTAGCCATAGGGCGTCAGGAAACTGGCGCTGGCACCGTAGGCGACCGCCATCACGAACGGCATCGCGCTGACGCCCAGGGTCTCGGCCAGACCGAAGGCGACCGGGAAGCTCAAGGCCGCGGCCGCGTTGTTGGTCATCAGCTCTGTCAGCAGCAAGGTAGCGAGGTAGATACCCAGCAGCGCCATCCAGGGGCCAACGGCGACGAGCTGGTCCTGCAGTGCCAGGGCCACAGTCGCCACCAGGCCGGTGTTGGTCAGGGCCTGGGACAGGGTCAGGGCGGAAGCAATGATCAGCCAGATCTCGAACGGGAAGCGCCGGCGCAACTCCGAGCCCCGCACCAGGCGCAGCCCCAGCATGCAGATCAGCAGCAGGGCCAGGCCCTTGATCAGCGGCAGGATTTCCAGCGCCGCCAGCAGCACCACGGCGGCGAGCAGCAGACTGACCGACCAGTTCTGCAGCGGCGTGGTGTTGGAACCGGCCACCGCGTCATCCACCACCACGAAGTTCTTGTCCAGGTTCTTGCGCTCGTTGAAATCCGGCCCGGTCGCCAGCATCAGGTTGTCACCGGCCTGGATCGTGATATTGCCGAGCTTGCCCGACAGACGCTTGCCACCCCGGCGCATTCCCACCACGGCGGCGTCGAACAGGGAGCGGAAACCGGACTCCTTGATGGTCTTGCCCTCAATCGCGGCATTGGGCATGACGATCACTTCCATCATGTTTTCCCGCAACAACCCCTCCTCCACCGCGAACAGGCTCAGCCCATCGAAGGCGTCGAGGGCATTGACCTGGGTGATGTCTCCGGAAAAGATCAGCTTATCCCCGGCCTCGATAAATTCGGTCGGTGCCACCGGTGAAATCAGGTGCTCGCCGCGCACGATCTCGACCAGGAACAGGGCGTCGAGGTCGCGCAGGCGATTGTCCGCGATACTCCTGCCGATCAGGCTGGACCCGGGGCCCACCTCCGCCTCGATCACATATTCCGCCACCTGCAGCTGCTCGGCACTGGCGCGGGGCAGCAGCCGGGCCGACAGCAGCATCACCAGCAGGCCCACCGCGACCGCGGCGACACCGATTGGGAAGAAGTCGAAGAAGGCCAGCCCCGCGCCGGTGGCGTCCTCCAGAAAACTGCTGACGATCAGGTTGGTGGAGGTCCCGATCAGGGTCATGGTACCGCCGAGGATCGCCGCATAGGACAGGGGCATCAACAGGCGCGAGGCGGGATGATGGCGGCTGGCGCGCACGGCGGTAGCCAGGGTCGCCACCACCGCCGTGTTGTTGACGAAAGCGGAAAACACCGCCGTTACGCCACCCAGGCGCAACAGGCTCAGGGTATAGCTGGGGGAGATCAGGCGCCCGGAGAGACTGTTCAGCCAGGACAGTTTTTCCAGGCCAATGGACACCAGCAGGAGCAGGATCAGCGTGATCAGCCCCGAGTTGGAGGCCTTCTCCAAAACCTGCGAAGTTTCCACCAGGCCCAGGAAGTACGCCGCCAGCATGGTGCCGAGGAATATCTTCGACGGCGGCCAGTCGCTGAATATCAGGCTGCCCAGAAGCCACAGGAACAGGCCGGAAATGAGGAGCTGGTCGATCATGTGTGGATTCCAGGGGCGGCCAATACGAAACGGGCAAGCATACGTGCAACCCGGTGCAAGCGACAAGTCATCCTTGCCGGCCATCCATACCAGCGGGGCAAGCGCTTTGCGGTTACACTGCCGCAGTCAACACTGGCTACGGGAGCACAACCATGCAACGGCTCATCCTCGGCGGCATCGTCGTCCTGGTGCTTGCCGCCGGCGTCCTCTACAGCCTCCGCGCCCCCCTGCGGGAAGCCGTGGAGAAAGGGCTGACGGCTGACATGTTCGTCTCCGCGGACCAGGCGCAGCGATCCCTGGGTCCCGCGGTGGGCTCGCGCTTTCCGGGCCTGCGGGCGCTGCACGAAGGTCGGGAAATCACCTTGCTCGACGCCTTTGCCGGCGCCAATGGCACCGTGCTGGTGGCCAGCCGGTCGCTGGTCTGGTGCCCGTACTGCATGGCGGAGCTGCGCCAGCTGCAGGAGCACCGGGGGGCCTTCGATGCCGCGGGTATCGGCCTGGTGGCGATCACCTATGACAGCCCCGGGGAGCAGGCGGCTTTCGCCCGCCAGCACGGGATCACAATTCCCCTGCTGGCGGACGTGGAGGCACTCAGCTTCAAGACCCTGGGAATCCTGCACCAGGACTACAGCCCGGGGGACGAGCACTACGGTATACCCCATCCCGGCATGATCGTGGTCGCGCCGGATGGTACCGTGGTCGGCAAGCTGTTCCTCGAGGGCTACAGCACCCGGGTGGCGGCGCCAGCGGCCCTGGCCTACGCCCGGGAAGTCCTAGGGCTGGTACCAGACCGGTGAGGTCCAGGCCCGCTCCTGCACCAGTGGCCGGTGTTCGGCTGCGCAGCAGCCTTCGAAGCCCTTGCCGATAGTCTCGGGGCGACTGCAGTCGACTCCCCCGGCCAGGCACTGGCGCTGACTCCAGCGACAGCCGGGATTTTCCACCACCCGTGTGTAGTAGAAGGCGCGCTGCCCGGGATCAAAGTCCGGGTCCTCCCACACCGCACAGAGCCTGGCATGCCCGCTGCCCGCGGTGGCACAGGTCGCCAGGTCTACACTGCCGCGGCTGACCGGGTCACCCACCACATCCACGACCTGCTCGCGGGTTTCACCTGCCTCGTCCAGCCAGCCCTTGATCACCTGGATTTTCTGCAGCGGCATACCGGGACTGTCGACAGTGCCAGCGTCCTGCTCGGCCGCCACCAGCAGGCGCAGGGCGCCGCCCGGGGGCGCCGGCCCCAGTTCTGAGCCCATGGGCACCGCGCTGGCATAGGCGCGCTCAAGCTGGTCGGGCGCCGCGCACAGCTCGGAGTCCAGGTTCCAGCCGGCGAACAGCCGGGTGATGATTCGCGGCCCGCTGGTGGCATAGGCCTCCCGGCGCCGCATGGCGCTGAACAGGGCAGCCCGGGAATTCTCCTCGGCCCACAGCACGGCGAGCCCCCCCGGGTTGTATTCAAGCTTGTCAGGCAGCCCGGGGGGCACCGATTTCAGCGCCGGCACGCCGGCACCCCCGTGGCCCAGAAAGCGGTCTTCCTCCACCGCGCCCGGCGTGCCCAGATGCGTATCCGTACTGGCGATCACCCCGAAGCGGAACGGGTTGGCGCCGAGCAGGGCCTCCTGGACCAGGCCCTGGCGCCAGGTCTCGCGCAGGAAACCGGTACTGGCGGTGGGCGGATTGCCGAAGCCGGCGATATTGTCCTGCGGCAGCTGTTCGAAGGCACACAGTTCGTCGCGGGTAATGTCCGGGGCAAAGAAACACTCAGAAGCCCCCTTGTGCTGCATGATCTCCGCCAGGGGCTCCATACGCTGGCGCCGCAGGGCATAGGCGGCATCGACCGGCGAGCCGTCGGCAAGGCGGTCGCTGAACATGTGGCCCGCACTCAGATTGGCGTTGTGCGGAATCACCAGGGCATCGCAACCGTTGGCGGCATCGATGCACCCGGTATCCAGCGCGTCCCACAGCAGGGTCTCTCCCGGCGCATCGATATAGCTCACGGGCAGCTCCGGCACGCTGGCGTTGCCAAACACTATATTGCGGTGCAAGTTGCCGCCGGAATCCGCCTGTACGCCGGTCCACTCGTAGCCGACAAAGGTAGTGAAGGCACAGTCTCCGGAGCGGTCATAGTGACGCTCGGCCGCGTCCTGCATCTCCTGCCAGGGCGCCAGGGCTGCCGCGAGGCAGCGTTCGCCATCCTCGCCGCACATGCCCAGGTGAGAAGCGCGCATCGCGGCCATGTAATTGAACAGATAGTAGGCGCCCCGCGGCCAGCTGCGGTAAAAACGACACTGCCAGCTGGAGTAGCCCGGGACCTCAGGATTGGCACACATATTGACTTCACCGAGCAACTCGGCGTGATCGGACACCATGGCAAAATCCAGCGGCCGGCGAAGCTGCAGGCTGCGGGCGGGCTGGCCAGACTCATCCCAGGGCTGAATACCGATCCTCTCCCCCCGGGCAAAGCGGTAAGCTTCGGCCGGCGAGGTGCGGGTGCCCTGGGTACTGGCATCCAGGGAATAGCGCGTATGGACGTGGAGGTCGCCAAAGAAGGGCTGGCGCAGCGGTTGATGGTGCTCGCAGGGCGTACGCTCCCCGTCAGTGCCCTGCGCCCAGGCCGCCGACAGCGCGGCAAGCAGCAGGACAGCCAGCCACTGGCGGGGCCGCCCGCCACTATGTTGCGCGGCTGCTCGAAACAGGAGTACTGCGGTCATGCTGCCCCCGGGGCCTGGGAAAGCCTCACCATAGTTAGCCGCCGCGCCCGGCGCAAACAGCCCGGGAAGGCATGTTGAACCGCCGCCCGGGAAATGCGGGCATAAAAAAAGCCCCGCGGTGTCTCCACCGGGGGGCCTTGGCAGAACTTACGCGGTCTTAAACGACTACGATGTTTTCTGCTTGCGGGCCTTTCTGGCCCTGAGTGACGTTGAACTCGACCTTCTGGCCTTCGATCAGAGTCTTGAAGCCGGAACCGGAGATCGCGCTGAAGTGCGCAAATACGTCCGGGCCTGATTCCTGCTCGATGAAGCCGAAGCCTTTGGTCTCGTTAAACCATTTTACGGTGCCGGTGCTAGTAGCCATGTTACGTTCCTGTATTTCAGGTATAGATGAACCTTCCGGGGAAGGCGGTAGGGCTTGAGGTAGTGCAATTACTTATGAAATCAGGGACGAGGTACTAACTGCGTGACTTCGAAATGGTATGCATAAGATAGGTGTAAAACGTTCAAGCAAGACCGAGTATACAGGCGTTGCGAAATCGGTCAATGTTTATTTTTGCTGTCCCGGACAGGGTCCACCTCCGGGAACTGGTCCCGCCACGCCCCCGGCGGCACACCGAACCACTGCCCGAACGCGCGGGTGAAGCTGGCGGCATCGGCAAAGCCCAGGCCGGCAGCGATGTCACCGATCAGCCGGTCCGGCTGCGCCAGGGCTTCGCAGGCGGCATTGCGCAGCGCAGCTTCCCGCAGGGCCCGGTAGTTACTGCCCCCCTGTCGCAAGCGCCGGCGGAAGGTCGAAAGCGGCAGCCCCAGCTCCTCGGCGAGCTGCCCCTGGCTCGGCAGCGGCGCGCCGTGGCGCAGGGCGGCAGAGAGCAGCGCGGCGACCTGGCCAGGCAGGCTGTGGCCACGGACACCGAACACGGCGCAGGGAAAACTGTGAAAGAACTCGGGGAACTCACTGGGGCTGCGCACCACCGGCAGCTCCAGGGCCGCTGCGGCAAAGTCGAGGGCATAGTCCTCACCACCGGCCAGAACCGGCGCCCGGAACAGGCGCAGGAATGGCAGCACATCCTGACGACGGATGGGGCCGATACGGACCTGTTCCAGTGGCAGTTCCCTGCCGAGCAGCCACTGGAACAGCTGCAGGAACGCAAACAGGCCGGTGATATCCACCAGACTGCCGGCGGTACTGGGCTGGCCGCGCAGGGAATCAAGGCGGAAACTGGCGCGCCCCGCCGCCGATTCCAGGCGGATCCGCCCCGCCCGGGGCTGCAACATGTCGGCAAAACGTTCGCAGATGGCAATGACCTCGCGCAAATCGGCGGCCGACAGGGCGCAGCGGCACATCAGCTCCACCTCGCCCCGCGCCATCGGGGCGTGATCGTCGCCACCGGCCAGGTAGGCGTCCAGGCGCTGGACCACGTCGAGATACCAGCGGGTAAACGCCGCCAGTGTGCGCGGCGGCTGGCGCAGGCCATCCGCCTGACCGCAGGCCTCCAGCTCGGCCAGCAGCAGTTCCACCAACGGCGCAAAGGCTGAACCGGGGGCCTCGGGACCAGGCGGACTCCGCCGGGCTGTAACAGGTTGTGGCGTGATTTGGGACATGGCATTCGGCACCGCTTCCACCCGTGGGCATTATTAGCGATATTGTCATAAAGTTGAACATAAATGCTAAGCCTGGAGTGGCCGCTCTCCCGTAAGCTATGGCCATAATCACAGCAGCCAGGAGCCATCCCCATGTCCGCCACACAACCCCGCATTATCGTTCTCGGCGCCGGCATGGCCGGCATCCTCGCCGGCATCCGCCTGCAGGAAGAGGGTTACACCGACATCACCCTCTACGAAAAGGCCGACCGGGTCGGCGGGACCTGGCGCGACAACACCTACCCCGGCCTGACCTGCGACGTGCCCTCGCATTTCTACACCTACAGCTTTGAACGCAATCCGGACTGGAGCAGACACCTGCCTCCCGGCCCTGAAATCCAGACCTATTTCGAGCGCACTGCCGCCAAATACGGTATCGACCGGCTGACCCGGTTCGGCGAGGAAGCCACCCGCGCGGACTACCGCGAAGGCCGCTGGCAGCTGCAGTTCCGCAGTGGCCACCGCGACAGCGCCGACATCCTCATCGCCGCCACCGGCGTACTCCACCACCCCCGCTATCCGGACATCGCCGGAGCGGAGTCCTTCCGCGGGGACCTGATGCACAGCGCCCGCTGGGACCACAGCGTGACGCTCGAGGGCAAACGCATCGGCGTCATCGGCAACGGCTCCACTGGGGTGCAGATCATCTCGGCGCTGGCGGGCAAGGCGGCGCTGCTGGAACACTACCAGCGCACGCCACAGTGGATAATGCCGGTAGAAAACGGAGTCTTCAGCGAGGCAGAGCGGGCCGCCTTCCGGGATCCCGAGGTACTGGCCCAGGCGATGAACGTGGAGGAGTACATGGCCGCAGTGGAGGCCTACACCCAGTCCATCACCGATATGGAATCCGAGCCCGCCCGCGCCATGGCCAAAGCCTGCCTGGACAACCTGGAACAGTCCGTGACCGACCCGGCACTGCGGGAGCAGCTGCGGCCGGACCATGCACCGCTGTGCAAGCGCCTGGTCTTCTCGCCCGATTACTACCAGGCCATCCAGCACCCGCAGTCACGGCTGGTGCGCGACGGTATCGAGCGTATTGAGCCCGAAGGCATCCGCACCGCGGACGGGGAACTGCACGAGCTGGACGTGATCGTGTATGCCACCGGCTTCCACGCCGATCATTTCATGCGCCCGATGACAATCAACGGGCGCAACGGGGCGAGCCTGGACGCCTTCTGGGCCGATCGTCCCAAGGCCTACCTGGCGGTGACCATGCCCGACTTCCCGAACCTGTTCATGCTCAATGGCCCCAATGGGCCGGTGGGCAACTTCTCCCTGATCGACATTGCCGAGCACCAGTGGGGCTACATCAGCCAGTTGCTGGGGCGCCTGCGGGCAAACGATTGCACCGAGATCGCCCCCAGTTTCGAGGCCATGGAGCGCTTTGAGACCGAGCGCGTCGCCGCGGCCAAGAACACGGTCTGGTACCTGGGGGGCTGTGTCAGCTGGTACCTGGATGCGGAAGGTATTCCCTCCAGCTGGCCGTGGAATTTCGCCCGCTTCACCGCCTGCATGGCGGAACCGGACTGGGCAGCGTTTGGCCTGCCAGCGCCGCAGGCAGAGGCGTCCTCGGCCGCATAAAGGCCGGCGCGAACCAACAGACTGAACCGGAGCCGCGCCGCCGCCATTGTCCGCGGCGACGGCATTACGTATTTTGGTGTTCTCCACCAATGATCCGGCCCGCCGCCATGACCGAAAACCGCAAGCACTGGGAAGCACTGCTGTCCGAGCTGCGCCAGCGCCAGCAGGCCGCAGTCGCCCAGGGAGGGGAAGAACGCATCGCCCGCCAGCACCGCCGCGGGCGCCTCACCGCCCGGGAGCGTGTCGAGGCGTTGGCCGACGCGGGCAGCTTCAGAGAGTACGGCGCCCTGGCGGGTGGCCAGCATCCAGCCGGCCGGCCAGCGGTGCCCGCCGATGGCCTGGTGGCGGGCACGGCCCACATCGACAGCCGCCGCTGCGTTATCCTCGCGGAAGACTTTACCGTTCAGGGCGGCTCGATTGGCCACCCCAACGCCGCCAAGCGCGCTCGCCTGGTACGACTGGCGCTGGAACAGCGCTGTCCACTCCTGGTTTTGCTGGACGGCGCCGGGGAGCGGGCCAGCAACCAGGATGAGCGCTATCCCCATGCCCCCGGTGACCTGCAACTGCTCGCGGACCTGCAGGGACAGGCTCCCATCGTGGCCATTGTGCTCGGCACCTCCGCCGGCCACGGCGCCCTCGCCGCCATGTTCGCCGACCTGGTGATCATGGCCGAAGGCAGCGCTCTCTTCAGCGCCGGGCCACCCCTGGTGAAGGCCGCCATGGGTATCGACACCACTGCGGATGAACTGGGTTCCGCCCTGCTCCATACCCGCGACAGCGGCGTCGCCCACCAGCGCTGCGCCAGCGAGGCCGAGTGCTTCAGCCTGGCGCGCCGATTTCTCGCTCTGCTGGCAGAGCCGGACACGCTCGCGGCCAACGGCGTGGACCCCACCGCAAGCGCGCCACGCCCGGTGGACAGCCTGCTCGATATCATTCCACCGGCCGTCGCGCAGCCCTACGACATGCGCAGGGTGCTGGCGGAGCTGGTGGACACCGACAGCCTGCTGGAATTGCAGCCGGACTACGGCCGCACCCTCATCACCACCCTCGCCCGTATCGGCGGCCGCAGCTGCCTGCTGATTGCCAACCAGCCCGCCGTCGAGGCGGGCGCCATTACCCGCCAGGCCGCGGACAAGGCCAGCTATTTTATCGGCCTGGCCCACCGCTTCGGCCTGCCGCTGGTATCCCTGGTCGACAACCCCGGCGTGATGCCCGGCCCCGCGGCGGAGCGCTCGGGCGTCCTGCGGGCGGCGGCCGGCATGTTCCGGGCCCAGCGCCACTATCGCGGGCAAAAGGTGGTGGTAACCCTGCGCAAGGCCTTTGGTTTCGGCAGCTCGGTCATGGGCATGAACCCCTGGGACCGGCAGCTGGTGAGCCTGGCGCTGCCCGGAGTCAGCCTGGGCGGCATCCCGGCCCTGGGCGCCGCCGCAGCCACCGGCGCTGACCGCGATGCCACCGAGGCGCTTGCGGCCCACCAGAGCGGCGCCTGGGCCGGTGCCGATGCCATGGCCTTTGACCGGGTCATAGCCCCCCGCGATCTGCGCAACGAACTGATTCAGGCCTTATTGCACTGATTGGATCACCGGAAAGCAGGCCGGACTGGGGTATACTCGCCCGCCATGACCTCTGCCCTCGCTGTACTCCAGTCCGTTTTCGGTTATCCCGCCTTTCGCCCCCTGCAGGAGGCCGTCGTGCAGCGACTGGTCGACGGTCGGGACGCGCTGGTCCTGATGCCCACCGGCGGCGGCAAATCCCTGTGCTACCAGGTGCCGGCGCTGGTGCGCGATGGCTGCGGAATCGTCATCTCGCCGCTGATCGCCCTGATGCAGGACCAGGTCGATGCCCTGCGGGAGCTGGGGGTGCGGGCCGCCTACCTCAATTCCAGCCTCGACCCCGCCACCGCCCAGACGGTGGAACAGGCCCTGGTCCAGGGCCAGCTGGACCTGCTCTATATCGCTCCCGAGCGGCTGGTACAGGGCCGCATGCTGGCTCTGCTGGAACGCGCGGACATCGCGCTGTTCGCAATCGACGAGGCCCACTGCGTATCCCAGTGGGGCCACGACTTCCGCGCCGACTACCTGCAGCTGAGCCTGTTGCACGAGCGTTTCCCCGCGGTGCCGCGGATCGCCCTCACCGCGACCGCCGATGCCCGCACCCGCCAGGAAATCATTACCCGGCTGGACCTCGAGGACGCGGAAAAATTCATCGCCGGCTTCGACCGCCCCAATATCCGCTACCGCATCGCCCTGAAGCAGAACCCCAAGCAGCAGCTGCTGCGCTTCCTGCAGGCGGAACACCCGCAGGATGCGGGCATTGTCTACTGCCTGTCCCGCAAGAAGGTGGAGGAGACCGCACTGTGGCTGCAGCAGGAAGGCTATAACGCCCTGCCCTACCACGCCGGTCTCCCGGTAAACCTGCGCAGCAGCCACCAGTCGCGATTCCTGCGCGAGGACGCGGTCATCATGGTCGCCACCATCGCCTTCGGCATGGGCATCGACAAACCGGATGTGCGCTTCGTCGCCCACCTGGACCTGCCCAAGACCATAGAAGCCTATTACCAGGAGACCGGGCGCGCCGGCCGCGACGGCCTGCCCGCAAACGCCTGGCTGGTCTACGGCCTGCAGGATGTCCTCAAGCTGCGCCAGATGATGGACAGCTCCGAGGGCAGCGCCGAGCACAAGCGCGCGGAGCAGCAGCGTCTCAACGCCATGCTCGGCCTGTGCGAAATCACCAGCTGCCGGCGCCAGGCCCTGCTGCACTACTTCGGCGATGACCTGAGGGAGCCCTGCGGCAACTGCGACACCTGCCTGGACCCGGTGCCCACCTGGGATGGCACCGAGGCCGCGCGTATGGCGCTGAGCGCGGTCTACCGCACCGGCCAGCGCTTTGGCGTCAACCACCTGATCGAGGTACTGCGCGGGGTCGAGAACGACCGGATTTTCCAGTACGACCATCATTGCCTGCCCACTTTCGGCGTCGGCAAGTCGCTGGACAACCACCAGTGGCGCTCGGTATTCCGCCAGCTGGTCGCGGGGGGCTATCTCAGCGCCGATCTGGAACGCTTTGGCGCCCTGCGCCTGCAGGACAAGTGCCGCTCCCTGCTCAAGGGCGAGGAAACCCTGCAACTGCGCAAGGATATTGCCCGCAAGGCGACCCGCCAGCAAACCCGCCAGCCCCTGCCGGATGAGGTGGATGTCGGCCTCTGGGAGGCCCTGCGCGAGTGCCGCCGCGCCCTGGCAGAAACCCAGGGCATACCGCCCTACATCATTTTCCACGACCGCACCCTGCAGGAAATGTGCGCCGCGTTACCGCGGGACATCAATGCCTTCGGTCGCCTCAGCGGTGTCGGCGAGCGCAAGCGCGACAAATACGGACGGGATTTCCTCAGGGTGATCGAACAGCACCTCGAACAGTCCGCCAGCTGATACCCGGCGGGGCGTCCCTTGCGCTGCGAAGACCTTTTTCCTACCCTTTCGATTTTCCCGAGGGCGATGCCATGAGCAACAACAAGATCCCGCGCAACAACGATAACGACTACAGCCGAGAGATCATCGCCGAACGCCAGGCCTTTATCGAAGCAAAAACCCCCGCGCAGCTGCACCATACGCGCCAGTTCTCCTTCGAGCCCGAGGTCATGGCCGGCAATATCGAAAACATGTTCGGCGTGGTCCAGGTGCCGATCGGCCTTGCGGGCCCCTTGCTGATCGACGGCGAGCACGCCCAGGGCGAGTTCTACGTACCGATGGCCACTGTCGAGGGCACCATGCTGGCCAGCTACAACCGGGGCATGAAAGTGATTCGCGAGAGCGGTGGGGTAAAGACCACCGTCTGCGGCGAAGCCATGCAACGGGCGCCCTGCTTCGTCTTCAAGGACGCCCGGGACGCCCGGGATTTCAACGAATGGCTGGTGGAGAATTTTGCGGCGATCAAGGCGGTGGCCGAAAGCACCACATCCGTGGGCAAGCTCAACGAGGTCGAACACTACATCGCCCACAACATGGTGTTCACCCGTTTTGACTACAGCACCGGCGACGCCGCCGGCCAGAACATGACCAGCAAGGCGACCTTCTTCGCCTGCGAATGGATCCGCGAGCAGTTCCCGAAGATGCGCCACTACCTGCTTTCCGGCAACTTCGACACCGAAAAACGCACCTCCTCGGTCAACTCGCTCAAGGGTCGCGGGCGCCGGGTCACCGCGGAAATCACCGTGCCACGCGATGTGCTGCAAGCCAACCTGCGGATCACCCCGGAAGCCATGCACTACGGCTGGGGCATCACTACCGTTGCGTCCTTTCTGACCCATTCGTCCAACAACGCCGCGCATCCGGCCAATGGACTCGCTGCCCTGTACCTGGCCACCGGCCAGGATATTGCCAACATCGGTGAATCCAACCAGTGTACCGTCTACACCCGGGTGACCCGTGCAGGCGACTACTTCTTCTCCATCACCCTGCCGGCCCTCATCCTCGCCACCTATGGCGGGGGCACCAACCTGCCCACCCAGCGCGAGTGCCTTGAGATCATGGACTGCCACGGCAAGGGCAAGGTCCTGAAGCTGGCGGAAATCGCCGCCGGCCTGGTCGTCGCCGGGGAACTGTCGCTGGGCGCTGCCACCCGGGTGGACAAGGAAACCCGCGAAAACGAATGGGTCAACGCCCACGAACGCCTGGGCAGGAACCGCTGAGAACCGCCCCCAGCTCCAGCCCGGGAGCAAGACCGTGTTCCGCCCGCCGGGCTCCCGCCCTCCTTGTCGAATAGTTGAACCAGCGCCGGCCCCCTGCAACGGGCCGGCTGCACTGGCTTGAAATGCTGTACCAGCAACATGGCGCGGCAGACCGCGGCGACTAAGATGGAGCCATGGCGCCGGCCGGCGCTCCTTCTCGCGGATGACGACGATGACAACAGAGACAGACAACAAGGCGAAGGTTCGCCAGTTCCTCGCGGACTTGAGCGCGGGCAACGTCGACGCGGCGCTTGCCACCTACGCCAAAAACGGTTGCGTGGAAACCATGGGAGCAACGCTCATTTCCGGCCTCACTGAGTATCCGGAACTGCGCGGCGCCATTGCCAGCATCATGGAAGTCTTCCCCAGGGGCATTACCTTCACCGTGCGCGGCATGGTGGCCGAGGGCGATAAAGTGGCCGTGGAAGCCTCCAGCGAGGGTGAGCACGTGTCCGGCCAGACCTACAGCAACGACTACCACTTCCTGTTCGAATTCGACAAGGGCAAGCTGGTCAAGCTCACCGAGTACATGGACACGGAACAGGTGACCGACGTGCTCTGCGGCGGGCAGCGGCCGCCCTATCCACTGGACTGAGACATCTCATTGCCTACCGAGCAGGGGCCCAGTGCAGGGACTACGACAGCGGGAAGTCCTTCAGACTCAGTGGTAGCTTCGATACTTTTCCGAGTCCAGTTCGGTGCCAAGGAGTTCAAGTCTTGCACCATGGGAGGCCTCGGCAGCCCCACCTGGCCGGCCCCACCTAGCCGGCCGCATCAAACCAGTCGTTGAAGCCGTAGGTGCGGGAGGGGCCGATGTGCATTTGTTCGAGTACGCCGTGCCCGACCCGGTCGCCGCAGGTCGCGCGCACCACCTGCTGGATATGCAGGTTTTCCAGGGCCAGGGGGTCGAGGTCGCTGTCGCGCCAGCTCTCACCGGCAATGACCAGCTCGCCATGCCACTTGCCGTGGCCCCACTGTGGGTGCTGGTAACCCAGACCCTTCATGCGGTGTACCAGTAGCGGCTCCAGGGTGACCGTCATGGCCTCGCCGCTGCGGTCGCGCATGGTCACCGTGGCGCTGGCGGCGCGGCGGGTACCCGGCACCATCGCGATCGCATGCTCCACCGTGCCCTGCCAGACAGAGGCGGCGGGATCGCTGGTACCGGGAATGGCGGCTGTGTCCGCATAGCGCGGCAGGAAACCCTGATCGCAGTGCCACTGGTGACCACTGTCGTCCTCGAACCAGCCGGCGAGACTGCACTGGTCGTCCCAGTGGATGGGCATCCAGCAGAAATGCACGGCCTGGAAACTGCTGATAGGGGCCCCGCCAGGCCAGGGCTCACCCACCGGACGGATGCCCCAGGAACGGTCCTTGAGGCCCAACGTCGTGGCGCCGTCGACGCGCAATTCCCGGCCATCGTAGCGAATCCAGCCGTGCCAGCTGCCGAACTGGTCGAGACGGGTTGCATCCATGACCAGGTGCCGCTCGTTGCGCAGGGTCTGGCGACCCTCCTCCATGCACGCTGTATAGGGCGTGAATACCAGGTCGCATTCGATTCCGGTCTCGTTGGGCCCGATGGTCAACTGATGGCGACCCATGGGTTCGAGAATGCGCAGGACAAAGGGCCCGACACTGGTGTCGGTAGGCTCTGACGGCGCCCGCCGCGAACCGTGAAACGCGTACTGTTGGCCATCAATAGCCAGGCTCAGGCTGCAATCCATGATGCCCAGATTGGGATAGCGGCACAGACCCACCCCAAAATAAAAGGCGCCGTCGCGGTCGTGGGCGTTGTACCAGTAGCGGTCATAGGTGCAGCGGTCGCTGCTGGCGGTCTGGGCTATGGGTTCAGCTGTCTGGTGAATGGGGTAGTCATCGAATGTTGAGAGCATGGTGGCAGCCTGTCTGTTATCGGTATTGTCGGGAGCATGGCCCAGCGCAGAGTGGGACACAAGCGGCGCGCGACCGGGGCGAACCGCCGTTCAGCAAATCAAACCGACCGCGCAACTCGCCGCGGTGCTCCAGCGGCGTTGCGGCGGGTTTGTCTCCAGCCCGCGCTCGAATTACACTGCGGTTTTACGCGAGAAGCCAACGGCATGAATCAGGCACCCCTCCCCGCCACGCGCACCCAGAGAGTCCTGGCCAGTATTGAGAGGGTAGGCAACAAATTGCCCGATCCTGCCGTGCTGTTTATTGCGCTGCTATTTGTCACCTGGGCGCTGTCCCTGCTGTTTTCCCTGTTCGAATACGACCTCATCGACCCTCGCAACGGCGAACCGCTGGTCGTGGTTAACCAGCTGTCCGCAGGGGCGATGACACAATTCCTGTCGGCGATGGTCACCACCTTCGCCCATTTCCATCCCATCGGTGTCGTTCTGGTGGCCATGCTGGGAATTGGCGTTGCCGAGCACACCGGCTTTATCAACTCCACCCTGCGGGCCATGCTGGGCGTTACTGCCCGCTGGCTGCTGACGCCGATGGTGATCGTGGTCGGCATTGTCAGCCATACCGCAGCCGATGCGGGCTATGTACTGGTAATACCCCTGGGTGGCATTATCTTCCACGCCGCCGGGCGCCATCCACTCGCCGGCATTGCCGCCGCGTTCGCCGGCGTATCCGGCGGCTATTCGGCCAATTTCATCCCCTCGGCAATCGATCCGATGTTGCAGGGTATCTCCCAGTCAGCTGCCCAGATCATCGACCCCTCCGTGGTGCTGAACCCGCTGAACAACTACTTTTTCACCTCGGTCTCATCGCTGCTGATTATCCTGGTCGGCTGGCTGGTGACCGACCGCTTTGTCGAGCCGCGGCTGCAGCACGGCAGTCCACTGGATGAGAATGTGGCGGCGGAAACCGGCATGCAGGAACTGGGGGAGCGGGAGCGCCAGGCCCTGCGCATTGCCCTCTGGAGCATGCTGGCGGTGGTTCTCTTGCTGGTATTCAGCGCCGTGCCGGAAAATTCCGCCTGGCGCGGCCCGGGCGGCTCCCTGACCGAAGCCGGGGCGCCGTTGATGGCCTCAATCGTGCCGCTGATTTTCCTCTTGTTCCTGTTGCCCGGTGTGATCTATGGCATTGCCGCCGGCACGATCAGCAGCAGCCGCGACGTCATTGAGGGCATGACCAAGACCATGCAGACCATGGGCTACTACCTGGTGATCATGTTCTTTATCGCCCAGTTCATCTACGCCTTCAGCGCCTCCAACCTGGGCATCCTGCTGGCGGTGAAGGGCGCCGCGGGGCTGCAGGCGCTGGGCCTGCCGGGCGCGCTCACGATTTCCGGCATCGTCCTGTTGACCGGCCTGCTGAACCTGTTCGTGGGCTCGGCTTCCGCCAAGTGGGCGCTGCTGGCACCCATTCTGGTGCCCATGCTGATGAAACTGGGCGCATCCCCCGACCTGACCCAGGCCGCCTACAGGATAGGCGACTCCACCACCAATATCATTACCCCGTTGATGCCCTATTTCCCGCTGGTGGTGGTCTACTGCCAACGCTACATCCGCAGCGCCGGCATTGGCACAGTGACCGCCCTGATGCTGCCCTACTCGGTCACCTTTATTGTTCTCTGGACCCTGTTCCTGCTCGGCTACTGGGCGCTGGACCTGCCACTGGGGCTGCAATCCAGCTACACCTACTGATCCGGCCCCCGCGCCTGTTCATCCTGCTGGGCGCGCCACAGCGCCGCATAGTGCCCGTCCAGCGCCAGCAGCTCCCGGTGCGCGCCCTGCTCGACAATGCGGCCGTGGTGCAATACCAGTATGCGGTCCGCATCAACCACCGTGGACAGTCGATGGGCTATCACCAGGCTGGTGTGATGCCGGGCGATCTCTCGCAGCGCCGACAGGATCGACTGTTCCGAACGGCTGTCGAGACTTGAAGTGGCCTCGTCGAAAACCAGGATCGGCGGCCGCTTCAACACTGTGCGCGCAATCGAGACCCGCTGCTTCTCCCCCCCGGAGAGTTTGAGGCCGCGCTCCCCCACCCGGGTCTCCCCACCTTCCGGCAGCTGGGCAAGAAATTCCTCAAGGTGCGCCATGCGTATCGCCTCGGTCACCTCGGAGTCGGCAGCGCCAGGCTTGCCGTAACGCACGTTCTCCAGCAGGGTATCGTTGAACAGGACCGTGTCCTGGGGCACGATGCCGACAGCCCGGCGCAGGGATTGCAGGGTAACCCCGGCGATATCCTGGCCGTCGATAGCAATACTGCCGGCAGTCGGGTCATAGAAGCGAAACAGCAGCTTGACCAGGGTGGACTTGCCGGCACCGCTGGCGCCGACCACAGCCACTTTCTGTCCCGGCAGTACTGTGAAACTGACGCCCTGCAGAATTGGCCGCTGGGCCTGGTAGGCAAAACTCACATTGTCGAAACGGATCGCCGCATCCTCCACGATCAGTTCGGCCGCAGCTTCGCGTTCGGTCACCTGGGGCCGCACATCCAGCAGCGCAAACAGCTTCTCGATATTGGCCATTGCGCCTTTCATTTCCCGATAGACGAAGCCCAGGAAGCCCAGAGGCATGAACAGCTGGATCATGTACTGGCTGATGAGGATGAAATCGCCGAGGGTGAGGATGCCGGCACGGACCTGATACACCGCCAGGCCGATCATGCTGGTCTGCGCGACGGCGATAATCAGCGCCTGGCCGCCGTTGAGCCCAAACAGGGAGAGCCGGTTCTTGCGCCGGGCCATCTCCCAACGCTGCAGATCCTCATCGTAGCGATGGGCTTCGAAATCCTCGTTACCGAAGTACTTCACGGTTTCAAAATTGAGCAGACTGTCCACCGCCCGGGTATTGCTGGCCGAGTCCGCCTCGTTCATCTCGCGAACAAAGCGGGTTCGCCACTCGGTGGCACCAAAGGAAAACCAGCCGTAGGCGAGTACCGAAGCCAGCGTCACCAGCGCGTAGCTGGCACCGTAGGCAATCAGAAACACCGAGACCACGGCGGCGATTTCGAACAGGGTGGGAACGATATTGAAAACCATGAAGCGCAGCAGGAAGCTGACCCCGCTGGTACCTCGCTCAATGTCCCTTGCCAGGCCGCCCGTGCGTCGCTGCAGGTGAAAGTCCAGGTCCAGGGCGTGCACGTGCCGGAATACCTTGAGCCCCAGCTTGCGCATGGCGCGCTCGGTCACGCGACCAAACAGGGTGTCGCGCAGTTCCCCGAACAGGACGCTGGAAAACCGCGCCAGGCCATAGGCCAGCACCAGGCCCAATGCGAGCAAACCCGCCAGCTGCGCGCCGGCCTGCAGATTCATCCCGTCCACCAGGTGCTTCATGATGAAGGGAATGATGAGCACCGCGCCCTTGGCCAGCAGCAGACACACCAGCGCCAGGGCGATACGCCGCCGATGATCGTGCAGATAGGGCCATAGACGCAGCAGGATTGACCAGTTCAGTGTCTGGCCGGGTTCCGCGGTATTACCGCCCCGCATGGGTATCGCGCCGGATTCGCAGTCTGGAGGTGAATATCATAGGGACAGCTCATGGACGGGGGCAGCGGAGGATAGCAAAGATCCACGCTTCGACCAGCCCTCAATCCTCCAGTAAATGCCGAAAATGCTCGGTGGCAAAGCCACGATACTGCATAAAGCGCATGCGCCGGGCCTTTTCCCGGAACGCCGCCTCCTGTGCTTCCCGGCGTGCGTCCGGGCCGGCGACATTTTCATCCTGTCGACCGGGGTCGCCGGCGGGCGCCCCCACTGGGCGACTGCCAAACTTGCGCTTGAACACGTCCTCGGCCAGCGCAAACCAGTCTGGTTCGACAGCGGCGTGAGCGGTGGCTATCGCCGACTCATCCAGGCCGCGTTCACGCATGTCCTGGCGAATGCGAGCCGGTCCATAGCCCCGCTGCAGGCGCTGCCGCAGCAGGCTCTCGGCGTAGCGCTGGTCGCTCTGCAGGTTCTCCCGTTGCAGCTCGTGCACAATGGAGGCCACCAGGTCGGGAGCATCGAAGCGCCGGCAGAGTTTGGTCTGGAGTTCAGACAGGGAATGTTCACGACGCGCGAGCAGGTTCAGGGCGGCCAACCGCACATCGGCAGGGCGCACAGCCTCCCTATCCGCGCCGGCAGCAATGTCCGTGCTCTCGCCTGTTCTCGTGGGGTCTGTTGGCACCGGTGTTCACCCCGCTGTTGCCAAGAAAAAGACGCCGGGGGTGTGAGAGTGGGGTCAGTGGGCCCCGGCGCCGGAAATCACCGGTGACCACAGGGCCACCGGGTATGCAATCACTCGTCGGCGAGGTCGTCTTCGACGGCAATGGCTTCCTTGCCCCCCTTCTTCGGCGGCGCCAGGCCAACCATCATCTGCTTGCGGATCTCGGTTTCGATCTCGTTGGCAATGGCCAGGTTGTCCTCCAGGAACTTGGCTGCATTGGCCTTGCCCTGGCCAATCTTGTCGCCCTTGTAGGCATACCAGGCACCGGACTTGTCGACCAGGTTGAGCTTGACACCCCAGTCGATCACCTCGCCCATGTGGTAGATACCCTTGCCGTACATGATCTGGAACTCCGCCTGCTTGAACGGCGGCGACACCTTGTTCTTGACCACTTTCACCCGGGTCTCGTTGCCGATGACCTCGTCACCGTCCTTGACCGCGCCGATACGACGGATGTCCAGGCGCACCGAGGAGTAAAACTTCAGTGCATTACCGCCGGTGGTGGTTTCCGGGTTGCCGAACATCACCCCGATCTTCATGCGGATCTGGTTGATGAAGATGACCAGGCAATTACTGTGCTTGATGGCCCCGGTGAGCTTGCGCATGGCCTGGCTCAGCAGGCGGGCCTGCAAACCCACATGGGAATCGCCCATCTCGCCTTCGATCTCGGCCTTCGGCGTCAACGCCGCGACAGAGTCGATCACCAGCACGTCCACGGCACCCGAGCGCACCAGCATCTCGGCAACTTCCAGGGCCTGCTCGCCGGTGTCCGGCTGGGAGAGGATGAGATCGTCCACCTGCACCCCGAGCTTTTCCGCGTAGGAGGGATCCAGCGCGTGCTCGGCGTCGATAAAGGCCGCGGTGCCGCCCTGCTTCTGGGACTCGGCGATCACCTGCAGGGTCAGCGTGGTCTTGCCGGATGATTCGGGGCCGTAGATCTCGCAGATTCGTCCCTTGGGCAGGCCACCGATACCGAGGGCGATGTCCAGCCCCAGGGAGCCGGTGGAGATGGCGGGCATGGCAACGCGTTCGTTGTCACCCATGCGCATGACCGTACCCTTGCCAAACTGGCGTTCAATCTGGCTGAGGGCGGCGTCCAGTGCTTTCTGCTTGTTGGCGTCCATAATCGACTGCTCCTGTGGTTGTTGCTGCGCTGCTGATTCGGGGTCTGGCCGCCGCTCGGCGCCGGACCTGACTACTGTATATATACTCAGTGCATTGAGCGGCAATTGCAAGCCCCAAATCCAGACAAATGCGGGCAAATTCGTCCACCCCATCAGGTACCTGCCTGTTCAGGCGACACGTTTGCAGGGAAGGGGAGGCACGGTCTCCGGAATGGTGTAAGCTCCCTACCCCCGTCCGGATTCCAGGGAGAACTGCGGTGCGCCCCATCGCCCTATTGCTCACCCTGCTGCTCGCAGGCTCGGTCCACGGCACTCCCGCTGAAGACTACTGGCAGGCGCTGACCGCTCTCTGCGGCAAGGCCTTCGCCGGGGAGCTGGTGGACGCCCCCGCGGATGACGAGTTCGCCGGCAAGTCACTGGTCATGCACGTGAGGGAGTGTTCCGACACCCGGATCCGGATTCCCTTTGTGGTCGGCGACGACCTCTCCCGCACCTGGGTCCTGACCCGCGACGGCGACCGGATCACCCTCAAGCACGATCACCGCCACGCCGATGGCAGCCCCGATGCCATCACGATGTACGGCGGCACCAGCACCAACGCGGGTCGCGCCGGGGAACAGCTGTTTCCCGCCGACGAGGAGACCCGCGAAGTCATCGAGCCCGCTTTCGCCAATGTCTGGACCATGCGGGTCGCGCCCGGCGAGGTTTTCACTTATGGCCTCTGGCGGCTGGGCACGTCGCGCGCGTTCCAGGTGGATTTTGACCTCAGCCAGTCAGTGGCTCTGCCGCCGGCCCCCTGGGGTTGGGAAGACTGATTGTTCTGCTGCCGGTGATCAGGCAGGCACCGAGTCCTCCGCGCCGCCCTGCTCAATGGCGTAAAACAGGCAATCGCTGCGTGCGATAGCGGCATTGGTGGTGATCATGAACAGTTTCAGCGGCGCAGCCGGAAACAGGCGGCCCTCCTCCACCCGCAACAGGCGGGCAACGGCGCAGCGGCCGCTCACATCCTGGGCCCAGAACAGTGAGCGCAAATCGTCCCTGACCCAGCCCAGGGGCACATCCGCTTGCACGACACCGAAATTCAGCTGCTCGATATCCGGCCGCAGCGTCACGGGAACACCGGGATCGGGCTGTTCCGCATACGCCAGCTCCACCCCGGGGTTAAGCTCCAGCCGGATAGGGTTGCGCAACAGTTCCAGCCCCCAATCCACGACATCGCCCGCCAGCACCTGTGGCCTCTCCAGGTACTCGCAAAGCCCCGACCACGCCAGCTCATGCGCGCAGTCATCCAGACGCCCGCCCACTTCCACCGTCACCGTCGGATAGCGGTGCTCGCTGATCTCCATCAGGGCGCCGAGATTGAGCCGGGTCACGATCATGCGCCCCGTGAACAGTGATACCAGGGCGTCATGCTGCCGGTCCATGTGGGTGCAGACGCCGAACGCCGGCCCGCTGCCGGAGGTATTGTGCATGTCCACCACCGCCTCCGGAGCGTGCAGGCGCAGGATCTCGAGAATCTCCTCCGCCAGAAGCCCCTGGTCGTCGTCGAAAGGCGGGCGGAAACAGCGGTTGAGATCCCGGTGCCCCGGCAACATCCTGTGACTGAATAGCGGCGACGCCAGGGCCGCCTCCACCGAGGCAATGATACACACGGTGTTGACAGCGGGTTGGCGCGCAGATTTCAGCCAGCGGAACAGGGCCATCGCACCGGAGGGCTCGTTGCCGTGCAACAGGGTGACAAAGGCGCGGGTCCGGCTACCATCAGCGCCTTCCAGGAAGATACTCGTCGGTCCCCCCAGATAGCGCAGGAAAGCTTCCACGCTGTTGCCAATCTCGGTGGCCAGCGGATTGCGAAGAAACCGGAAGCGTCTCACAGGGACCACTCCGAGACCGGATTATTGCCAGCACTGTGTACCAGGTAGGCCTCCAGCAGGGCGTGCAAACCGCCGGCGTCGGGCCGGGCACCTGCCCCGGACTGTTCCAGCTGCGCCAGCTGCCAGCGGGCCCCGGTCTGGCCGTTTGCCAGACGCCGCTCGATAATACCGAGGTAGTGAGCCACGGAGGCCTCGTCGATGCCGATCGCAAGGAGCCCGCGCCGCGCCACCGGCAGCATGTCGGCGATAATGGCCGCTGCAGTCCGCTCTTCACAGGCACACTGCCGGTCCCTCGGCCACACCAGGCGCGCTTCAAGACCGTATTGGGCGGCCCGGTAGAAATTGTGCTCGGCAAAATTGAACGGCAGGGCCGGCAACCAGGTGTTGATCGCAGGCCGCAGCCCCTCCGCCATGCCGATGAGGAACGCGGCATTGGCGACCATGTCCGCCGCCGTCGGGCCCGCCGGCAGCGCGCGCATCTCGATCCGCAGGTGGCCGCCGCACGCGGCGTCGTAGACTGGCCGGTTCCACAGCCAGACCGTGCTCTGGTGCAGCTGCAGCTCCGGCAGTTGCGGGGGCATTGCCGCAAGTTCACGGTCAGCGGGGTCTTCGGCGCACACCGGCAGCAGGGGCTGATACAGACGCACCGCCTCGACAAACAGTTCGAAGGCCTCGCGCCGCACCCAGCCCTGGCCAACGTTGACGCGCGCGGGTTCATGCCAGTGGTAGCGGTCCGGCAGGCGGGTATCGATCGACTGCTTGAACAGCGGAATCCGGGTCTCCTGCCACAGGCTGTGACCGAACAGGGTGGGAGAATTACCCGCGATCGCCAGGGCCAGTGGCGTCACCGCCTGGATGGAATTGAAGGTGTCGGCGAACTGTCGAGGGGGAACCCGGTAATGTACCTGGAACGACGTATTGGCGCCCTCCAGGGTCACATCGTCCATCTCTACCCGCAGCGGGTGCCGGCCGTTGAGATCAACCCGGAACTGGCTGCCGCGACGGGCGATAAGCTGCTCGACCAGGGCAGTGAAACGCGTTTTCCCGGTCAGGCAGGCGGGGCCAAAGTCCGCCAATTGCAGGGTCGGGAGAATCCCGATGGGGACGATGCGGGCGCCGTGCCCGGCCGCGAGGCTGCGCAGGGACTGGAGCTTGGCCAGAATTTCCCGCTCCAGCGCCCGCAGCGGGTCGCCGGCGATGGCAACCGGCGACAGGTTGTACTCCAGATTGTAGCGATTCAATTCCAGGGTAAGCTGCGGATCACGCGCCTCGGCCTGCAGCTCCGCATTGAGCAGCGCCGGGCGCCCCTCCTGGTCCACGATATACAGCTCCAGTTCCGCACCCAGCGAACCCGGGCCCTCGCCGAAGCCCGGCACCGCCAGAACCTCGCGCAGGCGCTCGAGATTGCGCTCCAGGCGCTCACCAAAGCAACGGTAATCGGCGGGGGTGAACTGAGAGTGTCGGATGTCAAGGCCCATCACTGGTTTATAGCACAGTTGCGGATTGGGAACGGATTCGCGAGCACAGAAGGCGGTAGAGGATCGCGATTCCTTGGCGTAAAATGCCCCTCCAGTTCACCGGATATGCCATTGCCATGCCTTCACCCGTTAACCCCGATCGCTCCCTGCTGGAACGCTGGCTCAAGGCCGCCGTGGTCGACAGCTATGTCTGCGAGCACTGCGACAACCTGCATCTGAGCGAAGTCCGCGCACAGGAGGGCGTGCTGGACAGTCGCCTGATCCAGGAGTCCTTTGGCCTGTTGTTCACCACCGAGCTGGAAATCCGGCCGATGGCCCTGCTCGCCGTGGCGGCGGACCTGGGGCGCCTGAACATGGAATACCCGACCCTGAAGATCTTTCTCGACATCGTCGATGACGCCACCCCGCAACTGGTGGCTGCCAGCATCTTCCCCGGCAACGAGGGCCTGACCCAGGGGCAATTCAACCACTTTGTCGCCATCGCCATGCAGGCCACCCTGCTGCTGGCGGAAGAGTGCCTGCGGCTGGACTACCTGTTTTCCGAGGACGGCACCACCCGCCAGCAGCCGCGCTCGGTGCTGCATTGAGCACCAATACCCGATCAGCCTGAACACCATGCCCCGACAGGAACAAAAGACGATGGCGGGTCCCGGGGTTTGGTATGCTGCACCGCCTGCCTGGAGCGACAGCAAGTTCACCCGCAATGACCAGTGATACCGAATCCCCCCACACCCCCATGATGCAGCAGTTCCTGCGCATCAAGGCCCAGCACCCGCGGGAGCTGCTGTTTTACCGCATGGGCGACTTCTACGAACTGTTCTTCGACGATGCCAAACGGGCGGCGGAGCTGCTCGACATCACCCTCACCGCGCGCGGCAAGTCCGGCGGTGAACCCATTCCCATGGCCGGGGTCCCCTACCACGCCGCGGAAGGCTACCTGGCACGGCTGGTGAAGGCCGGGGTCTCGGTGGCCATCTGCGAGCAGATCGGCGACCCGGCCACCAGCAAGGGCCCGGTGGAGCGCAAGGTGGTGCGCATCGTCACCCCCGGCACGCTCAGTGACGAGGCCCTGCTGGAGGAACGGGCGGACAACCTGCTGCTGGCGGTGGCCCAGCACCGGGACCAGTTCGGACTCGCCTGGCTGGACCTGGCCAGCGGCCGCTTCCGGGTACTGGAGGTCACTGGCGAGGAGGCACTGGCCAGCGAGCTGCAGCGACTGAATCCAGCGGAGACCCTGTACCAGGACAGCGTTGCCTACCCGGTTGTGACCGCCCGCCGCGGGGCCCGCGCCCAGCCGGTCTGGGAGTTCGACCAGGACAGCGCTCGCCGCTCCCTGAACCTGCAGTTCCAGACCCACGACCTGCAGGGCTTTGGCTGCGACGAACTGGGCCTGGCCCTCGGCGCCGCCGGCTGCCTGTTGCAGTATGTGAAAGACACCCAGCGCAGTAACCTGCCCCATATTCGCGCCATTGCCCATGAAAGCCGGGCGGAAAGTGTGATCCTCGACGCCGCCACCCGCCGCAACCTGGAGATCGACCGCAACCTGGCTGGCGGTGAGAGCAACACCCTGCTCTCGGTCATGGATCGCTGTGTCACCGCCATGGGTAGCCGCCTGCTGCGGCGCTGGCTGCACCGTCCACTCACGGATACTGAGGTCCTGCGTCGACGCCACGAGGCGATTCGCGCCCTGTGCGCGGAATACGGGTACGAGCCAGTGCGCGCCGCCCTCAAGCCCATAGGCGACATGGAACGCATCCTCAGCCGGGTGGCCCTGCGCTCGGCGCGCCCCCGCGACCTCACCCGCCTGCGCAGCTCGCTGCAGGCCCTGCCGGGGCTGCGCTCGGAACTGGAGACCTGCAGTTCCGGGCGGCTCGGGACCCTGTCGCAGCAGGCGGCCGAATTCCCGCAGCTCTGTGACCTGCTGGAGCGCGCAATTGGCGACAATCCCCCGGTGGTGATCCGCGATGGCGGGGTGATTGCCAGCGGCTACGACGAAGAACTGGATGAACTGCGCCGCATCAGCAGCAATGCCGGTGACTACCTGCTGGAAATCGAGCAGCGCGAACGCGAAGCGACCGGCATCAGCACCCTGAAAGTGGGCTACAACCGGGTCCATGGCTACTACATCGAGATCAGCCGCGGCCAGTCAGACCGGGCGCCGGACACCTACCAGCGGCGCCAGACCCTGAAGAACGCCGAGCGCTTTATCACCCCGGAGCTGAAAACCTTCGAGGACAAGGCCCTGTCGGCAAAAAGCCGGGCCCTGGCCCGGGAAAAGGGCCTCTACGATGCGCTGCTGGAGCGCCTGAACGAGGACCTGGCGCCGCTGCAGGACAGCGCCCTCGCGGTGGCGGAACTGGACGTGCTGGCCAACCTGTCCGAGCGTGCCGAGACCCTGCGCCTGTGCCAGCCCGAGTTCAGCGACGAGCTGCTGTTCGAGATCAGCGGCGGCCGCCACCTGGTGGTGGAGCAGGTGCTGGAGGAGCCCTTCATCGCCAACGACGCCCTCCTCAACCAGCGCCGTCGGATGCTGCTGATCACCGGGCCCAATATGGGCGGCAAATCGACCTATATGCGGCAGAACGCGATTATCGCCCTGCTCGCCCACAGCGGCAGCTTCGTCCCCGCCAGCAGCGCGCGCCTGTCGCCCATCGACCGCATCTTCACCCGTATCGGCTCCTCGGATGACCTCGCCAGCGGCCGCTCCACCTTTATGGTGGAAATGACGGAAACCGCCAACATACTGCACAACGCCACCGAACGCAGCCTGGTGCTGATGGACGAGGTCGGGCGCGGCACCAGTACCTTCGACGGTCTCAGCCTGGCCTGGGCAGCGGCGATCCAGCTGGCGCAGCAGGTCCGCGCCTTTACCCTGTTCGCCACCCACTACTTCGAACTGACTGCCCTGCCGGAGCTGTGCCCGACCATGGCCAATGTGCACCTGGACGCCACCGAGCACCAGGATCACGTGGTCTTCCTGCACAATATCCAGGAGGGCCCCGCGAATCGCAGCTTCGGCCTGCAAGTGGCCAAGCTGGCAGGTATTCCGGACCCGGTACTGCGCGCCGCCCGGGACAAGTTGCGGGAGCTGGAGCAGGGCCGGGACCGCGCCGGGCCGGCACCGGCGCCCGCCCAGGCCGAGCTGTTCAGCGAGCCCGCTCCCCACCCGGTGCTGGACCAGCTGGCCGCGCTGGCGATCGACGACCTGAGCCCGCGACAGGCGCTGGAGCAGCTCTATCACTTGCGCTCCCAGCTGCAGTGAACGGCGGCCGCAATACGGGGTAAACACTTTAAAACTCTCCCCGCAGCGGTTAAACTTGCCCACCTTCGAACGGGCCCACGGGCAGATGAGGCAGGACTGGCATGACTTTTGTTGTTGGTGAACAGTGTATCAAGTGCAAGCACACAGACTGTGTGGAAGTCTGCCCGGTGGATTGCTTCTACGAAGGCCCGAATTTCCTGGTGATTCACCCTGACGAGTGCATCGATTGCGCCCTGTGCGAGCCAGAGTGCCCGGTAGACGCGATCTACTCAGAGGACGAACTCCCGGAGGACCAGCAGGTGTTCCTGGAGCTCAACGCGGAACTGGCGGAAATCTGGCCCAACATCACCGAGATGAAACCGGCGCCAGACGACGCCGAGGAATGGGCCGGCAAGCCCAACAAACTGGCCCTGCTGGAGCGCTGAGTTCAGCTGAACAGGGAGTCCCCGGTAAGGCCCTCTGTCTCCATGATCTGACGGAGGCGTCGCAGGGCCTCCACCTGGATCTGGCGCACCCGCTCCCGGGTCAATCCTATCTCCCGCCCCACCTCTTCCAGCGTACTGCTCTCGTGTCCCCTGAGCCCGAAACGCCGGGACACCACCTCGCGCTGCTTTTCCGACAGTTCATCGAGCCAGTGGCTGATGCTGTCGCGGATATCGTTCTCCTGCAGCAACTGCGAAGGGTCGCTGCCGCCAATATCGGCAATGGTATCCAGTACCGCCTTGTCCGACTCCGGCCCCACGGGAACATCGATTGAAGTCACCCGCTCGTTCAGCCCCAGCAGGCGCTTCACGTCCTCCGCAGGCTTGTCCAGCATGTCGGCGATTTCTTCCGCGCTGGGCTCATGATCAAGTTTCTGGGTGAGCTCACGCGCCGCACGCAGGTAAACATTGAGCTCCTTGACCACGTGGATGGGCAGGCGAATGGTGCGGGTCTGGTTCATGATCGCACGCTCGACTGTCTGCCGGATCCACCAGGTGGCATAAGTGGAAAAACGGAAGCCGCGCTCCGGGTCGAACTTCTCCACGGCGCGGATCAAGCCCAGGTTGCCCTCCTCGATAAGATCCAGCAGGGTCAGCCCGCGGTTGATATAGCGGCGGGAGATCTTTACCACCAGGCGCAGATTGCTCTCGATCATCCGGCGCCGGGCCGCCTCGTCGCCCTTGAGCGCCAGACGGGAGTAGTACTTTTCCTCGTCCGCAGTCAGCAGTGGCGAGAAACCGATTTCGTTCAGGTAGAGCTGGGTGGCGTCCAGGGACTTCTCAACCGAGCGGGCAGACCGGGCGCGGTCAAAGGCCAGCTGCTCGGCAGCTTCCTCACTCTCTTCGAGGAGAAGTTCGTCCGGCGCCCCATCGGCAGCCGCCTGCTCCAACTCCAACTCGTCTTCCGGGATGTCTTCGGCCCGCGTCTTTACCTGGGGGGTACGCGGATTTCCTTTACTGGCCTTGCCGCCAGCGGCCGTCCTTTTGGGGCTTATTTTTCTTGTATCCACATCCATGGCGATACCTCATTGGCGCACTCTGACAGCTGAGCGTATACGAGCCGGTGGATCAGGTTACCTCAAGGCGAACATCCAGCACAAGACGCCTGGCGCGGCGCCGGCTACCGCCCCGGCAGCAAGCGCATGGGGTCAATCGGCCTGCCCTCCTGACGAATCTCGAAATGCAGCTTTACCGTATCGGTTCCGCTACTGCCTTTCTCCGCGATCTGTTGCCCCGCGGAAACCCTGTCTCCCTCGGCGACCAGCAAGCGGTCATTGTGGCCGTAGGCGCTGAGGTACACATCATCATGCTTGATGATCAACAGTTCACCAAAACCGACGATACCGGTTCCCGCATAGACGACCTCTCCGGCGGCCACAGCGACCACCGGGTCACCCCGTTGGCCTCCGATATCAATGCCCTTGTGCACTGTCGCCGAATAACCACGGGTGACCGGCCCCGCCGCCGGCCAGCGCCATGCGGTCACAGGCGCGAGCGGGGCCCGGCTGGCGGGCCTCGCCGGCACGG
>CAMYIZ010000037.1 GCA_947258585.1 uncultured Haliea sp. | reverse complement strand
CCACCCGCGTTGATCCCGGGCGGGAATGGCCTTTTTCGGACTCGGAGGGCGTCGGTGCGACCACCGTCCCCGCTTAGTGGCTGCCAACCCCCAGCCAAGAAAGTGGGAACAGCCCAGCACCGAACCCGCCCAGGCCATGCCGGATGCCAAACCCGCTCGCAGCGTGCGCGGCCAGACGGCAGCGCAAGATCACCACAGCAACGCGCGCCGCATGCGCCCGCAGTGGAGAAAAAGGGTCTTCCCGACCGGGAGCGACGCAGCGGCCGCCAGGCCGCCTGGGGAACGAAAGTTCCACCAAGCGACGCAGCGGCCCTCAGGCCGCCACGCAAACAGAGTGCCCCATCGCGTGTGACAGCGGCCGCCAGGCCGCCAGGGGAACGAAGGTTCCACCCAGCGACGCAGCAGCACCAGGGTCGCCCGCGGTGCTCGCGGTGCTCCCGACCCGCGCCCTTTTCCGCTATACTCCCGCGCTTCTCAAGCCAGCAACTCACAACCTGACCCGGGGGGCCCATGGCCAAGCGCGTATATCTATTCAACGAGGGCAGCAAGGACGACCGCGACCTGCTCGGCGGCAAAGGCGCCAATCTCTGTGAAATGACCGCGCTGGGGCTGCCCGTGCCCTACGGCTTCATCATCACCACCCCCACCTGCCGCGAGTTCTTCGAGGCCGGCAACAAACTGCCGGCCCTGCTGGAGCAGGAGTACCGGGTGGCGCTGGACCTGGTGGAAAAGAAAATGGGAGCGCGCTTTGGCGACCCGGAGAACCCGCTGCTGTTCTCCGTCCGCTCCGGGGCACCAGTGTCCATGCCGGGCATGATGAACACTATCCTGAACCTCGGGCTGAACGATGAGATCGCCGCCGGCCTGGCGCGCAAGACCGAGAATCCCCGTTTCGCCTACGACAGCTATCGCCGCTTTATCCAGATGTTCGCGAACGTGGTGCTGGAAGCCGATGGCGAGCAGTTCGAGCACGAGATCGAGAAATACAAGGCCGCCCACGGCAAGCGTGATGATGTGGACATGAGTGCCGAGGACTGGCAGGAAATCATTCGCATCTACAAAACCCTGGTGGACTTCCCGGAGGACCCCTTTGTCCAGCTGAAGCTGGCGGTGGAGGCGGTGTTCCTGTCCTGGCATACACCCCGGGCCTACGTCTACCGGGAGATGAACAATATCCCCGAGACCCTGGGCACGGCGGTAAATGTGCAGGCGATGGTGTTCGGCAACTTCGGCGACACCTCGGGCTCCGGCGTTGCATTCACGCGCAACCCCTCCAATGGCGAGCACAGCTTTTTTGGCGAATTCCTGTTCAACGCCGCCGGTGAGGATGTGGTCGCCGGCACCCGCACACCACTGCCGGTATCCGCCCTGCAGGAGCGCCTGCCCGAAGTCTATGCCGAGTTGTTTCGCACCCAGGCGCAACTGGAGAAGCACTACCGCGACATGCAGGACCTCGAGTTCACGGTGCAGGAAGGCAAGCTGTATATGTTGCAGACCCGCAGCGGCAAGCGCACCGGCCGGGCTTCGGTAAAGATTGCGGTGGACATGGTGCGCGAGGGCCTGATCTCCGAGAGCGAGGCCCTGATGCGGGTATCACCGGAGCATGTGGAATCCTTCCTCCACCCCATGGTGGACCCGGAACAGAAAACCGAGATCGTCGCCACTGGCCTGCCCGCCAGCCCGGGCGGCGCTACCGGCAGCGTGGTGTTCTCCGCCGAGGAGGCAGTGGAGGTTGCGGCGACCGGGCAGAGCGTCATCCTGGTGCGCCGGGAGACTACGCCCGAGGATATCCACGGCATGAAGGTCGCCGCCGGCATTCTCACGGAACTGGGTGGCATGACCTCCCACGCGGCGGTCGTGGCCAGGGGCATGGGCGTGTGCGCCATCACCGGCTGCGGTGGCCTCAGCATCAACTACGCCGAGGGTACGGCGACCACCAGCACCGGCGTTGTCATCCGCCGCGGCGATGTGATCACCCTGGACGGCACAGCCGGTGAAGTCATGCTGGGGGATGTGCCCAAGACGGAAGCCAGCAGCAGCGAGGATTTCCAGATCCTGCTGTCCTGGGCTGACGAGCACCGGCGGCTCAAGGTGCGGGCCAATGCGGAGACCCCCGAAGACGCCGCCAAGGCGCGGGAGTTGGGCGCCGAGGGTATCGGCCTCTGTCGCACTGAACACATGTTCTTCGATGCCGAGCGAATCGACCAGATGCGCGGCATGATCCTGGCGGAAAATCGCGAGGAGCGTCAGCGTTACCTGGATAGACTGCTGAAGTTCCAGGAAGAAGACATGCTGGCCCTGTTCCGGGTCATGGACGGGCTGCCGGTGACCGTGCGCCTGCTGGATCCACCGCTCCATGAATTCCTGCCCCACAGCGAGGAGGACATGGTCGCCCTCGCCGGGCGCATCAACAAGCCGCTGGAAAAGATCCGCGCCATGACGGAAAGCCTCAAGGAGGTGAACCCAATGCTGGGTTTCCGCGGCTGCCGCCTGTCCATCGTCCACCCGGAAGTCACCGAAATGCAGGTCAAGGCCATTATCAGCGCCGCGGTACGGGCAATTGACGAAGGCCTGAAGCCGCTGCCGGAAATCATGATCCCGCTGGTGGTCAACGTGCGTGAAATCCGCCTGATCAGCGAGATCATCGACCGCGGCATACAGGCGGTAATGAAGGAGAAGCACGTCTCCGTACCCTACAAAATCGGCACCATGATGGAGACCCCGCGCGCCACCCTCGGTGCGGACCGGCTGGCGCCGGAAGTCGAATTCATGAGTTTCGGCACCAATGATCTCACCCAGATGACCTACGGCTTCTCGCGCGATGATGTGGGCAAGTTCCTGCCCATGTACCTGGAGAAAAAACTGGTCGAGAGCGACCCGTTCGTCTCCCTGGACCAGCGCGCCGTCGGCCGCCTGCTGGAGATCGCGGTAAGCGAGAGCCGGGCCCGCAAACCGGGCATCAAGTACGGTATTTGCGGTGAGCACGGCGGTGACCCCCGCTCCATCCAGTTTTTCCACGATCTGGGCCTCGACTATGTATCCTGCAGCCCGTTCCGGGTGCCGGTGGCGCGCATCGCCGCCGCCCAGGCCAAGGTGCGGCGGGAAACCGAAGCGCGACGGACGTAACACAAGGACAGAGACATGAACCAGAGCTTTTTCCCACCACGCCGCACCCTCATGGGTCCCGGGCCGTCAGATGTTTCAGCGCGGGTACTGGGCGCGCTGGGGCGGCCGACCATCGGTCACCTGGACCCCCTGTTTGTCGCCCTGATGGACGAGGTCAAAGGCCTCCTGCAGTACGCCTTCCAGACCGAAAACGCGCTGACGCTGCCGATTTCCGCGCCCGGCTCAGCCGGCATGGAAGCCTGCTTCGTCAACCTGGTGTCGCCGGGAGACACGGTTATTGTCTGTCGCAACGGCGTCTTCGGCGGCCGCATGCAGGAAAACGTCGAGCGCTGCGGCGGCACCGCCGTGATGGTGGAAGACGACTGGGGCCAGCCGGTGAGTATCGACAAGGTAGACGCCGCGTTCAGGGCCCACCCCGAGGCCTCCCTGCTCGCCTTCGTGCACGCTGAAACCTCAACCGGCGTGCGCAGCGATGCCGAGGCCCTCTGTGCCCTGGCCCGGGATCACGGCGCCCTCTCCATCGTCGACACGGTAACCTCCCTGGGAGGCATTGAGCTCAAGGTCGATGCCTGGGGAGCGGACGCGGTGTACTCCGGCACCCAGAAATGCCTGTCCTGCATCCCCGGGCTGGCACCGGTCACATTCAGCCCCCGCGCGGTGGAGCGGATACAGGCGCGCAGCCACCGGGTGCAAAGCTGGTTCCTCGATATGCAGCTGGTGATGGGCTACTGGGGCGGGTCCAGCAAGCGCGCCTATCATCACACCGCGCCCATCAACCTGCTGTACGCCCTGCATGAATCGCTGCTGATCCTGCGCGAAGAGGGCCTGGAGGCGGCTCACGCGCGACACCGCCGCCACCACGACGCGCTGGTCGCCGGCCTGGAGGCACTGGGTCTGGAGATGGCCGTGGCGCCGGAGCACCGCCTGCCGCAATTGAACGCCGTGCGCATTCCCCAGGGCATCGACGATGCCGCCCTGCGCAAAACGCTGCTGGAGGATTTCAACCTGGAAATCGGCGCCGGGCTGGGGGTATTGGCGGGCAAGACCTGGCGCATTGGGCTCATGGGCCATGCCTGCTCCGCGGCCAACGTCACCCTCTGCCTCACCGCGCTCGCCACCAGCCTGGCGCAGCAGGGGCTGGGCCTGGACACCGGCGCCGCGCTAGAGGCCGCTGACGCGGTACTCGCCGCTGCCTGAGAGTGGCTGCCCGAGCAGCATTTTCCACAGGGTCTCCAGCTGCCCGTCACGGCGGTTGCGGTGCATGGTGTAGCGGACATGCTCCTCTGGCCCCGCTCCCGGGGTCAGCTGGATGCTCCAGAGGGAATCGATCTCGTTCGGCAGCAGGGAATAGCGGACATCGATCACACGGCCGGAAATCTGTGGATCGCGGGCCACATAGTCATTGCTGAACCAGGCGAATCGAGCGACATCTCGCGCCTGCTGCGAGGCCGGGTCCAGCCAGGGCAGGTCCCTGGCAGGGTCCAGCCGCGGTATGGAACTCCCCGGGTACACCACCGCGGAGGGCCAGGTACGCACCGCATCGACATGGAAATCCGTAGCGGTTTCATAGACAACCTTCCACACCAGGATATTGGCGAAGCTGGGCTTGGCCTCCAGTCGCACCGGCAGATGGCCGCGCTCGGCCGCCAGCGCCTCCCCCAGCACTTCCGCCCGATCCCGCTGCCAGGCACCGGCCGCCAGGTACGCCAGGCCCCAAATCACGGCGACCCGCGCGAGGGCGGGCCGCTGGCGCAGGGCGGCGACGATAATCAGGGCCAGGACCGGCAGCGTGAACAAGGGGTCGATGATGGAGATGGTATTCCAGGCAAACCGCTGGTCGCTGAAGGGCCAGAGCAGCAGCGTGCCATAGGTGGTGCAGGCGTCGAGCAGTCCGTGGGTGGCATAGCCCAGGGTGCAGAACAGGTAGCTGCGCCAGAACCCCAGGCCTGCCCGGCGACCGATAAGGCGGTGCAGCAACAGCGCGCAGAGCAGGCCGCCGAAGGGGATGAAGACCAGCGCATGGGTGAACTGGCGATGGTACTCCAGGAACAGCAGCGGGTCCTCGGCGGAGCGGATCAGGACGTCGAGGTCGGGCGCCATCCCGGAGAGGAACCCGAGCAGGCCCGCCGCCAGTACTTGCCGGCGATTGGCCGTGGCCTGGGGCAGGGCCGCGCCGAGGGCGCCCTGGGTCAGCGGGTCCATGGTCCCGAGTCCAGGCTGCGGAGCTGCGCTGCGGGTGTTGCAGAGAATCCATATTGCATCGGTTTGACGCGACTCCTTCCTTACAATTGTTAACAGGTCCAGTGTAGTCCCTGAGGTACAATACCGGCTGACCCCGAAACCGGGGCTCTTTGCCATCCTAGTTACGTTCCCGGGCAGCAACCGGACGAGGAGACTTTACATGCGCTTGAAGATTGCATCCATGGCCGCCGCCACCATTTTACTGGGAGCCTGCACCACCAACCCGTACACGGGAGAGCGGCAGGCGAGCAAGGCCGCCACCTATGGCGCAGGAGCCGCCGCGGTCTGCGGCATTGTGGGGTCCATCGACTCCAGCAAACACGCCCGCAACGCGGCCCTGGGCTGCGGCGTCGTCGGGGCAGGTGTCGGCGCCTACATGGATGTGCAGGAAGCCAAGCTGCGCGATCAGCTGCAGGGCACTGGCGTCCAGGTGGCGCGCGAGGGTGACAACATCCGCCTGATCATGCCCGGCAACATTACCTTCCAGACCAATTCCTACAACCTGCGCGGTGACTTCTACCCCACGCTCAACGCTGTTGGCGAGGTGTTGGCCAAGTATGGGGAGACCACCCTCAGGGTAACCGGTCACACCGACAACACGGGCGGGCGCCAGCTCAACCAGGAGCTGTCCGAACGCCGCGCCGGCAGCGTGGCGGACTACCTGGTGACCCGCAACGTCAGCCGCTCGCGCATGCTGGTCCAGGGCATGGCTTTCGACCAGCCGATCGCCGACAACAGCAGTGAACAGGGCCGCGCCCAGAACCGCCGGGTTGAGCTCTACATCCTGCCGCAAACCTGAGGCCTTGCCGCCTCAGTCGATGTCGAAACTGTAGTACAGGTCGACAGAACTCTCGAGGCGACTCACCACTTCCAGCCACAGGCGCGCCTGCAGATACAGGCGCGCCGTCAGCACGTTGACGGGTTCGTACAGGCCAACGCCGTAGGACAGGTAGATGCGCTCGCCGATGTAGCCGCTGACCGTCGCCGCCGTCTCGTCCTCTGAACCCTCCGCGCCAAATTCCACATTGCGCAAGCCCGGCAGACGATTGAGTTCCGCCACGATACCACTCTGGTTGACCAGCCCCGTGCCGACCGACAGCGCCATGGCCGTGCCGTCGGCTCCCGCTCCACTGTCCATGCCGCGGCCGCGCACCAGGTAGGACAGGGTCTCGGTTTGCGACAGTGCCGGCTCCGAGTACAGCGTGATCTGGGGCTCTTCCAGGGTACCGCTGACCAGCACGCCCGCGCGCACGTCCTCGGCGGGTATTTCGCGCTCGGCCCGCAGGTTGAGGTCGGGGTTCTCCGGCAGCCCGGTAAAAGAGACCCTGCCCTGACGTACCAGCAGCCGCTGGCCATAGGCGCGGAACTCGCCGCCGACGATATTGAGATTGCCAAACAGCTGCAAGGGCTGCCCCGACACCTGTTGCAGGGACAGGTCGCCGCCGACGTTGACGTTGAGGTCGCGCCCCTGGACCCGGAAGCGATCACTGATCCTCACCCGGATTTCGGCATCGAAATTCAGGGCACTGTCCGCCGTAACCACGTTGCCGGCGTAATCCACTATGACCACATCGGGTGACAGGGAGACACTGCCTGCGGGCAACTGCTCATAGGACAGTACCCCGGAGGTCACGTTTACCTCGCCCCCGACCACCACTCTCTCGGAACTCGCACTCAGGCGCAGGTTCGGGCTCACTACCATCTGCGTACTGGGCGGATAGAGCAGGCGATTGCTGTCGCCGCGCAGGGCGAGTGTGAGCTCCAGCTCGGGTCGCAGGCGGGCATCCCCGCTGATTTCCAGCTCGCCACCGCCGAGCACGCCGGTCCCGGCGATCTCCGCGCGATCCCCAAGCAGGCTTACCGCCAGCTCCACATCGCGCAATTCGGTGGGGTTGGCGTGCGCCACAAGCGCGCCGTCACTCCACGCAACATCACCCCAAATTCCCGGGTCTGCCAGGGTGCCGTCCAGGCGCAGGGCGCCATTCAGCTCTCCCTCCAGGCGCGACAGCTGGGGCAGGAATGGGCTCAACGTCGCGAGGTGCAGCTGTTGCAGGTCGAGACTCCCCGCCAGGGGAGCGGTGCGATCAGCAGGCAGGCGGACCGCCAGGCTGATTACCCGTTTTCCCTCCTGCTGCATGTGGGCGTCGATCAGCAGCCCATTGGCACCCTGATCCAGACTCGCACTCAGGACATCCCAGCTCAACGTGGCGGACTCTCCCTCGGGATAGAACTGGGTAAGTGTTCCCTCCGGGCTCAGGATCTGTGCCGTGGCCCGCAGCGGTGAATCCGGCTGCCAGTCGGCTCGCAGGGAGGCCGTCAGTGGCCCCTCCACCTGCAACTGTTGTGGCAGCAGGGCCGCAAACAGGGCCAGGTCGCCTTCCAGACTCGCAGTACCACTGCCTGTGGCGCCGAGCATCCACTCCGACAGGCACAGGGAGCTCGCGGGGAGCTGCCAGCAGTGACCGGTCACGCGGATCCCGTCCGGGCGGTAGCGGACGGTAAACGGAGCCGTCAACGCCAGCGGACCGAGGGGCGTCTGCACGCCGTCGGTACTGACCAGCACCACCCAGTCTGTGTTCTCCTGCCGCGCCGCAAGGCGCAGTGCGCCTTCCAGGCTACCGCCAGACTCCAGCACCAGGCGCGGCTGATCCCGGCTGCCACTGACGCGAGCCACAACCGTGCCCAGGGACATTTCACCGACCAGCACCTGCCGCAGCTTGAGGCGGGCATCGAGCGCGCCATTCGCGGCCAGGTCCAGGGAACCGGACAGGGTGCCCTCTTCCACCCGGATATTGTTCCAGCCCAGGTTGAAGAGACCACCCTGCAGCCCGAGCGTGGAAGCCTCCGCATGCCACTCGCCCCGCAGTTCGGCGCTGCCGCGACTGCCCGGCTGCCAGCGCCCCAGATCGCTGATGGCAAGCTCGACCACGGCCGCGGTGCCAATGCCGCCGGCGGCCAGGCGCAGGCGCGCACCATTGGCCTCGCCCAACAAGGCTCCCGAGGTGATGTAGCTATCCGCAGCGAGGGCGATATTCCCGTTCAGGGTGGCCGGCAGACCGTTGACCTCGCCGTCGACCGCCACATCGTCCAGGGTCAGCTCCCAGCGCCCGCCGACCAGGCTGCCCGTCGTCGCCAGACTGCCGCTGAGATTGCCAAAAACATAGTCGCTCAGGGACGGCAGCGCCATGCCCGGCGACTGCAGTGTCGCCTGCCAGCGCAGGGCGTCGCCGTATTCCAGCGTTCCCGCCAGACTGAGACTGCCTTCGTCTGCGTCACCGGCGAGATGTAACTCCTGCACCGTAACCAGTCCCGCGGCGTGGGAAGCGGCAAGGCGCAGGTCAAGCGCCGGGTACCCGACCTCCTGCAGCCGCGTCTGCAGGGAAATCGCCTGGGCCTGCACAGTACCCTCTGCGTTCAGTAGCAGTGGCAGGCTCAGGCTGGCGGCTGCCAGTTCCTGTGGCAATCCCGGCAGATACTCCGCCAGCGCTATGCCCTCCTCCCCCTGCAGGCGGGCCTCGGCCACAAAGGGCAGCGCCGGATCCAACAGGTTTGCCTCCGCGGCAAGCTGCAGGGCCGGCTCACCGGGCATGGCAAGCGCCAGTTTCAGGGCATCCGCTTCTCCATTCAGGCGCAGGGCGAAGGAACGGCCCTGCAGCGCTTCCGGCAGAATTGCGGGCGCCGGCGCCGCCCGCAGTTCAAGCGCCATGGGCCAGTCTGCGGTCATGTCCAGTTCACCAGCCACAGCCAGGGTACCCCACTCGTCGCTGTCGGCTTCGAGGTCAGCCACCACCAGCGCCGTTCCCTGCCAGCGCAGTCCGAGAGCCAGCCGGTCCAGTCCCTGCTCAAGCTCGCCCAGCCGCAGTCTCGGGGACTGTAGCTCGAGGCTTTCCACGGCCAACAGCAGCGGCAGGGCAACCTCCGGCAACCGCAGTGGGCCGGGGTCCGGGTCAGCGTCGGTCTCCGCGTCCGACGCCAGCGTCAGCAACCCGCCGGCGATCACGACCTGGTCGAGATAAACACCGGACTGGTCGAGTTCCAGCCCGAGGCTCGCCCGCTGCTGCTCCCAGCTGCCACCCGGCCAGCGCAGCCGCAGGGCAGCGATACCGACCTGCGGCGCCCGCACGCTCACGGGCAGCACCAGTGGATCGACGGGCGTTGCGGCCGCGGCGCTGTCGTCGCCGTCACCCGCCAAGACCTCCAGGGCGAGGCTGCCCAGCTCAAACTGGGTAAAACAGAACCTGCTTTGCCACAGGCAAGCCGGCTTCAGCTCTGCGTGCAGATCGGTCAGCTGCAGCTCGAAATCCGCCGTGGCCAACTGCAACCGCCGCAGGCGAAACTCCCCGGCCAGGCGGCCGCTGTGGTATTCCACCTGCAGGGGACCCGACGCAGGCAGCAGTGCCAGCAGCAGCCGGGTGCCGGAGGCGGTAAACGGCGCCGCCAGCAACAGTGCCAGCAGCAGCACCAGCAACAGGAAAAAACCGCGGGCGAGGCGCTTCAAAACTCTGCCCCGATATTGATATGCACCCGCCAGCCGGGATTTTCCTCACTGAGACTGCGCGCCAGCTCCAGCTTAATGGCGCCCACCGGCGTCATGTAGTGGACGCCGAAGCCGGCCGCGTAGCTGGCATCGAATTCACCCTCGTCGAACGCATCGCCGCCATCGACAAACAGGGCCGCGCGCCAGTCCTTGAGGAAAGCGTATTGATACTCCAGGCTGGCGACCGCCAGCCGGTTGCCGCCGAGGACAAACTCGCCTTCCTCGCCGTCGTCGAGAACCACGTCCACCTCGTTGCCTATGGATTGATAGCCGAAGCCGCGAATACTCTGGGAACCGCCGGCGAAAAAACTCAGGGAGGGCGCCAGGTCGTCGCGTTGGCCGTCACCCAGCAGCGCGGCGCCCGTTTCCGCGCGGGCCACCAGACGGTGCCGTTCCGCCAGCGGCAGAACGTAGATCCAGTTGGCGTAGAGACGCGTCATGTCGACGCTGGAACCCATGTAGCTGGAGGTGGCTTCCACCGAATAGAACTGGCTGAAACCGCGCGTGGGATTAACCAGGGGGCCGTCGCGGCGCTTGTGGGAGATGGAGATACCGGGCAGCAGGTAGTCCTCGTTGCCATTGACCGGACCCGCATCCCACTGTTCGTTGAGAAGCCGCAGGTGATAACTGAGGATCCAGTTGCCGAAGCGCTGCTCCCGCCGTACCTGCGCCTCCTGCTGACGGCTCTCCAGATCACCAAATTCGTTCTGCTCGACCCGCAGCCCCAGCTGGAGCATGTCGTTCAGCGGGTGCGTGAGCGGGATATTGTAGGTAAAACGCCCGCTGGGATTGATTGCGGAGTACTCCAGGCGGGTCTCCTGGCTGTGCCCGAAGCGATTGACCTTGGGTGTGCGCCAGGTCAGCGACACCCGCTCCTCGGTATCCGTGCTGAAGCCTATGCCCACATCGATGGTGTGACGCTTGGCGGGGAACAGCTCCAGATCCAGCGGGACCTCGCCAGCGGCGCGTTCCTCCAGGGCCGGGCGCAGGGTTATGGCGGAGAAATAGCCGGTCCGCTGCAACTGCGCTTGCAGGCCCTGCAGGGTACCCAGTTCGTAGGGGGCACCCGCCTCGAAATTCTGCAGCTTGAGCAACAGGTCCCGGCTCAAGACCTCCTCATCCATCCGCACCTCGCCGATGCGATAGCGTTCGCCACTGGCGTAGTGCAGCCGCACGCGGGCCTCGCCGGCGGTAGGCTCAACCTCCACCGAGCGCGCCAGTAACTCGCCGTCAAAGTAGCCGCGCCGCTGCCCCAGGCTCAGCAGCGCATTGCGCAGGGACTCATAGTGGCCGTGATGGAAGATATCGCCTTCGTTCAGCGGCTTGTTGGCCAGCAGGCGCGCAAAGGCAGGGTCGAGCTCTGCGTCGCCGCTCAGCTGCAGGTCCAGGGCGCTGACGGTGACCGGGGAGCCGGCCTCCACCGTGATCACCATGCGCCAGGGATCCTGCTGCCGATCGAGGTTGATGTCGACATCGGCCCGGTAGTGACCCAGCGCCTGGAGACTGCGCTCCACGCGATCCCGCGCCGACGTCACAAAATTCGCCCGGGCGGACTTGGTCTCGGGCGGGGCACCCAGCCAGGCCTCCACATTGGCGCGCTGCTCACGCTCCAGGCCCTCAACCCGGTACTCCAGGGTCGGTCCTGCCCGCCCTGGGGCGGCGAGCAGCAGCAATGCCAGCAACAGGAGCCCATCCCGCAAGCGACCTGGAGAAAACAACCGTCAGTGCTCGCTGGGAAGGCGTGCGCTACCCCAGTAACTGAATCCGGCGAAACGCGGAGTTCCAGGCAGGTACATGGATTCCAGCGTGTCGGTCACAAACCCCCCGGCGGCCAGCAGCGCGGGGATATCGCGGTTCAGGTTACAGCCACCCGCCAACGATCGCCAGAAACCGTTGAGTCTGTCCTGCCAGCGCACCACCTCCGGGTCCGGCGCTCTGCCGTGCTCGGAAAACAGCAGCTGGCCAGCGGGGCGCAGCACCCGTGCCATGCCCCTCAGGGCGGTCACGGGGTCGGGGATGGTACACAGGCTGAAGGTGACCACGATGGTATCGACGCTGTTATCAGCCAGCGGAATCTCCTCCCCCGGCAGGCCAATGAACTCGACCTCGAACTCCACCTGGGCCGCCCGCTTGCCCGCCAGCTCCCAGGATTTCTCCGAGGGATCGAGACCGATCAAACGCTGGACCCGGGTCGGATCGTAAAACGGCAGATTGAGACCGGTGCCAATGCCGATCTCCAGCACGGTGCCCTGCGCCAGGGGCACGATTTTCCGGCGCTGCCGCATAATCGGCTTGCTGCCGCAGGCGCAGTTAATGCAATGCGGCAAAATGTGCCGTTCGTAAAAGCCCATGCTGACTATCTCCGTGAAGTGCGTATGATTATAACGGGGCGCGGCGAACAAGCCTATGCCGGCACGGCGACGGATACCAAGGAGCATCCCTGAACATGTTTGAGGCGCTGGAGACCGGCAAGTTCCTGTCGCCGGAGGAATACAAGGCCCGTGAACTGGAGCTGCGCCAGAAATTGCTGGAAGCGCAGTTCGACCAGGCGGAACGCGACTACCCCGTGATCATCCTGGTCGCGGGCCTGCCGGGCGCCGGCAAGGGCACTCTGGTCCATCGGCTCAACGAATGGATGGACCCGCGCCGGATCGAGACCAGCGCTATCTGGATGCACTCCGACGAGGAGGAGGAGCGGCCGTTCTTCTGGCGCTTCTGGCGCAAGTTGCCGCCCAAAGGCAAGACCGGGATTTTCCTGGGGTCCTGGTATACCCGCCCGTTGCACGATGCCACCGAGGGCAAGCTGGGAACGCGCGACCTGCAGGTCCAGCTGGAGGAAATCAACGCCTTCGAACGCATGCTCTACGACGACGGCGCGCTGCTGATCAAGATCTGGTTGCACGTGACCCGCGAGACCCAGCGCCACCAGCTCGATGAGGAGGCACCGCGACTGCAACAGAATCCCCGGGTAGGCGCCTATGCGGGACACTGGTGGGAGATGTATCCCCAGGCCCTGACGACTGCAGAGCAGATCCTTCTCGGCAGTGACACCGGACACACGCCCTGGCACCTGATCGAGGCAGATGATCGCCTCTACCGGGAGATCACCGGCGGCGAGATCATCCTGCAGGCGCTGCAGGAGCGCGCCAGCCGCAGCGCCAAACCTGCCAGCACCAAAGCAAACCACCAGCCCTCGGCATCCGGGCGCGACCAACCCACCGTATTGGCGGGGGTCCCTGCGGACCTCACCCTCAACAAGAACGAATACCGGATCCAGCTCCACCGGCAGCAGCGTCACCTGCAGGACCTGGCCTGGCTTGCGCACCGTCAGCGGCGCTCCCTGGTCGCCGTTTTTGAAGGCTGGGACGCAGCCGGCAAGGGCTCGGCAATCCGCCGCGTCACCGCGCCTATCGACCCGCGCCTGTACCAGGTGGTGCAGTATGCGGCGCCGACGGATGAAGAGCGCGCCCATCACTACCTCTGGCGTTTCTGGCGCAAGCTGGAGCGGGACGGACGGGCAACGCTGTTTGACCGCTCCTGGTACGGGCGGGTGCTGGTGGAGCGGGTAGAACAGTTAACGCCGGTCGACGCCTGGCGTCGGGCCTACCACGAAATCAACCAGTTCGAGGGACAGCTCGTTGCCCACGGCTGTATCGTGGTGAAATTCTGGCTGCACATCACCCCGGAGGAGCAGTTGCGGCGGTTCGAGGATCGGCAGAAAAAACCCCACAAACAGTACAAGATCACCGAGGACGACTGGCGCAACCGGGAGCGCTGGAACGACTACGAAATTGCGGTGGAGGATATGGTGGCGCATACCAGCACCGGCTTCGCGCCCTGGACCCTGGTCGCGGGCAACGACAAACGCTATGCGCGGATACAAATCCTGCAGACCCTGTGCAACGCGCTGAATCAGGCCATGGGGGGCGAGTACCCAGCGCCGGAGCCGGCCGCTATAATGAGCGATCGCTTTCAGCCCACGGCACCGAATTCATGAAACTGCACATCATCACTACCGGCGGCACCATCGACAAAATCTACTTCGACGCGAAAAGCGACTACCAGGTGGGTGCACCGGTGATCGGCGAATTGCTGCAGCGGATGGGCGCGGGCTTTGCCTGGACCGTGGAATCCGCGATGCGCAAGGACAGCCTGGACATGACCGATGCCGACCGCGCGACCATTCGCGCCGCCGCCGAACGCTGTGCGGAACAGTGCGTACTGATTACCCACGGCACCGATGGCATGGTCACCACCGCCCGCGCCCTGAGCGGCATTACCGGCAAGTGTATCGTCCTGACCGGCGCCCTGCAGCCGGCTGCCTTTGCCCAGTCCGATGCTATCTTCAACATCGGCTGCGCTATCGGCGCCGTGCAGAGCAAGCCGCCCGGGGTGTACATTGCCATGAACGGCGAGGTCTTTGATGCCGACAAGGTGGTCAAGAACGTCGCTGCGAACCGCTTTGAGGCGGTGGCCTGAACCCCCGGCGACGGTCACCTCATCGGCAGCACATGTACTGCGCCCCGGGGTATCAGCTGCCCAGTGGAAGACCGCGGTCCTGTTTGACCGCCTCGATAACCACGTAGGTGTGCGTTTGCGCGACACCCGGCAGATCGACAATGCGCGCCAGTACCGCGCGGTATGCATCCATCCCGCCCAGACGGAGCTTCAGCAGATAATCAAACCCGCCAGCCACCATATGGCACTCGGCGACTTCCGGAATGAGCACCACTTCATCGCGAAAGCGATCAAACACCTCCGCGGTGGTCCGGTCCAGGGTAACCTGGATGAACGCGCTGGTTCCCAGGCCGAGCGCTGCGGCGTCCAGCCTGGCGCTGTAGCCGGATATCAGGCCTGTCGCCTCCAGTCGCCGCACTCGCTCGAGACAGGGACTGGGGCTCAGATTCACCCGCCGGGCCAGCTCCACATTGGACATCCGACCGTCCCCCTGGAGTAAAGAGAGAATCTGGAGATCGATTCTATCGATGTCTGCTGCATTGCTTACATGCTTCTTCAAGCCGTCTTTAGCCATATTTTGTTTCGCCATATTTCGATTCCACAGGATATTATTCAAATCAGGGCGAAAATAAAACAGCTCATTCTGCGCACTGCTGACTACAATAACCGCACATCAAGGGCAGGAGCCAGCACGTGCTATTTACCGATTCCCTACAGACCGACGACCCCATTCGAGTGGAAATGAACGCCTTCTACCGCAAGGATGAGGCCGCGGTACTGGCACACCTGCTGCCCATCGCCGATATCAGCCAGGCCGCCCGCAGCCGGGCCTGGGAGCGCGCGCGCACCCTGGTGGTCAATATCCGCAAGGCCCAGATCGGCAAGGGCGGGGTCGACGCCCTGCTGCAGGAGTTCGCGCTCTCCACCGAGGAGGGCATAGTCCTCATGTGCCTGGCGGAAGCCCTGCTGCGAGTGCCGGACCGGCTCACGGTGGACCGCCTGATCCGCGACAAGCTGGCGGACGGCGACTGGAGTTCCCACCTGGGCAACAGCGAATCGCTGTTCGTCAACGCCTCGGCCTGGGGCCTGCTGCTGACCGGCAAGGTGGTCAACTACAATGACGAGGACAACCCGCGCCAGTTCGGCCTGCTGAAGAAAACCATGGGCCGCCTGGGGGAGCCGGTGATCCGCGCTTCCGTGCGCTACGCCATGCAGATCATGGGCACCCAGTTTGTGATGGGCACCACTATCGACCGCGCGCTGGAGCGGGCCCGCGGGCCCGAAGAGCGCGGCTACCGCTACTCCTATGACATGCTCGGGGAAGCCGCCTGTACCGCCGCCGACGCCCAGCGCTATTTCGACAGCTACCTGAGTGCAATCGAAGCGATCGGCAAGGCCGCTGCCGGGCGCGGGCCGGAAGTCAGCCCCGGCATCTCGGTAAAGCTGTCGGCCATTCATCCCCGCTACGAATTCGCCCAGCGCGAACGGGTCATGGCGGAACTGGTGCCACGGCTGAAAGCCCTGGCGCTGGCCGCAAAAAGGCACGACATCGGCTTCACCGTGGACGCCGAGGAGGCCGACCGGCTGATGCTGTCACTGGACATCATCGAGGCGGTGTTTGCCGACCCCGACCTAGGCGACTGGCAGGGCTTTGGCATAGCGGTGCAGGCCTACCAGAAACGCAGCCTGTTCGTCATCGAGTGGCTGCGGGCATTATCCCTGCGGGTGGGGCGTCGGATGATGGTGCGGCTGGTAAAGGGCGCCTACTGGGATACCGAGATCAAGCTGGCCCAGGTCGAGGGACTGGAGGGTTACCCGGTGTTTTCCCGCAAGGCCAGCACCGATGTTTCCTACCAGGCCTGTGCCGCCCGCTTGCTGGCGTACCGCGACAGCCTGTATCCGCAGTTCGCCACTCACAACGCCTACACCGTTGCCACCATCCTGGAACTGGACAGTGAGCGCACGGGCTACGAATTCCAGCGCCTGCACGGCATGGGTGAAACCCTGTACGACCAGGTGGTCGCAGGCGAAAAGGTGCCCTGCCGGGTGTACGCCCCGGTCGGTGTGCACGCCGATCTGCTGGCCTATCTGGTGCGGCGCCTGCTGGAAAACGGTGCCAACAGCTCCTTCGTCAACAATATCGTCGACGAGAACATTCCGGTGGAGGCGCTGCTGGAAGACCCGGTGGAAACCGTCCGCAGCTGGCGCCAGCCGGCGAACCCCAACATCCCCCTGCCGGCCGACCTGTACGGCGCCGAGCGCGCCAACGCCGCGGGCATGGACCTCAGTGACGCGCCTACCCTGCTTGCCGCCCGCGAGAGCATGCAGAAGTGGGTGCAGACCCTGCCGCTGGCGCCCTCACCCGGTGCCGAACAGCGGGACGTGCGCAACCCGGCAGATCACACCGAGCTTGTCGGCACGATTGCGCTTGCCGACCGTGCCACCATCGAAGCAGCCGCAGCGAGCGCGCAGGCCGCCTTCGCCGGCTGGGCCGCAACACCGGTAGCGGACCGGGCCAATCTGCTGCGCGGGCTTGCGCAAGCGCTGGAGGCGCACCGGGATGAGCTGATTGCGCTGTGCTGCAAGGAAGCCGGCAAGACCATTCCCGACGGTGTTGCGGAGGTGCGGGAAGCCGTGGACTTCCTGCGCTACTACGCCGCCCGCGCCGAAGAAGCCGGGTTTGCCGAGCAGGGCCTGGCACCGCGCGGCGTCGTGCTCTGCATCAGCCCCTGGAATTTTCCCCTGGCCATCTTCCTCGGCCAGGTCAGCGCCGCACTTGCTGCCGGCAATACGGTGGTCGCCAAACCTGCGGAGCAGACCAGCCTGGTCGCCCTGCGCACGCTGCAACTGATGCAGGATTGCGGTTTCCCCAAGGGCGTGGTCGCGCTGCTGGTGGCCGAGGGCAAGGCGGTCGGCGAGCAGCTGGTACCGGACCCCCGAATCAAGGCGGTCATGTTTACCGGTTCGACCGCCACCGGCGCCTGGCTTGCCCGGCAGCTGGCGGCACGTCCGGATGCGCCGGTGCCACTGGTCGCGGAAACCGGCGGCCAGAACTGCATGGTGGTGGACTCCACAGCCCTGCCGGAACAGGTGGTGCGGGATGTCATTACCTCGGGGTTCCAGAGTGCGGGCCAACGCTGCTCGGCGCTGCGTGTGCTGTTTCTGCAGGAAGACATTGCCGACAAGGTCATCGAGATGATCATCGGCGCCATGCGCGAACTGCGGGTGGGGGACCCCGCACTGCTGGCTACCGACATCGGCCCGGTAATTGACCACAAGGCCCTGCGCGGCCTCGAGGACCATGTGCGTTACCTGGAGGCAACGGGGCGCCTGTTGTACAGCACGGACATTCCCGAGCCGGGCGCACACACGTTCTTTGCCCCGCGACTCTACGAAATCAGCAACCTGTCACTGCTGGAAAAGGAAGTCTTCGGGCCCATTGTCCATGTCATTCGCTATCGGGCCGAGGCCTTCGACGACGTGCTCGCCCAGATCAACCAGACCGGCTTCGGCCTCACCTTCGGCATCCACAGCCGTATCGAGGAGGCCTGCAACCGCGCGGCGGAACGCGTGCAGGCCGGGAACATCTACGTCAATCGCAATATGATCGGCGCCATTGTCGGTGTCCAGCCCTTCGGCGGTCGCGGGCTGTCCGGTACCGGCCCGAAGGCCGGTGGTCCCCAGTACCTGTCGCGCCTGGTCACCACCGGTGAGGAGGCGGAGAATGCCGCCGGCCAGCGTCCGCTGCCTGCCCCGGATCGCGACAGCGACACACGCGCACTGGAGGAGGTGCAACAGGCTGGGCGGGATTGGGCACGGCGCGGCCTCAATGATCGCGTATCGACCCTGCGCCAGTTCCTGGCCAGCTATGCCCGGCGCCAGGATGGCAACCCGTTGATCCTGGAGCACACCCTCACTGCCGTGCGCGAGCAGCTGCGCCATGCGGTCGACCTGCTCAAGTCGCCGCGGGTACTGCCCGGACCCACCGGGGAGTCGAACAGTCTGCACCTGGAATCCCGCGGTTGCCTGCTGCTGGTGCTGGATGACGATCGCTGCAACGGGGAGTACCTGATGGCCGTGGTTTCCGCACTGGTCGCGGGCAACAGCGTGGCAGGCGTGGCAACGGCAGACCTGCTGCCCGAGTGGCAGGGTCTGGTACAGGCGATGGTGGCTTCGGGCGTGCCCGGCTCGCTGTTCTCGCTGCAACCGCTGGATGGGGCCAGCCAGCTGCTGCACGCTCCCGGCCTGGCCGGTGCGATGGTCCACGTTCGCAGCCGACATCTGCGTGCGGTGGCACAGGAACTGGCGACTCGCGACGGCCCGATAGTGCCGCTCATCAGCTGTGTAGCACCCGCCACCCTGCTACAGCAGACTCTGGTGGAAAAGTCCGTAAGCATCGATACCACCGCCGCCGGCGGCAATGCATCGCTGATGACGATGGCCAGCTGACTGCCGGCCTGTGCGATAATTGCGGCTTTGTTCGCGACCACAAGGACTTGTCATGACAGCGCTGCCACCCTGCCCCGCCTGCGGCTCGGCTTTCACCTACGAAGACCGGGCGATGCTGGTCTGCCCCGAATGCGGCCATGAGTGGACGGCAACCGCTACGGCAGCTGACGAACCGGATACTGTATTCCGTGACGCCAACGGCAACCCGCTGCAGGACGGCGACACGGTGACGGTTATCAAGGACCTGAAGGTCAAGGGCTCGTCCCTGGTGGTCAAGGTGGGCACCCGGGTCAAGAATATCCGCCTGACCGACGGCGACCACGATATCGACTGCAAGATCGACGGCATTGGCGCCATGAAGCTCAAGTCGGAGTTCGTGAAAAAGGCCTGAGGGTCCACGCCATCGCCGCTCGTTTCACTGCCGGTCCCGGCAGCAGGGCAGCGACGGGCAGTTGAGAGCGCCTACTGCAGGCTGGCGAGCGACCCGCCCTGGCAGTTCAGATAGCTGGAGCTGGCAAGCCACTCCGGATCCGGGTACCAGGAAAACAGGAACTGGCCATCTTTCAGGGTGTCGACGACCTCCCCCGCCACCTCCTTGCGCACCGCCGGACAGCCGTGGCTGCGCCCGATCCGGCCCTGGCGATTGATCCAGGACGGGTCTACATAGTCCGCGCCGTGAATCACGATGGCGCGATCGCGGGCGCGGTCATTGACGCCGGGCTCCAGGCCGTCCATGCGCAGGGAGTAGCCGTGGCGGCCGTAATAGCTCTCGCTGGTGCGGAACAGGCCGATGCTGGACTGGTGACTGCCGGACACGTTGGAGAACTGCGAGGCCAGGTTCTGGCCTGAACCCTGGCCATGGGCCACCAGCTCATGCAACAGCAACTCCCTGGATTCCAGATCGAAGATCCACAGACGCTGCTCGGTCGAGGGCAGGGAAAAATCGATGATCGCCAGGCGCTCGGCGTTGCCCGCGCCACTGGCCAGGGCACACTCAACAGCGGATACTGCCCTGCGCAGGACTTTGCGGTCCAGAGTGGGCGCGGTGCTGGTGAGGTCAGTGAAGAGGCCCGTACTGGCGGACCCCACTGCGGGCAGAGAGCCCGCCAACAGTGCGATTGTGCAGAATACCATCCGAACCGGGCGTAGCATGCTTGCGGCCATGGTAAGCTTTCCGTATGCAAAACAACAGGTTAAACCATTCCCGCGCAAATGGCCAGCAGATCCTGGCCAGTTGCGCGCTGCTGTTCTGCTGCGCGGTGAGCGCCGCGACTGTCGCCGCGGGGCCGACAACGAACCCGGCCGTCCTCCGTTCCCAATTGGCACCGGTTCTGGCGGCCAGTCCGGATTTGCCTGTCGGCGGACCGCTGACAGCAGCGGAACTGGCGGCGTTTTACGCCGCCCGGGACTATCGCCCGCTCTGGAACGAACCCGCCGCCAGCGCCGCCTGGGAGCGGGCACTGGCAGGCCTGGTGGCCGACGGCCTCGACCCGCAGAGATACCTGGCGCCAGCGAATGGCTTCGCGGATGACAGACGGTCCTGCCGGGAGCTCGCGATGACCGCTGGCTGGCTGCAGGCCCAGCTCGATCTGCGCTTCGGCGCCCTCGACCGACAGGCCATCGAGCCCCTGTGGCGCCAGCGCCCGACCAGCCTCGGAGACGCCCGTCGTACATTGCTGGACAGCGCGCCAACTCGCGCCCGGGAGCCGGCTGCGGCGATCGCGCTGGCGCGGCCAGACCTGCCTGTGTACCGCGCCCTGAGCAGCGCCCTGGTGGCCCTGCAGGACCGGGACACTGCATCGCCCTGGCCGCAACTGCCCGGCGGCACCCTTCTGCGGCCCGGCCAGGAGGACCCGCGGGTACCCGTGCTGCGCGCAAGACTGCGGGCGGAGAACCTCCTGCCTGCCGCCGGCGACAGGGTCGACTATCTGCGCTATGACCAGGACCTGGCGCTCGCCGTCGAAGCCTTCCAGCGCCGGCGCCTGCTTGCGGTGGACGGAATTGTCGGGCCCGCCACACGGCTTGCGCTCAACCAGACTCGCGAGCAGCGGCAGGCGCAGCTGGAGGCCAATCTGGAGCGCTGGCGCTGGCTCCAGCACGAGCAGCTGCCGCACCAGATCGTGGTCGACGTCGCCGCCGCAGGTATCGCATACTACCGGGATGCCCGGCTGCAGTGGCGAGCCCGGGCCACCGTCGGCCGGAGCCTGCGGCAGACGCCATCCCTGCGTTCTGCGGTCAGCCACTTCACCCTCAACCCGTCCTGGACCGTGCCGCCCACGATCCTGCGCGAAGACAAGTTGCCCGCGATCCGCGCCAACCCCGGCTACCTGAAGGAGCAGAATCTTCGGGTGTTGAATGCCCAGGGCAAAGAACTGGATCCGGACAGCATAGACTGGCACCGGCCCGGTGCCATCATCCTGCGCCAGCTACCGGGCCCCGACAACCCCCTGGGGCAGATCGCGATCCGCTTCCCCAACCCGTTCAGTGTCTACCTGCACGATACCCCCAGCAAACAGCTGTTCGCTCGCGCCCAGCGTACCGACAGCTCCGGCTGCGTGCGGGTGGAGGATGTGATGACACTGGCGGAGGAGCTGCTGCGCAGCAGCCAGCAGTACGCCCCTGCTGACGTCGCCAGGCGTCTCGCCAGCGGCGTCACTACCGACCTGCCACTGCTGGCACCCGTACCGTTGCTGATGGACTACTGGACGGCAGACGTCGATGCCCAGGGCACACTGATCCTGCGCCCGGACAGCTACGGGCGCGATGCAGCCCTGGCGAGCGCCCTCAGCCATCATCCAGCCCCGTTACCACCCCTGCCCGCAGCCTGCCAGGGTCCTTGAACCCCGGGCGGACGGGGCAACGTCAGGGCAGGATTTCGATCGGGGTTCCGACCGTAATCAACTGCCAGATCTCATCCATGTGCTCGTTGCTGACCGCGATGCAACCATCGGTCCAGTTGAACAGCTGGGCGTCCTTTTCCGCACCTTCGGGCTGGCCGTGAATCATGATGTTGCCCCCGGGGTTGACCCCCAGCTCCAGAGCGCGCAGGCGATCACGCTGATTGGGGTAGGAGACCCGAATCGACTTGTAGAAGCGGCTCTCGGAATTCTTGTAGTCGAGGATATAGCGCCCCTCTGGCGTGCGCTCGTCTCCCTCCTGTTGCTTGTGCCCCCGGGGCACCGGGCCCAGCGCCACCGGATACCGGCGCAGGATCTCACCGTTGGACTTGAGGTAGAGCATCCGTTCTGACTTCACAACCAGTACGGTATCGACCTGGGTGAAGGCGCGGACGGCTTGAGGGAGCGAAAAAAGCAGCAAAAATGCACAAAACCGCAGAAACGTTGTTCTCTTCACTGGTTTGCGATGCTCCTACAGTGGTATTTTAGACAAGTTCGACTCACAGGACCTGAGGTCGGGAGTTCGAAGTTAGCACGTGACCCGCCACTTTGTGGCTTCTTAGATCTGACAGGCCAACCCTGCTCAAGGAGTAATACAATGAAATCCACGCTCATCAAGGCTGTAGCAATCACCGCATTCGCCGCTCTGGCAACCGGTTGTGCCAGCACCTCACAACTCGACGAAGTGCGCAGCATTGCTGAAGCAGCGCAGCGCTCCGCCGACGAAGCCAAGCAGACTGCGGCAAGTGCAGAGCGCACCGCCAATGATGCCAAGCGTACCGCTGAAGAAGCCAAGCGTAGCGCCGACGAAGCCAACAGCAAGATCGATCGCGCGTTCAAGACTTCAATGCAGAAGTAATCCCGGTGAGTGGCCTGGACGGTGGCGCATGCCCCGCCAGGCCACGCTCCTCGCCACCGGCGATCAGCCTGCCGGTGTAGCACCATCGCCTTCCTGCACAATTTCGTTTCCCAGCTTTTCATCCACCAGCCAGATCGGGCCTACCGGCACCGGTACGCCGGTTGATTCCATCACCGCATCACGCACCTTGTCCCAGTCCACCGTGAAATCCGGCCGGTCACTGACCGTGCGCGCAATGGCCGCACGCAGCTGCTGCAGGCGCTCTTCCGGGGTCATTTCCAGCCCCTCCAGCGGGTTGTGTGACTCCACGTACAGCACGTTACCGGACCAGCCCGCCTTGACCGGCTGATGCACGATCTCCACCTTGCTGCCAACGGGCACCCGGTCATAGAGGTATTCGATGTCCTCCGGGTACATGCGCACGCAACCTGCCGTTACCGGCATGCCGATACCGAGTTCGCGATTGGTGCCATGGATCAGGTACGCCGGCAAGTTCAGATACAGGGCGCGGGTTCCCAATGGATTGGCCGGCCCCGGGGGCACCACTGCAGGTACCGGCTCGCCGCGCGCAGCACGGTCCTTGCGAATGGATTCCGTGGGGTACCAGGTAGGATTCTCGGCCTTCCGGGTTACCCGGGCACCGGCCAGCGGAGTTTCGCGGCCGTCGCGTCCGATACTGATGGCATAGACCCCGACCCGGGCCGGCTGGTCGCCCTTGGCCGCCTCGAAATGATAGAGCCTCATTTCCGCAGTATTGACCACTATGCCTTCCCGGGGTGCCTCCGGCAGGATGTGCCAGGTGGGCAGCAATACCTCCGTGCCCTCCCTCGGCAACCATGAGTCCACCAGCGGGTTGGCAGCGCGAATGGCACCATAGCCGGTCCGGAAACGACGGCCGATCAACACCAGGGTGTCCTCTTCCGACGCTGTGGTGGTCTGGGGGCGCCCGACGAGGTGCTCATCGGCTTGCGGCACCGGGTAGAAGCCGCTGGAGGCGCCCGCAGGGGGCGGCGTCTCCGCCTGCAGACCAGCGGCAGGCAGGAGCAGTAATATCAGCCCGGCCAGGACAGCTCGGGCGGGTGACGATCGGAAATCAGGCATTGGGGCAGCAGTCTCGGGAAATCAGCAGGCATGATACCTGCTGGCGCGTTCCGCGAAAACAGTTACCCCACGGGACTTAAGTGAACAGCTCGCCGGCGGCCAGTTTCTGCCGCGCAATTGCCGGTGGCTCGAACCGCTCGCCGTAAGCGCTGGCCAGTTCCTCACACCGGCTGACAAAGCGTTCCACCCCATAGGTATTCACGAACTGGATGAACCCACCGGTCCAGGGCGGCGCGCCGATCCCCATGATGGAGCCGATATTGCCGTCGTCAACGGTGCGCAGGACACCGGACTCCAGGCAGCGCAGGGACTCGATCACCTGCCGGAACAGCAGTCGGTCCCGCATATCCTGCTCGGGCACCGAGACCCCGGGCCGGCAGTACAGATCCAGCAGGCCGGGCCAGATAGTCTTGCTGCCATCGGTCGCATACTCGTAGAAGCCGCCGCCGTGATGGCGACCGCCGCGACCGTGTTCCCCGACCATGGTGTTGATCACCTCGCGGGCGACGCTGCCGTCTCCGAACTTGTCCAGAACGCCCATTTCCTCCCAGGTGGCCTGGGCCTTGATGCTCAGCTCCAGGCTGACCTCGTCGTAGACCGCCAGCGGTCCCACCGGCATGCCCACCGCCTTGCCCATGTTCTCCACCTGCACCGGGTGCAGCCCCTCTTTCACCATACGCACCCCCTCGTCCAGGTAGGTGCCAAAGGTGCGTGAGGTAAAGAAGCCGAGGGAGTCGTTGACCACGATCGGGGTCTTTTTGATCTGGCGCGCGTAGTCATAGGCCTTGGCCAGGGTCTCGTCACTGGTCTTTTCACCACAAATGATCTCAACCAGCGGCATTTTATCCACGGGGGAAAAGAAGTGGACGCCGATAAAGTTTTCCGGCTTGCTGCTGGCAGTGGCCAGCTCGGTGATCGGCAGGCTGGAGGTATTCGAGCCCCAGACCCCGCCCGCCGCCAGCTGCCCTTCCAGTTCCCGGGTTATCTTGTGCTTCAATGCGAGGTTCTCGAACACCGCCTCGACAATGAAGTCGCAGCCAGCGAGATCGTCATTGCTGGCCGTGGGCAGGATCAGGTCCAGCACCTGCTGCTTGTTCTCTTCGCTCATCTTGCCGCGCTGCACACGCTTCGCCAGCAGTGCCTCGCTATAGGCCTTGCCCTTCTCGGCGGCCTCGACCGAGATATCCTTGAGCACCACCTCAATGCCAGCCATGGCGGACGCGTAGGCGATCCCCTGCCCCATCATCCCGGCGCCCAGCACACCGACCCTGGTCACGGTCTGGGGCGGCACGGCCGGGGGCCGGCTTCCACCGCGATTGACCCGGTTCATGGCGAAGAAGAACGTGGAGATCATGTTCTTCGCCACCGGCGTCATTGCCAGCCAGGTCAGCCCCCGGGACTCGATTTTCAGGGCGGTATCAAAATCCAGCCGCGCGGCTTCCACCGCACAGTCCAGAATGACCTCGGGGGCCGGCATCAGGCCCCGGGTTTTCTTCCGCAGCATGGCCGGTGCAATGGTAATGAGCTGCGCCACTTGCGGGCTCGAGACCGAACCACCCGGCAGCCGGAAGCCCTTGCGGTCCCAGGGCTGCAGGCCGGCGTCGGCCTTGTCCGACTGCCCCAGTATCCAGGCCTTGGCGGCGGGAACCAGTTGCTCCTGCGACTCTACCAGGGCGTGTACCAGACCCGCCTCCAGAGCGGCAGCTGCATCCATGCGGGTACCCTCAAGCAGGTAGGGCAGCGCCTTTTCCAGACCCAACAGATTGACCATGCGTACCACACCACCGCCACCCGGCAGCAGTCCCAGGCTGACCTCCGGGAGGCCCAGCTGGACACTGCGATCGTTGCAGGCAACACGGTAATTACAGGCCAGGGCAATCTCGAAGCCACCACCCAGCGCCGCACCGTTGATGGCTGCAACCACCGGCACCGGCAGCTTTTCCAACCGGCGCAGACCGGACTTGACCCGCTCCCCCTCGGCCATGAAGGCCGCTTCGTCACCTGGACTCGCCGCCAGCAGATCGTTCAGGTCGCCGCCGGCAAAGAACACTTTTTTCGCCGAGGAGATGACGACTCCGGACAAACCCTCTTCCGCGTCCAGGCGCGCCAGGGTCTCATCCATCGCCACCCGGTACTCTTCGTTCATGGCATTGACCGGTCCGGTCATGTCCATGGTAATTGTCACGATGCCGTCGGCGTCTTTCTCGTACTTGAATACACTCATTGTCACTCGATCCTTTTCCTGTTCGCTGGCTGTCTAGACACGCTCGATAATGGTAGAGATCCCCATGCCACCGCCCACGCACAGGGACAGCATGGCGCGCTTGAGACCACGGCGTTCGAGCTCATCCAGCATAATGCTGACCAGCATCGCGCCGGTGGCACCCAGCGGGTGGCCCATGGCGATGGCGCCGCCGTTGACGTTGGTCACCGAGTGATCAATATCCAGGTCCTTCATGTAGCGCATGGCCACGGAAGCAAAGGCTTCATTGATTTCCCACAGGTCTATATCGGACGTTTTCAGGCCCGCCTTGCGCAGGCATTTCTCCGCCGCCGGACCGGGACCGGTCAGCATGATGATGGGGTCGGTGGAGAGTACCGCGGTCGCGACGATACGCCCCCGTGGCGTCAGGCCGAGATCCTTGCCGGCCTTTTCGCTGCCGATCAGGACCGCGCTGCTGCCATCGACAATCCCGGAGGAATTGCCCGGCGTGTGCACATGGTTGATCTTCTCCAGGGTGTTGTATTTGGCGAGGATCACGTCATCAAAGCCCATTTGTCCGGGCACCGCAAAGGAGGGCTTGAGCCCCGCCAGGCCTTCCGGGGTGGTATCCGGCTTGATAAAATCGTCGCGCTCCAGGATCACCAGGCCGTTGCGATCGCGCACCGGGATGACAGAGCGGTCGAAGTAGCCGTTGTCCCGCGCGTGGGCGGCGCGGCGCTGGGATTCGAGGGCAAAGGCGTCCACATCCTCCCGGCTCCAGCCCTCCAGGGTGGCGATGGTATCGGCACCAATGCCCTGGGGCACGAAGCCGGTTTTCAGGCTGAACGCCGGATCGCCCCCCATGGCCCCGCCATTGCTGCCCATGGGTACCCGCGACATGCACTCGACGCCACCGGCCACCACCAGGTCTTCCCAGCCCGAGGCCACTTTCTGCGCGGCGATGTTGACCGCCTCCAGACCGGAGGCGCAGAACCGGTCCAGCTGCACACCGGCCACGGACTCGTCCCAGTCCGCGTTCTGCACGATCATCTTGGCGATATCGGAGCCCTGCTCACCCACGGGCGTGACGCAGCCCATGACCACATCATCGACATAGGCCGTGTCCAGGTCGTGCCGGGACTGCAGGGCCCGCAGCAGGCCAGCGCCCAGGTCCACCGGCTTCACCTCGTACAGGCTGCCGCCGGCCTTGCCCTTGCTGCGCGGAGTGCGCACAGCATCGTAGATATAGGCGGGATGTGTCATAGGTACCCTCGTTGCTCAATGAAACAGAATGTGAGCACGCATAGTGAGAGCTGCCGTCGGGGAAGACAATGATGCCAGCCGGCAAAAAAATTGACCCAAAGTGACACCCGGCCGCCTGCCTTCCCCGGGTAATGGGCAGCGCTGGCCATCTGCTTTATAGTCCAGCCTTCCGCGCCAAACTCTCACCACAACGCCAACAGGAGCGCCATGCACAGCTTGATAGACCTGCGCAGTGATACCGTGACCCGCCCCACAGCTGCCATGCGTGCGGCACTGGCCGCCGCCGCGGTGGGCGACGATGTCTTCGGTGACGACCCCAGTGTCAATGCCCTGGAGGCCCGGGTGGCAGCCCTGGCGGGCAAGGAAGCCGCCCTGCTGCTGCCCACCGGCACCCAGAGCAACCTGGTCGCCCTGCTGAGCCACTGCCAGCGCGGCGATGAATACATCGTCGGCCAGCACTACCACACGTATTTCTATGAGGCCGGTGGTGCCGCTGTGCTGGGCAGTATCCAGCCCCAGCCCTTGCCAGTGCAGGCCGATGGCACAGTTGCCCTGAGCGACATGCAGGCCGCGATCAAGGCGGATGACGTGCACTTCGCCCGCTCGCGGCTGCTGGCGCTGGAGAACACCCACGCCGGACGGGTCATGCCCGAAGGCTACACCGCCCAGGTCCGCGACCTGGCGGACCGCCACGGCCTGCGCATCCATCTCGACGGAGCCCGACTGTTCAACGCCGCGGTCGCCAGCGGCACGTCCATCGCGGAACTGGCCGCGCATGCCGACAGTGTCAGCCTGTGCTGTTCCAAGGGCTTGGGAGCCCCCATGGGCTCGGTTCTGGCAGGGTCGGGGGAATTCATTCGCGAGGCGCGCCGCTGGCGCAAGATGGTCGGCGGCGGCATGCGCCAGGCGGGGATTATCGCCGCCGCCATCGACCATGCCCTGGATCACCATGTCGAGCGCCTGGCGGAGGACCATGCCAACGCGGCGCGTCTGCACGCGGGCTTGATCGCACTACCCGGCATTGTCAGCTGCGTAGTGCACACCAACATGGTGCATATCGAGCTGGCCTCGGCAGAGCGGGGGCTTGCTCTTCAGGCGCAGCTCAGGTCTGCCGGAATCCTGATCCCCGCTGGGCGGACCATCCGCCTGGTCACGCATCTCGACGTCTCCGCCGCCGACATCGACCGCGTGATCGCGGCGCTGGGCGAGGCATTGGGCGAGCCAGTGACCTGAATCCGCGGGGTTGACGGCCAATCTTGCGCAACTGGCTCTTGCGGGAACCGTCGGTCGCTCAGAACTCGAAACTGTTCACCCTGGCACCGGGCGTCACCCGTCCCTGCTCACCCACCGGGTCGTCCGCCAGCAGGCGCTCCAGTGCCGCGGCGTCGCCCCGGGGAGTATTGGCGACAAACCGGCTGCCGTCGCCCATGCGGCCGAGCACGATACCCCGGCTCGGCCCCTCCCTGTCGAAAGCCACCGCACAGGCGTCAATGGTGCCCGTACCTTTGGCGGCGGCGTCCACTCGCAACCGGGGCGCGGCATCCAGCGTGGTTTGGAGGTCCGGGCGCGCCAGCGGCCAGGGGGAGTCACCCGGGTCGCGGGAATAAATACCGACAGCGTGCTTGGTGAGGTAGTTGCCGTTGGCCGTCACCATGCCGTGACGCCCTTTGCCAGCCTGCAGCTGCGCGACCATTTCGGCAATACCGTGCAGGGAGTAATTGTTTCCGGGACCCCCGAACAGGGTCAGGCCGCCGGTGACGGTGACGCCCCGCGGATCGTCAATGGCCAGGCCGATGGCCTCGCAGGTCACCTGTACCGCGGAGGGAAAACAGCTGTACAGGTCAAACCGGTCCAGCGCGTCCAGGGACAGGCCTGCCATATGCAGCGCGGCAGCGGCGCAGGCCGCAATCGCGGGGGACTCGTGCAACACCGGCCGCTCACTGACGTTCCAGATATCGTTGGCTTCCGCCCCCCCACGCAGGTAGACCCACTGCCCGGGATCGATGCCCAGCCGCCGCGCCTCACCGACCGTGGTCATGATCACGGCGGATGCCATGTCCACCGCCAGGATCGCATTCATGACCTTGGTGTAGGGCCAGGTGATCATGCGGTTGCCGGCGCCGGTATCCAGCACCTGTGCCGGGGTCAGGAGCTCCTGGCGCCAGGCAAAAGGGTTCTGTGCCGCCACCGCACTCATGTCGCTCACCAGCTGCGCCAGGCGCTGCAGGTGGGTATCCCGATCCCAGCCCCGGGCGTGGCGCAGGGCACTCTCGAACAGCGGATAGGTGTTGATCGGCTCGAACATGCCGTGGGCCTGCTCCAGCGCGTTGGCCGGATCCCTCGGCGAGCCGAGCTGGACTGCGGGCTGGTCGCCGCCAGTCTGCCAGTGGCTGATGTCCTGGCCCGAAGACAGGGCCGCAAACAGGGTAGCGAACAATTCGCCGCCGGCCACCAGTACGGCTTTTGAAGTGCCGGCCGCCAGCCGGTCAGCGAAATAGTTCACCATCAGCTGCGGCGTGTTGCCGCCGACATCGGTACTGAAGGTCCCGGCCTGCACACCGAGGCGCTGGCACAGGGCGGAGCCGGTGTTGGCCGGTGTCAGTCCCGCAAGATCCGGCACCTGGGTCGCGAGAGAGGGCACTGTCACAACAGTGTCGATGCTCTGCAGCAGGCCGCTACAGGCTGCGTTCGCCAGGGCGCTGCGAGACACGCTTTCCAGGGCATCCAGCGGGCTGCGGCTGGCATCGCGATCACGCCAGGTGTGCTGGGCGTGCGCAACGAGTATGGGCTGGCTGTCGATCATCGGGAACTCACCTGTGTGCGCAATCGGGACCGGGGTCAGGCCGGGGCAACCGCTTCCGGGGAGGCGGCAGCAAATGCCGGAAGCTGCTCCAGGTGGGCGGCAATGGCCTGTAGCCGCGGATAGGGCTGCAGATCCTGGCCAAAGCGTCGGGCGTTGTACATCTGGGGCAGCAGGCAGGCATCGGCGAGGGTGGGAGCATCACCGAAGCAGTAGCGTTCACCGCCGACCTGTTGCTCCAGGGCCGCAAAGCCCAGCGCGATCCAGTGGTGGTACCAGGCCAGCTTGGCGTCCTCGGAAACGCCCAGCGTGTCCACCAGGTAACGCTGCACTCGCAGGTTGTTCAGCGGATGGATATCGCAGGCAATGGCCTGCACCATGGCCCGGACCCGGGCCCGCCCGAGGGCGTCCAGCGGCAACAGCGGGGGCTCCGGATACGCCTCCTCCAGCCACTCGAGTATGGCAACCGACTGGGTCAGCAGTTCGCCGCTGTCGGTAGCGAGCGCAGGCACCAGGCCCTGTGGATTCAGGGCGAGAAAACCGGCATCGCGCTGCTCGTTGGTCACCAGGTTGACCGCCAGGGAGTCGTAGGCAAGCCCCTTGAGGTTCAACGCGATCCGCAGCCGGAACGCCGCGGAAGAACGGAAGTAATCGTAGAGTTGCATGGTAGTCAGGCCAGGACCTCGTCCAGAAAATTGTACAGTGCCTGCGTGGAGCGGCGATCGGCGGCGGCACTGTAGACCGTACCGAAATCGGGGTCATTGGCCTGTGGGTTGGTGAAGGCGTGCAGGGTATTGCCGTAGGCGTGCACCTGCCAGTCGGCGCCGGCTGCGCTGAGTTCCTGTGCCAGGGCCAGCAGGCTGTCGGGCTGCGCCATGGGGTCATCGTAGCCGTGCAGGCACAGCACCTTGGCCTTGATCTTCGTACCCGCGGTGTTCCCCGGTGCATTGAACAGTCCGTGGAAGCTGACCACACCGCGGACATCGGCACCGGTGCGGGCCAGGTCCAACACGGTCAGTCCGCCGAAGCAGTAGCCCATGGCGGCCACCCGCGTTGCGTCCACCTCTGCCTGCTTGCTCATGACGTCCATCGCCAGCCTCACCAGATCCTGCAACAGGGCGCGATCCTCCAGCAGCGGCGCGATCAGGCCCTGGCACTGCTCGGCACCCTCACCGCGAACCCCCTTGCCAAACATGTCCAGGGCGAAGCCGACGTAGCCCTGTTGCGCCAGCTCCCTGGCTTTTTGCTCTTCGAACTCGCTGCGCCCGGCCCAGGTGTGGGCCACAGCCACGCCCGGGCGTGGCCCCGTGGCCGCATCGTCCCAGGCCAGCATGCCCTCGTAGGTCTGGCCCGCGTGCTGGTATGCAATGTGTCGTGTCTGAATCGCCATGGTGTATCAACCTCCCTGGTCTGAAGCGCCGAACACTCGTCCCGACGCGCGAAAAATGCCATAGCCTAGACCATGCGCGGATATCAGGCCAGCCCCTGCAGTAGCCGCAGGCAGGGTTCTTCCCCCTCCTCCAGCAGACCGTGTATCTCGATACCGGTATTGCCGTGGTAGAGGTCGAACAAAAAGTGGGCGATATCGCTGGTAATCACCTGCCCCGGTACCAGCACCGGAATACCCGGCGGATAGGGCACGACCTGGTCCGCGCTGACAGCGCCCACCAGCGCCTCGTTGACGCCGCGGCTGCTGGCGTTCAGCGGCACCACCCGCGACGGGCCAAAGTAGGCGTCGCGGGGCAGGCAGGCAAAATCGGCGAGGGCGGGCAACGGGGTGACCGTGCGCCGGGTAACGGCCGCGCCCCTGTTGACCGGCGCCTTCTGCGCCAGCTTGTTCAGGGCGTTGAGCAAGCGCAGTACCTTGCTGTCGGTCGCCCCGAGGGTCACCAGGACGCTGAGGGTATTGTGGGTCACCTTCTCGATCTGGATACCGTGGTCCTCGAACAGCGCCAGCTGCAACTGCCGGGCGGAGTAACCGGAGGCGGACACATCCACGCTCAGCTTGCAGGGGTCGAGGCGGATGCCGTCGCCATCCAGTTCCTCCGGCAGCATGTCCGCCAGCTCCAGCACCCGGAATATCCCGGTGCGATTGATACCCTCGCGGAGCTGGGCGGCGATGTCGAAGCAGGCCTGGAGCCGGGCAAATCCCTCCAGGCTCATCTGCTTGCGCGCCACGTCCAGGCTGGCAATCATCGCGTACTGGGGGCTGGTGGAGGTGTGCATGTTGAGATTCTCGCGGAACCGGTGCTCGTCGAAATCCGGATCGGAGACGTGGATCATGCTGGCCTGGGAAAACGCCGAGAGCATCTTGTGGGTGCTCTGGGTGACGTAGTCTGCCCCGCAATCCAGGGCACAGGGGCGCAGCTCCGGGTGGAAGCGGCCGTGCGCATACCAGGCCTCGTCCACCAGCACCTTGATACCGGCCGCGTGCGCGTGGGCGATGATCGGCGCCAGGTCGTAGCGGAAGCCGTCGTAGGTGCAGCTGGTCAACACCAGCAGGCGCGCATCCGGGTGGGCGTCGATTGCATCCAGTACCCGCTGGCGCGGTACCGGGCCATAAAAACCGAAGCGCGGATTCAGGGACGCCGCCAGGTAAACCGGCTCGGCGCCGAACAGGACCACCGCGTGGTGTACCGATTTGTGGCAGGCCTGGTCGAGAATGACCTTGCCGCCGGCGCCCAGCAGCTGCTGCATGATCACCTTGTTCGCGGTCGAGGTGCCGTTGGTGACAAAAAACGTGTGGCGGGCGCCGAAAGCCTGGGCCGCCAGCTCCTGCGCCTCCTGGATCACGCTGTGCGGTTCCAGCAGCGAATCCAGGGACTGCACCGAGACCGACAGGTCGGTATTGAAGATATGTTCGCCCATCATCTGGTAGAAGTCGCTGACCCAGGGGCTGTCGCGCAGGCTGTCGCCGCCGGAGTGACCGGGGGTGTGCCAGGCGTCCTTGGCGCTGTACACATAGTCGCGCAGGGTGTCGGCAAAGGGCGTGCGGGCGCGGCGCTGGATCGCGGTCCTTACCTGCCGGTAAAGGTGCGCCGGCTTGCTGTCGAGGCGGTCGAGCAGCTCTACCGGCAGCTGGCCGTAGTCCGTACCGGCCTCCGGCATCAGGTACAGGTCCAGCTCCGGGCGCAGCTGCGCCAAATCGGCAATGGCCTGCGCTGCAGCGGCCAGGGTGACCGCGTCGAACACCATGGCCTGCAGCAAGCCGTCCTCGCTCGCCAGCCGGTGCGCCTCCGCGACATCCCCGGCTTGCACGAACTGCAGCTCACAGTGCTGCGGGCTGCGCTGTTCGCCGGCGGCGCAGCGATTGAGCTCGGCTACGAGGCTGCTGGCAAAGGGATCATCGGTACTGACCAGGGCGATACGGACATGACGTTCACGCATGGTAGGCCTCGGGATCCAGACGCCGCATTTCAGCTTCAATCCAGCGCTCGACCTCCTCCATCAACTCGCCCGGCCGACGGTCCACTGCCGACACCGGCGTCCCGATGGAGACATCAATCACCCCGGGGCGGAGAGCGAAGGACCGTCGCGGCCAGCATCGTCCCGAGGTCACTGCTACCGGGATGACACTGGCGCCGGTCGCAACGGCCAGCCGGGTGGCGCCGGTCTTGTAGCTGCCCTTGCCGCCGCGCTCGGTGCGGGTGCCCTCGGGAAACATGATGATCCACTTGCCCCGGTCCATCAGTACCCTGCCCTGCGCGGCCACTTTGCCCCAGGCTTCGGAGCGCTTGCTGCGGTCAATATGCACCATTTTCAGCCGCGCCAGGCACCAGCCAAAAATCGGGATATACAGCAGCTCGTGCTTGAACACATAGGCCAGAGGATGTGGCGTCATGCTGGGAAAGAAAAAGGTCTCCCAGGTCGACTGGTGCTTCGGGCAGAGCACGATACGGCGCATATCCTCGGCCTTGGGCAGGTTCTCCGCGCCGTGGATCCGGTACCGCACCAGTCCCACTATTCTGGCGGCGGCAATAACGCCGCGCAGCCAGGGCACAGCGAAAGTCCACCACAGCCGGGTATCGCTCATGAACAGCGAACACACGATGAGCCCGAAACCCATGGGGATGACACTGATGACCATCCACAGGAACACCAGCGCCGAACGCAGCGTATTCACAGATCGCCACCCTCAGCCACTGGAACGCCCGCACTGGCGAGGAACTCGGCAATATTGGCGTAGGCTTCCTCGGCCTCCGGCAGATCCGGGGTGAACATCTGCCACACATGCACCATGTGGGGCCAGGTTTGCAACTCCACCGGGGAGCCGGCCTCCTGGGCGCGGGCGACATAGCGGCGGGCGTCATCGAGCAGCATTTCCTGCTCACTGGCCTGGATCAGGACAGGCGGCAAACCACCCAGCTTGCCTCGCAGGGGCGAGACATCGGGATGCGAGGGCAGTATGCGATTGTTGAACCAGGTCAGCCACAGGAGCAGGATGGTCGGTATGCGCGCCAACTTGCCGAACAGGGGCCCGAGCATGTGATCGGTGGCCAGGTTAGTGCGCATGCTGGGCCCACTCATGGTGACATCGGTGGACGGCGAGAATGCGATGGCCGCGTCCGGCGCCCTCAAACCCTCGTCGCGAATCCACGCCAGCAGCCCCAAAGTCAGGCTGCCACCGGCGGAATCCCCTGCAACCATGCCGTAGTCCAGTGCGTCCGGACCCTCGGGGCCATTGGCCAGTAGCCAGCGCCAGGCGTTGCGGCAATCCTCAATGCCGTCGCGGCGACGGTGCTCCGGAATCAAGCGGTAATCCAGGGAAAATACCGCTGCGCCGGTGAGGCGCGCCAGGCGGTCGGTGATGGCGCGGTGGCTGCGCGGACTGCCGGCAAACCAGGCCCCGCCGTGAATATAGAGCAATCGGCGGCGCGGATCACAGCCCGGTGCCAGCACCCACTCCCCGCGCAACTGGCCCTCGGCGACCTCCTGAAACCGGCTGGCGAATTCGATACCGTCGCTGAGCGAATCCATATAGCCCCGGATCGCCTGCAATCTGCCGCGGCCGCGAAGCGCCTGACCGGAGCTGGCAAATTCATTCAGCTTTGCCAGCACCGCGGCGTGCTCCGGACTGGGTTTACCCTGGGGTGCGGGCAGCGGCGGTGCATCGTAGCGCGACAGGTTCTCGCCGCGCAGATACAGGAGACTGAAGGCGAAAAACACCAGAACCGCCAGGATAAACCAGACCATGGAAACACTCCGGGGTAAACGAGGCCTGCATTAAACCAGAATGCCGACGCGCTGCACAACGGAGTCGGGGGCAAGCCGCAGAACTATGATTCTGCGCCGGGGCCGCTATACTGGGGTATTTTGGCCGGCCAGTCGGGACCTAATACAGGCACTCATCACTGTGAAGAAACCACCGAGCAAGGCGGAGCTGCGGGAAGCGCTGGAGAGCGAAACCAGGCGCTTTCTGCAAAAGGGCGGAGAAGTTGAATCCGTACCCCAGGGAATCAGCGGTAAAGACCCGCTGGACGCACCGCTTTACCTGACCCGCCGCCTGTTCCTGGAACCGCGGGCCGAGCGCACCCTGGTACCGGAAGTGGTCGCCGCCATCGAACAGCGGCGCAAGGCCCTGCTCAAACGCAACCCGGGGCCCAAGCGCAGCCGACGGCCGCAACCCCGGCGCAAAACCCTGTACGACGACTTCGGCGAACCCCTGCGCAGGATCTGGGTGGAAGAGTAGGCTACTCCGGGACTTCACTGCCCTCCGCCGGGACCTCACTGCCATCAGCGGGCGTGTCGTCGAACTCGGCGACACCGCTTGAGCCATCAAGGGTGAAGGCGAAACGGTCCTGGGGAATGTACACCGTCAGGCGCTGCCCGCCGACCAACTCCCCCGCGCGATAGTCCTTGCCGTCGATTCGCGCCCGCCAGTTGGGCCCGACCCGCATACTGGTCTGGTGTCCGCGGCTGCCGTCGGTGTGCACCGTGCGCAGCGTCAGGCGGTTGCCGCTCACCCGCAGCACCTCCACTTCCGCCCGCGCATAGAGCACACCGTCCCGCTCGTAGACACCCTGGCATATCTCATCAATATCAGGGTAGCTGTTGTGCACTGCGCTGGACCACTTGAGCGAGGCACACGTGGGAAGACGGGTCTGGATGTCGTACTGCGCAAACGCAGTCGGCGCCAACAGGGCGAGCAGTAGGGCCAGTTGCGCTGGCCGCGGAAATTGTCTGCCGTCGATTAACATCGTGCACTCCACTGTCTGCCCCGGTGTGGGCAATACCCGTCCGTAAACCCGTAATTCTATACCCTCGGCCTGTCCCCTGCGACAGGCCGCTCCGGCGCAGCTGGGCGCTGCGGTCTATACTGGAGTTATGTTGTGGAGAAATCTGTACGGGCCTGTCGGGCGTATACACAGCCACTGAGTCAACGAGGTCGATCGCCGATGATCGTACTGCATGAGAAAATCGAGGTGCCGCGCCCGGTCCGGGAAGCCTTTGACTACGTCAAGGATTTCCGCACCACTGCCGAGTGGGATGCTACCGCCATCGCAGCAGAAAAGCTGAGTGCAGGCCCTGTCGCCGTCGGCACCCAGTTCAACGTCACCTGCGAAATGCCGGTGGGCTCGGTGGACCTGCTCTACACGGTGACCCACCTGGAACCCGACAAGGCCATCGAGCTGCACGGCAGCTGTCGGCTGTTCGAGGTCGACGATGTCATTCACTTTTCCGAGACGGCCACGGGAACCCACATAGACTACCGCGCCAGCTTCAACTTCAAGATCCCCCTGGGGCCGGCGCAGGGAGCCCTGCGCAGGGGCATGGAGAAAATGGGATACAACTCGGTGCAGGGCATGAAACGCGCTCTGGAAGACGATTATCCCGCCCCGACGATTTCCGCCGGCAGCGCCCGCGCCGACCGCTGGGTCCTGCCCGGCGTCGCCCATTTCAGTCGCCGCGGCTACAGCCAGGGGCGCCGCTACTGGAACCCGATGTCGGCATGGATGGGCGACAAGCACGTGGTCATCACCGGCGCCAGCTCCGGCCTCGGGCTGGCGACCGCCCGGGCACTGGCCGAGCGCGGGGCGTCCCTGACCCTGGTCATTCGCAACGAGGCCAAAGCCATTGAGCTGGTGAAGGAACTGCAGCGCGAAACCGGGAACACAGCGATCTTCGTGGAGGTGGCTGATCTCAGCCTGATGACCGAGGTCCAGCGCCTGATCGAGCGCCTGCTGCGCCGGGGCCGGCCGATTGACGTACTCATCAACAACGCCGGTGCGCTGTTCAACCCTCGCGGCGAGACCCGGGAAGGTATCGAACAGAGCTTTGCCCTGCTGCTGCTGAGCCCCTATCGGCTGACTGAGGGCCTGCGCCCGCTGCTCGCGGCAGCGCCACAGGGCCGGGTAGTCAACGTGGTCTCCGGCGGCATGTACTCGCAACCGCTGCGGGTCGACAAGCTGGTCGCCCGGGAGGAAGGCTACTCCGGCAGTGTCGCCTATGCCCGCTGCAAGCGAGCGCTGATGGTACTGACCGAGCAGTGGGCCGAGGCCTGGGCCAGCGACGGCATTGTCGTCAATGCCATGCACCCCGGCTGGGCCGACACCCCGGGTGTGGAGAGCGCTCTACCCGGATTCCACAAGCTTACCAGGCGCATTCTGCGCAGCCCGGAGGAAGGCGCGGACACCATCGTCTGGCTGGCGGTGGCCAGCGAGGCGGGCAAGGTCACGGGAAAGCTGTTCCTGGACCGTGAGCCGCGGACCACGCATCTGCTCGCCAGGACCAGGGACGAGGCGGCAGAGCGGGAGACCCTGCAACCTTTCCTGCGCGACTTCACCGCTCCCCGGCAGCAGACGGCCAAAGCCGAAGGCAACGGCCCGGCAACCCATGCCCACGGGCTGAGCAGCTGAACCACCTCTGCTGAGAGCGTCGCGGCTGCTTGCATAGGGCGGCCGCTGTGGCTACGGTTAACGTCCACCCCGGGGACGAAGACCATGAGCGACGAGATTTCACCCTACACCATAGCCATCCCAGAAGACGCCCTCACCGACCTGCGCCAGCGCTTGGCGATGACCCGCTGGCCGGAGCGGGAAACCTGTGACGACTGGAGCCAGGGCATACCCCTGGGGTACACCCGGGAGCTGGCGGAATATTGGGCCAATGACTACGACTGGCGCCGCTGCGAGGCGGAAATGAATGCCTGGCCCCAGTTCCGCATCCGTATCCGCGGGCTGGACATTCACTTCCTCCACTTTCGCTCGCCCCACCCGGAAGCCATGCCACTAATCATGTCCCACGGCTGGCCCGGCTCCATTCTCGAGTTCCGCCATATTATCGATGCGCTGGTGGATCCCGTGGCTGACGGCGGCGATGCCGCCGATGCCTTCCACCTGGTGATTCCCTCCCTCCCGGGCTACGGCTTTTCCGGCAAGCCCGACACCACCGGGACGTCGGTGGAAATGATCGGGCGCATGTGGGGTGAGCTGATGGCGCGCCTGGGTTACGACCGCTATGTGGCCCAGGGGGGCGACTGGGGCAGCATGATCACCCAGAGCATGGGCCTGACGGAAACCACCCACTGCGCCGGGATACATGTCAACATGCCCATTGTGGCACCGGACCCGGACACCATGAACGACCTCAGCCCACAGGAACAGGCCGCCCTGGAGTCAATGGGCTACTACGATCGGTGGGATTCCGGCTACTCGAAGCAGCAGTCCACGCGGCCGCAAACCCTGGGCTACGGCCTGGCGGACTCACCCGTCGGCCAGATGGCCTGGATTATCGAGAAGTTCTACGCCTGGACCGACTGTGAACAGGACGGGGTCAAGCACCCCGAGCATGTGATCGAGCGCGATGAGCTGCTCGACAACGTGATGATCTATTGGCTCAACAACGCCGCCGCCAGTTCGGCCCGGCTGTACTGGGAAAGCTTCGGCAGCCCCAACGTCGATCCGATTGCGATGCCGGTGGGCTGCTCGATCTTCCCCAAAGAGATTTTTCGCAGTAGCCGGCGCTGGGCGGAGAAGCGCTTTTCCCAGCTCATCCACTGGAATGAACTCCCGGTCGGTGGCCACTTCGCGGCCCTGGAACAGCCACACCTGATGATCAGCGAGCTGCGGGACTGCTTCCGCAAGCTGCGCTGAGCACCGCCACGAACAGGATACGCCGATGTTTCCAGACCACGACGGCACTGAATCCGTCTTCAACCCCTTCACTTCCGAGGAGGTTTCCCCGCCGTTCTCCCCCCACTGGGAGGCCAAGCGGCGGGCGGCCCAGGCCCTGCGGGAATTGATCGATGTGCTGGTTACCAGCGACGCCCCTACCGCGGACATCGACGCCCTGGCCGAGCTGATGGAAGCCCAGGCAGACGCCCTTGCCGCGCGACCGCGTCTGCGCGGACTGCTGGCCTTCCTGCGCGACGGCAAGCACGGCGGTCACGGTGAAGTGAACCATGAACTGAATGCCCTGGGCGGCTGGAGCAATCCCCTGTCACCGCAGCTGAACATGTGGCTCAGGGGCGACCAGGCCTTTGGCACTGTGCGCTGCGGCTACGCCTATGAGGGGCCCCCGGGCTTCATCCACGGCGGCTTTGTCGCCGCCATCTTCGACCAGTTCCTGGGCATGGCACAGTTGGCCGGGAACAACCCCGGCATGACCGGTACGCTGAGTGTGCGCTATCTGCGCCCCACACCGCTGAACACCGACCTGGATCTCAGTGCACGCCTGCGGGAAAGCGTGGGCCGAAAAACGGTGGTGACCGGGGAGATGCACGCGGGCGGGGCCCTCACCGCTACCTGTGAGTGCCTGTTCGTCAGGCCGACGAAACCCCTGCTGGAGATGAGCTGAGCGCGCGGACTCGCTTTAGTCGTCCACTGCGTCCCGGGTGTTGAGGCTGGCGGAGAACGGCACCGGGGTAAAGCGATCGCCCGTTTCATCGTCGCGATCCACCATGCCGCCGCCTGTCCCGGGAGACGCCGCGGCCGGATTGGGAGCCGCTGGCTCCACCGCCATTGACGGGCGCCCGGCGAAGCTGAATCCCGGCGGGTCCAGCGGGTGTGCGTCGCCGGGACGGGACTGGCGCGCCACCGCGGGCTCGGGATCACCGAGTGCCGGCGGCGGCGCTTGACGCCGACGACGCTCCACAGCCGGTTCGCGGGACTGCCGGGCTGCTCTGCCGATAAACGACAGGTCCTCCAGCACCACTTCGGCGCCCGTCTGCACCGGGTCCGGGGCGTAGGCCACCGCCCCACGGGTTCCGGCCTGCGCCGATGTCAGCAGTACCTGTACCGGTGGCAACTCCCGCAGCTGTTCCCGCTCCGGCAGCGACTGGTCGAGATCCGCAGGCAGCGGCTCGGCGCCCGCCTCAGCTTGCAGCGCCCGCTGCTTCAGCACCTCGTTGGCGCAGTCGGACCAGCGCCCAGAGTGGGCGGAAAGCGAGGGATCGGGCATCCTGTGTTTGCGAAAATTGCGTTGCGCTTCCATGAAACGCTGCTTCACCGCCCGGTAGTGGTAGATGTGATCCTCGGTCTGCAGCGGCAGCACGTCCCCGCCCCCGCGTATGATGAGCATGCGCGGCGGCAGGACACCCTGCAGGCTGTGCAGCAGGTCGGCCAGGAAGCACAGGCGAAACGCGGAGTGCAGATTGGTCTTGCCCTGGGTGTCACAGGGAACGTACAGATAATCACCCAGTTCGGAGTAACCGCTGGTCTTCATCAGCAGATTGCTGGAACCCGCAAGCGGCCCGACCGCCAGCTGGCCGTTGACGATAAAGTCGGCGCCCTCGCCCATCGCCGCCAGGGTCGCGCTGCGGCGCAGGGCCTCGGACTCCTCCCAATCCACCAGCACCACAGTGCGTCCCTGCGAGCGCAGCATGCCGGCGACGTCGTCCTGGCGCAGCATGGTATCCCCCGGGGGCGCACTGCCCGCATCGGGCTGGATACCGTGGCCCGGATTTTCCAGGGTCAGGCGCTCCATCCAGGAGGCAAAGGGGGATTCCTTGAACAGGACCAGATCTTCGGAGGTATAGATAATCGTGTTGTCGACACTGTAGCGATACATTCGGCGCGGCTCCCCTGTGCGCAACCCCGGCCTGACAGCCTGACCCGGTCAGCACGTTATATCGGATAGCACCCGCGCTGTCCACGCGGGCACGCGGTACCGCTCAGCGGCGCTTGTAAATCCGGGCTCCATTGACCCAGGTACCGTCCACCTGCAGTTCCCGCAGAGCGTACGAGTCACGCAGCGGACTGCCGTTCAACAGCACCAGATCGGCGTACTTGCCCGGCTCCAAAGAGCCGCGATTGTCCTCCTGGAATATCTGCCAGGCGGCATCGATGGTCACCGCCCGCAGCGCAGTCATGACATCGATGCGCTGCTCCGGGCCGAGCACGTCGCCGCCCACGGTTTCCCGATAGACCATGCTCCAGACGGCCTGCAGGGGCCGCATCGGCGTGACCGGCGTGTCCATGTGCGAAGTGAAGCGCAAGCCCGCCTCCTGCGCCCAGGCCGCGGGGCTGATCTCTGCGGCCCGCTCGGGGCCAATGAAGATATCCCGGTGGCGATCGCCCCAGTACCAGGTGTGCGCAGCAAAGAAACTCGGCGTCACGCCCAGTTCCCCCATGCGTTCGATCTGGTCCCTGCGGGCCATTTGCGAGTGAATCAGGAGGAATCGGGGGTCCGCCACCGGGTGCGCGGCCTGGGCGGCAGCGAAGGCGTCGAGAATATCGTCAATGGAGGCATCGCCATTGCCGTGTACCGCGATCTGGTAGCCGCCGCGGTGCAGGGCCAGCACCTGCTCGAACAGGCGCTCCCGGAGCACGGCGGGATAGCCGCGATAGTCCGCGTCACCGTGGTAGGGCGTGTGATACGGCCGGGTCAGGTAACCGGTGAAGCCCTGGATACTGCCGTCGGCGATGATCTTTACCGCGCCCATCTGCAACCGCTCGCGCTCGAAATCATCGGGGCTGTAACTGCCGGTGGCAATCAGCTCGCGAAAATCCTCCTCCATGGGGAACAGCAGCAGGCGCAGGGGAATGACGCCGAGGCGACTGGCGAGGGAGAGACCGCGCGCCATGTCCGGCGCGACTCCTCCGGCCTGGGCTGTGGTGACACCGTGTTGCGCGTACTCGCGCACTGCGTCGCGGATCATGCCGAGAAAATCCAGGGCACCCAGATCCAGCATTTTCGCCACGACCGGCAGGCGCGCCGTCTCCTCCAGCAAGCCGTTGGGCTCGCGGGAGCCGGGCCGGCGGGCGATGACGCCGCCCTCCGGGTTTTCCGAATCTGCATCGATACCCACTGCCGCCAGGGCCGCGCTGTTGGCAACCACCATGTGCCCGGAGATGTGCAGGACAGCCACGGGATGCACGCCGGACACCGTATCCAGCTCCTGGCGGGTGGGGTGGCGCCCCTCCGCCAGCAGGGTGTCGTCGTAGCCAAAACCTGTTATCCACTCACCTGCGGGCACTACCGTGGCACGTTGCTGCAAAGCCGCCAGCAAGCCATCGATATCCGTGATCGTGCCGAGTGGCGGGCTGTTCAGGTCCGCCGCAACCGTGTCCAGGCCCGACGCCGGAAAGTGGCCGTGGGCGTCGATGAACCCGGGCAGCAGGGTGCGACCGCCGAGATCGATGATCTCGGTGCGGTCGGTGACCAGCGCCATGATCTCCTCGTTGCTGCCCAGGGCCTCGATCCGCTCCGAACGCACCGACAGGGCCTGAACCACCCGGTTGTCCGCGTCCATGGTCAGCACTTCGCCGTTGACGAAGACCTGGTGTTCCGGCGCTGCCGGCAGTCGTGTCGCGATCGAGAACAGCGTGAACGCGCCGGCGGCAAACGCCACCGTCACCGCCAGCCAGGTCTTCCAACTCATACGTACATCCTCTCTGCTGGTTGGCCCGGAATCAGGCGGCGGCGCCAATCACGATGTCCGCCAGTCGCGCCCGATGCCAGCCGCCGTCACCCCACAGCATCTGCGAATGCATCTGCCGCTTGAAGTACAGATGCACATAGCACTCCCAGGTAAAACCGATACCGCCGTGGCTCTGTACGGAGCGGCTGCTGGCGTAGGCCGCCATGTCGCTCGCGGCTGCCTTGGCCATGTGCGCATACTGGGCAGCCTTCTCCAGTTCCGTGTCGCAGGCACAGGCCGCGTTGTAGACCAGGGATTTCGCAGCATCAATCTGCACCATGACCTCCACCAGCGGATGCTTGATGGCCTGGAAGAAGCCCAGCGGGCGATCAAACTGTTTGCGCGTGCCGACGTACTCCACCGTGGTCTGCAACTGCCACTCCGCCGCTCCCACCATATCCGCCGCCAACAGGGTCCAGATGGCCGGGAAAGCGGCATTGAGTGCCGCCAGGGCGTTGCCACTGACCTGGGTGGCCGCCGCGCCGTCAAAACGAATGTGCGCCTGGTCGCGCGTCAGGTCGACAATGGCATCCGCCGCCAGCGTTACACCGGCGGCGTTGGCGGGCAGCCAGAACAGCCCGAACCCACTGTCCGTGCTGGCGCAGACCAGCAGCTTGTCGCACTTGGCCGCATCCTGCACGAACCAGGCCGCGCCGTGCAGGGCGCCGTCGCGATGCACTACCTCCGTGGCCGCCGGATCCCATTCCCCGTGGCGATTGGTCAGGGCCAGGGTCGCGGCCTCGCCGGCGGCGATATCCGCCAGGGCCGCCTCCCCGTCAGCGCCGCAGCCAACCAGTACGTAAGTCGCGTTCAAGGTCCCCAGCAGCGGGCAGGGAAAGGCCGCGCGGCCCAGCTCCTCCACCAGACCCGCCACGGCGACTGCCGGCATACCGACCCCGCCGGCTGATTCCGGCACCGCCAGCATCGTCCAACCGAGTTCTACCAGCTGTTGCCACAGCTCGCGGTCCCAGTGGCAGACGGGCGGCCGATCGGGGTTGTGGTCGGCGGCGACCAGGGCGTGCAGCTTGTCAGTGGCAAAATGTTCGCGAAAAAATTTCCGCGCCGACTCCTTGAGCAGGGTCGCCTCTTCGCCGAAGCCGTAATTGTTGGGTTGTGCCATGTTCATGTCTCCAGATGCGCGGGCGTCAGCTTATTTGGACTTCGGCAGGCCGAGCACACGCTCGCCCAGGATATTGCGCTGCACTTCGCTGGTGCCAGCGGCAATGGTCATGCCGTAGGAATTCATGTAGGCCAGGGGCCACTGACCACCAGCGGGCGCATTGCCATCAGCAAGGTAAAGGGACGCACCCATGCCCTCCACCTCCAGCGCCAGGGCGCTGATGGACTGGGCGATTTCGCTGGCCAGCAGCTTGTTCTGCAGGGGCAGGCGCATGGGGTGATCCAGCAGCGGCTGTACCCGGGTGCGGCGCTGGTTCTGCTTCAACCCTTCCTCCCTGATCAGCTGTTGCATCAGCTTGTCGCGCAGGATCGGGTCGCCGGCCGCCGTGCCCTGACCGCGCCGGGTGTTCTTCGCCAGCTCGATAACCGCGCTGGTGGCAATGTTATGGCTGGACTTGTTCTTCATGCCACCGGCGCGGGGCGTCTGCAGCTCACCGGCACCGCGCTCGTGCAGCAGCGTGGTCATCGCCACCTGCCAACCCTTGCCCAGCTCGTCAAGTCGATAGCGGTCATCGACCTCGAGGTTGTCGAAGATCACCTCGTTGAACCCGGTTTCGCCGGTGATCTTGATCAGCGGGCGCACGGTAACCCCTCGCCCCAGCGCGGCGCGAATCGGCACCACAAAATAGGACAGGCCGTCGTACTTGTGCGACTTGTCGGTGCGCAGCAGGATGATCATCCACTCGGCGAAGTGTGCCAGGGAAGTCCACACCTTGTGGCCGTTGATCAACCATTTGTCGCCCTTGCGTTCGGCAAAGGTCTGCACGCTGGCCAGGTCGGAGCCCGCCCCCGGTTCGCTGAAGCCCTGGCACCAGATGTCCTCGCCGGAAAACAGGCGTGGCAGCAGCTCCGCCTTGACCTCATCGCGGGCGTGGTGGAAGACGGTGGGCGCGGCCATGCCGAGGCCGATCACATTGGGCAGGAAGGGTGTACGCGCGGCCAGCATCTCTTCGTTGGCGATCTTCTGGCAGTCCTTGCGGCCACCACCCCCGACCTCGACCGGGTAGTCGCAACCGATCAGTCCCGCATCGTAGGCCGACTTCTGCCAGGCCTGCAGGTAGTCAAGTTGCTCTGGCGTCATGATCTCCAGCGGCGTCTGCGGCAGGCGTACCGGCGGCTCGCCCGGCTTGTTGGCTTGCAGCCAGTTGCGGCAGGTACTGCGAAATTCGGCCTGCTCAGGCGTGTCCCTGCGGGCGGTGTCGTCTGCCATTATTGGATTCCTCTTGCGGGTGTCGGTGACGGTTGACGGGGAAGAAGTCTGGTGGATTGCGGCTGCAGCGGCAAGTCAAGCACCGCTGGCGCGGGAGTCGAGGGACGCATCAGTAGTGCGGAGGCACCTCGGCGACCGGCTCGACCGGGCTCTCACCCGCCTGCTGCGCCTGTTCATCCTGGCGCTGCTTGAGCAAGGTGAGCTGGCGTCGCAGGATCAGCAGGTCCTGTTGCTGGGTGGCCAGTGCCCCCTGCAGCGACTGCAGGGCGTCATCCTGGAACGCCACCTGGGTTTGCAGTTCTTCGAGCAGTCGTTGCAGTTCTTTCTTTTTCATCGCGAGGACCCGGGCTGGCGCAGTTCAATTGCAGCAGGGAGGCTAATATACTCCGCGCCATCGCTCAATGCTCGGGGGACCTTCATGGCCAAACGCGACCGCACAAATTCCCGCCTGGTTTACTCTACTGATGGCGGCCGGCTCTGCCCGCAGTGCCAGCGCCCTGAAGCCGCCTGCGTCTGTGGCAGCGCACGTCCGGCAACAGTGGGTGACGGCATCGTCCGCCTGCACCGCGAAACCAAGGGCCGCGGCGGCAAGGCTGTCACGGTGATACGCGGCCTGCCGCTGGCTCCCGCGGAGCTGAAAGCGCTCGCCAGCAAGCTGAAACAGAAATGCGGCGTGGGCGGCTCGCTCAAAGGTGACGAAATCGAAATCCAGGGCGACCAACGGCAAATCCTGCAGCCAGAGCTTGAGCGCCTGGGCTATCGGGTAAAAATCGCCGGGGGCTAGAAGAACGCCAAATTTAAAGACATTTCGCAACAGTTTCCTGAATTTTTCTGGAATTATTTGTCCGGCTCCGAAGCTCAAAAGACCCAGTTACAGTGATTTCCCAAAAATTTTGTAAATAGTCCGCTGCAAGCTGTTATTTTTATTGGCTTTATTGAACTCCTGTGCTAAAAAGAACTGGCGCGTGAGGAAACTGCCGGCACCGGGATCCGCTCAGGGTGCAGACAACAATAACCCCACCGCGAGGATCACCAGGAGAACATGCCTATGTATGTCACCGCGGAGCATCTGAGGGAACAGGTCATCCGGCCAACCCTCAAGTACCTGGGTGTCTGGAACCCTGCCAGCGAGGATTTCCTCCTTGAGTCGGCGGTCTCGGCCCCTGAACTGGGTCTCTTTTCAGCTCGCAATACCGGCCTTGGCCTGTTTCACATTACCGCCGCACAGCACCGGGACATCTGGGACCGCTACCTGGCGTTCCGCCCGGAAATGGCCAGCCGGGTGCGCGGGCTGGCGAGCCAGCGGGCCTTCCTCAGCGACCCGGACAGCGAACTGCAGACCAATCTGAGTTACTGCACTGCCGTGGCCTGGCTGCTGTATCAACGCTCCCGGGCGGCCACCGAGACAGCGCCGCCAGAGGAAGTCGTCACCGCTACCGCCTGACCCGGCCGCGCTGGCGCAGCCCCTGCCAGTGTGACAGGTCCTCGGGCCGATCCACATCCTGCAGCGGCTCCAGCCGGGCCACCGTGATCTCCGCCGCGCCAGCGCGCGCCAGCGTTTGCGCCAGCACCCTCGGACTGCCCCAGCTCACACCGGCAAACACCGCATCCACCGGCCTGCGGGCCCCGATCAGTACATAGCCACCGTCCAGCGCCGGCCCCAGTACCATGTCCACACTATCCAGCGCGGCGAGCGCCCGCTGCAAATAGCCGCAGCTCAGCGCGGGGCAGTCACTGCCCACCAACAACACCCGGTCAGTCCGGTTGAGGCCGTCGTTGAGCGCGTGGCGCATGCGACTGCCCAGATCGCTGCCTACCTGCCGGCGCAGGGCCAGCGGGCCACGGGAGGCGCATTCCCGAAACAGCCCCGCGGACGGGTCCCCCGCCACCCACAGCTCGACGCTCCCCAACCCCGAGTCAAGCAGGGTTTCACAGGTCCAGAGAACCAGCTCCGAGTGCAAGGCACAGGCCTCCGCCGGCGACAGTCGGGGCAGCATGCGGGTCTTGACCCGCCCGGGCTCGGGAGCCTTGGCAAACTGCTGCAGAAGCACCGGCTCAGCCACGGGGACCGTAATAGATTCGCCACAGCCGCGCAGGCGCCGCCCCCAGGGCATAGGCAAGTCGCAGCCCCCACATCTGCAGCACAGTGCGCAGCACGCCCCGCGCCTCCCAGCGCCGGCTGGAAGTCTCCACCGCCAGCCCAGCGGGCACCCTGGGCCTGGATATTCGCCGCAGTCGCGCGCACAGCTCCACATCCTCCATCAGCGGAATGGCGGCAAAGCCACCGCAGTCCTGAAACAGCTCACGCTGCAGGAACAACAGCTGGTCGCCGGTGCCAATGCCGCTCAGCCGGGAGCGGAGCGTAATGCCGCGCTCGAGCAGCCGAAACACCGCTCTGCGACCATCCAGCCGCAGAGGGAAAAAGCCCCAGCGGGGCGCCGCAGCCAGCGCTCTCTCCAGCTCCGGGCCAGCAAACCGGGGCCGGGTGTCCGCGTGGAGGAAAAGCAGGTAGTCGCCGCTGGCAGCGCGCCCCCCCAGGTTCATCTGCGCCGAACGGCCAGGCGCGCCCAACAACAGCTGGGTACAGCCGGGCATGGCCGCTGCTACGGTGCCATCGGCGCTGCCGCCGTCAACCACGATTCTCTGGGCCGTCGGGAAATCACGCGCCAGCTGTGCCAGCAGGGGGCCGATGCGCTCGGCCTCATTGAGTACCGGGATGACGAAGCTCAGGCTGGGGCGGCTCATTGTCTGCCCACGCTCAGTATGTCAGCCTGCGTTCCTGGCCGGTAAGCAGCGTACCTTCCTCGCCGAGCAAGTACTTGAATACCAGGTTGTAGGCGAGCACCGCCTTGACGTAATTACGGGTCTCCCGAAACGGGATGGTCTCGATCCAGACGTCCACCGGCACGGTCTCCTCAGGCCGATTGCGCCAGCGGTCCACCCGGTGCGGACCCGCGTTGTAGGCCGCCATTGCCAGTACCCGGTTGCCGCCGTAGCGGTCCAGCAATTGCCGGTAGTAGGCACTGCCCAACAGTACGTTGTGCTCGACGTCATACAGCGCCTGGTCACTGTGGCTGGTCTTGAGCTGGGCCGCCACCTGCTTGCCCGTTGCCGGCATCACCTGCATCAGCCCGCGAGCACCGACCGGTGACCGGGCACCGGCGTAGAAGGCACTCTCGCGGCGGGCGATAGCCATCAGTTCCGTGACCGGAACCCGGCGCTGGCTGGCGTAGCGGCTGAAGGTATCCTGATAGGGGGTTGGAAAGCGCAGATCCAGGGCATCCCAGGCCTCGGCCCTGTTGGCCGCATCGATTGCCATGCGGTGCCAGCCAAGACTCGAGGCCAGCGTCGCCAGTTCCTGCTGCTCCTCCGGCGAGGTCGCCTGCAGCGCCTGATACCACTCCGAGTGTGCCAGGTTCTCTTCTCTGTGGTGATACAGCTCTTCTATGCGCCGCACCACCGGCAACTGCCGCAGGGGCTCCGCCCGTTCGGGCGCCAGGGCGGATTGCCGATGATTGAAGACAGGGGGCAAACCCAATCGCTCCGCTGCCAGGAAGCCATAGTAGTCGCGCTCCTGCGCCAGATCGCGCAGCAGGGCCTCGGCCAACTGCCGCTCGCCCGCACGCTCGTGAACAACCGCCTGCCAGTAGCGCCAGGTCGGTTCCGCCCGGCCAGTCGGCGACAATTTTTGCAGGTTGCCCGCCAGCGCGGCCCAGTCCTGCTCCTGCAATGCCCAGCGCAGGCGAATTTCCACCAGCCCATCGTCGCCGAGGCGATCGAGCGCAGCCTCCACCCAGGGCAGGTTATCCGTGGACTTTGCCAACAGGCTGCGCAGCACCAGGGCCTCCTCCGCCAGCGCCCGCTGGCCTGCGCTGAAGTGCAGGCGGTCGGCAAAATACAGCCACTGCTGCAGGGCCGGGTCCGGCTTGTAGCGGGCAAAATAGGCGGTGCCATAGGCGACGATATCCGCGTTGCGGGGATCTTCCGTCGCCGGCACCAGGCTCCGCATCCGGGCCGGGTTGCTGTAGATCTCCAGCAGCCTGTCCGACCAGGGGCGCAGGCTGTCGCTGCCCTTGCGAGCCACATAGTTCAGCAGCGACCGCTGGCGGGCCTCGAAGGCCTTGAGCAGGCGTGCCCAGACAATCTCATCACTCAGTTGCCCGGCCTTCTGCCAGGCGGCAAACAGCGGGTCACAGGCCTTGGGCCGTGATTCGCCGTGCACCCACAGGCGCTCGGCGCCCTCCCAGGCCGCCAGCGGGTCACCCTGCGCCAGCCGGGCCCGGAAATAGAAGCATTTGAGCTCGATGCTGTTGGGTTCGTAGGGCATGACGGCGAGGAAATCCTGCCAGCGCCCGTCCTTCCCCGCCTGGCTGAGGTAAGACGCAAGGAAACGATTCGGCAGCGGCGAGTCCTGGCTGCGCTGCAGGAACAGTTTGGCATCCCCCGGGCGTACCTGGCGGGTCTTGCGACTGAGTTCGTAGTAGTCGAGATAGATGGCCAAGGGGTAGTCTTCCAGCGCCGGGCGCAGCTGCTGGTACTCCGCCCACAGGCCCCGTTCAATGGCCCGGACCGCGTCACTGTAGCCCTCCCTCGCCAGGGGCAGGTTGTCCGCCTGCAGTGGCAGGGCTGGTACCAGAGCATGGAACAACATCACCAAACAGACTACCCGCAACCGCAACTGGGCATACCTCGCTGACTGTGACCTTCAGGCGACCGCCGCGGTATGCGGCGGTCATTCACAGTATGCTAGGTTGATACCTGACCCGGTAATTTGCAAGCGCCGCCGCCGTGCAGCGGGCTACAGCCGGCGCAGGCGCAGGGGCAGGTCGTCGCGCAGTTTCGGCAGGGGCACAGTCTGGAAACTGGCCTGGTGCCCCGGGGGCAGGCTGATTTCATAGCGCTGCAGGAACTGGTGGCTGAACAGCCGCGCCTGCATGTTGCCGAAGTGCATGCCGATGCACTTGTGGGCGCCACCGCCAAAGGGCATGAAGGCAAAGGGATGCCCCTTCTGCTCCTGCCGCGGGGGCAGGAAGCGGTCCGGATCGAAGCTGTCAGGATCCTGCCAGAATTCCTGCATCCGGTTGGTGAACATGGGGAACTGGAACACCAGGGTATTGGCAAGCACGTCGACATCACCCAGCTTGCAGTCGCGAATGGTACGCCTGGCCATGACGCCGACGGACGGGTGCAGGCGCTGGGATTCGAAAAAAGCGGCCTCCAGCAGCGGCAGTGCCGGCAGGTCGTCATAGCCCAGCGCCCCGCTGGCACTGACCGCGCGGCCCTCCTCGCGGATACGTTGCTGCCACTCCGGATAGCGCGCCAGGTAGTACATCATGTGGGTCAAGGTGCTGGTGGTGGTGTCGTGGGCGGCGAAGAGGAGGAAGTTGGCGTGGTCCACCAGTTCCCGGTCCGAGAACAGTTGGCCATCGGGACGGGTTTCCTTGGCCATGTAGGCGAGCATGTCCATGCGCTCCTCTGCCCGGGCCGCGGGCAGCAGGCCCGACAGATAGGCCTCGATCAGGCGCTTGCCGCGCTGGCCGCGGCGAAAGCGGAACCCGGGCAGATCGACGTGGAACAGCCCCAGCATGCCCTCGGTGATGTCCGTAAACGCGCGGGAAAGCTCCCCCGCCACCGCGCTGCCGCCGTCGACGCCGTAGAAGACCTTCAGCGCCTGTGCCAGCAGCAGCTCCTTGATGCGCGGGAAAAAGCGGAATTCCGGCAGCTGGTCCCAGTTCGCCATCCCCTGTTCCAGGATGGGGTTCATCAACTCCACATAGCCGCGCATGGCTGCGGTCTTGAACCCGGTCTGCATGATCCGGCGCTGGAACTTGTGCTCGTCGAAATCGTTACCCAGCAGGTAGTGGTCGCCAAAAAAGGGCGCGAGGGACCACTTGTAGCCCATCTTTGCGGAAAAATTCTGCTCCTTGTCCAGAAGAATGGTCTGGGCCAGGTCCGGCCCCAAGGCCAACACACCTCGCTGGCGTGCCATCTGGATTCTGGAGACCGGGCCGTACTGGCGGTAAAAGCGTCGCGCCAGACCGAGCTGGTCACGCAGCAACTCGGGCGTTACGCCGAGCAGGGGCCAGCCATATTCTCCGGGCAGGTGGGCCAGGTCCTGACAGTCGGGAGCAAGCACATAGGCGTCAGTGGCAGACATGGACTAATCCTCATTAGTTTAATCCTATTCTGGCACATCCCGGCCCGGCGTGCCTAGGGCGGCCCGTGGAGGGCGGTCCCCGCGGGTTGGCCTGCGCGGCGCGCTCCGCCTCCGGGCGCAGGATTGGTTACAATCCCCTCTTTCCGACAGGATCCGACCTCCCATGATCGCAGCCTCACCTCGGACGACCCGGCCGCTCCTGCTTGGCCTTCTGGGCCTGTTGCTGACGGGCTGTGTCAATGCCCTGCCCCGGACGGCACCGGAGACCGGCGAGCACCCGTTGTTGAATCGGGTCTGGTCTGCCCGCGAGCAGACGTTCACCACCTTCACCGCCATGCAGGAGGCATTGGCAGGCGCCGACTACTTGCTCCTCGGCGAGCATCACGACAACCCCGTGCACCATCAGCTACAGGCAGAAATCATTACCGGGTTGCCCTGGTCTGAGACGGCGATAGCGGGGTTTGAGCAAGTGGATGCCGACCAGGCCCCGGCACTCGAGGCCTGGCTGCGGGGGGATTCCACCGGCACAGCGGGCCTGGCCACGGCACTGTCCTGGGAACAATCCGGCTGGCCTGAGTGGCGCCTGTACGAGCCGGTATTCGCCGCTGTGCTGGAGCGTGGCTGGCAGCCGGTGGACCTTATGTTTCCAGCTGCCACCGTGCGCGCGGTGTTCAGCGACGGGCTAGACGCGGCGCTGGACGCCACAACCCGCGAGCAATTACAGCCTGACACACTCTTCAGCGCCGAACAGCGCCTGGCAATGCAGGAGCTGATGGCCGACGCCCACTGTGGCCTGCTGCCCGCCGAGCACATGGCGGCCATGGTGCAGGTGCAGATTGCCCGCGACGCCTACATGGCTACCCGTCTCGCCCGCGCCCGCAGCCACGGGCGGGCCGTCATCATCACGGGCAATGGCCATGCCCGCCGCGACTGGGGCATACCGCGATTCCTGCAGCGGCTACAGCCCGAGGCCACTATCGTTGCCGTCACCATGGCCGAACTCGAACCCGAACGCATCGAGCCCGGCGACTACGCTGCCGCGACGCCTGCCTGGAGCGACTTCACGATCTTCACCGCCGCCCACGACCGTGGCGACCCCTGCGCCGACATACCCCAGTCTGCCGGCGCAGGGTAAGGGTGCTTACTGGATCTCGATGCGCCGCGGTTCTGGCACGTCGGGCTTGACCTTCGGTGCGGTCAGGGTCAGCACGCCATCCTTGAAGGAGGCATTGATGTCCTCGTCGTGGACATCCCCACCGAGATCGAAGCTGCGCAGGTAACGGCCATAGCGACGCTCCTGGCGGATCACCCTGCCTCCCTTCTCCTCCTTCTCGCTCTGGCTGGCCTCGGCCTCCAGGGTCAACACCCCGTCCTTGACGTGCACGTGGATATTTTTCTTGTCCACCCCCGGCAGTTCGGCGGTGATTTCGTAGTGGTCCTCCCTGTCCCGGACATCCACCCGTGGCGCGAAGAAAGACCCCATTTCATTGTTGCTGCTGGCCGGCGCAAGGAAATTGTCAAAAAACCGGTCAAGATCGAACGGATTATTGCGTTGAATCAGAGACATCTGACACCTCCTTTGAATTTGCGGTTGGTCCCGCGACATCACTGTATATAAGGGGTTTTTGTACAATTTCAAGCGGGGCATGTGCACTCTGGGGCGACCGGGGGGCATTGGGCGAGGCACAGGGGGGCAGGCTGAGTACCTGGTGTGATAAGGGTCTCCGGAAGCTTCCGACCCTGCCTCCGGGGCTACCAAATTTGGTGCCCCCGGCAGGACTCAAACCTGCGACCTACCCCTTAGGAGGGGGTCGCTCTATTCAACTGAGCTACGGGGGCACTGCGGGCGGGAGTATAGCAGCCATCCCCCGCCGATGGCACCTGGAAGGAGCCTGGAAGGAGCCTGCAGGACCGGTATCAGCCGCCGATATCGATGCAGATCTTGCCGAAATGCTGCTGCGATTCCTGGTGGCGGAAGGCGTCGGCGAGCTGTTCCAGGGGATAGCGGCTGTCGACCACCGGCTGGATACCGCCGGCCTCGACCGCGGCGATCATGTCCAGCTGCTGGGCGCGGCTGCCGACGGTGATCCCGCTAATGCGCGCATTCTTCTGGAACAGTTCCGCCGTGGGGACCTCGCCAGACAGCCCGGTGAGCACGCCGATCATGCTGATGCAGCCATCGAAGGCAACGGCGCGCACGGATTGGGCCACCGTACCGGAACCGCCCACTTCAACCACCAGGTCCGCGCCGCGGCCGCCGGTAAGCTCAAGCACCCGCTTGCCCCATGCCGGCGTCTCGCGGTAGTTGATCAGGTGCTCTGCGCCCAGGGCAGCCATGCGCTGCAGCTTGGCGTCAGAAGATGAGGTGGCAATGACCCGGCAGCCCATCTGCCGCGCGAACTGCAGGGCAAACAGGGAAACCCCGCCGCTGCCCTGCACCAGCACCCAGTCGCCGGGCCGGAGGTGCGTCTCCACCGCCAGCGCGCGCCAGGCGGTAAGGCCAGCGCAGGTCAGGGTCGCGGCCTCGGCAAAGTCCAGGCCGGTCGGCATGCGGGTAAAACCCCGGGCCGGCATGGTCACCGTCTCTGCGGCGAAACCGTCAACGTTGTCCCCGGGCACGCCGCGCATTTTCTCCAGCCGGGGGCGGCCGTCCAGCCAGTTCGGGAAGAAGCAGCTCAGCACCCGGTCTCCAACCGCGAAGTCCTCGACCCCCTCACCCACCGCCGTCACCACCCCGGCGCCGTCGGACATCGGAACGCGTCCGTCTTCGGCGGGCAGTAGCCCGGTCACCACCAGATAGTCGTGAAAGTTCAGCGAGCTGGCCCTGACCTGGACCTGGATTTCGCCGTGCCCCGGGGCACGGGCTTCGACCTCGACCAGTGCCAGCTTGTCCAGGCCGCCGGGCTTGGGTACCGAAATGGCGCGCATGCTTTATCTCCTGTTCTCAGATGTTGCGCCCGACTCAGGCTGTACTGCGGGCAATGAGCCCCGCAATGTAAGCAATGTGCAGCGTAACCACAAGCAGGGTCAGTTGCAGGCGCAGGGATGCATACCAGCCCCGGCGGCTGCCGCTGCTGCGCTCGTACCATAGCGTCGCCAGATAACCCAGCGCCAGCAGCACCGAGGCCACCAGCGCCTGGGCGGTGAGGACACTGAAGGCAGCGAAAAGGACAATGCCGTTGCTCACCACCAGCCTGAGCAGCTTGTCCTTGCCCTGCCGGTGCATGGCGCTGCCCCACAGACTGCCGGCGAGGAAACAGAGAATGGCGAGTGAATAGACAACAAATCCCTGCTGGGACAACGCGCGGGGGTAATCATGGAGAAACCAGACCCCCAGTACAAACAGGAAAAATGGCGCCAGGCCCGCGAAGCCAAGCCCCCTGATCGTCAGTACCACCATCGCGCCGCTAACGGTCGCCGCGTTTCTCGATCACCAGCAGGATCTCACCCACCCGGACACCAAACTTCGTCATCGTGGACTCGTTGACCAGCGTGGTGGGATTCACGAGATACATGCGATCATCAATGCGCAGGTCCAGGGTACCGTCGTTGTAGGGAATCCGCAGCACATAGTCCAGAAACATGCTGTTGCCGGCGATGGTGACCTGCCCGTCACCAATCACATCCCCTGCGGTGCCCGTGTAGCGGCCCTCCCCCTGCGGGGTCAGGGTCCACACCCTGCGCTGTGGCTCGCCGTCATCGAAAATGAAGTCCTCCTCCAGCGTGCCAACTCCGTTTTCCCAGTACGCCTTGATGTCGGCGTTGAAATAGCGGATGACCTTGCCACCCCGGTTCTTGACGACACCGTGGGCCGTCAGCCGGCCCTGGAAAAACTCCTCGGGGACCAGCACAGGGCGGTTGTCCGCGTAATCCTGCACAGTTACGGGAGTGCAACCGGCGACACTGGCCACCAGGACCAGCAGCAGGGCAAGGGCAGCAGTTTTGAACATGGGAGGTCTCACAGACGCTGAGGGTACCACTTACCTACGCAGCGTGGCCGGCGAAAGATCACCGGCCGGGAAACCTAGAGAGTAAAGCTTACCCGCGTTACCTGGGCACAGGCATGGCTGTCGACAAAGCTGCGCAGGCGGGACTGGATGCCGGCGGCGTCCTGCTCGGGAATCCCGAACATCAGCCCGTCGAAATAGCCCAGCGCCTTGGCGTAGATGACATCGCCGTCCGTCGCGTCATATTCTTCCAGCACCTCATCGGTCAGCGCGGCGTAATCGTCTTCACTCAGGTAGCCAAGTGAATCCTGGGCCAGCACGCAGCTTAGGCGCTTGGCGGCGGCAAAGTCATCCGGCCCCAGAGCAAGCGCCTGGACCTGGATCGAGGTAATCAGCAGCAGTGCAGTCACAAGTAAACGCATGGTACTCTCAGCAATCCTGAATCAGGGTGTCGATGAAGGCGGATAATAAAGTGCCTCTGTGACACTTGCATGACAACAATATGAAATCTCGGGGAGTAGCGACCTATGAGCCTGCGGGTCATTGTCTGGGGTACCGGCAACGTCGGGCGCCCCGCCATCCGGGCAGTACTTACCCACCGCGACCTGGAACTGACGGGAGTTGTCGTCGCCAATCCGGACAAGGCCGGAGTCGATGTCGGGGTGCTGGCCGGGCTGGCACCGATTGGCCTCCCGGCGACTGACGACTGGCGTTCACTGCTGGCCGCGGGCGCAGATGCGGTGGTCTACGCGGCCACCGCAGACACGCGCCCGGAGGCCGCCATGGCCGACCTGCTCGCCTGTCTTGAAGCGGGGTGCAACGTGGTCGCCAGTGGCCTCTACCTGTTTCTGCACCCGCAAACAACGCTTCCCGACCTGCTTGCCCCGGTACAGGCGGCCTGCGAACGGGGCGGCAGCTCCCTGTTCGTGTCCGGGATTGACCCGGGCTGGGCGATGGACATGCTGCCGGCACTGGTGAGTGGTACCAGCTCGGCCATCACCGAGATTCGCAGCCGGGAAATCTTCAACTACGCGCTCTACGACCAACCCCGGGTGGTGCGCGATGTCATTGGCTTCGGTGGCCCCATGGATACCCTGCCCCTGATGCTCCACAACGTTGCCATCGAGATGGTGTGGGGACCGATGGTGAGGCTGGTGGGCGACGCCCTGGGCTGCCCCGTCACCGGGCTTGAGATCACTGTCGAGCGGCAGGCGCTGACAAGGGATATTCGCATTCCCACCATGGGCCTGTTCGAGACCGGTACCCAGGGTGCGTTCAGGTTCGAGGTGTGCGGTGTGACTGCCGGCGAGGCCCGCTTTGTGCTGGAGCATATCACCCGCATCGACGATACCTGTGCCCCGGACTGGCCCTACCCGCCAGAGGGCCAGGGCTGCCACCAGGTTATCATCCGCGGCAACCCCACCGTCACCCTGAGCCTGCATGCCGAGGATGAGTACGAGATCGGCGCAGGCGGTGGCGGCAACGCCTCCGCCGCCTGCTGGCTGGTCAACGCCATTCCGGCAGTGTGCGCGGCGACAGCCGGCGTTCTTACCATGCTCGACCTGCCGCGGATCGACGGCAGTGGGCAGCTGGGAGCCCGCCTCCCCTGAACGCAAAAAAAACGCCGGCTCTAGGCCGGCGTTCAAGCGGGGTAAAACGGAGGGGCGAAAGGCGAAGCTACAGCGAACCTGAAACGGTCCAGCCCTCGAACCACAGGCTGCTGGCATTCGGGTCCACCGCGCCGGCATAGTCGGTGGCATCGAAGAAGTCAGGGTCAGCCACGCTTGCGGCATAGGTGGCGTTGATATCCTCGATATCGAGAACGCCTACCGAGGAGGACTCCGGCGCCTGCGAGGCGTAGTTCGCATCCAGTTGCACATCCGTCACCAGGGCCGGCAGCAGCACAGAGTCGCCGCTGACATCGCAATCCGCGATCACGTTGGTGTATACCAGCTCGGTACCCACCTGGGCCGCCCGCGATGCATCCACACAGGTGGTCTCACCGGCAAAGGCATCATCGTAGGTGAACACGGAGTGGTGGACGAAACCGCCGGACGTGGCCTTGAACACCGCCGCCGTTGCATTGGAGCCGCCGCCGATGAAAGTGGCGTTGGCAATGGTGGGGACAGACAGGAAGTCGAGGGTACCCTCTGTGTCGGCCTCGATAAGGTTGCCACTGGCCTCCGGGCCCTGGACGGCGAGCAGGTACTGGACATTGCCCTGCCAGCCCTCGTCCCAGTCTATGGAATCGTCCTGGTTACCGGTGAGGACCAGGTAGCGGGTGTTCACGGTGCCACCGTAATACTCAATACCGTCGTCGGCGTTGTTGTGGATCTGGATGTACTCCATCTCGGTGCCGGCGCCGACGCCAATCAGGGATATCCCGTTGATTTCATTCCCGGTGGCGAATTCGAAACCGCCCTCGGCCACCACGACATAGCGCAACACGCCGCTGCTATCGTCTGGCGAATAACCGCCACCAAACCCGGATTCACCCTCTGAGTCAATGTTGCACGCGACCGCGCCCTGGTCGGCGGTCAAGCACTCGTTGTGGGGTGCGTAACCGTGCAGGATCAGGCCGCCCCACTCCCCTACACCGTCAAAACCGGCGCTGTCGGAGCTGAAGACAATCGGCGCATCCGCGGTACCCTCTGCCATGATTTTCGCGCCGCGGGTGATGATCAGGTTGGCAAAGCTGCCGGTCTGGCCCTTGATCTGGGTACCGGGCTGGATGCTGAGCGTGGCGTCTATCACCGCATCGCCGTTGGCGAGGATCCCTTCGTCAATCGACATTTCCTGGTTGCCATTGCCGACGGTGACCCGGGACTCCATGTACCAGACCTTGTCGCTGGTGAGCGTGCGGTCGACCAGGATGGTCGCCGGCAGCTGGCAGACATCGTTGCCATCGGCGTCCTTGGGACGGGCGGAGGACCAGTCCGGACAGGAGGATGTCGTGCCCGTATCGCCGCCGGTTGCCGGCGGGTTGGTCACGGTGGTCGGTGCGTCAATATTGATCGTGGCTTTGTCGCCCTCGGAACATCCGTAGAGGCTGCCGAGAGAGCTGAGCACCGCCGTTGCGATAGCCAATTTCTTCAGTTTCATAACTACTCCTGGGTTTTTTCGGTAAGTTGAATTTCCTGCTGCCCCACGGCGAGCTTCCGATCAGAACTGCCAATCGAATCCTGCTTTCACTTCCAGGCCACGTTTATACCTCTGGAACACATTGCCGCCCTGGGTGAACTCCACCTCTGCATCAAGTATGTTTTCCAGCTTGGCGCGGAAGGTAAAACTGTCCGACAGGGAGTAGCGATACACGATGTTCACATCCATACGCGGCTCCTGAATGACATCCGGCTGGCCCGATACGCCGACGTCGACAATCGTGTCGCCGCTCTGGTTGAGCAGCAGGGTCAGTTCGTGGCCCCGGGCAACGTCGTCATAGCCAAAAATCATGTTGAAGGTATATTCAGGCGCGCCCTGCAGTTCCCGCGTGCTGGCGTTCAGCAGTGTCACTTCGGAGTCGATGTAACTGGCATTGCCGGCGACAAAGAAACTGCGGGTAAAGGCGTCGTCCAGGGCAAAGTCCTTGCGCCCGTCTATTTCAATACCGAGGATTTCCGCGGATTCCGCATTCTGGAAAGTCCGCGAATTGCCCGCCGTACCCGAAGCTGGCTGGACCACACGTTCGATCGGATCTTCCATATCCTTGTAGAACAGGGCCACGCTGATGGACTCCCGATCCGACCAGTACTTTTCCCAACGCAGATCGTAGTTGGTGACATCCGACACCCCGAGGGCGGGATTACCCCTTACCCGGAAGTTGAACTCCTTGTCGTAGAAGGTCGCGTTGGAGGTTTCCTTGAAGTCGGGCCGCGCTACTGTCTTCGACAGGCCAAAGCGCAACTGCTGATCATCAGTGATAAACCAGTTGAGGCTCAGCGATGGCAGTACCGAGTTTTCCTCCAGTACCGACTGCACTGGGCCCTGCTCACCGGAAAGACCAAAGGTGTCGGTAATCTGCTCAAACTCTTCGTAGCGCACGCCGACGACGAGCTGGTATTTCAGGTTCCACAGCGCGTCGTAGGACAGGTACACGCTGTTCAGGTCCAGCTCCGCCTCGTAGCTGTCGCTGGGCAGGGTCTTGTCCTGGAAGGTAAAGCCGGTGCTCGCATCGCCGGTAATCGTGTCCTGGTTCACCACGTCGGAGACCAGGAGATTGGGCGCGCTGTCGTCTATGGCCAGGATGCCGCCGCCAAAACCGTAGGTCTCCGAATCGGAATCCCGCTCCCGGGTGATACCGTTAACCCCGAGCTCCAGTTTTGATTCCAGATTACCGTTGGAAAACAGGTACTCCAGATCGAGTGATGCATCCAGGTTGTCGTCTACCAGGTCGTCATAGCGCCGGGTCAGCTCGGGCACCTGCAGGTTGTAGATGCCGTCACTACCCTGCTGGTCAAAGCGCACTTCGCGGCGATCGGGGGCGTAACGCTCAGCGCGGCTTGCTGTCGCCTGCCAGTTCAGCGTCCAGGCCTCGTCGGCACCGAGAATATGCTCCCCGGCCAGCTGTTGCGACAGGAACTGGCGCTCCTCCCACTCAATAGACCAGTTGATTGACGGATTCAGCTCGTCGCCGTCGAAACCGTTTTCCAGCCGGACCGATTCGCTGGTAACGCGGGAGGCGATGGTATTGGAGGTGTAGCTGCTCTGGCCGACATTCAGGCCAATGGACAGCAGGCCGCTGGCGTCGACGTCGTTGTCGAACTGCTCGAAGGTGAAGTCGTCGAGAACCCGCGATGCATTGACCCCGCCATAGGTCCTGCGCACACCGTCCTTGCGTATCCCGCGCTCGTTCTTGTAATTGCCGGCGAGGAAGTAGCCGAGTTCCGCGCCACCGAAGAGATCGAGGTCGAACACGTCGCCGTAGCTGAGCCCCAGGGACAGGTCCGGGGTTGCGGTTTCGGTGTCGTACTGGAAATTGTCGGTGATGGCATTGGCGCCCAGCTTGCCCAGCTCACGCTGCACTGCCGAGCCCAGGAACCCGGAATACTTGAGCGTCTCCGCGACAGCGTAGGCGATAGCCGGGCGCTGGCGCGCACCGTCGTCCCAGCCGACAACATCGAAATCCCCACTGACCGGATCGACCAGGGCGTCCCTGCCCGTGATGCCGTCGACAGCGCCCAGCTGGAAGCTGAGCTTGCCCGTTCTCTCATTGGGGAAGGTGCGGGTATTGATCTGCAGGTTGCCGCCAGTGCTCTCACCCGGCATGGAGGCGAGAAAGCTTTTGCGAATGTCCAGCTGCTCGACCATGCTGCTCGGAAACAGGTCCAGGGGCACACTGCGCTTGGTCGGGTTGGTGCTGGGCAGGGTGGCATTGTTGAGGGTGCTGCTGACATAGCGATCGCCGAGCCCGCGAATGAAGACAAACTGCCCGTCCTGCACCGTCACACTGGGCACACGGATCACGGACGCCGCCACATCCGTATCGCCAAAGCGCGCCAGCTGCTCGACATCCAGTGTGTTGACCACGTTGGTCGAATAGCGCTCGCTTTCCTGCAGGTCGCCCACGGGCATGCTGGCGATGACCGTCACTTCCTCGATCTGGGGCACACTGATACCCAGGTTGCGCTGCTGTGGGCGGCGCAGGCTGAAGTCGGAGCTCTTTTGCGCGTTGGCAATCACCCGGTAATCCGCAAGGCTCTGGCTGCCGAGCTCGGGGTGGGTGATGGTCAAGGTATAGACGCCGCGCGGCGCTTCCAGTGCGTAGCGGCCATCGGCACCGGTGACCGCGGAACGGGACACGGGGCCGCTGAGCTCCACAGTCGCGCCAGACACCGGCTGGCCCGCGGAACTGACCAGGCCCCGGACCGAGCCGGTCACGGCCCTTGCCAGCTGTGCGGCGGTCTCGGAGGTAAAGTAGGATTCCACCGTGGCAACCGGGGATTGCCCCTCCTCCAGACGAATGAAGACGTCAGCGAGCTGCCCCTCCGCAACGTTGAACCGAAAGCTGTGCAAGGTCTGCTCGCCATCAAGCACCTGGATGCTGTGCGCGCCGGGGGTCAGATCAAAGTAGACAGCGCCGCTGGCGTCGACCGGTTTGCTGTTCACTCCGTCGAGGACGATGGTCAGGCCGGGAGACAGGGCGCCATTCCTGGTCACCTGGACTACCAGTTCGTCCGCTGCCTGCACTGACAGGGTCGAACAGAGCAGGACTGCGGTGGCGCTCAAGCGAGAAAACAGTGGTTTCATTCGGGGGTCCCAATGGTCGGGTTAATTGATGCCCGGGCGCAGTCCTGATTCACTGCAGCCGCCGCTCACGTTGGGGAGAAGCTTAAGGTTCGTTGATTACAGAAATGTGTTCGGTATGTGACGTTTTTGTTGCACGACGAGCCCTTCCCGGCAGGTGCCTGCAACGAGCCGCTGGTCAAGAAAAGTTCACGGCACTGTCGCCTGGCTGCAATATCCTCACAGCAGGATGCTGCTCGTACGTCCCTCACACGGAGCAACGCCATGCAACGCCATACACACTCGAACGATCTCAACCAGAAGGAACGGGCAAGGCAGGAGATACAGCGCCAGGTTGAAGCGTTTCTCAACCGGGGCGGCAGGATTTCCGTTGTCGACACCCGGGTCCAGCAGCAACGGTCGGCGCAAGGCTGCGCGTGGCGTGAGTACGAGGAAGCCATCGGACTGGTGAACTAGACACCCGCTCCGGAGTTACCCGGTAATGCTAGACATTCGCCAGGTTATGGAAAACCGCTACCCCGAGCTGTTCCGGCAGCATCGGCGTATCGGCACGGTACTGGCCCGCTTCCTGGGCTATCTCTTCTACCAGACGCGGTTTCGTCAGTTTGGCCAGGACTATCCACACCTGCAGGGTTTCGATTTTGTGGAGGAAACCCTGCGCTACTTCGACTTCACTCTGCGCACCCGCGACAACGAGCGCTGCCGGATTCCGGCGAGCGGCCGCGTGGTGATCGCGGCCAATCACCCCATTGGGTCCCTGGACGGTCTGGCGCTGCTCAACCTCGTCCACAAGGTCCGGCCCGATGTCAAAGTCGTTGCCAATGACCTGCTCACCGCGGTCAGTCCATTGCAACCCGTGCTGCTACCGGTCACCAATATGGGCGGCAGTACACCGCGGCAGAATCTCCGACGAATTCACGATCATCTGGAGCAGGAAGGTGCACTGATTATCTTCCCCGCAGGCGAGGTCTCCCGTTTCGGGGTAAAGGGCGTGAAGGACGGCGCCTGGCAGTCGGGCTTCGTGCGTATCGCCGCGGCTACCCGCGCGCCGATCCTGCCGGTGTACGTCGCCGGTCGCAACTCGCTGTTTTTCTACAGTATCTCGTTCCTGGCCAAACCATTGTCCACGCTCTGGCTGGTGCGCGAAATGTTCAGGCAGAGTCACAATACCGTGGATGCCCGGGTCGGCCGACCGGTACCCTGGGAGCATTACAGCGCACTGCAGCTACCGCCCGGGCAGCTGGCGCAGCTGTTTCGCAAGCACGTCTATCGCATAGCCCGGGACCGACGCCCCCTGTTCCAGAGCATCGAGACTGTGGCAGCACCGGAAAACCGGCTGCTGCTACGGCAGGAAATCAATGCCAGCGAATCGCTGGGGTGCACCCCGGATGGCAAGCGTATCCAGCTGTGTCGCATGGCTGACGCACCCTGCGTCATGCGGGAGATCGGGCGCCTGCGCGAACTGACGTTCCGCGCCGTCGGTGAGGGCTCGGGATTGCCGCGGGATATTGATCGTTTCGATCGCGACTACCTGCAGCTGGTGCTCTGGGATCCGCAGGAACTGGAAATCGCAGGTGCCTATCGACTGGGCGATGCGCGTGCCCTGGTCGCCCGGGGCGGCATGACAGCACTGTATACCCACACACTGTTTGCCTTCGGGCCCGGGATGGCACCCTATCTACAGCAGGGTCTGGAATTGGGACGCAGCTTTGTCCAGCCGCGCTACCAGACCCGCCAGAGCCTGGACTACCTGTGGCTGGGAATTGGCGCGTTCCTGCGTCGCTACCCGTCCTATCGCTACCTGTTCGGCCCCGTCTCCATCAGCCGGCTGTACGGAGAGGATGCCATCGGCCTGCTGGTGGACCATTACACTCGCCACTATACCCAGCTGGCGCTGGACCTGAAGCCACGCACTCCATTTGTGCCAGCTGCGGGCCAGCAGACCCCGGATCCGGTTGCGGCCAAGCAGCGGGATGCGGAAGCAGACTTCAGGGCCCTGCAGGACACGCTGGCTGAACGCGGGTTGCGTGTACCCACGCTGCTGAAGCACTACGCCCAGGTGGCGGAGCCGTCCGGCATCGCCATCACCGCCTTCAACGTGGACAGCAACTTCGGGCATTGCGTCGATGGTTTCGTGCTGGTGGATCTGGAGCGGATGAAGCCGCGCAAGCGACAGCGCTACCTCGAAAACGGAAACGCCGGCGGCAGCTCCACCTCGGAAGCGGACTGATTGCGCGCCGCCAGGGTGCGCTGCAACACCTCGGCGACCAGCCACAGCCGGTCCTGACCCCAGGTGGCCACGAGGGGACTACCGCGCTCATCCAGCAGCCGAAATGCCGGTACGCCCCAGCAGTTAAAGGCGTACATGGCCTGCCGGTTGGCCTCGAGCATGTCCTCCCAACCCGGTTGGCCGAGTTGCCGGGATGCCGCGCTCCAGGATAGTCCGGCGCGCTCCGCAATCTTGCGCAGTACCCGGGCGCGGCCGGTGTGGCGGCCTTCGAAAAAAGCCGCACGCAGAAAACTGCTCATCAGCTCGACCCGCTTGCCGGCGGCATCCGCCACCGGCAGCAGTGAGTAGCAGCGCCGTACCGGCTCCCCGATGGGATCGTAGAATCGCCCCAGCGGCACACCCAGGGCGCTGGCCTCACGCGCCGCGTCGCTGAAAATATACAGGCCCTTGTCGCGGGTAGCGGCCACGCCGCGCATGACCATCGGCAGGACCGGGCGCAGCTCCAGCTTGACCCCAACCTCCCTCGCCCAGGCCACCGCGGTGTCAAAGATCAATGCGGTATACGGGCTGCGCAGGGAAGCATAGAACTCCAGGGTCAGGGTAGCGCTGTCCCTGAGGGGGCCCGTGCGGAGCGGCGGACGGGGAAAGAGACAGGCTGCCAGCGGGCGTCGCAAGGCGTTGAGCGCCTGCAGACGCCGCTCCAGGTGGTACAGGCGGTCCACCCCCCAGTACCAGATGCCCCCGTAGTGAAACATGGCGCCGGAGTAATGATGTAATGCCTTGCGCCGCGCTGCGCCAGCCTGCAGCAGCCCATCCGCATCTGCATCCGTAGCCTCGCCATGCCGCTTCGCCAGCTCGTCCAGAGCCGCTGCATTGCCGGTGAGTACCGCGCTGCTGAGGGCTTCCGCCGCCTCCACCCGCCCCCGCTCCGGGGTCGCGGTGAAAATGCGCTGTGCGCGCTGCAACAGGCTGCTCTCCGGCGCCACCAGCGGCGGGCAGGCCAGCCCGTAGCCCGGCGCCACGGCCTCGGCAT
>CAMYIZ010000036.1 GCA_947258585.1 uncultured Haliea sp. | reverse complement strand
GTAGACCTGCTTGATCAACTCCGCCTTACGCTTCGCTGTCCAGCGTTTGATTTCGGGTTCTTGCATCATGGTTACCTACCTCCTCAGATAGAAAATACCATGTGCAGTTATTCACTGGGTCATTACATCCCCGCCAGCACGACATCGGCCCGGACGCCGAAGATATAAAGCCGGGCTATAGAAAATTCAGCGAAGGCAGCCAAATCCTCTTTTGCCGAGCTGGCACTGAGTCAAAGATTGCTGTGGTTCGAATTCTCCACAACAGCATGGATATAGATCACCACCTCTGACCGTTCGATTTCACCCGCTCACGAAAGCGGACGAAGCACGCTGTAGCGAGTCGGGTGCAATGAAGGGGCAGGCTGCATATCGTGCTATCGAGGTGATGGGTGCACGCGGGACGTCTGAACGAAAAGCAATTCGGGCTGCACGAATTACGCTCGGCGAAGATTTGCATCGGGAACACGACGCGACAGCCATAGTAGATATGCACCAATGACAAGATCAAGGGAGCAGCACCAAACTGGGTACCAATCAGGAACACCAGCGTTTGTTATAAACTGACTATGCGTCAGGTCGTACAGCCCGTGAAGTATCCAGAATGCAGCGACCACTACCGCTGACTGGCGGACGTTCACCAACGCGAATACCAGGCCAACTACAACAAACGGGATACCGTAGATCATTTCTTTGATGCCCACAGCCGGCTCACCGGCTTGTAGAGCAAAGAATGCGTACAAGCTAGGCAGCGTGAGCAAACCTAATGAATACAACCAATGCTGCCCATGAATGACTCGCGCCACGACTATGATGAGAACGCCTACTACGATACCAATTAAGGCTTCATGCACGACTTGCACCCCTTCTTTTGACGCCTAACGCCTCAGCAGATGCGCCAGCTTCGCTTTCCCACTGCCTGGCCTTGCTATGAGCTTGATATGGCGCGAAGTTTGACTCAACATTTTTTTGCAATGATAAAGACTTCAATATTCTGTGGCCCATAATGCCACTGCCTCTCTATAGAAAATCCAGCATTTTTTATTTCAGTGGTTAATTCTGCTTCGCTGAAAATAAATATATCTGGCACTATTCCTAGCGGTTTTAAAAAAGGTATAAAAAATCTAAGAAATCGAAAGTACGAGTCCCCCAGGCAACCCGTACTACTGATAAAGATACCCCCAGGTTTAAGAATTCTCGCAACCTCAGCAATCAGTTCTTTTCGGTTGGGTACAAGATGGATTACATTTAGCCCTAGCACTGCGTCAAGACTGGAAGAATCTGCTTTGTACTCTTCTAAGGTAGCACGACTGAAAGTAAGATTACTTATCCCTGCTGCTTCTGCCTTTTTACGACCAATTTCAATCATATTTTCAGATATATCTATTGCCTCTATTCTCTGGACATACGGAGAATGGTAAATCGCAGTAGTTCCAGTTCCACAGCCAAACTCCAAAATATGCATATCTGCGGAAAGAAACTCCTGAGTTTCAGAGAGCTTCTGTCGATATTTTTCCTCATCAGGCACGGGCTTCCTAGAATATTTTTCCGCAGTTTTGTCCCAGAATTTATCCGATTTACTCATGATTCCCCTTGCTTCAACTTATTTAATTTGACTAAAAATTCTGTTTCCAAAAAATCATAACGCCACGTTCACCAGCTCTTCCGATGCAACGCTTGGTTATCGCCAAGCCCTTTACCCATCAACGTCGATGAGTCCGGGCATAGTTCTACAAATTGTGGTGTCTCGGTGATGCTTCTTGGAGCCTCCGCGCGAGATAGCTCCTCATAGCCCAACCGCTCAAAGAAACTGTCAGCCGTGTTAGTAAGAAGATAAAGTGCTTTTAGGTTAGAGCGATTTGCCCACTCTTCAGAGAATGCTACAAGTTTCTGGCCAAGACCATTGCCTCTATGAGCTGCAGAAATCGCAAGCGAACGAAGAAGCCCAAAATCACCGCACACCTCAACCCCTACAACACCCACAAGCTCGCTGTTATGACGGAAGCCGAAGAGATAAACGTTACCATTATCCTGTAGATCAGCAACCGGCAGGTCACAAGCAACCAAGAGAGCACCCACTTCTTGGCTATAGGCTACTTGTTCCATGAAACCCTCCCTAATTCCTAACGCCGGCAACAACTGCGTAGACAATTGGCGCTTTTGTACAGTTTTTTGCTCAAAAAAGCTTCACTTTGCTGAGTCAGATTTCGTGCCCTTGTTATGCCTATTTCGGCTTTTCTTCGCGGACAAGCATATCTATGAAGCTTTCAAATCGCCTCTGTCTTGTTTCAGCTTTCTTCGCACTTGTCAATCCGTAGGCAACGACATAACGACTCGATTTAGTGAGCGTTTCAAAGAACATTTTTGCCCTCGGCTTGCTCTCTAATGCTTCTAGAAAATCCGCAGGAACTTCCATTTCACTCACCGTATAGGCGGTTTCCCACCTGCCATCTGATTTGGCAGCGCGAACGTGAACAAGTCCTGACTCCTTCATCCGACCTTCTTTTATTAACAGCTCGACATGCTCAGTGTTTCGTTTAGACCAGTTGCTTCTAGTTTTCCTCGGAGTGATCCGCTGGAGATAGGATTGGTCATCGATTGACTTCTTGATGCCATCAATCCAGCCCCAGCACAACGCCTCAATCACAACGTCGTTCCAAGTTACATTCGAAATCCCAGTCTTTTTCTTGAATATCTTCACCCATAGTTCACTTTCTGTCGCGTGGTTTTCCTTGAGCCACCGACCGAGATCTTTTGCCGAAGCAAAGGCTAATATTTTCGCTGGATCAGGTTCTGGCATAAAACCAGATTCTCTTTGGTATAACGCAGCAATAAGAGCTGCGCGAAGCAGCGCAGCTGCGAAGAGTCCGAGTGAGCACAGCGAACGATTTGATTGCATTTTCAGTCTTCATTTATCTTGACTCCACTGGAACCAGAATGTTTGCCAACCTCCGACTGGCAATAACCAAAATACTGCACCAATGCCAGATGAGCGTTCTTCGCCAATTATTGCGCCGTCTTGGGCGCGCCTCAAGTAAAGGCGGCTCTCGGATCGATAGCCACCGGTTCCATCCGCACCACTATCGATGATGATTGGCAAGACGAACGCTCCTTCAGAACAAGAAAAATCGTTGTTGTCTTTAGAGAGCAATTTTTCACTGATAGTCCCTGTGTTACCAAGGGCTTCGACGTGTAGCGTTTCTGAAGAGAAAACAAGAACAACCAAGTCAGTATCTTTTACCTCTCCAAGTAGCCGTAACGCCAGAGAGTTAGCACCTGTCATCGGTAGAAACGAGTAAGTAGCCAGGTTCTGATATCGCCCCGATAAATCAGGGCATTCTTCACCTGAACTGGAAGCAATTGGCGGCCAATCTTTAGGATATTCGGGCGATATTCCCGTGAGCGCGGTGCATCCGGATAGGAACGTAACACCAATGTAAGCGACGAGAATACTTTTCATAGAGGCTAACGCTCCGGTTCAGCGTCCGCCAAAAAGCCGCTGTTTATGTGATGGTAGCTCAATCTGGCAGCCCTACGAACTCTGGCACTTCCGCTAACTCCCCATCCCAACCAGCTTTGCCGGATGAAAAGATGTGAGCTGTCGGCGCCATAGATAATTCAGTGTCCAAGCACCCTGCGGGAACGGCGAGCATGCCTGGGACCCGAGTGTTTGGCAGTGCTGAACCACACAGTTTACAAAAGCTTTTGTTATGACGAGTGCCTGGAAGCGTAAAGGAAGTCACAGCATCTGCACCCGACCGCCAGACCAATTTGGCTGACTGTGAGAATAGGTTTGCCGCATAAGCCGAACCTGTATCTTTTTTGCAGTGCTGACAATGACACAGGTAAAAGCTATCAAAGTCACCTTTTACCTCAAAGTTCACAGTGCCACACAGACAAGAACCGAAGTGATCTGCCATCAAAATCCCTCCCGTGTTCTGTGAATGAAATACACATAACGCTGCCATCACAAACGGCCGAAACGTAGTGTAGGCCGTCCAGTGCAATGCGTTTTTTGTATTGCACGAATGTACTCGGACTTGTTATGTGTCGTTAATATAAATCCCGCGCCCTAATAGTTTGTCACTGGATTTTGGCGTCACTTGATTCTGCATTCTTCTTTCTTGATGCGATGCCGATAACCATAAAAACTATACCTATGGGAATCAGCCCGGGTCTATCGTTACCAAGGATGCTCGGTAACATGAGAAAAAACCCGCCTAGTATCCAGAGCGCTGGCGCATACTTTTTCAAAATGATGGTTCCTTTTGGTCAGTCCTGTGCGTTTAGCACTGCTTTCCCTATCGCCGGTATATCTGAGCCTATTTTAGACACATTGGGAGTCTGCTTTCCATGACGCGGAGCCGTGTTTCCGCGGAAGCGCTCTTCGGTTATCAAAGGCATCAGGGACAGAAACGAAACGACATAACGCACGCCAAGGCTTTGACGCTGGATGCTCTGATCGAAGCTGATGGCCCACTGCCGTCTCCATTCGGTGACTCATTCTGTGAACGCGATCAATAACGCCAAAAACAAGCGCGCGTTTAGGCGTCGCCTTGCCTTTTCTTGTTAGCTGCGATATCTCGTAAGGAGCCAGATACATACTTGTGGATTATGCTTGATACCAGTGTCTGGTACGGAATGCCCTCTTCAGATGCCCGGGACTGAACTGCAATGAGATCCCGATTCGATAAGCGAATGTTTATCCGTTTATCCTTCCTAAATGTATTGGTCGCAACAGCCTCAAGTTCTTTCCTTCGGGCTTCGGTCAGTGTTGACTCGAACTTACCCGATTCAACGGCGACCAGGAGCTCCTTTTCCTCTTTCGAGAGCTTTGTCTTGCTCATGAGTCACCTCTCAGATACAGCTTTGTGAACTTCCTACTGGGTATGACAGTCTTTAAGAAAAACTCATCGTTGGTTTCTGCATATGGAACCAAGTACGCGTATTGATCTATCGCAACGATGAATATCTTCTGGTGGGGATATTCCACTGCGTTGGGATGGCAAATATCGTCCAGAAGACCTCCGTTCTCAATATGAAAGACTGCTTCTTCAAAGGATCTCCCTCGCTCTTCTATGAGCTGACGATTCTTTTCGGGATTCCAGTTAAAAACCTTCATGGCCCGCAGAGTAGCATAATTGTGTGCCTATTGTCATCACCCCATGATGATCACGCTCGAACGGTGCAGGCAGCTGACGCCGAGGTAAGCGGCGGCTGGTGTGGAGCGGCGTTTGCGCATTAATGGCCAAGCAATGCGCAACAAGCCGCGGAGGACCAGGCGTCCGAGTGAGGAGCAAAGCGACGAACGGCTTGACCGATTTGTTATCTTTCATGGTCGTACCTTACTTTGATTGCATCACTCGTAATCGTAGCTATCACCTGTATTCCACTCGTGAAGTAGATCGGCTCGGATTCGGTCTCCGCACCCCCAGGATAGCGGACACGGAACTTCATCGCGGCTTCGTCGTTTACGCTGAATTCGTAGGAGGACATTGGGGCAATGTTGCCAAGTTCCTTCTCTTCATTTCGCCATTCTGCGACAACAAAAACTGGCTGCGTCGTTTTATTCACTACCTCGAACGCAGGATCAAAGAACGACGGGACCGCCAATATAACCAAGACCCCGAAAAAGATTGCGACTGCTACGGTCAGAATGTTGAAGGTGCGCCGAATCATTTAGATACATAACGCCCGCTACAGCAGCTGGCTGTAAGCCAGTCTGCCTGCTTGCCATTGTTAGCTTTCTTCACTTCGTCCCACCTCTGGCAACGCTATCTGCGCTGAATCTACAAGAGTGAAAAACCCTTGTGACTTAGACAACTGTAGTTCAATCGAAACTGTCACTGATGTAGCGCTTTCTGGTCGCGACGCCAGCTTCGGGACCACTCTTATGCTCATGTCGTCGACAGTGGCTTTGCTAACAAAAAGTTGCAATTCATTGAACTTAGCTCGTGATGAAGGACTAAGTCTCAATAAGTAGGAGGTAGCTTGATCCGGCTCAGAGAAAAGCCCTTTAGAGACCTCTATCGACTGTACTGAATCTTCGCGAAGTTCAAAAACTGTCTGGTGCTGACCAGACGAAGAAATCATATCGATGCCCATCCAACTCGCCCCGGTGTTCAGACGGAATCCCGCTGGAAGAAAAACCTTCACTCGCAGTTCATCAGGATTCAGGGCGGCAAAATCCTGAGCATCGAAGGTGCTCATTCGTGCCATGGTCGATAGTGGTATTGAAGAGCAGCTACTGATGGCGAAAATTAGGATTAGTAAGAACAGTCTGTTCATGTTGCAGCAAACTCTGGAAGCTAACGCCTGAGCTCAGCGGCATTTGAGGCGACGCCCGTTTTTGCGGAAGCAAAAATGGGTGGCGGGTCAAATGTCCGCTGCAGCGACTTGTTGGGCGTCAACTGCACGGCGCTAACTCATAGTGTTCTACAGATGGAGACGGATCATAGAAATGATGAAGCAAGCGTTTCCACTCTTGATACTGAGGCGCGCCTCTGAAGCCTTGGGTGTGATCTTCCAGGTGCCGCCACCGGACCAGCAGAATGAACTGATTCTCGACTTCCAGGCAGCGCTGCAGTTCATGTTCAATGTAGCCTGGCATTGATGAAATGATGCCTTTGGCGTTGGAGAATGCGATTTCGAATTCTTTGGCTTGGCCTGGGACAACGTTGAGAACGGCGACTGCGAGGATCATTGCGTAGGGCCTAGTACTGCCTTGGACATTATTGTGACGAGTATGCCTCTGTACTCGCATGCTTCAAGCTCGCTCCAGCCACGTTTGGCATAGAAGCCGCTCTCCTTGTCTGTATAAAGGTACAACCTTGGTACCTTCAAAGCTGATGCTTCTGCTTCTATGCGTTGGATGAGCGCTGTAGCCACACCGGCTTTTCGAAACTTTGGCTTTACGAGCACGCCTGCAAGCCAAGGCGACAAGTCCTTTCTCGTGCTCATGTCGTGTTCCACGAGCAGGGCGGAACCTACGAGCTGATCCCCATCTGTGGCGATTACGGTGGAAGGCACCTCGGCCTTACCAAGGCAGCCATTCAGAGCAGCAATTCGACTTTCGAGAGTTTGTCCGGGCCTCAAGTGGCCCCACTCGGCCAAATGAAGCTCGGCAAGCTCAGGAATCAGATCCACACGGTCTGACAGGTACTCGATCAGCATGCTTTTGACGCCCAACAGCTTATTAGATAGACCAGACCGTATAACACCCCGCTTGCTAACGCCAGCACGCCATGCGGGCTCAATGGTGATATCCCCCGCTGTATCAACCACTGGCAGACCTGGGTCGCAAGAACCGCCTTTTAGTCGGAGCATCTGGAGGTTAGCAAGACATCAAATTCGTCCAGATCAACCGACGTTTATTCATGTGAATTCAACAACTTATATCAAGCCAGTTGACCCGTCTCACTTCTTTCCGGTGAAAATCCGCTTGCAATCCACCCTCACCATACTACTGTATGTATATACAGTTTACTCAATGGCAGCCTTGGACGACATCAGATCAGACCAGCCAGCTCTGCCAGCCCTCCCGGGCTGCTCGACCAAGTCCGCCAGCACCTGCACGATGGTCCGTAACCCATGCCCTACGCCGAACTCCACGCCCTCACCTGCTACAGCTTCCTGCGCGGTGCCTCCCACCCGCACGAGTTGGTTGAGCGTGCGGCAGAGCTCGGTTACGCGGCCCTGGCCATCACCGACGAGTGTTCACTGGCGGGCGTGGTCAAGGCCCACGTGGCTGCGAAAGAGGCCGGGCTGCCTCTCATTATCGGCAGTGAGCTTAACCTGGTGGAGGGCATCCGCCTTGTCGCGCTGGTGCCAAGCCGAGCGGCCTACAGCGAACTGTCCGGGCTGATCAGCCTGGCGCGGCGGCGCAGTCCCAAGGGTGAGTACCGGGTGGCATTGCGGGATGTGATCTTTCACCTCAAGCGCTGCCTGCTGATCTGGTTGCCGCGGGGGGAGGGGCCGGCTCAGGTTGATAGCGAGGCCGCGGACGAGAACGGCGAGGAGACGGACGCTGCCGAGCAGGGCTATGGCCAGCAACTGGCGCGACTGTGTAAAGGACGGGTATGGCTGGGGGTCAGCCACCTGCTGGGCGGCGACGATGTGGCCCGGCACCTGCGGCTGCATGCCCTGGCACAGGCCCTGGACCTGCCGATGGTGGCCTGTGGCGATGTGCAGATGCACGCGGCTGCGCGCAAGCCCCTGCACGACGTATTCACCGCCCTGCGCCACAACACCAGCGTCGCCCGGCTGGGGCGCCGGCGGCTGGCCAACAGCCAGCAGCACCTGCGGCGGCTGGACAAGCTGGCGCAGCTCTACCCCCCCGCCATGCTGGCGGCGACCCTGGACATCGCCAGCCGCTGCCAGTTCAGCCTGGAGGAGCTGCGCTATGAATACCCGGAGGAGGTAGTGCCGCCGGGGCAGACCGCAACCACTTACCTCCGTGAACTGGTGGAGACCGGCTGCGCGGTGCGCTGGCCCGGAGGCGTTTCCGCGGAAACGCGTTCGCGCATTGAGTACGAGCTGGAGCTGATCACGGAACTGCATTACGAGTATTACTTCCTCACCGTGTACGACCTGGTGCGTTTCGCCCGGGAGCGCGACATCCTCTGCCAGGGTCGCGGCTCGGCGGCCAACTCGGTGGTGTGTTATTGCCTGTTCATCACCGAGGTGTCGCCGGAGCAGGTGTCGCTGCTGTTCGAGCGCTTCATTTCCCGGGAGCGGGACGAGCCGCCGGATATCGACGTGGATTTCGAGCACGAGCGCCGCGAGGAGGTGATCCAGTACATCTACGACAAGTACAGCCGCCGGCGGGCCGCACTGGCCGCCACGGTCATTAGCTACCGGGCGCGCAGCGCGGTGCGCGATGTGGGCAGGGCGCTGGGGCTGGATGCGGTGTTCGTGGATGACCTCGCCAAGTCCATGGCCTGGTGGGACCGCAGCTCGGACCTCGGCAAGCGCTTCGAGGAACAGGGCGTGGCCGGGCACAGCCAGCTGGCGGCCCTGTTCCAGCGGCTGGTCCAGGAAATCCTCGGCTTCCCGCGCCACCTGTCCCAGCACGTGGGCGGCTTCGTGATCAGCCGCGGGCCGATCTCCCAGCTGGTGCCGGTGGAAAACGCCAGCATGGTGGACCGCACCGTGATCCAGTGGGACAAGGAGGATATCGAATCCCTGGGCCTGCTCAAGGTGGATATACTCGCCCTGGGCATGCTTTCCGCCATCCGCAAGAGCCTGGCGCTGGTGTATCGGGACCACCCCCACATCCGCACGCTGGCGGACATCCCGCGGGACGACGCCGCCACCTGGCGCATGCTGCAGCAGGCGGATTCCGTGGGCGTGTTCCAGGTTGAGTCCCGGGCCCAGATGTCCATGCTGCCGCGGCTGCGCCCGGCCTGTTTCTACGATCTCGTTATCCAGATTGCCATTGTCCGCCCCGGCCCCATCCAGGGGGACATGGTGCACCCCTTCCTGCGCCGCAAGCAGGGTTTGGAAGCGGTCACTTACCCCAGCGAGGAGATCCGCTCCGTGCTGGACCGCACCCTGGGGGTGCCCATTTTCCAGGAGCAGGTGATCCGCCTGGCGATGGTGGCGGCGGGATTTTCCGGCGGTGAGGCGGACCAGCTGCGCCGGACCATCAGCAACTGGGGCAAGAACAGCAAGCTGCTGAGCTTTGAACAGAAGCTGGTCCGCGGCATGATCGCCCGCGGCTACGAGGAGGATTTCGCCCACCGTCTGTTCGACCAGATCAAGGGCTTTGGCGGTTACGGCTTTCCGGAATCCCACTCCGCGAGTTTTGCTCTGCTGGCCTGGGTGTCCGCCTGGCTCAAGTGTCACTATCCAGCGGCGTTCTTTGTCGGCCTGCTCAACAGTCAGCCAATGGGTTTCTATTCCCCTTCACAGCTGCTCCAGGACGCTCGCCGCCACGGGGTCTCCGTGTTGCCGGTGGATGTCAACCAGAGCCACTGGGACCACCAGCTGCTGGCCGCCACCGGCTCCGGGCACCCCCCCGTTCGCCTGGGACTGCGGCTGGTAAAGGGCCTGAGCCGCGACGGTGCCCGGCGTCTGGTGGAAGCGCGAGCGCGGGAACCCTTCCGTCAGCTCAGCCAGTTGCGGCTGCGGGCGCAGCTGGGCAAGCGCGACCTGGAGGCACTGGCGGATGCGGACGCACTGGCCTCCCTCAGTGGCAACCGCCACCAGTCCCAGTGGCAGGTCATGGCCCTGGAGCAGCCGCGGCCCCTGCTGCGGGAAGAACAGCAACAGCCCGCCAGCTATTTCAATGACGGTATCCAGCTGCCCGCACCGGCCGTGGCGGAAGAAGTGCTCGCGGACTACCGGGCCACCGGCCTGACCCTGCGCGCCCACCCCCTCAGCCTGTTGCGAGACCAGTACCCCTTCAACCGCTGCAAGCGCCACGCAGAGCTACACACGGTGGCAAACCGGGGCTTTGTCCGCATCGCCGGCCTGGTCACCTGCCGCCAGCGTCCCGGCAGCGCCTCCGGGGTGCTGTTCCTGACCCTGGAGGACGAAACCGGCAGCAGCAATATCGTGGTATGGACCCGTACCCAGGAACATTTCCGGCGCGAGCTGATGAACGGCCGGCTGCTGGTGGTGAAGGGCACCCTGGAACGCAAGGACGGCGTCACCCACATCATCGCCGGCGCGCTGTACGACTACAGCGAAGCGCTGGCGGAGCTGCCGCTGCAGTCGCGGGACTTCCACTGACCGGAAACAGCGCCGGCCTCGCCTACCGAAGCCCCGGGGCTTGTCCGGGTCCGCCCGCAGTAACCGCGGAATGACCATATTTGACCCTGTACGGCTATCTGACTTTTGGCATACTGCCCAGCGCCACCTTGACAGGAGATCACCGTGACCGGCGCCAGGTTTCAACAGCAACAGCCGCCTTTCAAGAGCGCATCGGCAGCGAGAACGGTCGCTTCCGCAGTGGGCCAAGGCGGTATTCATCGGCGCCCTGAAACCCCTGCCGGTGCGCTACACTCTGGAATGAACCCCCGGCGGCGTTTGCTGCCCAACAGAGCAACACTGACGACAACGAGGTCAACATGAAATCATCGCGCCTGCTGGTGGTGACCGCCCTCCTCGCCCTGGCCGCGTGCTCGGGCACGCCCCGCCCCATTGTCGACACCAAGGGCGTCGACATGAACCAGTACCATCAGGATATGGCCGAGTGCCAGCGCTACGCCGAAGAGGTGGATGTTGCCGGCGGTGTGGCCCGCGGCGCCGGGCTCGGTGCAGTGGTCGGCGGTGCCGTGGGCGCCGTGACCGGCAGCGGTACCGAGGGTGCGGCCACCGGCGCCATCACCGGAGGGGCCACCTCCGGGATCAAGAATGACCGGGATCGCGAGCGGGTGGCCAAGAACTGCATGCGCGGGCGCGGCTACCGGGTGCTGAACTGACCCGGCAGCGCGCCGCGGGAGCTCAGAACAGCTTGCGGCCCTTGTTGGCAGCAATGCGCATGCGCAGGGCGTTGAGCTTGATAAAGCCCTCGGCGTCCTTCTGGTTGTAGGCGCCGGCATCGTCCTCAAAGGTGGCAATGCTCTCGTCGAACAGGCTGTCGGCAGACTGGCGCCCGGCGAGAATGATATTGCCCTTGTACAGCTTCAGCCGCACCTTGCCGTTCACATTCACCTGGCTCTGGTCGATGGCGGTCTGCAGCATCTGGCGCTCCGGTGACCACCAGTAACCGTTGTAGATCATCTCCGCGTAGCGCGGCATCAGGTCGTCCTTCAGGTGGGCGACTTCCCGATCCAGGGTGATGGACTCGATGGCGCGGTGGGCCTTGAGCATGATGGTGCCGCCGGGGGTCTCGTAGCAGCCCCGGGACTTCATCCCCACGTAGCGGTTCTCCACCAGATCGAGGCGGCCGATGCCGTTGGCGCCACCGAGCTTGTTGAGACGCTCCAGCACGGTGGCCGGGCTCAGGCGCTCGCCGTCGATGGCGACGATGTCGCCGCGCTCATACTCGAGCTCGATGTAGGTGGGGGTGTCGGGGGCCGCCTCCGGGCTCACGCTCCAGCGCCACATGTCTTCCTCGGCTTCCGCCCAGGGGTTCTCCAGGATGCCGCCCTCGTAGGAGATGTGCAGCAGGTTGGCGTCCATGGAGTACGGGGATTTCTTTTTGGCATTGCTGAAGTCGACCGGAATGTCGCGCTCCTTGCAGTAGGCCATCAGTGTTTCCCGCGAGGTCAGGTTCCACTCCCGCCAGGGGGCAATCACCTTGATGCCGGGCTTCAGTGCATAGGCGCCCAGCTCGAAACGCACCTGGTCATTGCCCTTGCCGGTGGCGCCGTGGGAAATCGCGTCGGCGCCGGTTTCATTGGCGATCTCGATCAGGCGCTTGGCGATCAACGGGCGCGCGATGGAGGTCCCCAGCAGGTACTCGCCCTCGTAGACCGTGTTGGCGCGGAACATGGGATAGACGAAATCGCGCACGAATTCCTCGCGCAGATCGTCGATATAGATCTCCTGCACACCCATGGCCTTGGCTTTGGCGCGGGCGGGCTCCACCTCCTCGCCCTGGCCGATGTCCGCAGTGAAGGTCACTACCTCGCAGGCATAGTTGTCCTGCAGCCAGCGCACGATGACCGAGGTATCCAGGCCGCCGGAATAGGCCAGCACCACTTTCTTGACGTCAGACATGAGTTGCTCCGTTTTCAGGGCTTTAAAGGGGGCATATTCTACTCCGGGGCGGCGGGTGATTCCCAGTCCGTATTCCCGTAGGGTGGGGTTTACGTTACCATCCCGGCTGACATTCCCTGCCCTGGCCCGCTGTGACTGAACTGACCATTACCCGCCCCGACGACTGGCACGTGCACCTGCGCGACGAATCCGCCCTGCCCGACACCTGCGCCGACATGGCGAGGTATTTTGGCCGCGCCATCGTGATGCCCAACCTGACTCCGCCGGTGACCACGGTCGCCGCTGCCGGCGCCTACCGCGACCGTATCCTGGCCGCCATGGCCGGGCGGCCGCGACAGTTTGAACCACTGATGACCCTGTACCTGACGGACGGCACTGATGCCGCGGAAATCCGCCGCGCGGCGGACTGCGAGTTCGTCCACGCGGTCAAGCTCTATCCCGCGGGCGCCACCACCAACTCGGATGCCGGGGTCGCGCAGCTGGAAGGCCTGTACCCGACCCTGGAGGCCATGCAGGCCGCGGACCTGCCGCTGCTGGTGCACGGCGAGGTCACCGACAGTGACATCGACATCTTTGACCGGGAAAAGGCCTTCATCGACCGCCATCTGGCACCCATCGTCAAGCGCTTCCCGGGCCTGCGGGTAGTGCTCGAGCACATCACCACCGCCGACGCGGTGGACTTTGTGAGTGCCTCGCCCGGCAATGTGGCCGCCACCATTACCGCCCACCATTTGCTGCTGAACCGCAACGACATGCTGGTGGGCGGCATCCGGCCACACCTCTATTGCCTGCCGGTGCTGAAGCGCAATACGCACCAGCGGGCGCTGGTGCGGGCGGCCTGCTCCGGCAGCCCGAAGTTCTTCCTCGGCACCGACTCCGCCCCCCACAGCACCGCGCGCAAGGAGACCGCCTGCGGTTGTGCCGGCTGCTACACCGCCCACGCCGCCATTGAGCTGTATGCGGAGGTATTCGACGCCGAGGATGCCCTGCCCCTGCTGGAGGGTTTTGCCAGCCACTTCGGACCGGATTTCTACCGCCTGCCGCGCAATACGGACACCATTACCCTGCGCCGGGAGGCTTGGCAGGTGCCCGCCAGCCGGACCCTCGGCGACACCACCCTGACCCCGCTGCGAGCGGGTGAAGACATGCACTGGCGGGTAGTGGATCGGGACACTGCGGTTTGACGGAACCCGGCGGGCAGCGCATCTGTGAGCGGTTCCGCGGCTTCCTGCCCGTGGTCATTGATGTGGAGACCGGCGGTTTTGTCGCCGCCACCGATGCCATCCTGGAAGTTGCCGCCACCATCGTGCGCATGGACGAAGACGGCAACCTGGATGTGCACCGCACCTTCAATTTCCACGTCAAGCCGTTCGAGGGTGCAAACATCGAGCAGGCGGCGCTGGACTTCACCGGCATTGACCCCTGGCATCCCTTCCGCGAAGCAGTCGACGAGGCGGAAGCCTTCGACGAACTGTTCCGCGTGGTGCGCAAGGAAGTGCGGGACCAGAGCTGCAATCGCGCCATCCTGGTGGGCCACAACGCCCACTTCGATGCCGGCTTTGTCAATGCGGCGGTAGAGCGCTGCGGCATCAAGCGCAATCCCTTCCACCCCTTCTCCTTCTTCGACACCGCCACCCTGGCGGGCCTGGCCTATGGCCAGACCGTGCTCGCCAAGGCCTGCAAGGAGGCCGGTATCGCCTTCGACAACGCCGAGGCGCACTCCGCCGCCTACGATGCCGAGCGCACCGCCGAGCTGTTCTGCGAAATCGTCAACCGCTGGAAGGACTCCGGCGGCTGGGTGCCAAGCTTCTAGCGTCACTGCCGTCGGCACGCCCGAACGGCCCTATTTGCGGATTGCGCCCTTGCGTACCAGCGGCCAGAACAGTTCCTCGCGCCAGTCGAACCGACCCGGCAGGCCAAAGCGCTCCTGACGCTCCCGCGGTATCTTCGCCGTGCCATAGAGCATGTCCAGGCAGAACAGGGTGATGGCGTAGTTGCCCCTGGCATGGGCGTGCTGGCCGAGGCCGTGGTGGGCATGGTGGGTGTCCGGCAGGGTAATGATCTTCTCCAGCACGTTGAACACCGGTGTCATGCCGGGCAGTCGCCGCAGTGCCAGGTCCCAGCGGTATGGGGTGTGGGTGAGCGCATTGACCACGAACTCGATCAGGATGGCGGCGGCAAAAACCTCGTACAGGCCGAGGTGGACACAAATCGCGCCAATCCAGGTCTGTGGCAGCAGCAGGGTCCAGAAAATATTGTAGCGGTACAGCACCAGGGCATTCAGCTGCGGCGCGCTGTGATGGGTCCGGTGCAGCTTCCACAGCCAGCGCTTTTCGTGGGACCAGCGGTGCAGCCAGTAGTGGCAGAACTCCTGCAGGAAGAAAACCAGCGGAAACGCCACCCAGAAGGCAACGTGGGCCAGGGCGCCCTCGGTGCCGGTGAAGACCTTGCCGAACAGCAGGCCGATCAGCAGCGCCACCACCGGACCCGCCATCAGGGTTTGGGCCGAAATGCCCGCCAGGGCGAAGCCGCGGTCGCGCCAGGTATTGGTGCGCTGGCTGTGGTGCCCGCCCAGGGCCTCCAGCAACAGCATGCTCAGGAACACCGAAAGGACTACGACACCGACCAGCTGTTCTATCGTCATTGGGCTTTCCCCTTGTGGCTCATCTGTTCTCTGGCAGCGTTCCTGTCCACTGCCCGCAATCCGCCGGCAAGGAAATCGACCAGCTCGTCGGTCCGGTCTGCCAGCTGTCTTTGCGACCAGGGCCGCTGCGCCTGCCGCCGCTGGTGCGCCCACATCGCGGCGGTGTGCACCAGGGCGAGCCCCGCCAGCTCCAGCCGCAGATGGCAGCTCGCTTCCGGCAGGGGTGCCAGCGCCCGGGTCAACCACTCCGCCAGCAGCCGCAGGGATCGGCCCCGCTCGTGCCCGACCCCAAACAGTAAGGGCTGGCGCTGCTGGCTGTGGAGCTGCGATACCAGGCTCAGGTAATAGCTGTCCTGCTCCTCGCCCGCCAACAGCTCCAGATAGGGCAGCACCATGGCCTCGACCAGCGCCAGCAGCTCGGTGTCCCGGCCCTGCGCCTGCAGCGCTTCCAACAGCACCATGCGGCGCCGGTTGATCGGGCCCTGGCGGTATTCCAGCAATGCCTCCAGCAGCGCCTCCTTGCTGCCAAAGTGGTACTGCAGGGCAGAGTTGTTGCGCTGCCCGGCCTCGCTGCTGATGCGCCGGGTGGACAGGGCATCCAGGCCCTCTTCCGCAAACAGGCGCTCCGCCGTCAGCAGCAGTTTGTGGGCGGTGGTGTTGGCGATATCCATGGTCATGGATGTATTTAAGACATATGTCTTGATTAAGTCAAGCGTATTAATCAACGGTCATCTTATCCGGGTTTGGCATGACGCCGATCAAGTAACGCCGCCCCGGGGTGGACTATAGTGATTCGAGCAACCATCGCGAACGGGATGTGACCCATGGGGCAGACCACCCTGACCATCGACGGCAACGAGGCGGCGGCCCGCATTGCCCACCTGACCAGTGAGGTCATCGCCATCTATCCCATCACTCCCGCCTCCACCATGGGGGAGTGGGCGGATGAGTGGTCCGCCGCGGGGCAGCGGAACCTGTGGGGCAGCGTACCCCGGGTAATCGAGATGCAGAGCGAGGCCGGCGCCGCCGGCGCGATTCACGGCGCCCTGCAGGCCGGCGCGCTCACCACCACCTTTACCGCCTCCCAGGGCTTGCTGCTGATGCTGCCCAACATGTACAAGATCGCCGGCGAACTGAGCCCCACGGTTTTCCATATCGCAGCTCGCTCGGTGGCCAGCCAGGCCCTGTCGATCTTTGGCGACCACAGCGACGTGATGGCGGCCCGGGCCACCGGCTTCGCCATGCTGGCCGCCAACAGCCCGCAGGAAGTCATGGACTTCGCCCTGATCGCCCACGCCGCCAGCCTGCGCGGGCGCCTGCCCCTGCTGCATTTCTTTGACGGCTTCCGCACCTCACACGAAGTCGCCAAGATCGAGACCGTGTCCGACGAGGTAGTGCGGGCACTCATTGACGAAGACGCGATCCGCGCCCACCGCGAGCGCGCCCTGTCGCCGGAACACCCGGTGCTGCGCGGCAGCTCCCAGAATCCCGATGTGTTTTTCCAGGCCCGGGAGACCGTCAACCCCTGGTACAGCGCCTTCCCCGGTATCGTGCAAACCGTCATGAACGAGTTCGCAGCGATGACCGGACGCCAGTACCACATCTTCGACTATGCGGGCGACCCGGAGGCGGAACGGGTGATCGCCCTGATGGGTTCCGGCGCCGAAACTGCCGAGGAAACCGTGGCGTACCTGGCCGCCGGGGGTGAGAAAATCGGGCTGCTGAAGGTGCGCCTGTTCCGACCCTTTGACGCCGGAGCCCTGCTGGCGGCCATTCCCGCCAGCACCCGGGCCATTGCCGTGCTGGACCGCAGCAAGGAACCCGGCGCCGACGGCGAGCCGCTGTACAAGGACATCCTCGCCGCGCTGGCCCAGGAAGCGATGACCGGGGGCGCACGCGCGGCGCTGCCGCGGGTGATCGGCGGCCGCTTCGGGCTCTCCTCCAAGGAGTTCACCCCGGGGATGGTCAAGGCGGTGTTCGACGAGCTTGCCAAGGAGGAGCCCAAAAACCACTTCACCATCGGCATCCACGACGATGTCAGCCACAGCAGCCTGGACTGGGACCCGGACTTTCGCACCGATGCCCACGCCCACAGTGTGCAGGCCCTGTTCTACGGCCTCGGCAGCGACGGCACCGTCAGCGCCAACAAGAACAGCATCAAGATCATCGGCGAGAGCACCGACCTCCATGCCCAGGGCTACTTTGTCTACGATTCCAAGAAGTCCGGCGCCACCACCGTCTCCCACCTGCGCTTCGGACCCCGGCCCATCCATGCCAGCTACCTGATCGAGGACCACTGCGCCGGCTTTATCGCCTGCCACCAGCCAGGCTTTCTGCACAAGGTGGACATGCTGCGCAAGGCCGCCCCCGGCGCCACGTTCCTGGTGAACTCACCGCTGCCCCCGGACCGCTTCTGGGACAGCCTGCCACCCCACTGCCAGCAGCAGATTGTCGACAAGGGCCTGAAACTGTATTGCATCGACGCCTACCAGGTGGCCGCGGACACCGGCATGGGCAAGCGTATCAACACCATCATGCAAGTCTGCTTCTTCGCCATCTCCGATATCCTGCCCGCGGAACAGGCCATCGCCGCGATCAAGGCTGCGGTGGAAAAGACCTACGGGCGCCGCGGGCAACGCATCATCGAGCGCAACTTCCAGGCAATCGACGCGGCGCTGGCAGGGCTGCACCCGGTGGCGCCCGGCAGCGTTCGCAGCAAGGTGGTTCCCCTGCACGCGGGCGTTGGCAGTGGCGACAGCTTTGCCGAGCGGGTGACCGCGCGCATTATGGCCGGCCAGGGCGACCTCATCCCGGTCAGCGCCCTGCCCGCGGACGGCAGCTTCCCGCTGGGTACGGCGGCGCTGGAGAAGCGCAACCTGGCCCTGGAGATCCCGGTGTGGGACGCGGACCTCTGCACCCAGTGCGGCAAGTGCGCGTTTGTCTGCCCGCACAGCGTGATCCGCAGCAAGGTTTTCGGCCAGGAATTGCTGGCCCGGGCCCCCGCCACCTTCAAGGCCGCGCCGGTGCGCAACAAGGACTACCCGGCGGGCCAGGTGATGAGTTACCAGGTCTCCCCGGAGGACTGCACCGGCTGCACCCTGTGCGTGGACATCTGCCCCATCCGCGACAAGAGCAACGCCAGCCACAAGGCCGTCAACATGGCGCCGGTCGAACCCCTGCTGGAAGCGGAAAAAGCCAACTGGGACTTCTTCCTGCAGTTGCCGGAGTTCCCCCGCGCACAGCTCAAGACCAGCACGATCCCCGGCGCCATGGTGCTGCAGCCCCTGTTTGAATTTTCCGGCGCCTGCGTCGGCTGCGGCGAAACCCCCTACCTGCGGCTGGTCAGCCAGTTGTTCGGGGATCGCATGGTCATCGCCAACGCCACCGGCTGCTCCTCCATCTACGGTGGCAACCTGCCGACCACGCCCTGGGCCCACAACGCCGAGGGCCGTGGCCCGGCCTGGAACAACTCCCTGTTCGAGGACAACGCCGAATTCGGCCTCGGTATCCGCATTGCCATCGACCAGCAAACCAGCCAGGCCAGGGACCTGCTGGCACAGCTGCGCGGCGAGGTGGGGCCGGCCCTGGTGGACGCGATTCTCGGCGCCGACGAAAACGACGAGGCCGGAATCCACGAGCAGCGCCAGCGGGTGGCAGAACTGCGGCAAGCATTGGCGGGATTGGAAGGAGACCGGGCCCGCCGCCTGCTGCAGCTGAGCGAGCACCTGTGCCGCAAGTCCGTCTGGTGCGTGGGCGGCGACGGCTGGGCCTACGACATCGGCTACGGGGGCCTGGACCACGTCCTGGCTGCCGGCGAGAACATCAATATCCTGGTACTGGATACGGAGGTGTATTCCAATACCGGCGGCCAGACCTCCAAGGCCACGCCCCGCGGCGCGGTCGCCAAGTTCTCCGCCGGCGGCAAGGCCGTGGCGAAGAAGGACCTGGCCCTGCTGGCGATGGAGTATCCGAATGTCTATGTGGCCCACGTCGCCTACGGCGCCAAGGACACCCAGACCCTGAAGGCTTTCCTCGAGGCGGAGGCCCACCATGGGCCGTCCCTGATAATCGCCTACAGCCCCTGTATCGCCCACGGCGTGGATTTGAGCAACAACCATCGGCAACAGGACATGGCGGTAAAAAGCGGGCACTGGCCCCTGTTCCGTTTCAATCCAGCGCGAATCGCCCAGCACCAGAGCCCCCTGCTGCTGGACTCGCCCGCACCCAGCATTCCCTACCGGGAGTTTGCCGACTCCGAAACCCGCTTCAAGATGCTCTGGCACACCCACCCGCAGGCGGCGGAGGCGTTCGTCGCCCAGGCCCAACACGACGTGGCACTGCGCTACCAGCACTACCTGCAGCTGTCACAGCTGGACTGGAGCGAGGAGGCTACCCTGTCGGCCCCGCGCGCCCAGCTGCGCAAGAAAAATGGCCAGAACCAGAATGGGGAGACACCTGAACATGGCTGACCTGAGCACCCGCTACCTGGGCCTGGCGCTGAAAAACCCGATCGTGCCCTCCTCCTCGCCCCTGACCGGGAAGCTCGACAGCGCCCTGCGCCTGCAGGAGGCCGGCGCCGCCGCCATTGTCATGCCCTCGCTGTTCGAGGAGAAAATCCAGCAGGAGCACGCCCTGCTGGACCGCTTCCTGGATGAACAGTCACTGGGCCATGGCGAGGCAACCAGTTTCCGGCCAATCCCGGCAAACTACACATCCAGCGAGGACCGGTACCTGGAGACGCTGCGGCAGCTCAAGTCCGCGCTGGAGATCCCGGTGATCGCCAGCCTCAACGGCGTCACCGCCGGCGGCTGGCTGGAGTGCGCGCTGGCCCTCCAGGACGCGGGGGCCGACGCGCTGGAACTGAATGTGTACTACCTGCCCGGCGACAGCAATGAATCCAGCGCCGCGGTGGAGCAACGCTACCTCGATATTGCCGCGGCACTGCGGCCCCGGGTCAGTATTCCGGTGACCATGAAGCTCTCCTCCCAGTTCAGCGCGCCTCTGGATTTCGTCCGCAAACTGGAACAGACCGGGGTACAGGGGGTGTGCCTGTTCAATCGCTTCTACCAGCCGGATATCGACCTGAACACACTGGCGATGACACCGAAGCTGGACCTCTCCAGTTCCATCGAGTCCCTGCTGCGAGTGCGCTGGGTGGGCATGCTGCACGGCCACACCCACTGCAACCTCGCGGTAACCGGCGGGTTCCACACCGCCGCCGATGCGCTCAAGGCCCTGCTCGCCGGGGCCGACGTAGTACACCTGTGCAGCGCCCTGCTGCAACAGGGACCGGGCCTCATCGAGACCCTGCTCGCGGACATGCAGCGCTGGCTGGAGGACAAGGAATTCACTTCGGTCGAACAGCTGCGCGGCAGCCTGAGCTACCGCCACGCCCCGAACCCGTCCGACTACGCGCGGGCCAACTACATCGATGTGCTGGACAGCTACTCGGTCCCGGACGCCGTGCGCTTCTGACTCTGCAGCGGCGCTCAGGATGCTCCCGGGCCGCCGTCCTCCTGGATAACTGACTTGACTCGCAAGTGGCGGACCCGCCCCGACGGCATCGGCCACGCTATCTCGCCACCCACCGCGAGGCCAATAAGTGCGCTGCCTACCGGGGTCAATACGGATACCCGCATCTGGTCGACATCGGCCTCCCGGGGATACACCAGGGTCACGGTGGTTTCCCGCCCCTGGTCGGTATCCTCGAACGTCACCCGGGAATGCATACTGACAATGTCCTCGGGAAACTCCTGGTCGGGCACGGTTGCGGCGCGCGCCAGCTCTTCATCCACGGCATCTGCCTGCGGACCCTGGTGGTGTTCGATGGCCGCCTGCAGGCGGCGGAAGTCGCTCTCGCGAACGGTTATCGGAGAGTTGTTTGCAGCTCTGTTCATGTCTGGTACTCCAGCACCCACTGCTGTCGACTGCGAGGGTCGGCCAGGGGATGCGATTGCAATGGTGGTCAAGGCGCGGGCGCCGCCGGCTCAGGCCGCGGACCTGCGCTGGTTATCTACTGGACCTGCCTGAAAGGGTGGCGCGACGATCAGGCCGGCAGGGGGGCCTGATCGCCGGGCACGGGGAAGACGCCGGCGGCACTCTGCATCCGGGTTTGCGCGACAACTGCGATGAAAAAATCTGTGGGAAACATCCGCGCAGCATAACACAACCGGCACACCACTCCGCCACTACTGGCGGTAGTGGCTGATCTGCACTTCCTCGCCATAGTCGCCGTAGTCGCCCAGGGCCCGCAGGCCACGGAATTCCTGCCAGGGCAATGGACGGTAGTGTGCGGGGGCGGTCGAAGACAGCAGGCCCGGAAGCGGCGCAATGACCGAATCATAGCCCGGGTTGAGAAACCAGGCGATGCTGAGGCGCGCCCGGTCCGTGCTGGCCCGGACCCGGTGCAGCGGCGCCACATAGCGATCATTCGACCACACCTGAAACATGTCACCCATATTGATGGTCAGCGCCCCCGGCACCGGTCTCACGTCCAGCCACGCCCCCTCATACTGCACCTGCAGCCCGGGCACCTGGTCCTGCAATAACACGGTCAGGGCGCCGGCATCCGTATGGTGACTGATCCCGAACGGGCCCGGCGGGGGAGCATCCACGGACACTGGCAGATCCTCGACAGGATAATGGTTCAGGCGCAGGAAGCTGCTGTGCGCGGGCACAAAGTCGGCGGCGAGGCTCGACGGCGCCAGAGCCAGCCCCTCGCAGAGGCGCTCCACCAGCTCCAGCGCCAGCCCATGGCAGGCATCCGCAAACGCCTGCAGCGCGGGCCGCAGCGTGGGCATGCCAGGGGGCCAGGGTGTTTCTCCCAGGGGCGCGAAATCAAAGATCTCCTTGCGATCCCGCAGGTTTTTGGTGAGCTCCCGGTCGTAGTAACCAAAGGGGTTGTCGAGGGTCCGGCTGGCAGCCTGTTTGAGCGCCGGGTCGCTGGCAAAAAATGCCCGCGCTGTAGCCTGGGTTTGTGCCACCAGCGCCGGCGCGATGCCGTGCCCGGTCACCTGGAAAAACCCCCAGCTGGACGCTGCGGCCGCCAGCTCGGCGACGACGGCGTCACGCCGGGCGCGCAGGTCGATAACGGGTACGGCGGGGGCGGGCATGTTGCGGGATTCCTGTCCTGAACTTGAGGAGTCTCCCATTATGCCACGCACGGCACCCGACGGCGCACTCCCCGATCAGCATCCACTCAGCGCATGGAGCGCAGAAACTGCAGGTGGTTCTCGTACTGCCAGAGCAGGTCGTGCATGATTTGTTCGCGGCTCCAGCCCATGACATCGTAATTTTGCCCGCCCTGGAACAGGTGAACTTCCGCCCGGTAGTATTTGTCCGTCTCCCCCAGTGCGTCCTGTGGTGCGTCTACCGCCACCTCAATGGGCTTCGGGTGGGCCCGGCAACGGACTTCGTAGACGAAATCCACCGTATCGGCATGGCTTACCTCCAGGCGGACTGCCTCCTCTTCGGCAATCGCGTTGACGACCGTTGCAGCCACGTCGTGCAACTGTAGTTCTGCGGCAAAAGCTCTCAGTGCCGGCAGCACCAGGTCGCGCTGAAAAGCGTGTACGCTGCTGTCCCCGGGATGCTGCAACAGGTTGGCCAACCGCTCTCGCCAGTCGCGCGGCGACGTCACCAGCGGCACCACGGCCTGAATGTTGCCACGGCTCGCATCCCGACTGAGGGCGCGTCCGAGTCCCCAGATTGCACCCAGCAGGGCCAGGGAGAACGGCAATGCCGTCACTATCGCAGCCGTCTGCAGGGCAGCCAGGCCACCGGCGAGCAGCAGCACAATGGATGTCGCGCCAATTACGGCGACCCAGTACAGGCGCTGCACCGGCCCGGTATCGTCGCGGCCGTGGGCCGATAGCATATTGAGTACCATGGCACCGCTGTCCGCCGAGGTGACGAAGAACACCACCACCATGACCAGCGCCATACCTGAGAGCAGTGTTGACAGCGGCAGAAACTCCAGGAAGCGAAACAGGGCAATGGCCTGATTGTCACTCACCGCCGCCCCCAGCCCACTCTGGCTGCCGTGTAAAATCAGTTCAATGGCACTGTTGCCGAAGACTCCCATCCACAACAGGGTGAACCCGCAGGGTACGATCATGGCGCCCAGGACAAACTCGCGAATGGTCCTGCCGCGTGAGATCCGCGCAATGAACAGACCGACAAAGGGCGCCCAGCTGAGCCACCAGCCCCAGTAGAAAATAGTCCAGCCACCGAGCCAGTCCGTCGGGTCGTAGGCATAGAGATTGAAGGTCTTGGTGACCAGCTCACCCATGTAGGCGCCAAAATTCTCGATGGTCGCCTGCAGTACGACGACAGTCGGGCCCGCCAGCAAAACGGTCACCAGCAGCAGAATCGCGAGGCCCAGGTTTAGCTCGGACAGGCGCTTGATGCCCGCATCCAGCCCCAGCAGAACCGACACCGCCGCCAGTCCCAGGGTGAACAGGATCAACACCACCTGGACCAGGGGCGTGATTGCTACGCCGAACAGGTAGAACAGCCCGGAGTTGATCTGCAGCACACCAAAGCCGAGGCTGGTGGCAATACCGCAGGTGGTACAGACAATCGCGAACACATCGATCATGGCACCGCTGCGGCCGTAGATGCGCTCTCCGATCAATGGGTAGAAGGCGGAGCGCATGGTCAGCGGGAGGTCGTGACGGTAGGCGAAGTAGGCCAGAACCAGGGCAACAATCGCGTAGATGGCCCAGGCGTGCAAGCCCCAGTGGAAGAAGGTCAGGTTCATGGCTTCGCGAGCCGCGGGTACTGTGCCGCCGACGCCCTGGGGCGGTGCCAGGAAATGCATGACCGGTTCTGCCACGCCGAAGAACATCAACCCGATACCCATACCGGCGGCAAAGAGCATGGCGATCCACGAGGGATAGGCATACGCGGGCTCTGCATGGTCGGGGCCCAGTTTTATGTCGCCAAAACGCGAGAGGCTGAAGAAGGCGACGCTGACCAGAATGATGGCGACGACCAATACGTAGTACCAGCTGGCATACAGGACAATGGCATCCTGCAGCGTCTGGAACAGCCGCTCGCTGAGCCTGGGCCTCAGCCCGGCCAACACCACGAGGGCGCACAGGACCGCGCTGGCAGGCCAGAAGACTGCCTTGTCGACCTGGAAGCCCCACCTGGCGCTGACGCCATCTGTCGTACTCAAGATCCTGCCTCCCCGGCTTTCCGACGCTGCCCAAAACTGTGTCGAGGCCGCCAAGAACGACCCCGGCTGCCACAAAGCACGCCACAATTGATTACAGAACTATGTTTTTGCAGCCAAATTTCTGGTTGAAACCATAGCGTTACCACTGTACAAATGTCACTCAATTTCTTTTATTGTGCTTTATTTGAGCCAATATTCATCTATTTATCGCAATCTTGACGTCCGAACATCAAGCTGCCGGCCAACTCTTGGACACAACGATCAGCAATATTAGTTTGGGTCAAAAGCTTTTACTCGAACAAACAGTCAACTGAAAGAGGATCACGACAATGTCCAGCAACACCACCCCCAGACAGCGCAGCCGCCTATACACCGCCGTGGTCAGCACCATCGCCGGCTCGGCGCTGGCCACCGGCGCCACTGCCCAGGGGCTTGAGGAAGTTCTGGTCACCGCTACCAAGCGTGTGGCCAGTACCCAGGACATCCCGATCTCGGTGCAGGCACTGGGGGAGAACTCCCTGAACAATATGGGAATCGCCAATTTCAATGACTACCTGATCCAGCTGCCCGGTGTTACTGCCGGCGGCAGCGGCCCCGGCCAGAACACCATCTATATCCGCGGCGTCGCTTCAACCACACCCAACCTGACCACCGCCGGCGTCGCCGGCCTGTCTCCCAATGTCGCCCTCTATCTCGATGACCAGCCCCTGTCGCAACCTGGACGCAACCTGGACGTCTATGCCGCCGACCTCAGCCGGGTCGAGGTCCTGGCAGGACCCCAGGGCACCCTCTTCGGCAGCAGCTCCCAGGCCGGCACGGTCAGGCTCATAACCAACAAGCCCGACCCCAGCGGTACCTACGGCAGCGTCAAGCTGGGCACGGCCTTCACCCGGGGAGGGGACCTGAGCAACAACGCCACCGGCATGTTCAACCTGCCTGTCACTGACACATTTACCCTCCGCGCCGTCGTCTACGCGGACCGCATGGGCGGGTATATCGACAACGTTGCCGGCACTCGCGACGCCAGTGCCAGTGCACGCTTCCGTCCCGAGGGCACGCCCCGCGCCAACGGTGTGCCGGTTAGCGCGCAGAGAGCAGGCTTCCAGGCAAATGCCGACCTGAGCGATGTGGAATTCCTCACCGCCGACAACTCCACCAAGACCGCCGACAACATCAATGACACGGTGTACAACGGCTTCCGCCTCAGCGGCCTCTGGGACATCAATGACCGCTGGAGCCTGCTGGTCAGCCACATGCAGCAATCGCTGGACTCTGACGGGGTGTTCTTTTCCGATCCCGAGCTGGATGACTATGAAATCAGCCGCTTCCACGACGACAATATCGACGATACCTTTGACAACACCAGCTGGACCTTGGAAGGACGTATCGGCCAACTGGAAGCGGTCTATACCGGCGCCTTCACCGACCGCGAAACCAATCAGACGGTGGATTACACGGACTACCTGTTCGTCGGACAGTATCTGCCCTACTACATTTGCGATGGCTCGGTGTCCTACCCGGGTGGCGCCCCCTCGGGCACCTGCCAGGCGCCCGACCTGTTCGTGAAGTCGTCCACCAAAACCGAAGTGATGACACACGAGATCCGGTTCAACACGCCTGCCCAGCATCGCCTGCGCGCCACTGTCGGGGGCTTCTACAGCGACCTCCAGCTCGACGAGCGCAACGACTTCACCTATCCGGGGTCCACCCGGGTCGATGGCTTCGGAGTGCAAACGGGATTCTCTCCCAACTTCCCCTTCACCACCGGTTACACGTCGGACCCGGGCCCCTTTCCGAGCGGCGTGATCTTTCGCAACGACATTCGTCGCACGGACCAGCAATACGGGGTGTTTGGTGAGGCCACCTTCGACATCAACGAACAGTTCGCCCTTACCCTCGGGGCGCGCTGGTACGACATCGAGGTGGACTTCGAAGGCAGCGCAAACGCCTCTTTCTGCAATCTGTTCCAGCCCGATGCCAATGCGTTCGGCACCGATATCAGCGACCTGTACAACGGTGACGGCGAGATTACCTTCCGGGGCTCATGCGATCCCAATGACCACATAACCTACACGCGGGACACGATCGACCAGGCACCCGCACAGGTGGCGGCGGCACTGCGGAACGCCCCGGACAAAGCGCAGACCGATGGCGTCATCGGCAAGGTGAGCCTGGCCTGGACGCCAGACATGAACCAACTCTGGTACCTCACCTGGTCGGAAGGGTTCCGCGCCGGCCTGCTCAATCGTCCCGGCGGCACCCAGGGACCGAATGGGTTCACGGTGCCGTTTGCGCTCGATACGGACGATGTCACCAACATGGAACTGGGCTGGAAGCTGGACCTGCTGGACAACACCCTCAGGCTCAACGGCACCCTGTTCTATGTCGATATCGAGCGCCTGCAGACCACAATATTCGACCCCAGCATCGCCAACCTGTTCTTCTCCGACAATGCCGCGGATGCCGAGGTCAAGGGTCTGGAGGGTGTCGTGACCTGGGCGCCGGCTGCCACACCCGGCCTGACCCTGACCGGCTCGTTCTCGTTCCTCGACACCGAAATTACCGAAGTCCTCACACCCACGGACGACGTGCGCAAGGGTGACGAACTGGCGTTCGCACCAGAGTTCCAGGGCAACCTGCGAGCCCGCTATGAGTGGGAGCTCAACTCCGGCTACCGCGCCCACCTGATGCCGCATGTCGCATACTCGGAATCGGCCTTCAGTGATATCATCTCCATCAACAGGATCAAACTGGACAGCTGGGTCCTGGTCGGTTTCACTGCCGGGATCAGCACGGCTGACTGGACTGCCGAGCTCTATGTCGACAACCTGATGGATGAGCAGGCCGAACTGGCCAACAACTTTGTCTATGATCAGGAGCGCGTCACCCTGGCGCGGCCCAGGACCACGGGCTTCAGGCTGAGCTACTACTTCTAGAGGCATGGGGGCGAATGCTGCTGCGCTTGGCCGGGCGCCCCTGCGGGGCGCTTTTTTGTTGTCTGGCGTAGCGAGCGATAAACATGAGCGCTAAGGTAATGGACCTCGCACCCATCCAGCAGAAGATAATGGCGCAGGCTTTCGCCCCGGCTCTCAATGACCTGGACGCAGTGCTGGCGACCGACCCGGACAACACCGAGGCACTCTACATGGCAGCGGTCTGCCATCGCTACCTCGGGCAGTTCGCCCCGGCCACCGAAAAACTCGAACGCTTGAAAGAGCTGGCTCCGGACTTTGGCCGCGCCTATCAGGAGGAGGGTCACCTGAACCGGGCCCAGGGCATGGATGAGGCGGCCCTGCTCGCCTACCGCCGGGCCTGTCAGGCCAACCCGGCACTGGAGGCCAGCTACCGCGCCCAGCTGGACATTCTCCGGCGCCGCGGCGCTGCGGAACAGCTGCGGCAGGTGCAGGCGCAGCTGGATTTTCTGCTCAGCCTGCCAAAACCGGTTGTCGCGGTAACGGACCTCATTGCCCAGGGGAAGCTGGTTCGGGCCGAGGAGATGTGTCGCCGGTTCCTGCAGAAAGTGCCCGATCACGTCGAGGCGATGCGCCTGCTGGCCGAGATCGGCTCGCGCCTGGGCGCACTGGAGGAAGCGGAGTTCCTGCTCGAAAGTGCCGCAGAATTCGCCCCGGACAATGTCCAGGTCCGGATCGACTACATTCGCATACTGCGGAAACGACAGAACTTCGCGCAGGCATTTGAACAGGCCCGCCGCCTGCTTGCCACCGCTCCCGGGAACCCCCAGTTCCAGTCACTGTATGCCATCGAGTGCATGCAGACCGGGGACTACGATGCGGCACTCTCCGCCTTCGACGCCATCCTGCACAAACTCCCCACCGATGCGACCACCCTGACCTCGCGCGGCCACGCGCTGAAGACCTGCGGGCAATTCGACAGGGCCGTCGACTCCTACCACGCCGCGCTCGCGGGCAACCCGCGCCACGCCGAGGCCTGGCACGCACTCGCCAACCTGAAGACCTATCGCTTCAGCGCAGAGGACGTGGCGGCAATGCGCGCGCTGGCGGACGACAGAGACCTCTCCTTCGCAGACCGGGTCTATGTCGCCTTTGCTCTGGGCAAGGCCTGCGAAGACGCCGGCGACTATCGCGCTTCCTTTGAGTTCTACGCCCGCGGAAATCAGCTGAAAAAGAACCAGAGCCGCTACGATGCAGACAAGATGACTGCGGAGTTGGCTGCCCAGGCACAGGTGTGCAGCCGGGGCTTGTTTGCACGGAAGGCGGGCTGTGGCCATCCAGCTCCCGACCCGATTTTCATCGTCGGCCTGCCTCGTGCCGGGTCGACGCTACTGGAACAGATTCTGTCCTCCCACAGCCAGATAGACGGCACACTCGAGCTGCCCAACGTCCTCTCCTATGCCCAGCAGTTAAGAAGGCGCGAGCGGGCCTCCGGCGCGGCGCCGGGCTACCCGGATGTACTGGCGGAGCTGACGCCGCAGGAACTCGCGGGTTTCGGCGAGCGGTATATCGCCGACACCCGCATCCACCGGCAGGGCGCTCCCTTTTTTATCGACAAGATGCCCAATAATTTCCGCCATATCGGACTGATCAAGCTGATTTTGCCCAATGCCAGGATCATTGATGCCCGGCGGGAACCCATGGCCTGCTGCTTCAGCAGCTTCAAACAGCTGTTCGCCGAGGGGCAAGAGTTCAGCTACAGCCTGCAGGACATTGGGCAGTACTACCGGGACTACGTCGCGCTGATGGCGCACTGGGATGCGGTCTTGCCTGGTTTCGTGCTGCGCGTGCAGCACGAGGACGTCCTCGCCGACCTCGAGGGGCAGGTTGCGCGCATGCTGGACTTCATCGGTGTTCCCTTCGAGGAGCGCTGCCTGCGCTACTACGAGACCGAACGCGCCGTGCGCACACCGAGCTCGGAACAGGTGCGTCAGCCCCTCTACCGGGACGCCGTGAGCCAGTGGCAGCATTACGCCCAGTGGCTGGAGCCCCTGCGCCGGTCCCTGGCGGAGACGGGACCCTAGCCCGCGCCGGAAAACCAGCCGCAGACGCCTTTTGACCTCCGCGAGCAGCTCTCTATACTGGCCGGACACGCAGCGACGAGGTGAACCAATGCAGGCATTTTTCCATTCCGCCCAGGACCAGCACATCCCGAAAACCTACTTTACCCGCGGCCAGATGCGCCAACCGCAGGAAGTACCGGACCGCACCGGACATATGCTGGAAGGCCTGAGAGCCATGGGGGTATCGGTTGCCGAGCCACCCGACCGGGGCGCCGGGCCCATTTCACAAGTGCACGATCTCGCCTATCTCCGCTTCCTGCAGTCGGCTCACCAGCGCTGGATGGAAATTCCCGAGGACTGGGGCGAGGAGGTGATGTCCAATATCTTTGTTCGCGAACCCAACGCCCTGCGCGGGATTCTGGCGGAGGCGGCGCGCTACCTGGCCGACGGCAGCTGTCCGGTGGGTGCCAATACCTGGGACGCCGCCTACTGGTCGGCCCAGTCCGCAATCGCGGCGGCCGAGGCGCTGCTGGCGGGCGATCAACACGCCTACGCCGTGTGCCGCCCCCCGGGACACCACGCCCGCCGGGACGCCGCGGGGGGCTTCTGCTACCTGAACAATGCCGCCATCGCAGCCCAGCACCTGACGGCCCGCTTCCCGCGTATCGCCATCCTCGACACCGACATGCACCACGGCCAGGGCATCCAGGACATCTTCTACCACCGCAGCGACGTGCTCTACGTCTCCATCCACGGCGACCCGACCAACTTCTACCCCGTGGTCAGCGGCTTCGAGGATGAACGCGGCGCCGGGGAAGGACTGGGCTACAACATCAACCTGCCCATGCCCCACGGCTCTTCCGAGGAGGACTTCTTTAGCCGGCTGGGCGAAGCGCTGGCCGCCATCACCCTGTTCCAGCCCGACGCCCTGGTACTGGCCCTGGGTTTCGACATCTACAAGGACGACCCCCAGGCCAAGGTCGCCGTGACCAGCGAGGGCTTCACCCGTCTGGGCGCAGCGATCGGCGAGCTGTCGCTGCCTACCCTGGTGGTGCAGGAAGGCGGTTACGACCTGGCCACCCTCAGCACCAACGTGCAGCATTTCTTCCGCGGCCTGGGCTGAGCTCTCACGGGGTCAAATCGCGGTCTGGACAGCGAGCAGAAGTTCAACAGCGCATACAACAGGGCAAACGTCTCTCACACCGAAGCCTCCCGGTCCAGCAACCTGGCCGGGCGCATGATGACCACGGTACACAGGATCAGCGCCAGGACGGCGGCGTTGATTACCAGGTCATAGCGGTTGTCGCCGAGGAACAGGGCCGCCAGCAGTGGCCCGCTGGCCAGCCCCATCTTGGAGGCAAAGCCACCCAGTGACGCCATCTGTCCCACCGGATCGAAATGGGCGCACATGCCCAGCAGGTAGGGAATGACAAAGGCCCAGGTAATGCCCACCCCGCAGTTGGCCAGCAAAAAAGCCCAGGGCTGGCCGCTCCAGTGCAGCAGCGCCGTGCCCAGCACGGTGAGAGTCATACCCAGGAACAGGGGCCACCAGCGCCCGTACTTCGTCGCCATGACCACCACCAGCAGGGCGCCGATGATGCCCACCCAGGCCGCCGCTCCCAGGGTCGGGCTGATGAAAGCCATGCTCAGCCCGTAGTGCTTGCCCATGCCGATGATAAAGGCATAGAGGCCCATATTGGCGGCCTGGAACAAGAACAGCGCGGCCAGCACCGCCAGCATCGGGGCCCAACGAATTGCCGCAGGCGGTGGCGTGCCGACTCCGGGCACCACCACGGGGTAGTCGTCGAGAAACGGCAGCATCGCCAGGGTCACCGCACTGAAGGCTACCAGGGACAGGAACAGGGCACTGGTGCCAAACGCCGGCACCAGCGGCGGCAGCAGCATCACCCCCACCCCACCCAGGCCAAACTGGACCAACAGCAGATAGCCGAAGGTGCGATCGGGTTTCAAGGTGCGGGCAATCACTGCAAAGCCGATGCCGACCAGCATACCGCCCACCGCCCCGTGCACGAAGCGGACGGCGACCAGTACCAGGGGCAGGCGCAGCAGGATGGAGACGAGATCGAGCAGGATGAGGGCCAGCAGCAACATGAATGCCGCCCGCCGCCAGCGGATATGGCGCACCACAAAAACCGCCGCCAGCGCCCCCAGGGCCGCGCCATAGACATTGGCGGACCCGACCAGGCCGGCGTCCCGGTTGGAAAAGCCCAGACCCTCCACGAGGCCGTCGACCAAAGCCGGCATGATATTGACGTAGAACAGGCCCGCCGTGGCCAGGAACGCCAGGGCGACGCGCGCCCATTCCCCGTGCGGTGACAGCGTGCGGCGAGCGGGCGGTGCGGTTGCTTGGCTCATGGCGGGTTCCGGGCTAATGACAGAGAGGGCGCTGCTGGTGCACGGCGGCAACCGCGGCCAGCCAGCGGAATTCATTGTTGTCGCTGACGTAGTAGTAGATAACGTTCTCAGCCAGCAGGGCCAGGGTGATACCGCCGTGGCCCGACATAAAGGGAATCCAGTACGGATCGCTGCAACCCAGCGCAGGCGCCGCGTCCAGCAGCCAGAAACCGTGTCGATAACGCAGACCGGCATTGCCCGCCGCAACCCCGGGCAGCTCAGCCCCGGGCGTGATTGCTGAGCGCACCATGTCCGGGTCGAGCAGTTCGGGATTACGGGCTTCCTCGACCAGCCACAGGCCAAGCTGCAGCAGATCATCCGCGGTCAGTAACTGGCCCCAGCCACCGAAAGGTTGCGCGGCCGCGCCCGTCGTGCGCCGGGTGAAGGCCGCAAGCGGTCCGAGTTTCAGTTGCGACCAGGCCTCTCCGTGGAGCAGGTCGCTGTAGATGTCCGAACTTTCGGTGCCCCGCAGCTCGCGCAACAACGCCGCCATGGCGCTGACCAGTACATAGGTGTCACTGGTGTGGTACACCCAGCGCCCCCCGGGACCTTCGCGGCGTGGATACGCGGTGCAGGACCAGGCCAGCTTGGCAGCGTGATCCGGGGCCAGGAACAGGGGGCTGGCAATGGCCGCATCCTCGTCATCAAAGTAGCCCGGGGAGTCATAGCTTCCGGTTTGCATGTTCAGTGCCTGCTGCAGGGTCACGTCACTCCAGGCGCCGCCACAGCTGGGCAACAGCTCGCCAATCGTGCGCTGGCTACTGCCCGGTGCCAGCCGCTCCAGGCGCATCAGTGCGGCTCCTGCCAGCAGACTCTTGGACAGGGAAAAGGTCGGCAGTGGCAGCTGCGCGCAGCGTCGCGCCGGGCCCGCCGCCACGGCGCAGGCAGATTGGTAGTGGCGCCCGTCCAGGAGCAGCCCGGCCAGCGTGAGGTGCTCGGGGCTCACACCTGCAGGCGGCGCCAGCAGGGAGCCATCGATACCGCTATCGCGCCTGAGTTGTTGCAGTGTGTAGACGGGAAAGCGCGGGGGATGGGTCGGCTCCACCGCCACCTCGGCCGGGCGCCAGCGAGCGCTGCCCTCGAAGCGGGCGCTGAATTTGAAGTACTCGCAGGTCTGGCCGCTCACCTGCAGCACCGCTGCGCCGTCACCGCCAGCCGGCAAACTCACCGCAAGCTCCCCGTAATGAATGCAGTTGGCACCCTGCTCCAGCAGGTCCAGGGGCAATTGCAGCGTCAGCTTGCCGCCTGCATCGCGTTCCCATGCACCCTCACCCACCACCGCCTGCCACAGCGGATGGGGTCCCGGCATGGGCAGCCGCCGGGCGGGCAGCAGCACGCTGCCGTCGGCAGCCAGCGCCAGTGCAAGGTCTGGCAGGCGGTCCACCTGTCCGGCGAACGTTGCGCCCAGGCCCAGCCGGTCCACTTCGATAACGAAGCTGTCAGCGATACCAAACCGCAGCTGCAGCTCCCCTGCGGGAGGGTCCTCCGCCAATACACTGCCGGCACAGAGCACCGCCAGGGATAGCAGCAACTGGCGCGTCACTAGCGCCAGGCGACCGCATCCAGTATCAGTCACAGTTGACCCCGGCACGCTGTAGCTGCTCGATTAACGGCGACAAGCCCGCGCTGTAGTGTCGCCAGAGGCCCACTGAGCGGGTGTGCACGGGCTCGCGAACCTGGGCGGCACTGGCGGTGGCGACCGGCGCGGGATTGCGGTGAAAATCCAGGCAGCCCGGCTCCCAGGGCAGATCGCAGGCGGCGAGCAGGTGATGCAGCTCGTCCTCCGGGGCGGTCACCAGTGCTTCGTAGTCCACGTCCACCCAGCCGTCCGCGCCCAGCACCTGGCGCCAGTGGTCCAGCAGGCGCTGATAGGCCAGGTAGTAGCGGGCGAGGTCTCCGAGGTCGTAGCTGAACGGGCAGGCCATGCGAAACAGGGTCTTGTACAGGGCGTGGCAGGTAGCCACAGGGTGGCGCCGCAAATGGACGACCCGGGCCCCGGGCAATGCCGCAACAATGATGCCCAGGTAGAGGAAGTTGAGCGGTGTCTTGTCCACCAGGTACCGTGCCTCCACTCCATACTGCGCCGTGGTCGATCGGTAGTCGCGGCCCAGTGCCGCCATGTCTGCACGCGCCGCCTGCGCCATCAGCTCGCGCCGACTACCGTGCGGGCCCGCCGCGCGCACCAGTGCCAGAGCCAGGTCGTTGATCTCGCCGAGACTGGCCACCTGGCTGTGGCTGGACAGCATCCGGTCGACCAGGGTGGTGCCGCTGCGCGGCAAGCCCAGCACGAAAATTGGTCCCGCCACCCCCTCGTTGCAACGCTGCTGCTGCAGCCAGCGGCTGTCGAAGTGTGCCGCGATATCCGCCATGCTCTGCTCGTCCCGTTCCACCCGGTAGCTCAGGCGCGACCGACGGGCACGGGCGCCGCGTTCCAGATAGCTCCAGGCCCTGTCATACTCGCCGCAGTCCTCATACTCCTTGGCCAGGGCGTGGCACAACGGCGCCTCATCCGGCGGCCCCATCTGCAGCGCCGCGGTCATCTCCGCAATATGGTTGTCCCCCTTACCCACCCGGCGCAGGGTGGCGCGGTTATAGTGGCTGTCGGCATCCAGTGGATCCTGCGCCAGCAGGCTGTCGAGCAGCTGCTCCGCTTCGCCGCCGGCACCGGTAATGGCCAGGGCACTGGCGAGATTGGCCTGCGCCGCCGTATCCCCGGGCGCGAGCGCCGCCGCCCGGCGATAGGCAGTAACCGCCGCGGCATAGTCCACCGCCGACAAGTAAAACTGACCCAGCGCCGCCCAATCGGCTGCCGTTTGCGCGCGCGACTGCAGGTCAGCAACCAAAGACCTGGCCTGGGCCAGCTGGCCCGCCAGCACCAGGGCCTCGGCGTAGCCAAGCTGGATCCCGACATTGCCCGGCTCCAGCTTCGCCGCCCGCGCCGCCGCGCTGCACTGGCTGCTGTAATCGGCACTCGCCTGGGCCAACTTTGCCGCGAGCATCCAGCCCCGAGCCTGCCGTGGCTGCGCCCGCAGGGCCCGCTGGCAAAGCAGCTGCGCCTGCCGCAAGTCGCCCCGGCGCAATGCCGCCGCTGCCTGCTCCAGCAAATCACCCTCACCGTCCACGCCAACTCCTCCACACGGTTCCGGAGGAGAGCCTAAACCAGTGGCATCAGAAGCGATAGCTTGCCGCCAGACCAATGGTTCGGGGCAGTGAAATCACCTCTTTTGCCCCATTGCCGAAGTAGTTCTGGGCCGGGTCGGTGCCCATGTACTCTTCCTTGTAGATACCCGTGACACCCTCTTCATTGAACAGGTTCTTGGCAAACAGGCTGACGTCCCAGGACGCCGTCGTCACCCCGGTCGTCAGGTTCCAGAGCTGGAAGCTGTCCAGTGTTTCGGCAAAGCGCACCGAGGGGCTGATACTGTTTTCACTGGAGGACTGGTAATAGGCGTCCACGCGCGTCGTCCAGTTCATCTCCCCGGTAAGCGCCCGGGTGTAGTTGAGCGTCAGGTTGAAGCTGTGCTCGGGGGCCCCGGGCAGGCGTGTCCCGTCCGTGGCCACAGGCGCGGTCACCGCCGGGTCTGCCGACAGCAGGTCCGCACTCAGCTCGGCATCCACATAGGCGTAGCCGAGCGTGTAGGTCAGGCCCTCCGCCAGCGGTCCGCTTACTTCCAGCTCCAGGCCCTGACTGGTGGCCTCTTCGCCATTCTGGACCGCGAAGAAGGCCCAGTTGGTGGTGGAGGAATTCAGCTGCACGTCGTCCCAGTCCACGTAGAACAGGGCTGCGGTATAGGTGTGGTAGCCGAGGCTGCCTTTCATCCCGAGCTCGTAGTTGATCACCGTATCCGAGTCATACAGCTGCCAGGCCGGATCCTCGGCAAAGATCCCCACCGTGGGCACGGCGTTGGCGCCACCGCGCCGGTAGCCCTCTGACACGGTGCCGTACAAGAGCGTGTTGTCATTCATGTCCCAGGACAGGTTGACCTTGAACAGGGCGTCGGAATCATCCCGGCTGAACTTCGCTTCCGCCGAGGGCCGGAAGCCATCGTAGAAGCTGATCTGCTGGAAGGTATCGATATCTGACTTGTTGTCGAAGTAGCGGACGCCGCCGGTCAGGTGGACCGTATCGGTCAGGTGCCAGGTCAGCTCGCCGTACAGCGAAAAGTCGCGGAAGTCCTCGCTCCTGCGGTAGAGAAAATCCTGGTCGTCGATGACCACGCCGGGGCCAAAGGCCACATCCGCCCAGTTCTTGAAGCCCAACAGGAAACTGTCCTGGCCGGACTTGATCGTCTGGTCCTGGTAAAAGGCGCCCAGCAGGTAGTCGACGGCGCCCTCGGTGCTGGAGACCAGCCGCAGTTCCTGGACAAAGCTCTTGTCGTCATAGCTGCGCTCGGCAGACGCCATGGGGCGCGGGTAGTTGTAGTAGAAGGCGGCCAGCCAGCCGAGCTGGGCGTAGAAACCGGTGTTTTCACTGACGCCTTCACCACTGTGTTCGTAGTGCGATGTGCTGGAGGTCAGCGTCGCGAAACCGAGATCGATATCCGCCTCCAGGCTGACGAGGTCAATCTCGCGCGAGGACGGTTCCAGCAGCACGGCTCCCAGTTCGTTGTCGCCGTAGGGTTCGCCGGCGCCGTTGTTGCCGGCAGTGGTGCCACGGCGACCACCGATATCATCGGACTGGGTGTGGTAGCTGAGGGTGGCATCGAAGCGGTCATTGGGCTGGAAGCGCAGAGCCGCCCGCGCAAACCAGATATCCACGTCGTCTGCGTCCTCGACATCGCGGTAGACCGCATCCGTTGCCAGCACACCGCCGGGGGCAACCGGCACCCCGCTGCTATCCAGAACGTAGACATTCTTGTAGTCGGTGATCCCGTCGTAGTCATTCTGGCCGGCAACCACCCGCAGGGCCAGCGTGTCCGCAAGTGGTATGTTCAGGGTCGCGTCGGTGGTCCAGTTCCAGCCATCGGAGCCGCTGGTCTGGCTGAAACCCGCGGCAACCTTGCCGGTGAATTCCTCGAACTCCGGTTCGCGCATGATGTAGCGCACGGTACCCGCAAGTGAACCGGAGCCGTAGAGTGTACCCTGCGGTCCCCGCAAGACCTCCACCCGCTCGAGATCCTTGAGCACGAAGTTGGCGAATACCGGCGTATCGTTGACATAGGTGGAAACTGTCGGCGCCGACGCCACCGCAAAATCGCCGACGATGGAACTGTCGACATTGAGGCCCCGGATACGGATGGTGTTGACCGTCCCGGAATTGCGATAACCGCGATCAATGATGCCGACGCCGGCGATTGAACGCAGCAGTTCCGCCTGGTCGGTAATCTGGGCGGCTTCGATACTGGCGCCACTGACAGCGGAGATGTTGTAGGGGATATCGAGTATGGACTCATCACGGCGGGTCGCGGTGACCCTGACTTCCTCGAGTACCGTACCCTGCGCGAAGCTGTAGTCCGGCAACAGCAAAGCGCCGCTCGCAGCCACTGCCAGGGAAAGCGTTTTCCTGCGTGTGTTGAGTATCGTCATGTTCTAGCCCCTCACCTTGAGTTCGTGGCGGTGGTCCGCCCTCATTGTCACCCGGCCCACGTTACGAGCCTGCCGCAGCAGGTCATAGGGCCAGTTCTCTATTGCCTATGAGTCCACATCCGTCGCCTGCCCGTCGCGCCCGGGTAGCCGCAGTTCCCCCAGGGCCTCCAGCGCCGGGCTGGCATGTCCCTCCCGGTAGGGTGGGAACTTGACCGGACTGTCGCGAAAACTTTTCAGCACCTGACCCAGGCCCATGAGCCCCCGCTCCCGGGTACGCCGCACCAGCTCGAAATCCGCCTCGAAAGCGATGATCTCGTGGCCGATGCCCGCTTCATGAATGACGTTGCCCTCCGGGCCACAGACGATGGAGCGACCGTTGCCCAGCCGCCCGGCGACATTGATATCGACAAAATAGCACTGGTTTACCGCGGCATTGGTGCGGGCGATGGCCAGTTCCAGGTCCCGGTCGATCGTATTGGTCATCGTGGGGTGAATGATGAGTTCCGCTCCCATCCAGGCCAGGGTTCGGGTGGTTTCCGGAAACCAGCCGTCGTAGCAGATGGAAACCCCCATGCGGCCAACCCCGGGCACATCGAAGACAACGAAGCCGGTTCCCGGGCTGACGCCTTTTTCATAGGGATAAAACGGGAACATCTTGCGGTAGCGCGCAACCACCTCACCCGCGGGATTGATGACCGGGAGAGTGTTGAAGACCTCGTCATCACAACGCTCGAACAGCGTTCCGGGCACCAGCCAGATCCGGTGCTGGGCCGCCAGGCTGCAGTAGTGCGCTTCGATGTCCGAGGGCAGCGGCTGGGCGTGCCTGGTTTCCGGCCCCAGGGTCGCCAGCTCGCCCACCACCACCATCTGCACCCAGGGGAAGCGGGCCATGACCTTCTCTATCTCTGCGTTGATGACATAGAGATTGTCCTGGTTGGTCAGCTCCAGCTGTAAGCCGGCGATTGCAAAGCGGGCCATCGATATCTCCTGCGGCAGTCTGGTCTCTTCGGAGCGACGCAACTCCGATACAGGGAATCAGGGTAGCTACGGCAGGCGGACAGGGTTAGCGCCAGATCGACGCCGCAGATGAGTCCAGATCAGGATTGTGGTGGCGGCCACTGGATATGCGCGGCATCCACCAATTGCCGGTCGCGATCAAACCATTTGATCTGGCTGCCATCGATGACCACATACAGCGCGAGGGTCTTGCCGTAGGACCATTGCTCCCAGCGACGAAACCAGAGTTCATCCTCCACCCACCACACGCCGCGGTCCGAATCCTCGCCGGCGTAGCCGGCCTGACCGGTCATGGTGCCGTCCTGATGCAGACGGATACTGGCCGGATCACCGTAGACCGTGGTGAAGTGCAACTCCGCGCCCGCCAGCCGACTGCGCAGCAGGGCGCCGCCCACACGCTCTCCGCGGGCGTTATCCAGGGTCTCCGCATGTGACCCTGACAGATCGCGAATCACGGCCGCCAGTGCGGCCACGCCGCCGCGAATCTGGCTCTCGTCCAGACTGGTCAGCCCGAGCCGGAAGCAGTTTTCCGGGTGGCTGGCGGTGTGGTAGTAGTGACCCACCGGCTCCAGCAAAACACCGCGACGGCCAGCTTCACGGGCCAGCACCCTGGCATCCAGCCACTCGGGACCATTCACCCACAGGGCGGTCCCGCCCTGGCTGGGGGCGGTCACGACAAGGCTGGGCAGATAGTGATTGAGGGCGTCGCGCAGGGCCAGCCAGCGCGCGCGAAACACCGTGTCGAGGCGTCGATGGAAGCTGTCGTAGTGTCCCAGCGAGAGGAAATAGGCCATGGTGCGCTGGTTGTTGCGCGGGGGGGTACCGAACAGAACGCGGCGCAGCCGCCGCGCGACCTGCACCACCTCTGCTGGCGCCACGATAAACGCCAGCTGCAGACTGCCGGCCAGCACCTGGGCCAGGGAAGACAAATAAATCACGCGGCCCGCCGGGTCCATGCCCTGCAGCGCCGGGTGCGGCTGGCCCAGGTAGTTGGTCTCCGCCGCGTGGTCGTCTTCGATCACCAGGGCATCCAGCTCCGCGGCGCGAGCAAGGATCTCCTGTCGGCGGGACATGCTCATGGTAATGCCGGTCGGCAACTGATGGCTGGGGGTGACCACGAACAGGGTATGCGGCCCCGATGCCGGCGGCTCCATGCCCTCGCCGTCCACCGGCCGGGAGTCCAGTCGCGCACCGCGCTCCAGCAACAGGGAACGCCACTCCGGCGAGCCGGGATCCTCAATCGCCAGGGTATCGCCGCGGGCCGTGAGCAGCCGGGCCAACAGCGCACGCGCCGCATGAATACCGGGCAGCACCAGGATCTGCTCGTCCGCTGCCTGGATCCCCCGGCCGGGCAACAAACGGGTCCGGATGGCTTCCAGCAACAGTGGATCGTCCGCGTCACCGCGATAGCGGCTCCAGGCGTTTACCTCGCCAACCCCCAGCGCCAGGCGACTGGCCTCTCGCCACTCATGTACCGGGAACAGGGCCTGGTCAAAGTAGCCATCGATAAATGGGTAGGGATAGCGCTGCCAGTCGGGGGAAGCCTGGAAGGCCTCGCTCTCCGGCACCTGGCGCAGGCGTCGCGCCCAGTCAACGGTGCCGCAGCCGACCTCCCGGTTCACCGGCTGATAGCTGACCCGCCGGGCCAGCACCTCCTCGTTGACGTAGATACCGCTGCGCTCCCGGGTCAGCAGATAGCCCTCGTCCATCAATTGCTGATAGGCCAGTACCACCGTGTTGCGCGCGACGCCGAGCTGCGAAGCCAGCTTGCGCGACGAGGGCAGGCGCCGGCCGGGCACCAGACTCCCCACCATGATCGCCTCAACGATTTTCTGCCGCAGCTGGCCCTGCAGGCTTAGCGGACTTTCCGGATCCAGGTAGAACATGGGCGGGTCCGCGCTGGCCCCCTGTCAACCTTCGCCACTGATCTCGCTGAGGATGAGATCCAGCTGATCCATCATCTCATCGACGTCGTCGGCGTTCAGCAGCGCGTATTTCAGCGACTCCTCCAGCGGCAGAAGTTGGGCCAGGGTGTAGCCGACCTGCCAGGCATCCTCGAAGTCGATATCGAGACCCATGCGCCGGACGTGGGGGTGCTGACCCAGGTTTTCCAGGATCTCCCGCAGCGGCGACCACTCCTCGTCGAGAACAGCCGCCTCGGGCATTGTTTCCAGCGCCACGTCGCCCAGCACCAGGCCGTTTTTCGCCACCCGGGTATCGCTCAGGCGAAACCGCTCGCAGCCCTGGATCGTCACCCCCAGCAGGCCGTTGGGGAGCTGGTCAAAATCCACGATTCGGGCCACGGTGCCGGTATCACCCAGCTGTTGCTCAGCGCCACGCCGGGCAATCTCCTCGCCGCGCCGCAGCCAGACCACGCCAAAACCGGAGCTGCTTTTCATGCAGTCGCGGATAAGATCCAGGTAACGCTGTTCGAATATCTGCAGCGGCATGCGACCGTAGGGCAGCAATACCGCGGAGAGCGGGAACAGGGGCATTTCTGTGGTGGACATGGGCAACTCCTGTTCAGTCGGGCCGGCTGAGGATCTCCAGCTGCTGCAGATTCACCAGCGCAGTCTCGCGATCGTCACCACAAACAGCATACTCGGCCTGGAAATTGTTGCACACCGCCGGTCTGCGGAAATCTCCAAAAAGTCCACACAGGCGGTCCCGGGTCAAATGGATGCAGGCCACCCCGGCAGGTTTGCCCTGCGGCATGCCATAGAACGCCGTGGAAATGGATGGCGCCACACAGCAGGCGCCACAGCCGGCCCGGCACTCCACTAGCTGCGGCCCTCTGCTGCGGGCTCGCCCTCCGGACCCAGGGGACGCAGCACCAGGATCAGCTTGGGCAGCAGCAACAGGGCACCAATCACCGCCGCCACCATCGCCAGCACCGTCAACAGGCCGAAGTACAGGCTCGGATTGAAATTGGACACGGTCAGGGTGGAGAAGCCGATTACCACGGTGACGGTGGTGTAGTACATCGCCCGGCCAATGCTGTAATGGCAGCGGTGCATGGTCGCCAGGTAGTTGCGGTCCTCGGGGAACTCGCGTATGAAGCGGTGCACATAGTGGATGCAGTCATCCACGCCGATACCGACCACGATGGCGGCAATGGTAATGGTCATGATGTCCAGCGGAATGCCCGCCAGCCCCATGACACCCAGCACCAGGCCCGCGGCGACAATGTTCGGCGCCAGGGCGATGAACGCCAGGGACAGGGACCGGAACAACAGCAGGAACATGGCGAGGATGGCCACGAAAACCACCCCCAGGGTCAGGATCTGGGACTTGAACAGGCTTTGCAGGACGTTGTTGTACAGCACCAGCATCCCCGTGAACTGAACCTGCCCGGGCTGCAGCCCGGTCACTTCCACCAGCTCCTCGTGCAGCCGGTCCAGGAAGGCGTCACGGCGCAGCTGTTCGCTGGTTTCCATGACCCGCACCGTGATACGCGCCTGCTCCTTCGCCTCGGAGAAGTACGGCTCCACCATCAGCTTCGCCACATCCTGCGGCAGGCTCTTCTGCACCAGCGCCAGTTCCACACTGCCGATGTCATCGCCCAGCAGGTCCTTGACCACGGCGAAGGTGGTGGACAGGGACAGGACCTTGCCGGTCTCTTCCTGCTGGTCGACGTGGCGGTGCGCGCTGTCGAGGGTGCGCATGCCCTCAAGGCTGAACCAGTAGCTGGGGGTGAAACTCTCCTCGCCGGTGCTGAAGCTGTCGAAGTCCGCACCGAACTCGTCGTCCCAGTCACTGTCGGTGAAATTCTCCTCGGCGCCAAAGCCGTCGTCGTCGGCGAGGAATTCGTCATCTTCGGCGGGCGCCTGCGGCGCGGGATCCAGGTTTTCCAGCCCGGGTAGCGGCGCATCTGCATCCGGCGCCGAGAGGATGATATCCAGCGGGATCGTGCCGCCCAGGCGCGAGTCGAGCAGTTCCATGCCCTGGTAGATTTCGGTGCTCTCCTTGAAGTAGTCGATGAAACGGTTCTCGACCTGCAGGCGGGAGATGCCCAGCACGGTGAGGCCGACGGTAATGCCGGTGACCACCAGGATGGTCCGGCCGTAGTGCTCCGTGGCGCGACCAAAATACACCGTCAGCGGCTGCTTCTCCTGCTTGTATACGAACGGCCTGCCCCTGGGCCACACCACGGTCAGGCAGGGCACCAGGACAAAGGCCAGCACCATGGCCACCACGATGCCCACGGTCATCATCCAGCCGAAGTCGATGACCGGCTGGATTCCGGAGACGACCAGGGACATGAAGGCAACGATAGTGGTGATCCCGGTGTAGACGCAGGGCACCGCCATCAACGCCACCGTCTGCAGGGCGCGATCGTGCTCGCTCCAGTCCCGGTGCTGGGCATGCAGTTCGCGATAGCGCACCACCAGGTGGATGGCGATGGCCAGGCTGATAATCAGCAGCACCGCCACGAAATTGGAGGAGATGACCGTCATCCGCCAGTCCAGGAATGCAAGCAGCCCCAGCATGACGGTAGACGTGGCGACGCAGGTCAGCAGCGGAATCACGGTCCAGCGCACGCGGCGGAAGATGACGCCCAGCACCACCAGCATCACGCCGAGGATGGCGCTGCCGAACAGCACCAGGTCGCTGCGGACAAAGCTCACCATGTCAGCGGTGATCATCGGCACGCCACCGACGAAAATATGGGCGTGGCTGCGGTAGTCGTCCGCGATATCGCGCACCGACTGTACCAGCGCGCTCTGTGCCTCCAGCGCCTGCGCCGTGTGGGCCTTGAAGGCGACAGTGACGTCCTCCAGCGCCTGCGCCTCGGCGCTGCTCAGGGTGCCTTGGGCATCCTTCGCCCGCAGCCGGTCGCGCTGCTGCAGAAGTTCGAAGTAGCGCTCGTCCCGCTGCAGGTTGACCTGCACGGCGGTGAGTTCGCCATCGCGACTGGCCAGCAGTTCAGCGTAGATGGGGCTGGTGGTGAACTCCTGCAGCGCCAGCCCGCGGTCGATACCCGGATCATTCAGGTTGGGCAGCGGTTCGCCAGAGGTAATGTCGGACAGGCTGACGGGAGGGCTTTCCAGCAGCGGCACATCCCACACCGTGACCACCGAGGATACCCGGGGCAATTCTCTCAACTCGTCGGCCATGCGCCGCAGCGGCAACAGGGACTCATCGCTGAGCAGCGGCGCCTCCGGCTGCCAGGTGAGGAGCAGGAAATCCTCGGCGCTGTATTCGCCGGATACCTCGCGGAAGAAATCCAGGGAAGGGTCGCCCTGCAACATCAGGGAGTCAGCGGAGGCATCCAGCTTCAGTTTGCCGAGCTGGGAGGCACTGGCAACCAGCAGCAACGCGACCAGCGCCAGGGAGACCCACGGGCGCCGCAGTACCAGGGCATCATAGGTGTTGAGCAAAGGGTGTGAGACCATCAGGAATTTGCCGCTTTCAGTTCGTCGAGCAGGATCTGGTGAATGCCACCGAACCCCCCGTTGCTCATGATGACGACCCGATCACCGGGTCGCGCCTGTTGTGTAACCTGTTGCGCCAGCTGGCCCACGTCACTGCTGACGCTGGCGGGAACCGGGCTGTCGGCAATCACCGCATCCAGGGACCAGTTCATGCCCGCGGGCTGGAACCAGTAGACCTGGTCCGCGTCGCGGGTGCTCGCCGCCAGACGCGCACGATGCTCTCCCATACGCATGGTATTGGAACGCGGCTCAATCAGGGCAATGAGCCGCCCCCCGCCGCTGTTCGCCCGCAATCCCTGCAGGGTGGTGGCAATGGCCGTGGGGTGGTGGGCAAAATCGTCGTAAACCGTCACCCCGCCTATCTGTCCCAGCAGCTCCAGCCGCCGCTTGACGCCGCGGAACTCGCGCGCGGCGGCGACCGCGTGTTCCAGCGGCACACCGACGTGGTGCGCTGCGGCAATCGCGGCCAGGGCATTCTCGGCGTTGTGTCGGCCGAGGAAGCCCCATTCAACTCCCTGCCGCTTGCCGTCGGGCGCAGTCACGGTAAAACTGGCAGCATCCGCCGCCAGAAGTTCCCCCGCCCAGTCCGCAGCCCCGTCGAGGCCGAAGGTCTGTGCCGGTGTCCAGCAGCCCATGGCCAGCATTTCATCGATCGCCGGCACGCCAGGTGGGTGCAGCAGCAGGCCCTCACCGGGCACACAGCGCAGCAGGTGATGAAACTGGCGTTGGATAGCCGCCAGGTCCGGGAAGATATCCGCGTGGTCGAACTCCAGGTTGTTGACCACCAGGGTCCGCGGCCGGTAGTGGACAAACTTGGAACGCTTGTCAAAAAACGCCGTGTCGTACTCATCGGCCTCGACCACAAAAAAATCGCTGTCGCCATGCCGGGCCGACAGCCCGAAATTGGCGGGTACGCCTCCAATCAGAAAGCCCGAGGCCATGCCGGCGTACTCCAGTATCCAGGCCAGCAAACTGCTGGTGGTGGTCTTGCCGTGGGTTCCGGCCACCGCCAGCACCCACTTGTCCCGCAGCACATTCTCCGCCAGCCACTGGGGCCCGGACGTGTAGGCGAGGCCGGCATTGAGCATATACTCCACTGCCGGATTGCCGCGGGTCATCGCGTTGCCGACGACTACCACATCCGGCGCCGGCTGCAGATGTTCGGCAGCATAGCCTTCGGCCAGGCTTATGCCCGCCGCCTGCAACTGGGTGCTCATGGGCGGGTAGACGTTGGCATCGGAGCCGGTCACCCGGTAACCGAGCTCACGCGCCAGCAGGGCGATACCACCCATGAAGGTGCCGCAAATGCCGAGAATGTGTATGTGGCCTTTCAAGGTCCGCTCCCTGTGACGAAGGCGGCGAGTTTAGCATGCGGGCCCGGCGGCACACAGTAATGGGCGGTAATACTGCCCATCGCGGTCTACAAGCCAGGCGCTTTGCCGTATCATTCCCTGCCAATAAATTTCCACTGCGCCCGACCCGCCGGGCGCAGGCCTGACACGGATTTTCTATGCCAGCCAAGAATGCCTTTTATGCCCAGTCCGGTGGTGTCACCGCTGTCATCAACGCCTCCGCCTGTGGCCTTATCGAAACCGCCCGCGCCCACCGCGGCAAGATAGGCAAGGTCTATGCGGGCCGCAACGGCATCATCGGCGCCCTGCGCGAAGACCTGATCGACACCAGCAAGGAGAGCAAGGCGGCGATCCGCGGTCTGCTCAGCACCCCTGCGGGCGCTTTCGGCTCCTGCCGCCACAAGCTGAAGAGCCTGGAGGAGAATCGGGCCGAGTACGAGCGCCTGATCGAGGTGTTCAAGGCGCACAATATCGGCTACTTCTTTTACAACGGCGGCGGCGACTCCGCCGACACCTGCCTCAAGGTGTCCCAGCTCAGCGCGGCCATGGGCTACCCCCTGCAGGCCATCCACATTCCCAAGACCATCGACAACGACCTGCCCCTGACCGACACCTGTCCGGGCTTTGGTTCAGTGGCGAAGTATGTTGCCATCTCCACCCGGGAAGCCGCCCTGGACGTGGCGTCCATGTGCGAGACCTCGACCAAGGTATTCATCCTCGAGGTCATGGGTCGCCATGCGGGCTGGATCGCGGCGGCGGCCGGGCTGGCGGCCGAGGAGGAAGGGGACGCCCCCCACATCATCCTGTTTCCCGAAGTGGCATTTGACCGCAAACGGTTCCTGGCCAGGGTCCAGCGCACGGTCAAGCGCTTCGGCCACTGCGTCATCGTCGCCTCCGAGGGCACCCAGGACGCCGAGGGGCGCTTCCTCGCCGAGTCCGGCCTCACCGATGCCTTTGGCCACAGCCAGCTGGGCGGGCTGGCGCCGACGCTGGCGGACATGATCAAAAGTGAGCTGGGCTACAAGTACCACTGGGCAGTGGCGGATTATCTGCAGCGCTCGGCACGCCACATTGCCTCGCAGACCGACGTCGACCAGGCCTACGCGGTCGGCAAGGCAGCCGTGGAATTCGCCCTCCAGGGCAAGACCGCGGTGATGCCCGCGATCCAGCGCGGCAAGGGCAAACGCTACAGCTGGCATATCGGCGAGGCGCCCCTGCGGGACGTGGCTAACCGGGAGCGCAAAATGCCCCGGGACTTCATCTCCCGGGACGGCTTTGCCATCACCGAAAAAGCCCGCGACTACCTCGCGCCGCTGATCGTCGGTGAGTCCTACCCCCAGTATCGCAAGGGCCTGCCGATCTACACCCGGCTCAAGCTGGTGGCCGTGCCGCGCAAGCTGAAGACGGCGTTCAAGGTTTGAGCATAGCCTGATATACTCCGCAGCCCCAAACAGCAACCCTCTATTACAGGAACTCCCATGAGCCTGAATCTCGTGCCAGCCGGGAAGAACATTCCCGACGAAATCAATGTCATTATCGAAGTGCCAGCCCACTCTGATCCGGTCAAGTACGAAGTGGATCACGTGAGCGGCGCCATCACCGTCGACCGCTTCATGACGGCGGCGATGTTCTACCCCTGCAACTACGGCTATATCCCCAACACGCTGGCCGACGACGGCGACCCGCTGGATGTGCTGGTGCATACCCCACACACCGTGATCAGCGGCTGTGTCATTCCCTGCCGCCCGGTCGGCATCCTGCACATGTCCGACGAGGGCGGCGGTGATGCCAAGCTGATCGCAGTGCCCACGGACAAGCTGAGCAAGGCCTACAAGGACATCAAGGAAGCCACCGACCTGCCGCCGCTGCTGATCCAGCAGATCCAGCACTTCTTTGAACACTACAAGGATCTGGAACAGGGCAAATGGGTGAAGATCGACGGCTGGGGCACCGCGGACGAGGCGCGCCACGCCATCGTCGAGGCCGTGCGCAACTTCGACGAGACTTCGATGATCGAACGCTAGACCCTGGGCGGGGCCGGCCTCTGGCCGTGCCCCGTCTGCCATCACCCTTCCTTATGTACCACCGGCATCCCCCGCCGTGAACAGCGCCGGACACCAGTCCGCCGGCACCTCCACATAACGCGCCAGCAACTCCGGCAGCCGGGCTTCCAGCTCCGGGCGCAACAACAGCGGCTCCCGGTCGCGACCCCAGCAGTCCCGCAACAGCGCCGCCGTCACCCGGCCACCACAGCTGGCCGCCAGCGGCGCGTAGCTCAGGTGCCAGCGCTCAGGCGCCACACCACCGCGATCAACCCCATAGGGGCGATAGAAGCCGTGGGATGTCCCCGCCGCCATCTGTGCGTCCAGCCAGCGATGCAACGGGTCGAACGGTCCGTCGGGCGCCACTTCCTGCGGGCTCAGCTGCAGCACGTAGTCACCGGGTACCGCGGCCGCATCGTAGACGTCCAGGTCCGTGCCCCAGTGGTGACGGGAGGTTCCGGGCAGCGCGGAAAAACGCAGGATAGCCCGAATACGCTCGGCAGCAGGCAGAGCGAGAATGGCGACAGCATTGCCGATGTCATCGTGGACCGGGCGCTCTCCCCTGGCCTTGCCGTTCCAGATCAGCCGCTGGCGTTCATAGGAGCGGTAGCTGCTGGCAATGGCAAGATCGAAGCCCGCCGCCCGGGCATCCGCCTGCAGCCGGGCAAACGCAGCCGCGGCCGCGGACTGCAGGCGATGGCCCTGCGCAAGCTCCACCAGATGACGCTCGTCGCGGCCGGTGAGCTGCTCTGGCGTCAGCACGGGCGACTTCCCGGGCTCACTGTGGATCCACGCTGAATGGCAGGGCCCGCTCCAGCGCCAGCCCCTGCGGCGACACAGCGGCGCTCCAGGCCAGCACCTCGACCCCGGCCGCCTGCGCCGCCGCCAGCGTGTCCCGGTAGGCAGGGTCGATATCCCCTGCCGCGCTCACCCGCTCGATGCCGGCGTGAAACACGCAGAAAAACAGCACGCTGCGGGTTCCCGCCTCCAGCACCCCCTGCAATTCCCGCAAGTGCTTGCGCCCGCGCTCACTGACCGCGTCCGGGAACAGACCCTGTCCGCCCTCGCGACACAAGGTCACCGATTTAACCTCGACAAACACCCGGCCCGCGGGCCCGCTCAGGAGCAGGTCGGCGCGACTGCCGTCGCCGTACTTTACCTCGCGGCGGATCTCCGGGTAGGCACTGAATCCCGGGATGCGCCCCGCCTCGAACGCCTCACCCACGACCTTGTTGGCCAGGGCGGAGTGAATGCAGGCCATGCCACGAGAGGTCGCCACCAGCTCCCAGGTATGGGGATATTTCCGCTTCGGGTCATCTGAACGCGACAGCCAGACGGGCGCGCCCTCCTCCACACAGCCAGTCATGGCGCCCGTGTTGGGGCAGTGGGCGGTGAGTATCTCGCCGCCAGGCAATTCCACATCCGCCAGGAAACGCTTGTAGCGACGCCGTAATCGACCCTGCTGCAGTGACCCGAAGCGCATCAGCTCAGTACCCGGGCCAGTCGCGTCACCGCCTCCTCCAATCGCTCCATGCTGGTGGCGTAGGAAAAACGGATATGCTCGTTGGCACGCACGTGGCCAAAGTCGATGCCGGGGGTAAGTGCCACACCGTGCTCCTCCAGCAACCGCCAGCAGAACGCCTGGCTGTCGTCGGTGAAACGGGCAGCGTCCGCGTAGATATAGAAGGCGCCGTCCGGCCGGCAGGGAATCTCCAGACCGAGGTTTTCCAGCGCGGGCAGCAGGAAGTCCCGCCGCTGGCGGAAAATGTCCCGGCGCTGGTCGAGGATTTCGCGGGTCGCTGGCTCGAAACAGGCCAGGGCCGCGTGCTGGGCCATGGTGGACATGGAAATGAACAGGTTCTGGGCCAGTTTTTCCAGCCCCGGGGCCGCCTCCTCGGGGGCCACCAGCCAGCCCAGCCGCCAGCCGGTCATGCCGAAGTACTTGGAGAAGCTGTTGACCACGAAGGCTTGCGGGTCCACCTCCAGTACCGAGCGGGTGGGGCCATCGTAGCCCAGGCCATGGTAGATCTCGTCGACGATGAAATGACCGCCCCGGGCACGCACCGCTGCGGCCAGTGCCGCCAGCTCCTCCAGGCTCAGGGACGTCCCCGTGGGGTTAGCCGGCGAAGCCACCATCGCACCCACTGTATTCCCCCGCCAGTGGGACGCAAGCAGTTCACCGGTGAGCTGGAAGCGGGTGCTGGCGTCCACCGGCACCAGCTGGCCGCGGCCCTCGACCAGGCGCATGAAATGCCGGTTGCAGGGATAGCCGGGATCCGTGAGCAGCATACCGTCACCCGGGTTCAGCAGCAGCGCACTCAACAGCAGCAGGGCACCGGATGCCCCCGGGGTGACGAAGATGCGGGCTGGCGCAATATCCAGCCCGTACTCCATCGCATAGTGATGCGACAGGGCCTCCCGCAGGGCCGGCAAGCCCGCGGCCTGGGAATAGTGGGTGTGGCCCTCGGCCAGCGCCCTCCGCCCGGCTTCCACAATCGGCTCGGCGGTGCTGAAGTCGGGCGCACCCGCCGCCAGGTGAACAATGTCGCGACCGGCCGCCGCCAGTTCCGTGGCCCGGTTCAGGACCTCGACGACCCTGAAGGGCTCGATGTCAGCGACCCTGTCCGCAAGACGCAGACTGCCCTGTGTGTGTTCCATCAGTATCCCCGGCAATAAACAGTGACCGCCATTCTAGCAACGCCGGGCCCCGCTTGTTAGCGCCCGGCAGCGGCAACAAACGGCGCCCCGAACAAGCGCCGAATTTTTGTGGCGAAGCCGGGGGATATCTGGTAGTTTCTCCGCGCTCAGCCGCCGGGCCCCAGGCCTCGCGCACTCACTCTGGTGGGTTTTTTCGTATCACCCTATCCGTATGGGGCTACAGTCATGCCAAAAGCAGCAGAAATGAATACGCAAGCCAAGTCCGGCAGCGCGTCCACCCCGGTTTCCACCTCCGAATTCAAGAACTTTGAGCCGTACAAGCCAAAGCGTGGCGAAGAGTACATGAGCGAAGGCCAGCGGGAGCACTTCCGCCAGATCCTGCGAAACTGGAAGTCGGAGTTGATGCAGGAAGTGGACCGGACCGTCACCCACATGAAGGACGAGGCCGCCAATTTTCCCGATCCAGCCGATCGCGCCACCCAGGAGGAAGAGTTCAGCCTGGAGCTGCGCACCCGTGACCGCGAGCGCAAGCTGATCAAGAAAATCGATGTCACCATCGAGCGCATCAATCAGGACGACTACGGTTTCTGCGATGCCTGCGGGGTGGAAATCGGCATCAAGCGCCTGGAAGCACGCCCTACCGCCACCCTGTGTATCGACTGCAAGACCCTTGATGAAATCAAGGAAAAACAGGAAAAGGGCTGACCTTCCGACGGCGGGCTGTGAACCGGCCCGCCTCTGCCAATGATCCCCACCCAGCCAGCCGGCTATCGCGGGCGCTTCGCGCCATCCCCCACGGGTCCGCTCCATCTGGGCTCGCTGATCGCAGCGCTCGCCAGCCTGCTCCACGCCCGCAGCGCGGGCGGCGAATGGCTGCTGCGCATTGAAGACATCGACCCTCCCCGGGAGCAGACCGGCGCCACTGCGGCCATCCTCCACAGCCTGGTGCAGCACGGGCTGCGCTGGGACGGCGACATCCTCTGGCAGAGCCAGCGCAGTGCCGCCTACGATGCCGCGCTGGCCGCGCTGGCCGCCGACGGCCACTTGTTCGCCTGTACCTGCAGCCGGCGCGAGCTCGGCCCCGGGGGCGTTTGCCAGCAGAACTGTCGCGCCCGGCGGGCGCCGGCAGGACGCCCCTGCGCCCTCCGCGTCGCCGTGCCCGCCGACTTTGTCAGCCGCTGGGAGGATCCCTGGCAGGGCACGCAGTACTGCGCCCTGGGCCGTGAGCTGACGGATTTCATCGTGCGCAGGAAGGACGGGCTCTATGCCTACCAGCTCGCGGTGGTAGTGGATGATGCCTACCAGGGAATAACCGATATCGTGCGCGGCGCCGACCTGCTGGATTCAACGCCGCGCCAGCACCTCCTGCAACAGCTGCTGGGTTACCCGCAACCGCGCTACGCCCACATCCCGGTATTGACCGACGACCGGGGCAGGAAGCTCAGCAAGCAGAACATGGCGCCGGCCTTGGACGATACCGCCGCACCATCGAACCTGCGCCTGGCCCTGCACTATCTCGGGCAGCCAACGCCGCCCGCAGCCGCGGACCAGGTCCAGGACCTGGTGGACTTTGCGGTGGCACACTGGTCTCCCCTCGGCCTGCCCCGGGCGCCGGCCGTAACCGCGGGCCAATGAGGCGCTTTACCCGCTGACGGGGCTTCAGTAGTATCCATGGCCACGGCGGCCGGGGGCACCCAGTATGTACATCAACCGGGCCCTGCTCCTGCTCATGGGGCTGGCCTTCATTTTCATGCCTGCGATTGAACAGTGGCTGTGGGCGCCGGAGTCGGGCTGGTACCGGCCTTTTGTCCTGTGGCTGGCCGCGATCGTCGCGGCGTGGTGGAACCAGTTCCGCAGGTATCCGGATGAGCTTTAGCCTGCCGGAAATCCTGCTGGCGATTGTCGCCTACCTGCTGGTCCTGTTCCTGGTGGCGCACCTGGCAGAGCGCGGCATACTGCCCCGCGCTATCACCCACCATCCCGCCACCTATGTGCTGTCGCTGGCGGTTATCGCCGGGGCCATGGCCAGCAACGCCATCTTCGAACTGGCCTATCGCTATGGCTATGGCTTCCTGCTGTACTACGTCGGCGTAGTCCTGATGTTTCTCATGGCCACCCTGCTGCTGTTACCCCTGCTGCGCCTGTGCCGGGTATACCAGCTCGCGTCGCTGGCAGACGTGCTGACCTTCCGCTTCCGCAGCCACCGGGTGGGCGCGGCAGTCACCGTAGCCATGTGCCTGACCCTGATGCCGCTGCTCGCCCTGCAAATCCAGGCGGTGGCAGACAGTATCCACATCCTGGCCGGTGCCCCGGACCGGCTGATGCCATCCGCGCAACGCCAGGACACCCTGGCCCTGATGTTCTGCGTGATCATCATTGCCTTTGCCATCCTTTTCGGCACCCGCAACCTGACCTCCGAGCGGCGCAATATCGGTCTGGTGACCGCAGTGGCATTCGAGTCCCTGGTCAAACTCGCGGCGATGCTGGCCATGATGTGGATCGCGGTCAACGAGATTTTCGGTGGTTTCGGGGGACTCAGCCACTGGCTGGCGGCCACCCCCGAGGCGCGCACCCTGGTCGAACAGCCGGTCGCGGGCGACGCTGCCCGGGTGCTACTGCTGGTGTTCTTTGCCGGTGCTGTCTGCATGCCACACATTTTTCACATGGCCTTCGCCGAGAACAAGGAGTCCCAGGACCTGCGCGCCGCCAGCTGGGGGCTGCCCCTGTATCTGCTGCTGTTTGCGTTGCCGGTGCTGCCCCTGGCCTGGGCCGGCATGCGCCTCGGACACGACCTGCCGGCGGGCTATACCGGGCTGGCCATTGGTATCGGCCTGCAGTCCCCGGGATTCGCCGCCCTGGCTTTTGTCACCGGGCTGTCGGCCGCCAGTACCGCCATCATCGTGGCGACCCTGGCCCTGGCCAACATGTGCCTGAACCATCTCATTCTGCCCCGCCAGCTGCTGCAGATACGCACTGACCACAGCCTCTACGACCAGCTGAAGTGGCTGCGGCGCAGCCTGATCACCCTGCTCATCTTCGCCGGCTACGGCTTTTTCATGGCGGTCAACGGCAAGCAGAGCCTGGCCCAGCTCGGACTGGTGGCCTTTGCCGGTACCCTGCAATTCCTCCCCGGCATCGTCGCCACGCCCTACTGGGCGGCGGCCAACCGCAAGGGGCTCATCAGCGGCCTGGTTGGCGGACTGGCGACCTGGTTCCTGCTGTTGTTGCTCCCGGCGCTGGGCTTTTCGCAGCCCGAGTGGCTGGCTGCCCTGGCGGCCAACTGGCTTGGCAGCGATGACAATGCCTGGGCCGCGACCAGTCTCGCTGCACTGGGAGTGAACCTGGCCCTGTTCGTGCCGGTGTCGCTGCTCTCGAACACCACGGAGGAGGAGCGGGTAGCGGCGGAAATCTGCTCCATGGACGTGCTCAACCGCCCCTCCCGCCGCACCCTCACCGTGCACAGCGCGAGGGAGTTCAGCGAGCGCCTGGCCACGTCGCTGGGAGAGGCGACTGCGCGCTCGGAGGTCGCCCGGGCGCTGGACGAACTGCAGTTTGATGAAGACGAAATCCGCCCCTACGCCCTGCGCCGCCTGCGCTCCCGCATTGAGGCCAATCTCTCGGGACTGCTGGGGCCGGCAGTGGCCTACAGTATCGTCAACCGCTGCATTCCCTTTGCCGCCAAGCCCGGTGGCAGCACTGAGGACATTTTTCTGATCGAGCGCCGACTGGACCAGGCCGGCGGCCAGTTCACCGGCCTGGCGGCGGAACTGGACAACCTGCGCCGACACTACCGGCAGACCCTCGACAACCTGCCGATCGGGGTCTGCTCACTGGCCCCTGACGGTGAACTGCTGCTGTGGAACCGCAGCATGCACAGGATCACCGACATCCCCTCCTCCGCCGTGCTGGGCTCCGTGCTCGATTCCCTGCCGACACCCTGGCGGCAGATCATCGGTAACTTCCTGCGCGAGGACGCCGACACCATCCTGAAACGGGAGGTTGCCCTGGGCGACGGGGTTTCCCGCTGGATCAGCCTGCACAAGGCCAGCGCCGGGGGAGATCCGGATGGGGACCAGATCCTGCTGATAGAAGACATCTCCGACTACGAGCGGCTGGAACAGGAGCTCCTGCACAGCGAGCGCCTGGCGTCCATTGGCCGCCTCGCGGCCGGCGTCGCACACGAGATCGGCAATCCCATCACCGGTATCGCCTGCCTGGCCCAGAACCTGGAATACGTCGAGGACCCCTCGGAGGTCCACGAAACCGCACGCGATATTCTGAAACAGACCGGTCGTGTCAGCCGTATCGTCGACTCCCTGGTGAACTTCTCCCACGTCGGCTCCGGTGCCGGGGATACTCACCTGGAGCCCTGCAACCTGGCGGACTGTGTCGACGAGGCCGTCCACTTGCTGCAGCTGGACCACCAGGCGAAGCCGCTGCATTTCGACAACCACTGCAGCCGCGAGCAGCTGGTGCTGGCCGACGCCCAGCGCCTGCTGCAGGTGTTCGTCAACTTGCTGGGCAATGCCCGCGACGCCAGCGAACCGGGGGGCCGGGTACAGATTCGCGCCAGCAGCAGCGACGGCAGAACCACGATCGAGGTAGAGGACGAGGGCCCCGGTATCCCCGCTGAGTTGCAGACCCAGGTGTTCGAGCCATTTTTTACCACCAAGGAACCGGGCAAGGGGACCGGCCTGGGGCTGGCGCTGGTCTACAGCATCATGGAAGACCTTGGCGGCAGCGTCCAGATCCAGAGTCCGGTAGGACCTCCCGAGCACCCGGGAACAAGGGTTGTCCTGCAGCTGCCGGTGAGCAATTACTCCAGCTCATTCCAGCTGTAACCCCCGGTGACAGTTACAACCCCCTGTTCTGAGTGGAAAAAAAACCCACACAAGGGTATGTTGGTAACCCTGCTCCAAGAGGTAACACTGCATGCAACAGATTCTGGTGGTGGAAGACGAGTCGGTGATCCGGACCGCCCTGCGGCGCCTGCTGGAACGCCATGACTACCAGGTTGCCGAGGCGGCCTCGGTGCAGGAAGCCGAATCCAAGCACTCGCTGACCGATTTCGACCTGATCATTTCCGACTTGCGCCTGCCGGGTGCCCCGGGCACCGACCTGATCAAGAAAGCGGGTGATGTCCCGGTACTGATCATGACCAGCTATGCCAGCCTGCGTTCGGCGGTGGATTCCATGCGCATGGGGGCGGTGGACTATATCGCGAAACCCTTCGACCACAGCGACATGGTGGCCGCGGTGGAGCGGATTATCGCCGACCATCCCGCCAAAAGAGGCGAAAACAGCAACACAGCCAGCGCCAGCAAGCGGGTCACCGGCATCATCGGCAACTGCCCGGCCATGGTGACGCTGTCGGAACATATCCGCAAAGTGTCTCCCACCGATTCGACCGTGCTGGTGCTCGGCGAAACCGGAACCGGCAAGGAACTGGTGGCCCGCAGCGTGCACCAGCACAGCAAGCGCGCGGACAAAACCCTGATCTGTGTGAACTGCGCCGCCATTCCCGACACCCTGATTGAGTCTGAGCTGTTCGGCTATGAGAAGGGCGCCTTTACCGGCGCCAACGCCAGCCGCATGGGCCTGATTGAGGCCGCCGATGGTGGCACCCTGTTCCTGGATGAGATCGGGGAGCTGCCGATGGAGGCCCAGGCGCGTCTGCTGCGCTTTATTCAGGAGGGGGAAATCCGCCGCATCGGCTCGGTCCACTCGCGCAAGGTCAATGTGCGCCTGATCTGTGCCACCCACCGCAACCTGCATGTCCTTTCGGCGGAGGGGCTGTTCCGCCAGGATCTTTACTACCGGATAAACGTGCTGCGTCTCGAGCTCCCCCCTCTGCGAGAACGGGGCAAGGATATCCTGCACCTGGCGGAGAAAATGCTCCAGGTGCAGGCCGAGCGCCTGGGCAAGGGTGCGATGGAACTGTCGCCGCGTGCCATCCAGGCGATCACGACCTACCAGTGGCCGGGCAACGTGCGCGAACTGGAACATGCGATCGAGCGCGCGGTGGTGCTCTCGGAAAGCAGCGAGATTGACAATGAGGCGCTGGGCATCGACCTCGAACTGGTCAACGTCAACAGGATTCGCGGCCAGGGCATTCAGACACCCGCCCCCTTTACACCCCGCAGCATCACCTCGGATCCCAACGAGGACCTGTCACTCGAGGACTATTTCCAGCGTTTCGTGCTGGAGCACCAGGACTCCATGAGCGAGACCGAACTGGCCCAGAAGCTCGGCATCAGCCGCAAGTGCCTGTGGGAGCGCCGCCAGCGCTTCGAAATACCCCGCAAGAAGAGTTCCGGCAGCAGCAGCCGGCGTCGAAAGACCGGATCCTGAGCGTTACCACCTTCGCCTGTTGTAACGCGAGGGGGAGTAAAAGGGTAACAACCCATGGAATTCAGCCCTGTTTCCCGCCGGCGATTTTTTACTAAATACATGAATTTTAATGATTTATTTGTTTTTGGCACAGGCTCTGCATTATTCCACGCGGCAGCAACAATAAAAATAACACCAAGGCCGCAATAACAATAACAGAGACACTACGGACCTGGACGGGGAAGAGTTCTTCCCCTCAATTTCAGGCCCCACGGCTAGCAGAAAAACAATATTATTGCCCGCATAACAATAACGTACAGCTGAGACCTGGATGGGGAAGACACAGTCTTCCCTGTCACTTACTTTATGAATATCTCCCGACACACCGGAAACTGGCCATTGTGCTAAACTCCGCCCTGTTTTTCGTCTCGCACAAGGCAACCAACGTTTGAAGGTCATACCCAGGGATCAGCACTGCATTTCCCGCAAGAACATCAGTGATGGCGCACTGAAGGTCATGGCGCAGTTGCGTCGCAACGGCCACCAGGCCTATCTGGTTGGAGGCGCCGTGCGTGATCTGTTGCTGGGCGGCCATCCCAAGGACTTCGATGTCGCCACTGATGCGACGCCGGAAGAAGTACACGCGATCTTCCGCAGTTCGCGCATCATCGGCCGGCGTTTTCGCATCGTCCACGTACGCTTCGGACGCGAGGTCATCGAAGTGACGACCTTCCGCGGCCACCACGACAGCGAACCCGATACCAGCCGTGGCAAGTCCCAGTCGCACCAGTCCGATCAGGGGCTGTTGCTGCGCGACAACGTGTTCGGCACACTGGAAGAAGACGCTGTCAGGCGCGACCTCACCGTCAACGCGCTGTACTACGACGCCGCGAACTTCGCCGTCTATGACCATGTCCACGGCATGCAGGACATGCTCCGGCGCAGCGTCTGCATCATCGGGGACCCGGAAGTCCGCTTCCGCGAGGATCCGGTCCGCATGCTCCGTGTGGCGCGGTTTGCCGCCAAGCTGGAGTTCACCGTCGAGGCCGAGACCGCGGCAGCGATCCCGCGCTGCGCTCACCTGCTGCGGGAAATCCCGGCCGCGCGCCTGTTTGACGAGTTCCTCAAGCTGTTCTTTTCCGGGTATGCCGAGCGCACTCTGCAACAGCTGCTGGAACACGACCTGTTGCGCTACCTGTTTCCGGACAGCGACTATGAGATCCGCCAGGACAGCGTGGCCATGGGCCTGGTGCAAGCCGCCATGCGCAGTACCGACCAGCGGATTAGTGCCGACAAACCGGTCACCCCGGCATTCCTGCTGGCGGCCCTGCTGTGGCCCGTGGTCGACCGCCTCGCGGACCAGCTGCGCGACCGGGGTGACCCCCCGGTGGCGGCCATGCACAGCGCCGCCCAGCAGGTCGTCACCAGCGCCCTGCAGACTCTGGCCATTCCCCGCCGCTTCACCATGCCGATGCGGGAAATCTGGGAATTCCAGCTGCGCCTGCAGCGAGGCAACAGCCGCAAGGCTCGGGAACTGCTGCAGAACCGCCGCTTTCGCGCCGCCTACGACTTTCTGTTGCTGCGCGAGCAGGCGGGGGAGGAGACCGGGGACGTGGGGGCTTTCTGGACCGATTTCCAGACCCTGCCCGAGAACCAGAACCTGCCCATGATTGACACCGGTGGCGAGGAAGCCGGCGATGGCGCCGGCAGTCGACCGCGCCGGCGCCGGCCGCGCAAACGGCGCCCCGCCACCTCCTGATGCCGCTTGCCTACATCGCGCTCGGCAGCAACCTGGAGAATCCCGCGCAGCAGTTGCAGGCTGCCGCTGACGCTCTGGCGGCGCTGACGGAGGTCCGCATCCTGGCCGGTTCATCCGTGTTCCGCAGTGCCGCGGTCGGCCCGGGACAGCAGCCGGATTATCTCAACGCTGTCGCGGCCATCGACACCTCCCTGGGCGCGGAGGACTTGCTGGACCGGCTGCAGGCCATAGAGCGGGCCCGCGGCAGGGAGCGCACTGTCCGCTGGGGACCGCGCACCCTCGATCTGGACATCCTCCTGTACGGTGACCAGCGGATCTGCTCATCGAGGCTACAGGTTCCACATCCGGCCATGGCGCAGCGCCATTTCGTCCTTTATCCTCTCGCCGAAGTCTGCCCCCGGGATGTGGTGCTTCCCGGCGGCGACACACTGGCGATGCTGCTCTCCCGTTGCCCCGCGGACGGGCTGGCGGAAACCGACCTCGAACTCAACTACCACCTGCAGCACTGATGGGAGCCCCGGCCTTGAATACAGACAAGCCACCGACTGGCGTTGACCTGAAAGGCCGGAGCCCGCCGCCCTACATTGCCGTTGAGGGTCCCATCGGCGTCGGCAAGACCACCCTGGCCCGCCGCCTGGCCGCCACCTTTGGCCACGACACCCTGCTCGAGGATGCAGACCACAATCCGTTCCTGGAGCGCTTCTATGGCAATCGGCGCCACGCGGCGCTCGCCACCCAGCTGTTCTTCCTGTTCCAGCGGGCTCAGAAGATCGAGGATCTGCGCCAGACCGACATCTTCGCGCCAGTGCGCGTTGCCGACTTCCTGATCGAGAAGGATCCGCTGTTCGCCCGGGTCAACCTGGACAGCGATGAGTTCCAGCTGTACCAGAAGGTTTACCGCCAGTTGCTGATAGAACCGCCGCGACCGGATCTCGTGGTCTACCTGCAGGCCCCCACCGACGTCTTGCTGGACCGGATCCATGTACGCGGTATCGTCCACGAAAAGGCCATTCAGCGGGACTATCTCGAGCGCCTGAACGAAGTGTACAGTGAGTTTTTTCTGTATTACGATGATGCCCCTTTGTTAATCGTCAATGCCAGCGAGATTGATCTCGCCAATGATGAGCAGGACTATCGGCATCTGGTCGACTATCTTCTGGATATTCGCAGCGGCCGCCACTACTTCAATCCCACGTTCTTTGGATAATGCGACGCATGGGCAAGATCACCATCAGCACCCTGGACAAGATGAAGGCGGCGGGGGAAAAGTTCGTCTGTATTACGGCGTATGACGCCACCTTTGCCCGCCTGGTCTCGGAAGCTGGCGCCGAGACCATTCTCGTCGGCGACTCCCTCGGCATGGTGCTGCAGGGCCACGACAGTACTATCCCGGTCACCATGGACCATATGGTCTACCACACCGAAAGCGTGTGCCGCGGCGGCCCCGCTTCGCTGGTGATTGCCGACCTCCCTTTCATGGGTCACGCCACCCCGGAAGTGGCCATGGACAATGCCGCGCGCCTGATGCGTGCCGGTGCGCAGATGGTCAAGATCGAGGGTGGCACCTGGCTGTCGGACACCATTTCCATGCTGGTGGAGCGGGGCATACCCGTCTGCGCCCACCTCGGCCTGACCCCGCAGTCGGTGAATGCGATCGGCGGGTTCAGGGTTCAGGGCCGCACCCCCAAGGAAGCCAAATCCATTCTCGCGGACGCCGTGGAGATACAGGATGCCGGCGCCAGCCTGCTGGTGCTGGAGTGCGTGCCCGCACCCCTGGCGACGGACATCAGCGACAAGCTGGATATTCCGGTTATCGGCATCGGCGCGGGGCCGGGCACCGACGCCCAGGTCCTGGTACTCCACGACATGCTGGGCCTCTCCAGCCACAGTGCCCGTTTCGTGCAGAATTTCATGCAGGGCAGCGACAGCATCCAGGGCGCCCTCAAGGCCTTTGTCACAGCGGTGAAATCCGGCACCTATCCTCGGGATGAACACACCTATAGCTAGGTCATCCTCAGGTTTGCAAGCACTCACTATTATTTTTCTGTTACCGCTCAGATCAGCGCTTCTTTGGGTAACACACCCCACTCAACTTTTCCTGTGAATCCATTGCCCGGGCCATTGGCTTGGGGCATACTGCCGGTCCGCTCGCGCTCTGGCAGCGTCCAGCGGTACTAAACGACCTGTTTGTTCCGGTCTTGCGTCACCCTTACCGTATTGCGGGGGTCATGAAGATATGCGGACTTTTTCCAGCATCGCACCGTTACAGTCAGCCCTCCGGGGTTGCCGCCAGCAGGGCCAGAGGATTGCCTTCGTACCGACAATGGGCAATCTCCACGACGGGCACCTGGAGCTTGTGCGACGGGCGCGGCAGCTCGCCGATATCGTGGTTGTCAGCATATTCGTCAATCCCCTGCAGTTTGGCCCCAGCGAAGACCTGGACGCCTATCCCCGCACGCTCGTTGCGGACAAGGAAAAACTGTTCAGCGAGGGCGTGCAGTATCTGTTCGTTCCCGAAGTGCGTGAGATGTATCCCGAGGGCATGGCGCTACAGACCCAGGTGCAGGTGCCCGACCTGTCGGAAACCCTTTGCGGCAGCAGTCGCCCCGGCCACTTCACCGGGGTGACCACGGTGGTCAACAAACTGTTCAACATCGTCCAACCCGATGTGGCCGTGTTTGGGGAAAAGGATTTCCAGCAGTTGTCCATCATCCGCAAGATGGTGAAGGACCTGTGCATGCCCATCGACATCGAGGGTATCGCCACGGCTCGCGATACCGACGGCCTGGCGAAAAGCTCCCGCAATGGCTACCTGTCACCGGAGCAGCGCCGACTGGCACCGCTGATCCACGATACGCTGGTGGGCTGCCGCGAAGCCATCGCCTGCGGTTTCGACAACTTCCTGCAACTGGAATCACACGCCCGCATGCAATTGCTGCAGGCGGGTTTCGAACCGGATTACTTCGCCATCCGCGACGCTCGCACCCTGCGCGCCGTCAATGAGCACACCGAGGAGATCGCCATCCTCGCCGCCGCCCGCCTGGGCTCCACTCGCCTGATCGACAATGTCAGGCTGACCCTGAACCCGGTATCCGACTGGGGCATGCTCGCCTCGCCCTGAAGCCCTGAAGCCCGCGGCCGCAGCTCTCACTCGCAACCGGCGCAGCAGCGCCCGCTGGCCCTGCCAGGTCAGCCCAGGGCCAGTGGCGGCACGCGGGCATCAATCAGATGCGGGCCCCGCGTTCCCAGGGCGTTCTCCAGTTCGCGGTTGAATTCCTCCGCCGTGGTGGCACAGCTGGCACTCACGCCCATCCCCCGGGCCATGGCGACAAAATCCAGGGCCGGATTGCCGATATCCAGCGAGCTGGCGGCCTTCGGCCCGGGCTTGCCTCCCCGCGCCCCGGTGCGCAGGAACTCCAGCTCGAGAATGCTGTACTTGCCGTTGTTGAATACCACCACCGTGACGTCGAGGTGCTCCCGGGCCATGGTCCACAGCGCCTGGATGGTGTACATGGCGCTGCCATCACCCTCCAGGCACATCACCTTGCGCTCGGGGCAGGCCAGCGCAGCACCCACCGCGGCAGGCAGGCCCCAGCCAATCGATCCGCCGGTCTGGTTCAACCAGTCGTGGGGCTGGGCGCAGGCCGTCAGCGGGAAGCAGGCCAGGCCGGCGGTAATCCCCTCGTCGACGACGATGGCATCCTCGGGCAGGAAGTGGGCCAGGGCCAGCGCCACCGCGTTGGCGTCCAGGGTTCCCGCGGGCAGGTCCGGCAACTGCAGCGGATGCACCGAGGGCACCGCGTCCACTGCGTCCAGGGATTCCAGCAGCGTTTCCAGCGCCGCTTCGATATCGTCGTCCGGCCCGGCCAACAGCAGCTGCTCACAGCCCTCGGGAGCAAGCACACTGGCCACACCGGGGTAGGCGAAGAAGGCGACCGGGCTGTCAGCTCCGACCAGGATCAACTGCTCCAGGTCCTTGAGACTGTCTATCGCGAGCTCTGCCAGGTAGGGCAGGCGCTCCACCACACCGGTGCCGGCACCGCGCCGCACCCGGGAAGGGAAGGTCTCGGTCAGTACCCGTGCCCCGGCGGCGACGCCGATACGACTGGCCAGCAGGGTAAGCTCGCCGCTGATCTCGCGGCCACCGAGCATGATGGCTGTGCGCTTGCCTGACTGCAGCATGACCTGCGCCCGATGCAGGCGGTCCGCGGCAACCGGAGCCGGGTCGGGGATGGTCACCGCGCCCTCGGCCCCACCGGGGTTGTCACCCCAGGATACATCCGCCGGCAACAACAGCGTGGCAATCTGCCCTGTTCCCGCCTGGCGCACTGCCTCCGCGGCGTCCCTGGCGATGGCTTCCGGGGCCGTGGAGGCGTGCACCCAGTGCGACACCGGGCCGGCGATACCGGCAATGTCCGAGGTCAGGGGCGCATCGTACTGCAGGTGGTAGGTCGCGTGGTCACCGACGATATTGACCATGGGCACGTGACCCCGGCTGGCATTGTGGATATTGGCCAGGGCATTCCCCAGGCCGGGACCGAGGTGCAGGAGGGTAGCGGCGGGGCCGCCGGCCATCCGCGCGTAGCCGTCGGCGGCGCCGCTGACCACGCCCTCGAACAGGCACAGCACACAGCGCATCCCCTCGACCTCGTCCAGGGCCGCCACGAAATGCATCTCCGAGGTACCCGGGTTGGTGAAACACACGCTGACGCCGTTGTTCACCAGCGTTGCGATCAGGCTTTCTGCACCGTTCATTGCTTGTTTCCCTGCCGATTGGCGCGGTAGGCCACGCCCGAGAGTGGACAGTATACTGCGACCGGAACAGGTATGAACATGCCACTGCCAGGTTCACGCCCGCCTGCCCGGGGCTATTCAAGCTGTTGCGCCCAGGCACAAAAAAGGGCGCCGAAGCGCCCCTGTTTGTGCTGCGACGAAAGCTTACTCGTCGTCGGCAACAACCGCCACCGGCTCGGCGACGATGTCGTCCTCAAGCAGTTCCTTGATGGACAGCTTGATGCGGCCGCGCTGATCCACGTCCAGCACCTTCACCTCGACTTCCTGACCTTCCTTCAGGTGGTCGGACACGTTTTCCACCCGCTCGTTGGCGATCTGGGAAATGTGTACCAAGCCGTCCTTGCCGGGCAGGATGTTGACGAAGGCGCCGAAATCCACGATGCGCGCCACGGTGCCCTTGTAGATCGCACCGATTTCCGCCTCGGCGGTGATTTCCTCGATCATCGCCACCGCCTTGTCGCGCGCGGTCTTGTCCTGGCCGAAGACGCGGACGGTACCGTCATCGTCGATATCCACCGTGGCACCGGAGGCCTCGGTGATGGAGCGGATGGTTGCGCCGCCCTTGCCGATGATGTCGCGGATCTTGTCGGAGTCGACTTTCAGGGTCAGCATGCTCGGCGCATTGTCGGACATGACTTTGCGCGGCTCTGCCAGCACGGCGTTCATCTGGCCGAGGATATGCAGGCGGGCCTGCTGGGCCTGCTGCAGGGCGATCTCCATGATCTGCTCGTTGATGCCCTCGATCTTGATATCCATCTGCAGGGCAGTCACGCCCTCGGCGGTCCCGGCCACCTTGAAGTCCATGTCGCCGAGATGATCCTCGTCACCGAGGATATCGGTGAGGACGGCAAACTGGTTGCCTTCCTTGACCAGACCCATCGCAATACCGGCAACCGGTGCGCGCAGGGGAACCCCGGCGGCCATCATGGCCATGGAACCCACACAAACGGAGGCCATGGAGCTGGAACCGTTGGACTCGGTGATTTCCGACACCACGCGAATAGTGTAGGGGAACTCATCCGTGTTCGGCAGGACCGCAGCCAGGCCGCGGCGCGCCAGGCGCCCGTGACCCACTTCCCGGCGACCGGTAAAGCCGACCCGGCCCGCCTCGCCCACGGAGTAGGGAGGGAAGTTGTAGTGCAGCATGAAGGGATCGCGGCGCTCGCCTTCCAGGGCATCGATAATCTGCGCATCGCGGGTAGAACCCAGCGTGACCGCGCCGATGGCCTGGGTTTCGCCCCGGGTAAACAGCGCCGAGCCGTGAACCTTGGCCAGGATATCCACTTCGCAGGCTATCGGGCGCACGGTGCGGGTATCGCGACCGTCAATACGCGGCTCGCCGGCCAGGATGCGCTTGCGCACCAGGTTCTTCTCGACCGCCTTGAAGACGTCCTTGATCTCGTCCTCAGAGGGGCCGCCTTCCACAGCCAGGGCTGCCACGCAGGCCTTGCGGACTTCGGCCACGCGCTCATAGCGCTGGGCCTTGTCGGTGATGCGATAGGCTTCGCCCAGGTCCGCCTTGACCTGGGTTTCCACTGCCGCGGTCAGCTCCTGGTTTACAGCGGCCGGCTGCCAATCCCAGCGCGGCTTGCCGGCTTCAGCAGCCAGATCCTTGATCGCCTGGATAACGACCTGCATCTCCTGGTGGGCGAACAGTACGGCGCCCAGCATCTGGTCTTCAGACAGTTCTTTCGCCTCTGATTCAACCATCAGCACCGCGTGCTCGGTGCCGGCGACGACCATGTCAAGCTTGCTGTCCTTGAGCTGGTCGTAGGTCGGGTTGAGGACGTAGCCGGTGTTCTCGTTGAAGCCGACCCGGGCGCCGCCGATAGGACCGTTGAACGGGCAGCCGGATATGGCCAGCGCCGCCGAGGTGCCGATCATAGCCGGGATATCGGGATCGATGTGCTTGTCCGCAGACATGACGGTACAGATAACCTGCACCTCGTTCATGAAACCGTTCGGGAACAGTGGCCGAATGGGGCGGTCGATCAGGCGCGAGGTCAGGGTCTCTTTCTCGCTGGGGCGACCTTCACGCTTGAAGAAACCACCGGGGATCTTGCCGACCGCATAGGTCTTTTCCGTGTAGTGCACGGCCAGGGGGAAGAAGGGCTGGCCCGGCTTGGCAGTCTTTTCTGCCACGACGGTGACCAGGACGGATGTGTTTTCGACGGTAACCAGAACCGCACCGCTTGCCTGCCTGGCAATACGACCCGTTTCCAGCGTGACTGTCTGGCCACCGTACTGGAATGTCTTTTTAACTGGATTCACATTCTTTCTCCAATGCTATATATGACTACCGGGGCGCAGGGCCCCGGTATGTGGTACCGCTTATCGACGCAGACCCAGTCGCTTGATCAGGTCGGCATAGCGCCCAACATTCTTGCGCTTGAGGTAGTCCAGCAGCTTGCGGCGCTGGTTCACCATGCGGATCAGGCCGCGACGTGAGTGGTGGTCGTGCTTGTGGGCCTGGAAGTGGTCCTGCAGCTGGATAATGTTTGCTGTCAGCAACGCGACCTGCACTTCCGGAGAGCCCGTGTCACCCTCGCTGGTCTGGTACTCTTTCACGATCTCTGCTTTCTTCGTAGCTTCTAAAGCCATGTTGATTTCCTCTTGTGTAATCTGCCTGTGCCGCCGCGCTGCTGAGCAGTCCTGCAGCAATCAAAAAAAGAGCCTGTCCGTGCAGATTTACAGACAGGTTCGCGTCACCTGCCGGTGACTATCAGGCGACGCGGCGCTACGCGCCCATCGTCCAATATCTCGCCAATGCCCAGAAACTGTCCCGTCTCCAGGGCGACGCGCACCATACCACTGTGGGGCGCGTTTGGCACCAGAACCGGCTGGCCCTGGCGCAGATAGTAACCACCCGACTCGGTGAGACGCACCATCGGCAATGCGTCCAGCGCCGTGTCCGCGGGCTGCAGCAGCGCATCCATCTGCGCCAGCTGTTCGTTGTCTTTCAGCGCCTCCAGGGTCTTGAGGCTCACGCAGTGCTCCAGCGTGAACGGCCCGGCCCGGGTTCGCCGCAGGGCGCTGACATAGGCACCGCAGCCCAGCGCGGCACCGAGATCCTCCGCGATGGAACGCACGTAGGTGCCCTTGCTGCACTCGAGGTAGACATCCACCTCCGCGCGGGCGCCGGGCCTGAAGTCGCGCAGCTCCAGCACATGGATCCGCACCCGGCGCGACTTGCGCTCCACTTCCTGCCCCTTGCGCGCCAGCTTGTACAGCGGCTGGCCCTCGTGCTTGATCGCCGAATACATCGATGGCACCTGGTCGATCTCGCCCCGGAAACGCTCCAGCGCACTCTCCAGCTGCTCGCGGGACAGGGCACTGGCATCGGCGCTGGCGATCACTTCGCCTTCGGCATCGCCGGTACTCCGGCTCTCGCCGAGGACGAAGGTGCTGGCATAGGCCTTGTCGGCGTCCAGCAAATACTGCGAGAACTTGGTCGCCTCGCCAAAGCACAGCGGCAACACCCCGGTAGCCAGCGGATCCAGGCTTCCGGTGTGCCCCGCCTTGGCAGCAAAGTATAGCCGCTTTACGCATTGCAGGGCCCTGTTGGAGCTCATCCCCGCGGGCTTGTCCAAAACCAGAATCCCGTCCAGCGCCCGGCCCTTGCGCTGCCGTGCCACTAGGGCTCCTCTCCGGGTTCTTCTTCATCCGCACGCAGCCCCAGCTCACGATCGGACTCGGCGGCCCGACGGATGAGATCTTCCATCTCCCGACCGCGGCCGACGCTACTGTCAAAGTAGAACCGCAACTGCGGCACGCTGCGCATATTGCTGTCCCGGGACAGCCGGGTGCGCAGATAACCCGCCGCCTTGTTCAGCACCTCGGCGGCCTCCTTCGCCTCCTCGGCGCAGTCACTTCCCAGGCGCGTGAAATACACCTTCGCATAGCCGAGATCGCGGCTGACATCGACACCGGTGATGCTCACCATGCCGATGCGCGGGTCCCGCAGTTCCAGCTGGATCTGCTGGGCCAGTTCGCGCTGCAGATAATCCGCAACGCGCTGGGTACGACTGTATTCCTTGGCCATGGCTGTGCCGCGCCTTACAAGGTGCGGGCAAACTCCTTCACTTCGTAGACTTCGATCAGGTCGCCGGGCTTGACGTCATTGTAGTTCTTGACCCCGATACCGCACTCCATGCCATTGCGCACTTCGCTGGCATCGTCCTTGAAGCGGCGCAGCGACTCCAGTTCACCCTGGTAAATCACCACGTTGTCGCGCAGAACCCGGATGGGCCGCGAGCGGTAGACCGTACCCTCGATCACCATACAGCCGGCAATGGCGCCGAACTTCGGTGAGCGGAACACGTCGCGCACTTCGGCGATACCCAGGATCTCCTCGCGCATCTCGGGCGCCAGCATCCCGGTAAGCGCCTGCTTGACGTCGTCTATCAAGTCGTAGATCACGTTGTAGTAACGCAGGTCCACGCCTTCCTGCTCGACCAGGCGCCGGGCGGCGTTGTCCGCCCGCACGTTAAAGCCGAACACCACGGCGCCGGAGGTGATCGCCAGGGTGATGTCGGTCTCGGCGATGCCGCCCACGCCGCCGGAGACAATATTCACCTGGACCTCGCTGTTGCCCAGATCCAGCAGCGCAGTCTGGATGGCTTCCAGGGAGCCGCGGACGTCGGCCTTGACCACCACGTTCAGGGTTTTCTTTTCCCCGGCGGTCATGCTTTCGAACATGTTGTCCAGCTTGGCTGCCTGTTGCCTCTGCAGTCTGGTATCGCGGGTCTTGTCCTGGCGGAACTGGGCGATTTCACGGGCACGCTTCTCGCTCTCGACAACCGCAAACAGGTCACCGGCATCCGGGGTGCCGTCAAGGCCCAGGATTTCCACCGGAATACTCGGCCCCGCCTCACTGATGGACTGGCCGTTCTCGTCCAGCATGGCGCGCACGCGACCATACTGCAGGCCCGCCAGCACGATGTCGCCCTGGCGCAGGGTCCCGCTCTGGATCAGCAACGAAGCCACCGGGCCGCGCCCCTTGTCCAGGCGCGATTCGATCACGATACCCTGCGCGGGCACGTCGCGGGGCGCCTTCAGTTCCAGTACTTCCGCCTGCAACAGTACGGCATCCAGCAGATCATCGACGCCGTCGCCAGTGTGGGCGGACACTTCGATGAACTGGGTGTCGCCGCCCCAGTCTTCGGGAATGACATCCTTGGCGGCGAGTTCGCTCTTGACCCGATCCGGGTCGGCGCCCTCCTTGTCCATCTTGTTGATCGCCACGATCAACGGCACTTTGGCGGCGCGGGCGTGCTGCACGGCCTCTTCCGTCTGTGGCATGACGCCATCGTCGGCGGCCACTACCAGGATCACGATGTCTGTGCTCTTGGCGCCGCGGGCACGCATGGCGGTAAACGCCGCGTGTCCGGGGGTATCCAGGAAGGAAATCATGCCGTGGCCGGTTTCCACGTGATAGGCGCCGATGTGCTGGGTAATGCCGCCTGCCTCACCGGAGGCCACCTTGGCCTTGCGGATATAGTCCAGCAGCGAGGTCTTGCCGTGGTCGACGTGACCCATGACAGTGACCACCGGCGCGCGCGGCTCCGGGGTACCCTCGTGCTGGGACAGGGTTTCTTCCAGCCCCTCTTCCAGCGCATCCGCACTGATCAGCTTGGGCTTGTGGCCCATTTCCTCCACCACGAGGATGGCCGTATCCTGGTCGATCATCTGGTTGATGTTGGCCATCACACCGAGCTTCATCAGCTCCTTGATGACTTCGCCAGCCTTCACCGACATCTGCTGCGCCAGTCCGCCAACGGAGGTCATATCGGCCAGTTCGACTTCGTACACTTTCTTTTCAGTCGGCATTTCGAACCCATGCTTGGAGTGTTCGGCGTGAGACGAGCCACGCACCTTCTTGCGCCCGCCACGGCGGCGCATCATGCCGGACTCGGCTGCTTCCAGATCCGTCAGGGACAGGTTGTGCCCACGTTGCTTGCCGCGGCCGCCCGGGGCATTGCGATCGATCCGGCCCTTGGCCGCCTTCTTGCGTTGCTCCTCGGTTTGTAGCGGCGCCGGGGCATCGTGCAGACGCTTGGGCTGCTTGCGCGCAGCAGCTTCCTTTTCGCGCTCGACCTTGGCCGCCGCTTCCGCCTGCACACGCTCTTCTTCCGCCTTGCGGGCTTCCACCGCAGCCTTGCGAGCTTCGGCTTCCGCCGCCTCGCGGGCCATGCGACGCGCCATGGCGCGCTGGCGCAGCACTTCCGGATCCAGATCTTTCTCGTCTTCCGGTTCCGGCTCGGGCTCCGGTTCCGGCTCGGGCACCGCAGCTGCGGCCGCGGCAACTGCCGCTGCTTCGCGCTCCTCCGCAGCCCTGGCCTCGGCCTCCGCAGCGGCCCTCGCTTCTGCGGCAGCCTCGACCTGGGCCTCGGCTTCGCGCGCAGCCGCTTCGGCGGCGGCAACATCCTGCATTTCGGACTCGGCATCCGACGCATCGCGCTTCACGTAGGTGCGCTTCTTCCGCACTTCGACGTTGACCGTTTTCCGGCCCTGGGAGCCGGTAGTGCGCAGGGTGCTGATAGTCTTCCGTTTCAGCGTGATTCGCTTGGGCGCAGAGTCCGACTCACCATGGCTGCGCTTCAGGTAGGCCAGCAGGGTCTGCTTGTCGTCTTCTGACACGGCTTCGCCGGCAGCCGCGTGCGGCAGCCCCGCTTCCTTCATCTGCGTCAGCAGACGGTCCACGGGCGCTCCCACTGTCTCTGCGAGTTGCTGTACTGTCACTTGCGCCATGCAATATTCTCCTTAATCCCGTGAAGCCCTGATGCCCTGAGGTTGTGTGTCCAGATCTCGCTGGCCTACTCACTCTCCTCGGCAAACCAGGGTGCGCGCGCTGTCATGATCAGCTCACCGGCACGCTCCTCGGTCATTTCCGGAATATCCATCAGGTCATCAACGCCCAGCTCCGCCAGGTCTTCCATGGTAATCACATCACGACTGGCCAACACATACGCCAGGTGACGGTCCATGCCGTCCATTTCCAGCAAATCCTGGGCAGGCTCGTTGGCACCGAGCTGCTCCTCGGACGCGATTGCCTGGGTCAGCAGCGCGTCCTTCGCCCGGGCGCGCAACTCCTCGGCGATATCCTCGTCAAAGCCCTCAATCGCGGTCATTTCTTCCAGCGGTACATAGGCGACTTCCTCCAGCGTGGTGAAGCCCTCCTCGACCAGAATTTCCGCCACCTCGTCGTCGATATCGAGTTGTTCGACGAACATCTGGATCACTTCGCCGGCCTCGGCGTCGTGCTTCTCAGCCGCCTCGTCGGTGCTCATCACATTGATGGTCCAGCCGGTCAGCTCACTGGCGAGGCGCACATTCTGCCCGGAGCGGCCGATGGCCTGGGCCAGGTTGTCCGCGGCGACAGCCACCTCCATGGTGTTGCTGTCTTCGTCCACGACAATGGACTCGACCTCTGCCGGGGACATGGCATTGATGACCAACTGGGCCGGGTTGTCGTCCCACAGGATGATATCCACGCGCTCATTGTCCAGCTCGTTGGAAACCGCCTGCACCCGCGAGCCACGCATACCGACACAGGCACCCACCGGGTCAATACGCTGGTCGTTGGTCTTCACGGCAATCTTGGCGCGCGAGCCGGGGTCCCGGGCAGCCGCGCGAATCTGGATCACTTCTTCGGCGATTTCCGGCACTTCTATCTTGAACAGCTCGATCAGCATCTCCGGGCAGGAGCGGCTGAGCATCAGCTGTGGGCCGCGGGTCTCGGCGCTGATTTCCTGGAGAATGGCGCGCACGCGATCGTTCACTCTGAACGTCTCGCGACCCACGAGCTGGTCACGGGGCAGCAGGCCCTCGGCATTGCTGCCGAGATCGACGATCACGTTGTCGCGCGTAACCTTCTTGACGGTGCCGGCAACCAGCTCGCCGACCCGGTGCCGGTACAGTTCCACGACCTGGGCCCGTTCGGCATCCCGGACCCGCTGCACGATAACCTGCTTCGCGGTCTGGGCCGCGATACGGCCGAAGCCGACGTTCTCGACCTCTTCCTCGAAAACATCACCCGGCTTGAGCGCGGGGTCTTTCTCGATAGCCTCCTCAGTGGTGAACTGGGTGCCCAGCAGTGCCATTTCGTCATCGGGCACCACCAGCCAGCGACGCCTGGTGACATAGTCGCCGGTCTTGCGGTCAATCGTGACCTCAATGTCGGCGTCCTCGTCGTAGCGCTTCTTGGTCGCTGTCGCCAAGGCCAGCTCGATCGCCTCGAAAATGATGTCCTCGGACACCCCTTTCTCGTTGGAGACGGCCTCAGCCACCATCAGGATCTCTTTATTCATTCGTAGCCTCGCCAGTTACACTGACCGCACCCTCGATGCGGGGATGAATTCGCGCCTTGTCGACAGCGCTGTAGGGCAGCAGGTACTCGTGGTCATCAATCCGCACCACGACGTCCTCACCCTCAATACCTTGCAACACGCCCTTGAAATTGCGTCGCCCCTCGAAGGGCCTGCGCAGGCGTAGCTCAACCACCTCACCGGCAAACGCCGGGAACTGGTCCAGCCGGAACAGCAGCCGATCCATGCCGGGCGAGGACACCTCGAGGGTGTACTCACCGGTGATGGGATCCTCGACATCGAGCACTGCGCTGACCTGGCCGCTTACCCTGGCACAGTCGTCCACGCTGATGCCCGCCTCCGCATCAATATAGATGCGCAGCACGCTGTGCTTGCCCTGTGACAGGTACTCGATACCCCAGAGGTCGAAGCCCAGGGCTGCTACTGTAGGCTCCAGCAGCTCAAGCAATTCCTGTTGTTTGGTCGCCAATCCGACTCCAATCACGTTACAAACTTTTTTCGCAGATACGAAATTCCCTACCGGGCTTTTTTTCGAACCCCCGAAAATCCCTACCGGGCTTTTTTCGCAGATACGAAAAAGCCCCATGAAGGGGCTTTCGCGAAACGTGCCGCCAATTCGGAGCGGACGACACGTGTGTTGGTAGCGGGGGCCGGATTTGAACCGACGACCTTCGGGTTATGAGCCCGACGAGCTACCAGGCTGCTCCACCCCGCATCAAAACTTCCTCGACATGAAGGCCCCTTGGCGCTTCACACTGAACCGAACCAACTTAACCAGCCCAAATTCGAGGCTGTGCATTATAGGTATCGGCTCCTGTTTGGTCAACTCCTGCAACGCGGAAAAACACACTATTTCCCCGCCGCGATTTTCCCGCCTGGGCGCGGCCCGGTCTACTGCTGCCGCACCTCCTGATCGATGGCTCCGAACACGCTGCCACCGTCCGCGTCCAGCATCTCCAGCCGCACCCTGTCACCAAACTGCATGAAGGGCGTTGCCGGCTTGCCGTCGCGAATCGTCTCGATCATGCGGATTTCGGCGATACAGCTGTAGCCCAGGCCGCCATCAGCCACGGGCCGGCCGGGGGAGCCGTCCGCGTCCTTGTTGGACACCGTGCCGGAACCGATGATGGTGCCGGCGCCCAGGGGGCGGGTCTTCGCGGCGTGGGCTATCAGGGTCGGGAAGTCAAAAGTCATGTCGACGCCGGCATTGGCCTTGCCAAACAACTCGCCGTTGTAGCTGACCTGCAGCGGCAGGTGCAGCCGCCCTCCGTCCCAGGCCTGACCCAACTCCTCCGGTGTAACGCAGACCGGACTGAAGGCGCTGGACGGCTTGGACTGGAAAAAGCCGAAGCCCTTGCCCAGCTCCGCCGGAATGAGGTTGCGCAGGGAGACATCGTTGACCAGCATCAGCAGGCGAATCGCCGCCGCCGCCTGCTCCGGGCTCGCGCCCATGGGCACATCGCCGGTAATCACCGCGATCTCGCCTTCGAAATCGATGCCCCAGCCGCTGTCGGCCATGACGATGGGGTCGCGGGGCCCCAGAAAGCTGTCCGAGCCCCCCTGGTACATCAGCGGGTCGGTCCAGAAGCTCTCCGGCATTTCGGCACCCCGAGCCTTGCGCACCAGCTCCACGTGGTTGACGTAGGCGGAGCCGTCGGCCCATTGAAAGGCTCGGGGCAGGGGCGAGGCGCAGTCCTCTTCATTGAAGGGCTCGCCCGCACCGGCGGCGAGCTGCTCCGCCAGGGAGGCCAGCACCGGCTGGTGACGATCCCAGTCGTCAAGGGCCTGCTGCAGTGTCATTGCCGTCCGCAGGCAGCGCTGCAGATCCGTGGATACGACGACCAGAGTGCCGTCGCGCCCGTGCTTGAGCGATGCCAGTTTCATTCGGCGCCTCCTGTGTCCCGTTGCTCCAGATCCATCGTGGATACCATCCTGTAACTACTCATATACCTTCCTCTATTCTGTCGGGGTATCACCCAGCACGCCGCGCGCCACCTGGTCCCGCTCAATGGATTCAAACAGGGCCTTGAAATTGCCTTCACCGAAGCCATCGTCGTCCTTGCGCTGGATAAACTCGAAGAATACCGGGCCCAGCAGGTTCGCGGAGAAGATTTGCAGCAACAATCGCGGTGTGCCGCCCTCCGTACTGCCGTCCAGCAGGATGCCGCGGGACTGCAGTTCCGCCACCGGTTCCCCGTGCCCGGGCAGGCGCTCCTCCAGCATGTCATAGTAAGTGGAGGGCGGCGCTGGCATGAAGGTCATGCCAGCCCGCTTGAGGCGGTCATAGCACACGAGGATGTCATCACAGGCGAGCGCGATGTGCTGGATGCCCTCGCCGTTGTAGGCCATCAGGAACTCCTCGATCTGGCCGCCGCCCTTGGCCTCTTCGTTGAGGGGGATGCGGATCTTGCCGTCCGGGGCGGTCATGGCCTTGGACAGCAGACCCGTGTACTCGCCCTTGATGTCGAAATAGCGTATCTCGCGGAAGTTGAACAGCTCTTCGTAGTACCTGGCCCAGAAGCCCATGCGGCCGCGGTAGACGTTGTGGGTGAGGTGGTCCAGGGTGTGAAAGCCGAGCCCGGCGGGTTTGCGCTCTACCCCTTCCAGCCAGTGGAAATCAATATCGTAAATACTCTGGCCTTCCTGGTAGCGATCTATCAGGTACAGGGTCGCGCCACCGATGCCTTTGATCGCCGGTAACCGCAGCTCCATGGGGCCGGTCTCCACATGCACCGGCTGGGCACCCCGCTCCAGAGCCCGGTTATAGGCCAGGGTGGCGTCCTTGACCCGGAACGCCATGCCACAGGCGGAAGGGCCGTGCTCGCGGCCGTAGTACCAGGCGTGACTGTGAGGCTCGTAGTTGCTGACGAAGTTGACGTCGCCCTGGCGCCAGAGCGCGACATCCTTGGTGCGGTGAACCGCAACGCGGGTGAACCCCATCGCCTCGAAAACAGGTTCCAGGATGCCCCGCTCGGGCGCGGTGAATTCCACGAACTCGAAGCCGTCCAGGCCCATGGGGTTTGCAAACAGGTCAGCCACTGGCCACCTCCTCTGTCGGGTTCTGCTGCTCGCAAATGACCGGCGGCAGCGGGGAGGGTGAGTATAGTCGCCAGTCAAAAGTGGTTTCAAGTGAAACCATATGGAAATTTGCCCTGGAGTCCCGGCTCTCAGGGAGCGCGGTACCGGTAGTAGCTGTCAATATCCGCCTTCAGGACAACGCCGGTACTGACCGCACTGCCGTAGACGGAGCGCTGGCGCACATAGAGGGCCTCGGCCTGGCTACTCTCAAGCAGATTCAGTGCCTCCTCAAGCGTGGCCTGGAAAGGCACCGGCGCGACATCGCGACGCTTGGCCGGGATATCCAGTAAATCGATGTCCGGCGGCGCCACTTCACCCTCGACGCCTTCATCCGGCGGCTCCTTCTCCTCCAGGAAGCGAACCAGGTCCGCCGTCAGCATCAGCGCTACCGGGCCACCACTGCTGCCCGCGATCAACAGCCACTTGGGCTTGGCGGCAAGCACCTGGTCTACTGCCTCCCTGCCCAGCAAGCGCGGCACCGATTGCATGCTGCGCTCCATGATCGCGGGCACCGCCACCCTGCGCAATGCCTGCGTCACGGGCGAACTCTGGTAACTGAAACCCTGAACCCTGAGAACCGACAGGAAGACCGATTTCTTCCCGAATATCTCGCTGGTCACCAGGCTGGCAACCGTGATGGCGAGCATGCCGGGGAGAATGATATTGGGGTTATGGGTCAATTCCAGCAGCGCCATCAACGCGGCCAGCGGCGCCTGCAGGACCGCCCCCATCATTGCCCCCATGCCCAGCATGGCGTAGAAGCCCACGGATGACGCGCCCTCCGGCGCATACCAGGCACCGACCAGACCCATTGCGCCCCCCAGCGCCGCCCCGGTCACCAGGGTCGGCCCGATTACGCTGCTGGGCATGCCCAGCCCCACGGTGACTCCGGTCACCAGCAGTTTCGCAACACCCACCAGCAACAGCGCGGACAGTGCGATTTGGCCGTGGAATGTCCGGTTCACCGTGTCGTAGCCGATGCCCATCACCTCCGGCACCAGCAGCGCAAACGGCACCGCGAAACACCCGGCGAGCAGCAGGCGCAGGAAGATCGGGCGACTTTCATAGCGGCTCAGACTGTCAATCAGGTGGATAAAACCGGCGGCAGCCACCCCGATGACGACGGCGATCACCAGAATCCAGGGCAGCTCCCAGAGCGAATACATGCTTAACAGTGGCACCTGGAACGCGGGGTCCGCTCCATAGACCGCCTGGGTGAGCACCCCGGCGCTCACCGCGGCGAGGATGACCGGGGTAAACACCGCAATGGTGTACTCCATCATCACCACTTCCATGGCAAAGATCACGCCGGCGATCGGCGTGTTGAAGGATGCGGAAATGGCGCCGGCAACGCCGCAGGCTACCAGGGTGCGGATGCTGTTATTGGGGAGGCGCATCCACTGCCCCATCAGGCTGGAAACAGCTGCTCCCAGGTGCACGGCGGGGCCCTCCCGCCCCGCGGACTGCCCGCTGACAACAGTGCCCACCCCGACCGCAAACTGGACCAGCGCACCGCGCAAGGTGATGTAGCCCTGGTGATAATTGAGCCGATGCATGACATGGGCCACACCGACCCGGCGGTCAGCGGCAGCCAGCCTGTAAAGGAAAAGCCCCAGCATGACCGCCCCGACGAGCGGCAGCAGGGCCCGGGCCAGAGGGCCCAGTTGCTCGAAGGCCTCGCTGTCACCCCCGGGCAGGAAATAGCCCAAAGGCCACTCAATGGCGGCGCGGAATACCAGAATGACACCACCGGTAAGCACACCCGACAGCACACCGAGGATAGCCAGCTGTAGCAGGGCATCACCGCGCGACAGCCGCCCGCTGAAGCGTGTACTCCATTTCTCCTTGCGCAGACCGCTCACCGGCCCGCACCCGCCGCGGCACGGACAGCGCGGGGAACCACAGCCGCCTGGGCTGCCACCACTGCAGAACAGGCCATCTGTTCACACTCCGCAGGACATCGACCCGTGAGCATACGATGCCGACACTGCCAAACCAAGGGTCCACCCCGCCTTGGTTGACAAAACAGGGGGAATATCGGCAATAACTACAGAGCCCTTCATTTCTGCCCCCCGGCAAGTTAGATTGTCGACTTTAGAGCCTGACAACAGGAGCAAGCGCGGTGGGCGACAAGATCGTGGTCAAGAAACCACTGGTGATTCTTCACGGCGACGAGATGGCGCAAATTGCCTTCGAGAAAATACTCGAGCAGTTCGTCACATCACGCCTGCAAATTGAGCTGGTAGAGGTGGATCTCTCAGCGGAGAAGCGGCTGACCAGCAACGGCCAGGTGGTGCTTGATGCCATCCAGGCGCTGCGGGAGCATGGCATCGGCGTCAAGAATGCAGGCATGACGGTAAACCGCAGCCAGCTCAACGAGTTGCTCGGCAAACACCCCGATATCAAGGAAGCTGCGCTGCACAAGCTGGCCACGAAATCACCCAACGGCGCCATACGCAAAGGCATTGGCGGCAATATCACGCGCGAGGATATCGAGTTCCGCAACCTCAGGAGCGTGCGGCCAGAGTGGAAAAACCGCGACATCGAAGTGGACACCATGCACAGCGGCGGCCTGGATTTCAGCTACAGCGAGCTGTCCAATGCCACGGGGGTTGCCAAGGTGGTCTTCGTGGGCAGCAGCGGCGACCCGGTGGAAATGCATCGCCGGACCCTGAAAAAAGGTGACCCGTGGATGCTGGCGACCAACTGCATAGAGGAGGTGCGGGCCTGGGCACACCGCTTTTTCCAGCGAGCCCTGGATGAGCGGCGGGACATCTACCTCGGCCTGAAGGACACAGTGGTCCCCGGTTACGACGGCGTAATGCGTGCGGCCATAGAGCATATCTACGAGCGTGACTACAAGGACAGGGTGACCGCCGCCGGACTTTCCTATCACTACGAACTCATCGACGCCCAGGCGGCGCGTATTGTCTCCAACCCTCCGCAACGGGCACTGTGGGGTGTGCCGGACAACGTCGTGGGCATGAAGCTGTTCAAGCTGGTGCAGCAGCTCAAGCACTATGGCCTGCCCGAGCGCAAGGCGCACGTTTCCATCTCCAGAATGAGCGCCGGGGGAGGCGACCAGTATGGCAGCTACAACCTGCCAGCACCGGAAGACGGCATTATCAAAGTCATTGTCGATGGTGAGGAAAAGCACGCTCGCACTGTCAAAGCCAGCGACCCCATTCTTTTCATGTCGAATGATCGCGAGGCCATCAAGGACTGGGTGAAGCAGGTTTTCCGCGACGCAGTGGTCAACAAAAAGGAAATTTACTTCGGATTGAAGCGGGAATTCATCAACTACGACGAGGTTTACAGCTCGATCATTCTGGAGATACGCAGGGAACTGGCGGACCTGGATACACCGCCGCCATCGTTCATGATCATGCGCCCGTCGCGGCAACTGAGCAAAATGATCTGCGACCCACCACGCTGGGGCCTGTATCCAGCCCAGAATCTTGACGGCGATATTTTTTCCGACATTTCCGCGGCGCTGGGTGGCAGCCTCGCCACCGCCAGTTCGGTGATCGAAAGCAAGGACGGTACGATGCTGTACGAGGCGCCGCACGGCACAGCGCACGACCTGTATCTGCGCTACCTCGAGACCAACGGCCAGGAAGCCAACTTCAACTCCTCCGCACTGATCTTCGCCGTGGCGAATGCACTGGAGGAAATGGCCCGGCGGGAGGACAATCCGCCGCTGGCCGACTACGCGAAGAACCTCAAGACTGCCCTGATAGAAACCGTCGCGCAGGGAACCATCACTGGCGATCTCAAGGGCAAGACCACCAATCCGGAAGCTGAAACCGTGGTGGATATGTACGGCTTCCTCGATGCGGTGGAGGCGAATCTGGCGGCGTGACAGGCGGGCAGCACTTCACTGCGGGGCATCCGTGATTCAGGGACATCCACGACCGGCCAGGTGTGCGCCTTGCAGCAGATGGAAGAGAATCGGATAGTGGCTCAGCCACACCTTTACGGTGCTGTTGTGCAGCCACACCGCACAGTGCTGCCCTGTGCCCTCTGGCCGGCGGGGCCAATTTACCGCCGCCCAGTTGCCTCTTAGCCCACTCTTCGCGCCCTGTACCTCGGAAACCCGCCGGCAGGCAGTAGAGAGGTCGAACACGCTCCCGACCCCAACCCCCCCAGCCCCTCGAGACCGATCAAACCCACCCTGCGGCATTTTTTGCCGATTTCCCCGGTTCGTCGAACTCTTTCACCGCTGCGCGCTCACAATTTGGCCAAATCTAGGTCTAGTCCGGAGTAGACTTCAATAGAAGTGCAGGAGGACGCAAAAAGAGGACAGCACCTCTGGTCCAGAATACTGGGCATCAGGTTGAGAAACTGAGGCCGTCAGTGCACCCGATGATAACAGTGGTTGGCAATCTGCACGCAGCAGCAGACCAATGATATTGCACTATACTTTTTGAGGGAGAGTAACCATGCGAAAAAGCCATATGTTCCACCGCACCATCCTGTCAGGCGCAATCCTGCTGGCGATTGCGCCAACCGTTTCCGCCCAATCATCCTCGTCAGATACACTTGAGGAAGTCGTGGTCAGGGGGCAAATTCAGGCCTTCCGTGGCGGCGTGCCGTTGGAGGAGACGCCACAGTCGGTGCAGATCGTCAGTGAAGATTTTCTTGGAGATATCGGGATAACCCAGCTGGATGATGCACTTAACCTTTCCGGTAGTATCGCGCGCCAGAATAACTTTGGCGGCATGTGGGACCAATATGCTATTCGCGGTTTTGCGGGCGACGAGAACCTTCCAGGCGGCTACCTGATAAACGGATTCAGCGCAGGGCGCGGCTATAGCGGTCCTCGGGATTCGGCCAACATCGAGAAAATTGAAATCATCAAGGGCCCGGGCTCAGCACTGTACGGCCGCAGCGAACCCGGTGGTACGGTCAACCTGGTAACCAAGAAGCCGGAGTTTGAGCAGGAAGGCTATATCCAGGTTTCAGCCGGCAGTTATGATACCTACCGCCTTGAGGGCGACTATACGAATGCGATCACCGATTCCGTTGCGTTTCGCGTCAACGGTTCCCACACCGACGCCGAAAGCTTTCGCGACACCATTACCAGCAAGAAAACCGCGGTAACGCCCTCGATTGTCGCGCTGCTCTCCGATGCCACAACCATCAGCTACGAGTTGGACTACGTGGATCAGGAAATTCCCTTTGACCGGGGTGTCGTTGCGGTGAACGGCGATCCAACTGCGCTTCCTCCGGAACGTTTCCTGGGTGAACCTGCAGACGGCCCCACGAGCATCGAGGCCACCGGGCAGCAGTTGATGTTGAAGCACGACCTTGCCGGCGACTGGAGCATCATTGGCGCCATCAGCTATCGCGAATCCACCATGAAGGGCTTGTCAAGTGATACTGAGCTGTCTCCAAGCCGCCAGTTATTCCTGTCACAGCCAGAACGCCAACTGCTCAATCGCCAGCGCCGGGGACGCCATTACGAGACTACCGACCTGTCTGGCCGCTTTGAACTCTCCGGATCGATAGACATGGGGCCGCTTACCCACAACCTGATTGTTGGCGCGGACGCCTACGATTACGAGCTGGACTATGAGCAGGACCGTTGGCGCGCAAGTCCCGGCAGCGACATCTACACCATCAACCCCTTCGCTCCCGTCTATGGTGCCACCAATCCGCTTCCGGAACTGACACCACAGAGCTATTACATTGAGACTCAGGAAAACTGGGGGGTCTATTTCCAGGACCAGGTGGACCTTACCGACCATTGGCGTGTCATGGCGGGCATTCGCTACGACGACTTCGAGCAAAGTATTGAACAAAAGCTCTCCGACGGGGCAGCCTCACAATCGCAGACATCTGTCAGCCCCAGGCTAGGCGTAGTCTACGAAATATCCCCCGGCCGGCAGGTATACCTCTCCTATGCAGAAGGATTCCGGCCGAACGGTGGCAGCGACGCCAATGGACAGGGCTTTGATCCTGAAGAAAGCAAGTCCTATGAAATAGGCGTCAAGTGGGGCACGCCGGATGGAAGACTCTCCAGCACAGTTGCACTGTTCCGCGCTGAAAAGTCGAATATCCTGAGTGTCGACCCCGTCAACGCCGGCTTCTCGGCAGCCCTGGGTGAGGCGGAGAGCCAGGGAATCGAGATTGATTTCAACGGCCAGGTGACTGACAACCTATTCGTGTGGTTCTCGTACGCCTATGTCAAGGCAGAAACCGCCAACGAGACAGTGAACCCGGACTGGGTCGTACCGATTCCGAAAGGCCAGACCTTGATCAATGTTCCCGAACACAAGGCGAACTTGACGGTGACCAGAGACTTAACGTTTATGGGTTCACCCGCCAGTGTTGGCGTCAGTGCGGACTACGTGGACGACCGTCCCGGCGAAACCATCGACCCGAGCTACGTACTGCCCTCCTACACCCTGGTGAAGTTGTTCAGCTCACTCTCGCTGACGCCGAACCTCAAGTTGCAGTTTGAGGTAGACAACCTGTTCGACGAAGAGTATGCCTCACAATCCTACTCGGCAGAATGGACCACGCCCGGAGAGCCAAGAACCTTCACCGTCAGAGCCAAGTACATGCTGTAACGGGTATTTACCGGAGGAAACTCGGCGGGCACAACAGCCTGTAGGCACTACCCCCGCACAGCCAGCCGCTTTGCCCTGAACCGGCGGGACCAATGTCCCGCCGGTTATTTTTAGCGAAGTTCAAACAATGTCGAAACGTCAGACACTCACGCTCCATCGCTGGCTGGGCCTGGTGATACTGCTCCCGCTGCTATTGCAAACCCTGACCGGCTTGATGCTGGTATACAAATGGCCGCTGGCCCGTTTGCTGGATGCTTCCGGCATGCAGAGGGCTACACAACATGTCGACAGCACTCCCGGCCGGATCGTGGAACTAGCGACCGGACTATGGAGTGAAAGCAAGATACGACGGCTGTACTTTCCGGATTCTGCCAAGGGAACGTTCTTTCTGTTACTGCAACAGGGTGACGGCGAACGCTACTATGCCTCCATGGATCCCGGCGACGGCCGCGTCCTGCGCGAGGGGAATATCTGGCAATTCCCGGTGGAGGCCGCATTGCAACTCCACTTCCAGCCGCTGCCCGGCTGGAAAGGCAATACGCTGGTACTGCTGACCGGCGCCGGCCTGCTGGCATTGATGGCGGCTGGTACCGTGGCATGGTGGCCCCGCAAGGGTCGCTGGCGACAAAGTCTGGGCATAAGAGGCGGGCTCCGCCGCAGACTGATGATCCGCCAGCTCCATCGCACTCTGGGAATACTCATGCTGCCAGTCTTCGCGGTCATAGCGGTCACAGGTAGCCTGATGGCACTGGAGATTGCGCTGCAGAATACCGGCCCCGGTACAGCGGGCACGCAGCGGGTGCCCGAGCCTGTCTCTGGCGCGGACCTTGACAGGACAATTGCCCTGGCGCAGTCCGTTGTCTCCGGCGCCCGACTACGCGATATAAGCTTCCCTGATGGCAATACCAAAGTGCAGTTTCATGCCCCCGAGATAAACCAGCGTGCGGTACATTCAGTCCTGGTGGGTGGTCACCCGCTGCAGGTGCTAAAGTACTCGCCCGCACAGGAGAACACGGCCTGGTGGGTCACCCTGCTGCCGATTCACAGCGGTGACATCCTCTCCCCCTGGGGCAACTGGATCGTGCTGGGCGCTGGCTTCTGTCTACTTGTGATTGGCAGCCTCGGCGCCTGGCTCTGGCTACCGGAGCGGACGAAATGAGGAAGACTGTACTTGTTGTCACGCCCCTGACCGGCACACCCCGTCGCTTCTCTCCTGCAGGTTCTGGCAACCTATGCTAAATTCCCGACAACCGGCTATCGCCGCCGCCAGTTCACTGGCACTTAACCGACCGGGCCACGGAGACCAGCACCCATGCCAGACTTCAAACTGGATCGCATTGACATCAACATACTCGCCGAATTGCAGCGAAACGGCAGGATCACCAACACGGACTTGTCCGAAGCGGTTGCGCTGTCTCCAAGTCCCTGCCTCGCGCGGGTCAAACGGCTGGAGAAATACGGCTACATCGTCGGCTACAACGCCCAGATCGCACTGGAAAAACTCGGCGAAACTTCCACGGTATTCACCGAAGTGACGCTGGGCGACCACCATCGGGAGGACTTCCAGAAGTTCGAACGCCAGATCCGCACAGTCGATGAAGTGATCGAAGCCCACCTCATCAGCGGTGGCTACGACTACCTGCTGAAATTTGTTACCCGCGGCATAGTCCACTACCAGGAACTGATGGAAGAGATTCTGGAGAAGGATTTCGGCATTGCGAAATACTTCAGTTATGTGGTGTTGAAGTCCCCGGTGGTGAAGCTGCACTACCCCCTGGGCACCCTGTTCAAGGTCGGCCGTGAGTGACCATTTAACGTTTGGCCATAACACCCTCACTGGAGGTGTACCATCTCGATAGTCTACAAGTCAGATCCCGTCCGCGGTGCCGCCTGGCGCGAGCGCTTCGCGCATGAAGCCGCGGATATTCCGTTCCATATCTGGCCCGATGTCGGAGACCCCGAGGCGGTTGAATACCTGGTCGCCTGGCAGCCTCCGGAAGATATCTTTCAGCGCTTCCCCAAGCTGCGCGTGGTGTTTTCCATCGGCGCCGGTGTCGATCAGTTTTCACTGCGGGATTTCCCGGCCGACGTGAAACTGGTCCGAATGCTGGACCCGGGCATCGCCCAGGGTATGGTGGAGTACGTGGTGATGGCTGTTCTGGCGCTGCACCGGGACCTGCCAGCCTACCTGCACGCGCAGCGGGAGCGGCGCTGGCAGGCACTGCCATCAAAGCCAGCACAGGAGCGCAGGGTGGGCATCATGGGCCTGGGAAATCTGGGCCGTGCGGTGCTCGCTCAGCTGCAGGGCCTGGGATTTGCGGTGCGCGGCTGGAGTCGCTCGCCGCATCAGATCGAGGGTGTCCACTGCTACGCCGGCCCCGAGGGCCTGGCGGACTTTCTCACCGGCTGCGATATTCTGGTGTGCATGCTGCCGCTGACTCCGGCCACCACCGGCATTCTCTGCGAAGCAACATTCTCCCGGCTACCCCGGGGCGCGACTCTCGTCGGCGCCGGTCGCGGCGGACACATGGTGGAAGCGGATCTGTTGGCAGCGCTGGCCAGTGGCCAGCTCAGCGCCGCCGTGATTGACGTACTCAATGACGAACCGCCACCCGCCGACCATCCTTTCTGGCATCATCCGCAGATCTTGCTGACCCCCCACATCGCCGCCACCACCCGGGTAGACACCGGCTGTTCCGTCCTGCTCGACAACATTCGCCGGCACCAGAAGGACCAGCCGATGCCGGGCGAGGTGGATCGCCTCAGCGGTTACTGACCGCCGCGGCGATTGGCCCGGCTCTAGCCCAGTTCGCCCTGGCACATGTACTTGGTCTGCAGGTAGTCATCGAGCCCCTGCTGCGAGCCTTCGCGGCCGTAGCCGGAATCCTTGATCCCGCCGAAAGGCGCCGCTTCACTGGCCACCACGCCCTCGTTGATGCCCATGACACCGACCTCTAGCAAACCGGCCACGCGCCAGATCCTGGCGGGATCACCGGTGTAGAAGTAAGCCGCCAGGCCAAAGGCGGTGGCGTTGGCCCTTGCCACAACCTCCTCCTCGGTGTCGAAGCGGAACAGGGGAATCACCGGCCCGAAAGTTTCCTCATGGCACAGCATCATGTCTTCGCTGGCTTCGGCCAGTACCGTGGGCGCATAGTAAAATGGCCCGTTGGCAACTTCGTTTTGAACCGACTTGCCGCCTGTCACCAGGGTGGCACCGCGGGCGATGGCATCGTGCACATGGGCGTCCACTTTCGCCACCGCGCGAGCATTGATCAGCGGGCCTATATCCGTCCCGGAACGGGAGGCGGGACCGATACGCAGTGCTTCCACCGCGCTCTGCAATTTCTCGACAAAACGCTGGTAAACCCCGGACTGCACGTAGACACGGTTGGGGCAGACACAGGTCTGGCCGCTATTGCGGAACTTGCCCCGCATGAGACCCGCCACCGCAGCGTCGATGTCCGCGTCGGCAAACACGATAAATGGCGCATTGCCACCCAGCTCCAGGGACAGGCGCTTCAGGGTACCCGCTGATTCGCGGGCCAGGTATTTGCCAACGGCGGTGGAGCCGGTGAACGTGATCTTGCGCACCCGTGCGTCCTGCAGCCAGCTGGATACGGCCTCCGGGGTTTGCTCCCGGGACGCGGAAATGATGTTGATCACACCGGCGGGGATCCCCGCTTCCGCGGCCAACTTGACCAGCGCAAGTGCCGTCAACGGCGTATCCTCGGCGGGCTTGGCGACCACCGTGCAGCCCGCCGCCAGCGCCGGCGCTATCTTGCGGGCGATCATGGCCAGCGGAAAATTCCAGGGCGTGATTGCGGCGACGACGCCGACCGGCTCACGCATCGCCATCTGCCTGCGTCCGGGCATCAGCGACGGCAGTATATCGCCGTTGCAGCGCAGCGCCTCCGCGGCAAACCACTCGACATACGAGGCGCCATAGGCGACCTCGCCCCGGGCCTCGGCCAGGGACTTGCCCTGTTCGGAAGCTATCAGTCGCGCCAGGTCCTCGGCATTCTCCAGAATCCTGCCGTGCCAGCTTTGCAGCATTTGCGAACGCTCGCGCGCGGTGCGGGCACGCCAGTCGGGGAAGGCCGCCGCCGCCGCGTCGGTGGCAGCGCGCGCATCATCGGGACCACTGTCGGCGACCCGCGCGAAAGCCAGGTCCGTGGCCGGGTTGCTGACTTCGTACCAGCGCTTCGAGTACGGATCTACCCAGGCGCCATTGATGTAGTTCTGACTGCAGACCAGGTCGCCCCGCTGCAGGTCCAGGCACAGGCTGTCCTGATCCGGGGCAATATGTGTTACCGAATTCATCGCTCAGTGTTCCTCGCTTACCAGGGCGGCAATAGCCGTCCCCATTTCAGAAGTTGTAGCGCTACCTTTCAGGTCTGGCGTGCGCGGCCCGACTGCCAATACCTCGGCAATGGCTGCGACAATTGCATCGTGGGCCGCGCGCGCGGGCCCAGAGCCCTGACCCAGGAAGTCGAGCATCAGTGCGCCGGACCAGATCATCGCCACCGGGTTGGCGATATTGCGCCCGCTGATATCGGGGGCCGAGCCGTGAACCGGTTCAAACAGTGATGGAAACCGGCGCTCCGGATTGAGATTTGCGGACGCCGCCAGCCCGATGGTGCCGGTGCAGGCTGGCCCCAGATCCGAGAGAATGTCGCCGAACAAATTGGAGGCAACCACGACGTCGAACCGCTCCGGCTGCAGTACAAATCGGGCGCACAGAATATCGATGTGCTGTTTGTCCCAGGTAATGTCCGGGTACTCCGCGGCCATGACTGCTGCCCGTTCGTCCCACCAGGGCATGCTGATGGCCATGCCGTTGCTCTTGGTGGCGACCGTCACTTGCCGACGCTCACGCTGCGATGCCAGCTCAAACGCGTAGCGCAGCACCCGGTCCGTACCGACTCGGGTGAATACGGACTGCTGCAGGACCACCTCCCGCTCCGTGCCCTCGAACATGATGCCGCCAATGGCCGAGTATTCGCCCTCGGTATTTTCGCGCACCACCAGGAAGTCGATGTTGGCGTCACTCGCCAGCGCCGCCGGCACACCGGCAAAGGTGCGTACCGGGCGCAGGTTGATGTACTGGTCGAACTCGCGGCGAAAGCGCAATATCGAACCCCACAGGGACACATGATCGGGCACCGTATCGGGCCAGCCGACCGCACCGAAGTAGATGGCGTCGATGCCCTCCAACTGCTGCTTCCAGTCATCCGGCATCATTTTGCCGGTACTGGCAAAGTAGTCGCAGTTGCCCCACTCGATGTGGCGGTAATCCAGCTGCAGGCCAAATCGGGTCGCCGCCGCGTCCAGTACCTTCAGCCCCTCCGGCGTGACCTCCTTGCCGATACCGTCGCCTGCGATGACGGCTATCGAAAACCGTTGCTGGCTCATGTTACGGCCCTGAGTACGTCGGACTGTTCCAGCAGCTCGTCCAGGCTTAGCGTGAGGCGTTCGAACAGGAAGTCGAACTCGCTCTCGCTGAAGCACAGAGCCGGCGCAAAGCCGAGAATATTGTCAGCGAAAGCACGGAAGATAATCCCGTTTTCATAGGCTATGCGGCTCAGGCGCTCATTGAGTTTGAGAGCCGGATCGAACGGCGCGCGAGTGCGCTTGTCCGCTACCAGCTCCAGCGCGCCCAACAGGCCACGACTGCGGGCGTCACCGACCAGCGGGTGCTGCAACATGGCCTGCAGGTGCTCACTGAAATACGGTGCCACAGCCTGCCCCTGGGCGAGCATTCCGCCCTCCAGGTACAACCGCAGGACCTCCAGCCCGACTGCCGCGCTCACCGGATGCGCGGAGTAGGTCTGGCCGTGGCCCACCAGCCGGTCGCCACCCGGACCATCGGCAATCGTGGCGTAGATCTCCTCCGACATCAGCAGCGCACCCATGGGCGCGTAGCCCGACGTCAGGCCCTTGGCCACGGTCATCATGTCCGGCTCGACGCCCTCGTCTGTACAGGCAAACATGGGCCCAGTGCGGCCGAAACCGGTTATCACCTCGTCCACCAGCATCAGAATGCCAAGCTCGCGGCAGGTGTCCTGCATCGCCCGCAGCCAGCCCGCTGGCGGCACGACAACTCCGCCCGAGCCCATGATCGGCTCGCAGAAGAAGGCGGCGACGTTGTCCGCGCCCAATGCCTCGACCTTGCTGCGCAATTGCCGGACCGACTCGGCGATAAGCGCCGCCGGATCATCACCCACCGGACTGCGATAGGCATAGGGGCAGGGAATGTGGTGCTGGTTTTCCCGCGGCACATCGAAGTTGTAGTGGAACGCAGGCAATCCGGTGAGGCCGGCGCCGACAGCTGTGGAACCGTGATAACCGCGCTCCAGCGCAATGAAATGTTTGCGCTGCGGTTGCCCGAGAGTGTTGTAATAGTGGGTAATGTAGCGGATTGCCGCGTCGATGGCGTCGGAGCCGCCCAGGCTGAAATAGACCCGCTGTAGTGACGCCGGGCTCAATTCCACCAGGCGCGCCGCCAGCTGGATCGCGGGTTCGGAGCCGAAACTGAAGTAGCCGGTAGCGTAGGGCAGGCGCTGCATTTGCTCCATGGCCGCCTGCACAACGCTCTGCTGGCCGTAGCCTACGTTGACGCACCACAGCCCGGCGAAACCATCCAGTAGTCGATTGCCGTTGCTGTCCTCAAGCCAGGAGCCCTCTCCCGACTGCAGGATGGTAACGCCCTTCTGTTCATGGGCGCGGAAGTTGGTGACCGGATGAATCAGGTGCCGCCTGTCCAGATCCGCCAGATGTGATTTTGTCATCATCGAAATCCGAGTTTAGAGATGAGTTGAGCGCGGCATTCTCTACCCGCGCGCTGCGTGCGGACCTCTCTTTCGCAGAGGACTAGCAAGTTTGTATGGTAGCCAGCTGGCAGCAGCGGGTGATGTTGAAGAGGCGAGGCTTATGGCCGGGATCTTCTGTTTTTACAGGCACGCTGGCATTTTCTGCCGGGGGCCGCTGGCAGCAGATCAGGCGGGACCAAGAATTGATGAGAGAGGCGCGGTGAGCAACAGCACCAGCACTACCAGCAGCGCCTCGCCGGCAATGGACCGGCGCAGTTGACGGCCAGTGCGGTCATCGACAAGCCCGGGCACCAGGAACCAGCGGTGCAGCGCGGCGAGCAGCAGCACCGCCAGCACCAGCGCTATCTTGAGAGTCAATGCGAGCCCGTAGGGCGTCACGAACAACTCCCCCGGAGTATCCAGAAGCGCCCACAGCAGAGTAATACCCGCGCCCAACAGCAGCGGTACCAGCCACAGCGCCAGGGAGCCAAAATCGTGCATGACTTTCCTTAGCGGTTGCGGCGAAAAGCTGCCACAGGCCAGCCACAGAGGGTACAGCGCCCCCGCCCAGCACAGGGCAAGCACCACGTGCAACGCAAGCAGAGCACGGTAGGCACCACCCAGCTCGACGACATGCCCCACCACGGTAAAGGACCAGCCCGTGAGCAGGAGGCCTGGCAGGCAAAACCCCGCCACAATCAGCACCCTGCCCGCAGTCGCGCCCGGCAGCATCACCAGGCACAGCCCTGCCAGCGGCAACAGCATGCCAAATGCACGCATGAGGGTAGCGGTTCCGACCGGGCTGTCCCACAGAAAACCCAGTAGATCCCGGTCAAACATCCCGCCCGGGCCGGCTTCGGCAAACGCACCCGTCTGCAGGAAAAAACTGGCCACCGCGGCGACCACACCGGTGCCACCGGCTATCAGCAGCGGCCTGCGTGCGGCGGGCATGAGAGCCGCGCGATGGGGCCGCCGCAGGCCGATGGCCACCAGCATGAGAATGCCGCCGGTGGCGGCCGCCTGGCCGAGGTAGATCAACCACTTGGCCGCAGACAGCGCGAGTTCCCAGGCATCCATGGCCGCTAACACCCCGCGCCTTCAGTCTGCCTCTACGGTAAAGCCCAGCGAGCCGCTCATCTTGTGGCTATCGCCGCCCATTACCACCCATTGGACCCGGTAACTGGCCGGCGGCAGCGGCGGGAGGACAATGCGGAAGTTCCTGGCTGCGCCCGATACACGGTAGTTGCCAAGGTCAATGTCGGCGCCAGCGGCAGTATTCAAGTCCACCTTGACCAGGCGCACTGGCACCGGAAACTCAAGCAGCAGCGCCTCGGGGCTGCCGACCATGGACTCACCGTCCGCCGGGGAAGAACCCGACAGACTTGTATGTGCCCACGCAACAGGCGCCAGCATCAAGAGTATCGCCACCACTCGAATTCGCGACATCACATTGCCCATCTTCCAGCTCCCGGTAATCAACAGATAACACCATAACCCCGGGGGGCCAGTGGCGGATGCCGACTTCAGCCGCGCGGATGCGGGCTTCTGCCATTTAGGCACCCTGGTACAGCAAAATATTGTGCTCCACGCCCATTGGCTACAGAACAAAATTCCAGCATCCCCGGGGCTTCAGCAAAAAGCAGCGCTGGCGAAGCGCCAAAACAGCATATTATTCGCGCCGCTAGCGGTAACCTTGGAACTGTGCAAAGAGTGCTAACATAACGAATCTGTCGGGAGACAATCCTATGACCCTTACAGCAACCAGCGCAACACCAGGCGCAGCCGATCTGACCACAGCCGCGGTAATCAAGTCGCGGATCGCCTCCATTGATGTCATGCGGGGCCTCGTTATCGTCCTCATGCTGGTGGACCACGTGCGCGAGAAGCTCTACCTGCACGTGCAAGTGGGTGACCCCATGGATGTGCAGAACACCGCGCCGGAGTTGTTCTTCACCCGGATGACGGCGCATCTGTGCGCACCGACCTTTGTTTTCCTGACCGGGCTATCAGCCTGGCTATATTCCCATCCGGCCATGGGAACGCGGTCAGCCAGTGGCTTCCTGTTCAAGCGCGGCCTGTTCCTGGTCTTCATCGAACTGACGCTGATCAACTTCGCCTGGTTCGGGACCTACAACACCCTCTACCTGCAGGTCATCTGGGCCATTGGTCTCAGCATGATAGCCCTGTCAGCGCTGGTCCGGCTGCCCTACTGGGCAATCGGCGCCCTCGGGGCGCTGATCGTCCTCGGCCACAACCTGCTGTCACCGATCAGCTTTGCACCCGGCGAGTTCGGTTACAGTCTGTGGACGATTCTCCACGACCGCGGCATCCTGGTTGCGGACGGGCCCGTTGTCGTCAAGGTCAGCTACCCGGTGCTGCCCTGGATCGGAGTTATCCTGCTGGGCTATTTCGCCGGTCCACTGTACTCCCGTGGCATGGACATGATGGCCAGGCGCAAGGGCCTGCTGGGCGTGGCGGCGGCCTGTCTCGGTGCGCTGGCGATCCTCCGCGGCTTCAACATTTACGGTGAGACCCTGCCCTGGGTCCAGGGTGAAACCGCCGTGCAAACCGTGATGTCGTTTGTCAACTTCACCAAGTATCCGCCGTCGCTGAACTTCCTGCTGCTCACGCTGGGCATTGCGTTCATCCTGCTGGCCTGGTTCGAAACCCGCAAGAATACGCTGGTCGACGCCCTGGAGACCTTCGGCTCCGCGCCGATGTTTTTCTACATCGTCCACCTCTATGTCCTGCTGATCGGCTACCAGATACTGCTGGCCATCTTTGGGCCCACCCAGGGTGAACTGTTCGGTGTCGACAACTTCTACTGGGTCTGGATCACCTCTGCCCTGATGACACTGGCGCTGTACTACCCCACCAAAGTGTTCGCGAAATTCAAGCACAGCACTGACATGGCCTGGGTGAAGTACTTTTGAACATGCCTGCCTCCAACCGCTTCGCGCACCCGATCTCCGTCCGGCCCATGCAGCCGGCGGACATCGCGGCGGCACGAGCGCTATCCCAGGCACAGGGCTGGCCGCACACTGAGGCGGACTGGGCCATGCACCTGGCCCTCGGCGAAGGCCACGTGGCAACCCACCGCGATGGCGGTATCATCGGCACCATTCTCTGGTGGGCGTGGGGCAGTGATGCTGGAACCCTGGGCCTGATTATCGTGGACCAGCACTACCGCGGACGCGGTATCGGCCAGCGCCTGATGTCACACGCCTTGACCCGCCTGGGAAAACGCAGGTTGCAACTGGTGTCCACCCAGGCGGGCATGGCGCTGTATCGCGGCGCAGGTTTCCAGCCCGTGGCACAGATCGTTCAGTTGCAGGGGCAGCTCGGCAGTCTGCAGGAGCCCCCCGGTGATCCTCGGCTGTCCCTGAAACCGCTCACCGGGAAGGACCTGCCTGCGCTGCACCGGCTGGATACAGCTGCTACCCGGATGGACCGGACAACCCTGCTGCAGCATCTAACACATGACGCGAGCGGCTACATCCTGGAACGGGATCAGCATGCAGTGGGCTTCGCCCTGCGGCGCCGGTCCGGGAAAGGCATGACCGTCGGCCCGGTTGTCGCGCGGGACCAGGCCGAAGCAAAACTGTTGTTGTCACAACTGCTTGCGGGCAGCACCGGCTTTCACCGCATTGATGTTCCCCGGGAGGCCGGCGCGCTCATCAGCTGGCTGCAAACGGGCGGCCTCACCGAAGTCGATACCGGCACCCTGATGCAGAACATTGCCCCGGGCATGGCGCCACGGGCACCCGTGCACCGCTACGGGCTAGCATCGCAGGCACTGGGCTAGCAAATGTTCCGCCTGTTGCTTGTAGTGTCCGTTCTCTTGCTGGGCTCGTTGATTGCGCAGACCCCGAACTCCCAGTTGCCGGCACCAACCGCGATGGAGCTTACCGACACTCATGTCATCGCAGAGCACACTGACAACGGTCACTTGTCCTGTGACTTCAGCTGCCTTGGTTGCAGCCACTCGGTACACGACATGTGTCCCGACACTCTGCTGACGCGGAGTACATCAAGACACCACCATACCGCCTACCCCGTCCGGACAACTGTCCAGCAGGGGTATCGCAATTCACTCCTGAGACCTCCGATCAACTTGCCGCTGCAGTTGGTATAGCGCCAGCGGAGTAAACAGCCCCGAACGCCGCCCGCCAGCTGCCAGCGCTTTCCCCGATACCGGAACCCAGAACCACCTTCGGAGCATGCCTCCGGGCACGTTCCACTTCTACACAATCCGGATTTTAAGGAGCACCACACCATGCAACGCCTTGCTGCAATGACAATGCTTGCCACCCTGACCGCCGGTTCGTTTCACGCGGCTGCAGAAGAGCCCATCGGGGCCACCTTCATGCTCGACGAACTGGAGTACGTCATTGATGACGGCGCCGATCCCATCGCCTGGAGTGCCGCCCTGGCAGTGGGCAACAGCGAGCGGCAGCTCTGGCTGGTCTCCGAGGGGGGCCACAACCGCGGCTCCCTCGAAGAACACGAAGTGCATGCCTATCTCGCCCAGACCCTCGGCGATTCCGCAACCCTGATCATGGGCTGGCGTGGAGACCTGAAACCCGAGCCCGACCGGGACTGGGGCATGCTGGGTATCGAGAATACCTGGCTGTTTGACATCGAGAGTTCACTGGCCACCTACTTCGGCAGCGACGGCGATACCGCCCTGCGCTTCAAACTGGGACGTGAATGGACATTGGCGCCACGCCTGACCCTGGTGCCGGAACTGGAGACCAATGCCTTCGGGCAGACGGATCTGGAGACAGGGGTCGGCTCGGGCTTCGCCGACATTGAAATCGCAGCGCGACTGTTCTATGCCCCGTCCGATTCCGCCACGGCCTATGTGGGTGCAGTCTGGGCACAGCCGCTGGGCAACACCCGGGATATCCCCCCGCGCCGAAGGTGAAGGTGGCAGCGAATCCGCCGTCCTGCTCGGTTTCTCCTTCGAGTTCTAGGCAACAACACAGCTTGCTGCCACAGCTGTCCCTTCGGGGGCAAACCCACCCCCTCAGCTTGAGCAGAAATGCGTACCTAACCTGGCGATGGCTAGATATTATCTGCGGCAGACAGGTCAAGGGGCGCTGGAGATATCGAGATGGGCGCAATGTTCATTGTAGTCAAAGTCCGGAAAGACCTGCCGCCTGGGGGTTTCCGTGATCCCGACTGGTTTCGGCACCCTAAAGGCGAGGTTGCCCATCGCATCAGCACCGATTCGGACTACATGGAATCGGGGTCATCCCTCACGCCTGAGTGCAAGACAAATCAATCTGACGGGCTGTTTTGGTTGACCAAGAATTTACACTAAAAACATTGGCCCCTCTTTAGTGGGGGCGAGCCATAACACTTAGCTTTACGGGCCGAAAATTCACGAAGCTATTCTTTCTACAGCCTTGAGCACAGTCGATACGCTTCGTAGATGGCAGAGTAGATATCTCGGCTCGCGACGGCATCACCAATCCTGTAAAGACGAAATGACTCCCCGAATTGGGTTGCTTTTGTGCATGCCATGTTCGTTCCCGTCATGAGTGCAATATCAGTGACCCCGTTGTTTGAAGATTTGGTACGTAATTCACAGTAGGGATCGTCGACCGGCACCGTCCCTCGTTCGACTATGAGCTGGGATGCGCTCAGCTCCATGTCAGTATCTACAAGCTCGTGACGTAAAACGGCGACAATTCCGTTCTCGCGTCGGATAGCCTTCACCAGCCTCACATCATGAATAATCCGAATACCAAGCTCAACCGCGCACTTACGAAACAACACTTTATCCGTATAAGGTGTCTCAACTCCGACTGTATCATCATTGGTTGCCAGAGTGACTGAACACCCCATACGAGCAAGGTGGAGCGCGCAGGTTATCGCGCTATGGCGTCCAGTCCCATCATAGATTAAAGCATCTTGCCTTACCGGAACGCAGCCCGTTAGAACATCCCAGACACTATCACAGAGTTCAGCACCGTCCAGCCAATCCAAATCTGGAATACCGCCCGTAGCAATGATCACAACATCAGGGCTTTCTTCGAGAACGGTATTGCCGTCGGCATACGTGTTGACGCGGACCTCCACACCGAGCCTCTTGAGCTCGTCAACACGCCAATCAACGATCCCAATGAGGTCCTTACGATCCGATACTGAAGCCGCGATAATAATCTGACCACCAAGGCGCGTTGCGGCCTCGAGCAGAACTACGCTATGCCCACGCTCAGCAGACACACGAGCGGCTTCCATGCCGCCCGGACCTCCGCCAACGACAACTATGCGAAGAGACTGCTTCGCCGTATCGATGGTATGGCTGATAATGGTTTCATGGCTACTCGCCGGGTTGTGTATGCAGTGGACCTTTTTCTGCAGACAGAAAGATGCACCGACACACGGACGAATACGTGATTCTTCTCTACGTACCAACTTGTTCACGATATGTGGATCAGCAATGTGGGCACGAGTCATGCCTACTAAGTCGACGGCATTCGTGCTCACCGCATGTCGCGCCGTGGCAACGTCACGAATACCTGTCGCATGAATTACCGGAAGTTTGGTTTCTCGCTTGAACTTCCCTACGAGCGATAGATATGGCGCGCCCGGCGCAGACATGCCAGGCATGATATGCGTAGCCAGCGATAAATCGGTGTCCATCCGTCCAAAAATGCAGTCAAAGAAGTCGATATGACCCTCTCGCTCCAACAGTTTTGCCAAGATGACGCTTTCCTCGAAGTCAAGCCCCTCATCAACACATTCGTCTATTGTAAGTCTCATACCTACGACGAAGTCGTTGCCGACCGCACTACGAATGGCATCATGCACCATCAGCGCGAAACGGGCCCGATTTTGAAGTGACCCACCAAAGCTGTCGTTGCGGTGGTTAGTTCTTTTAGAAAGGAACTGCCCAATTAGGTGCCCCCCCGCAAGTGTCTCGATACCGTCAAGGCCGCCATCGCGGCACCTCTTGGCTGCAATTGCATAGTCATCAACTATTCTGCATATGTCATCAGTATCCATTTCCTTCGGAAAACTTCGAGTTCGTGTCTCGCGAATGCGCGAAGGCGCTAACGCGGGAAGCCAGCTTCCTCCATAGGGTGTAGCACGCCGACCAAGATGCGACACCTGACACATTACCAAGGCACCGTGACGGTGTATTCTTTCAGATAAAGACTGAAAATGAGGTATGATCGAATCGGAGGATATATCCAATTGGCCGCCGCCCCAGCTCGAATCTGGGGAAGTCATAGCGGAGCCACCCACTATAGTCATGGCCAAACCACCAATCGCCTTTTCCTCATGATATCGCTGATAGCGTTCCAGCGGTAAGCCATTGTCGTCTAACATAGACGCATGACTAGTGCTTACGATCCGGTTACGTAGAGTGAGCCCCTTCAGCTGGAACGGTTGAAGCAGCGGATCAATGGAACTTTCAAGTCCGCTTGCACTATCTGTCTCGATATCCATCCCTACACCCCCATTTCCCTGCCATTGAGATCGTGCCAATGAGTATTCTTGAACAAAAATGCAAAGAAGGGCTGCATATTTTTACCTAACACGCCAGAATCCTTGGGATGCCATGGCACCAAAACAGTATCGGGCGCAGGTGGGTGCGACATGTATCGTGTTAACCTTTTGAAGTTCATGTAATCACATTCAAATCACCTGAAGGGCATCGAAAAACACATCCAGGGATCATCTGACTAAACGATAGAACTATACGGGACTCATGATTACCACTTCTCAATTTTGAATTCCACCACGACTCCGGCTCAAAAAGTCAGTGATGGAGCGAATTGCAGTGGACTGCGTGAAGTTTCCTTTCTGGTTTCTACTTTCCAGGCTCAACTTACCAGCATAGCTGGTCGACCACGTCTCAGCGGCGTTTATTTTCCGATCACAAGATTACTCAGCCCACAGACGACGAAGAGACTCTGAGAATTTTTTCTCCAGTCCGCGATATCCCACCTTCGAGAATCCAAAGTGACACTTGATGATGACTTATTGGTGTGCACTTTGGCCCGCACCCGCGATTTGTTCCTGTTCCCGGCAGGCTCCTCATCAGTCAACTTATGCTTGCGGCTATTTCTTCCAGAAACTGCTCTTCCCGTGTCTTCCTCGGGTATTTCTCACACCCAAGATCGTAATAAGAGTCTTGCCATTTGAGGTTCAACTCGGTCTCTGAACTGGACGCATTATAAATAAACATCGAAATCAATCAGAGAATACCTAGTTTGTTGGTAAGAGTGTGGCGGAGGCCGTCCGAGTTCTCGACTATTCGTAAGCGGCTGCCTACCAAAGTGTGATAGCCAGACGTGTATGGACTCCTCCTCGTTTGCAAGCATTTTGTTCGATCACGATAGGGTGCAATTGCCTACGTGTATTCGGTCTCTTCACAGATGCCGTCATAGTAGGCATCGGACCCTGATGGGCTATTCGCACGATGGTTCCCAAACGCTTACACGAGCTTTTATGCTCTCCGTCCGGTAGGGGTATCCCATCGTCGGTTTGACCTGTTCGCCATCAAACATTTTGCTTTGCAATCGCTGAGGTATGACTCCTTCTTTTCAGACTGAAAAAGGAACTGCTGCTAGCTGGCTCATCCGTTTGAGGTCAATACTGGGTCGTAACAGGTGCCATTATGAGCCAAGGCCCAGGCGATCCGCGCAGTCTTGTTTGCCAGGGCGACAGTGACAACGTTTACGTGCTTACGCACTTTCAACTCATTTAGCCATTGGCTCAGCCCATCATCCCTATCTTTGGCATGCCGAATGACAGCTCGAGCTCCGTGGACCAATAACTTCCTCAGGTAGCTGTCACCTCTTTTACTAATGCCCAGCAGTCGGTCTTTACCACCAGTGCTGTGTTGGCGTGGAGTAAGGCCGAGTGACGCTGCAAAATCCCGTCCTCTTTTAAACCCCTTGCCGTCTCCAAGCGCGCCAGCAAGTGCACTAGCGGTCAAGGGGCCGACTCCGCGGAGTTCCAGCAAACGCTTCGCAAGTGGATCAGTTTTCGCCATGCGGGTTATCCGCTCATCAAGATCGGATACACGGTCATCAAGGTAGCGGAGATCTTGTGCAAGCTCGGCAAGTAATCCACGGAACTCGTCACTCAAACCATTCGTTGCATCTTCCAGCCACTGGGGCAATGTTTGCCGGAGCTTGTTAATACCGACTGGAGCAATCAGACCGTACTCGCCAGTTAGGCCGCGGATTTGGTTCGCTTTGGCGGTTCGCTGTCCAACGAGTCCTTCTCGTATTCTGTGCGCAGCCTGGATGTCCTGTTGACCGACCGATTTGACAGCAACAAACCGCATACCAGGCCGCCCCATAGCCTCGCAGATAGCTTCCGCATCGACACGGTCATTCTTATTGCTCTTGACGTACGGCTTGACGAACTGAGCAGCGATAAGTTTGACGGTACATCCCCGACGCTGTAACTCACGAGCCCAGTGGTGGGAGGATGCGCAAGCTTCCATACCAATCTCTGCCCCTGGTGCCACTTGTTTGCTCAACGCATCGAGCCACCGACCTCGTTTTAGGTTGGCCTGCCAATGCAGTTGGTCATGACGATCCACGCCATGCACGTGAAAAACAGATTTTGCGATATCCACACCGACTCTTGTAATCTTCATACGGGCTTCTCCTCATCCTCTGAATGGTTGGTTACCACCTACCATTCTGGCGCAAAGACGCCGAATTGGTAGGGTGAGGAGGAGTCCATCCCATTGCTTACGCTTGGTTCGTGAACGTGACGGAAGTTAATAGGAGATGGCATTTTCAAACTCCATGCGGAGTTCGGCCGCAATTGCATCCCAATATCGAGCGCTAAAGCGTTGGTGCTTGTTGCGAGTATCTATTAGTGGGTTAATTCGACTAATAAGACTATCTCTATTTTCAGGTTCATAGAGCAAAACTCCTCTAGCTTTCAAATCTAGCTCAGCGCTTCTTGTTCTTGCCGCGACGGTAGTCAATTCGCAAGCAATCATTTCCTCAACTTTCATTGGCGCGCAGTAATTCCCGAAGTCATCACCTTTGTTGCAAACCACGCCTACATCTAAAGCAGAGTAAAGTATTGGCACATCTATAAAATCTATCAATCCCAAGTCAACTATTCGCGGATGGCGAGGCAGAGGGCGGCTGGGCATTCTAGGTCCCGCTACTACGAGGTAGAGATTAGCGTGCTCTGCCGCCAGTGACAGAAAAGCCTGGAATAATGTATCTATTCCTCTGGTTTCGTCTAGTGATCCAGCGGTTCCTATGAGTGTTGCATCTTCTGGGAGTTTCAGGGCTTTTCGAGAGTCCATTTTTTCATGTTTTCGGAAAAGTGATCTGGGTACTCCATTTGGAATCAAGGAGGTCTTTCCCGCTCCCCAATAATGCTCTTTAACAAGCTGCTGAAGAGCTTTTGACGCTACGGTGATTCCTGTGGCGTGCCGACAAGCTTGCTTTAGGAGAAAGTTTGCTCCTGGTATTCCGGTTAGCCGAAAGCTCCGGTAGTTATCATAGAAATCTACAAAAAGTGGAATTCGGAATCGTTTGCTTAAATATAGTCCCGCCGCGATATGAAGTACGTCTGAGCCTGCCCAGATTGCATCTGGCTTTTTCTCGGCCAGTATTAGGACATGTCTGAACAACTTAAATAGCGATCGTGGCGTCAGATTTGCCGAATACCATCTTGGGTTATCTCTATTCTCGGTAGCGTACAAGCCATCTGCCTTTCTGCGATAGCTTATAGTTATGCACTCCACGTCAATTCCCAATTTTGAGAGTTCCAACGGAATTTCATACAAACGGCCATACTTGTCTTCAAGAGCGTCTTTGTTGGTATACAGGCGTTTGTTAATTGATAGAATGCGCATATTAATGGGCGGGTATATTGTCCCTTTGAGAGTCGGTCTCAATGATGAAGCTCTACTTTAAAAATCTTTACTCTAGGACGATGTCGACTGCGTATTCTAGAGCAAAGCACGATATTTGTGCAGCGCTAAGTGATGGTGGGGCAGTGCTCGATTGCGGTGCTGGTTCGGGCTCTATGTACCAGTTTTTACGCGACGCAGTTTCCAGTCACGATCTGGACTACCACGGCATTGAATGGAGCCCCCATCATGTGGAGTCGGCGCAGGCCGCAGGGCTAAACGTCGTTCAGGGTGACCTCAATCAAGCACTTCCTTTCGACGATGGGAAATTCCGGTGTGTCTACGCTCTTTCGGTGCTGGAGCACTTACTCTACGGCTGCAGGTTCATGCGTGAGTCCTACCGCGTGTTGCAGCCCGGCGGGACCTTTGTGGTTCTCACCCCCAATATAAGCACGCTATTCACCGCGGCATTGATTCTGGCGGGCAAAATGCCCTCAAGCGGGCCTCATCCGGACTCCAATGCGTTGCTGCTCAAGGAAGAAGTCTTCAGGGTTCGGGATGATTCAAGGTCCCCGGATGCGGAGAGCGACAACCCGGAGCACCGGCATCTGGTCGTTTTCAGCTATAGGGTATTGAAGGAGTACTTGAAATTGATCGGGTTTGAGGACGTAAAAGGTTATGGCTTCGGCCTTTACCCGTTCCCGAACTTTATGCAGCCACTGCTAGAGCGTCTTGACCCTATACACTGCCATCAAATGGTGTTTGTGGCTCGCAAGTAGCCATTCGCTAGCTGTGGTATGCCGGGCTCTTTGCTAGCTCCGCTTGGCCACTTTCAGTACCGCGGCCTTGAAATTACTTGTGTATCGATCCCAGGTCATCGAGTTGTTAATATCCGCGGAGACGCTGCGGCCCGTTTGCTCGTCCGCGATGGTTTGGGTGAGGAGGCTTGTAAATTCGATGTAATCCCCCGATGGGGCCAGGGTGCCGCCCACAAGTTTTAGTGCATCAGCCACCCCCCCCACATCAAACGCCACCGTCACCGTCCCCATCGCCGCCGCCTCAATCGCCACCATCCCGAAGCCCTCCACGTCCCCCGGCACTTCAATCAACGGAAACACATGCACCGCCGCGCAGGCGTAGGCGGTTTCCAGGTCCCGGTCACTCACCTGGCCCAGGAACATTACCTTGTCGCCCAGGCTAGCCTCCTCGATGGCAGCCAGCACCTCCGCCTTTTCGCCCTGCTTGTTCAGGCTGTCATCCGCGTTGTCACCCACCACCACGAGCCCGGCATCCGGGCAGGCCTGCAGGATAGCGGGCAGGCTGTTGCGGATAAAGGGGGACAGGCCCTTGCGGCGGGTAATTCGGCCCGCAAACAGCATGTAGCGGCGGTAGGGAATCCGGTAGCGCTGCAAGAACTCTCGCTGCCGCTCTTCGTCTGGAAGTTCCGGTATGTGGGTGCCCGGGTGGATGATGGTAATCCGGTCAGCAGACACGCCTTTCTCGATGGCCAGGCGCCGGGTGTTGCGGCTGTTGGCGACCACCTGGTCGGCTTTGCGCAGGGCGGGGATGAACAGGCTCTGGTAGAGCCAGTGGTCCACGATAATGTCCAGCCCGTGGACCAGTATCAAGGTGCGGCAGCCATACAGGAGCTTGAGCAGCAGTAGCAGAGGCGCCATCAGGCCACTGCCGCCGATCACCACATCAAAGCGCCCTTGGCGGACTATGCGCAGAGCCGCCAGTGTCGAGCCGACCAGAAACCCGGCCAGCTTGTCGCTGCACTCGTGTGTTGCCACGGCGCCGGGAAGGTGAGCGCGGCAGCCAGAGGGCCCGATCACGGTGACGTCCGCATACTCCGCCACTCCCAGTACGAGGTTATACAGCAGCCGCTCCATGCCCCCCACCAGCGGCGGCAGGTTGCGGGTGATTACCAGCACGTTCAGCCGGGAGTCGTGACCCGTAGCCTGTTCTGTTTCCTCAGGAGGCATGCCTGAATCTCAATGGCTGACTTCTGCGAGGTGATACACCTGGTACTGCCAGCGCAGGGGCCAGGCCAGCAACGCCAGTGCCTGTGCGGCTCGCAGCGGCGCGGCGAGCAGGCCGCTGGTCATGATCCAGCTCCGGGACAGGACATGTGTGTCCTTCCAGCGTTTGCGCACGGTGAGGCCGGCTTCCCTGAACAGCGCGTCCCATTCTTCCAGTGAACGCACCACCTCCATGGCGTCGACCTGGTAGGTGCCGCCGTACAGGCCCAGCTTCCTGGTCAGGAAATCCTTGTTGGGCACCAGAATCACGAACTGGGCCCGCGGTTTCGCCACCCGGACCATTTCCCGCAGGGCGGCCACGGGGTCGAGGAAGTGTTCCAGGGAGCCCAGGCAGGTAACCACGTCGAACTGCTGGTCCGCAAACGGCAGCTGTTCAGCGGGGCAGGCGTGGAACTCCCCGTCGGGTAAACGCGCCTTGCAGACATCAATCGCCGTGTCGGAAATGTCGACCCCCGCGACATGGTTGCCGTGGGCGGTACAGGCGGCCAGGAATCCGCCGGTGCCGCAGGCCACATCGAGAACACGCTGGGCGGGAGAGGTTTGCAGCTGCCGGGCGAGTCGCCTGACATGGCGGGAGGGGTGTTGCGGTGCGCTGTCGGGCCGGTGGTAGACGGTGTCGTAAAACACCTTGATCTTGTTTTGCTGCTCCGGGTCTATCGTTTTCAATGCAACACTCCCTGCGGGGGGCTAGCGAGTGCGGCCGACTTCTAGCGCTTCGACGGCAGTCAGTACGGTGGCGGGGGTCTGCTGCTTGTGCGCCAGGGCCTGCCGTACGCTGTTCACAATCCCCTCGCCATCCAGTCCCAGCTCTGCCATCTGTTCCTCCTGGCTCGCGTGTTCGACAAAACTGTCCGGCAGCCCGAGGTGCAGGCAGGGTGTATCCACATGCTGTCGCGCCAGCAGTTCGTGCACACCGCTGCCGGCGCCGCCGGCCACCGCGTTGTCTTCCAGCGTCACCAGCAGATCGCAGCTTGCCGCCAGGGCCAGAATCAGCTCTTCGTCCAGGGGTTTTACCCAGCGCATGTCGATCACGGTGGCGTCCAACACTTCGCCGGCGCGCTTTGCTGCGGCCAGCAGGGTGCCGAAGGCGAGGATGGCAACTTTCCGGCCTTTGCGCACGGTGACGGCCTTGCCGATCTCCAGGGCCGCCATCTCATGGGCAATCACGGCGCCGGGACCGTTGCCGCGGGGGTAGCGGATAGCCGCGGGGCCGGCGTGGTCATAGGCGGTGTAGAGCATCTGCCGGCATTCGTTTTCGTCCGAGGGCGCGCCAATCACCATGTTGGGGATGCAGCGCATGTAGCTCAGGTCGAAGGCCCCGTGGTGGGTGGGGCCGTCCTGGCCCACCAGGCCGGCGCGGTCGATGGCGAAGGTGACGTCCAGGTTTTGCAGGGCCACATCGTGGATAAGCTGGTCGTAGCCGCGCTGCAGGAAGGTGGAGTAGATCGCCACCACTGGCTTCAGGCCGTCGCAGGCCATGCCCGCGGCCAGGGTTACGCAGTGCTGCTCGGCAATGGCGACATCATAGTAGCGCTCGGGGTACTGGCGGGAGAATTCCACCATGCCGGAGCCTTCGCACATGGCCGGGGTGAGGCCGACCAGGCGCTGGTCCATCGCCGCGGTGTCGCAGAGCCAGCGGCCAAACACGTCCTGGTACTTGATCTTCTTCGGGCCGGGGAAGGGAGCGGGCAGGCCGGGTTGGGGGCCCCTGGGCGCCGCCTCTATCTTGTTGATGGCGTGGTAGCCGACCGGATCTCGCTCGGCCGGCGCGAACCCTTTGCCCTTCATGGTGCGGATGTGCAGGAACTGGGGGCCCTCCAGATCCTTCATGTTCTCCAGGGTCTGCAGCAGCTGCGGCAGGTCGTGGCCATCGAGGGGGCCGATATAGTGCCAGCCCAGTTCCTCGAACAGGGTGCCCGGTGCGACCATGCCCTTCATGTGCTCTTCCGTGCGTTTGGCGAGCTCCCAGGCCGGCTTGATGCGCTTGAGGATCTTCTTGGAACCCTCGCGCATGGCGATGTAGGTCTTGCTGGCCCAGATCTTGGCGAAGTAGGTCGCCAGGCCACCGGTGTTGTGGCCGATGGACATCTGGTTGTCATTGAGGATGCACAGCATATTGGGGCGCACGTGGCCAGCGTGGGCCAGGGCTTCGATGGCCATGCCGCCGGTAATGGCCCCGTCCCCGATCACCGCCACCACTTTGCGCTTGATGCCCTGCTGCTGCGCCGCCAGCGCCATCCCCATGGCGGCGGAGATACTGGTGGAGGAGTGGCCGACGCCGAAGGTGTCGTAGTCGCTCTCGCTGCGCTTGGGGAAGCCCGACAAGCCGCCGGCCTGGCGGATGCTGTGCATCTGCTGCATGCGGCCGGTCAGGATTTTGTGCGGGTAGGTCTGGTGGCCGACGTCCCAGACGATGCGGTCGTGGGGGGTGTCGTAGATCGTGTGCAGGGCGATAGTCAATTCCACCACCCCGAGGCCGGCGCCGAAATGGCCGCCGCTCTGGCCCACGGTGTACAGCAGGTAGGCCCGCAGTTCCTCGCCAAGCTCCAGCAACTCCTCCTCACTGAGCTCGCGCAGGGGCCTGCCCTGGTCAATGGCGCTCAGTAGAGGGGTGTGCGGCAGTGTGGCGGGGATTTCGCTTAACATCGCCGAATTCTAGCGCATTCCTGCCGCGATGTGGTTTTTTCTCTCGCGCTCAGGTCGGGCCCGCACCGCGTTCCAGCGTGTTCTTCAGCATCAAGCCCAGGCGCGTGTACCCGGCGCTGTTGAGAAGTATGCCATTGGGCCGGAAATAGCGCCCGCTGGGTTTGCCGGCCAGATCCTGCAGCAGCGGGTTGGGGTCCAGCACCGTCACCCTGGGCCGTTCCCAGGCCCAGCTCCGCAGCAGTGCCGCCGCCTCGTCGATGGTAGCGAAATCCTCCGGGAAATAGGGTGATTTTATGGGTACGAAGACGATAAAACGGCCCTTCTCCCGCAGTCGGGCATCCTTCGCCTCCAGCGCCTCAATGGCTTCCTTCAGCAGAGCCGCGTTCTTGTGGTCGCGGAGGTGGAATTCGCTGCTGCCGGGCAGCAGCACCACGGTGGAGGGGCGGTAGAACCCGATCAGCCGGTCGTAGTGGTACTTGATGTCCTCGACGATGGCGCTGCCCAGGCCGCGCATCAGCACGGGCCGGGGAGCAAGCAACTCTGGCAGGCCCTGCCACAGGGTGACCTGGCGGCCACCGACCACCAGGACAGGCAGGTTGGGCAATGTCGCGCGCTGGTCGGCACGGGCGTAAGCCTGCAGTTCATCCTCCCAGGCGGCGGGAGTGTTCTGCGTGATCCGCAGGGCGTCCTGGCTGGCGAGCCAGGCGAAGTGCCCGACCGGAATCAGCAGCAGGGCCAGGAAGAAGTTGCGGATGGTAGTCCAGGAATACACGGCGGGCTCCAGTGGCGGTAGGCGAATTTTGTCCCAATCTCGCGCGGGTGGCAATTTCGGTCCCTGCGGGAGTGTGCGCTGGTTCGCAACCGTGAGCCAGTGTTCGCCTCAGGTGTGACGGAAGTCGCAGGCCTTGCGAATAGGGTTGTCGCGGGCGCCCGCTTCGGGGCAGGATAGGCGGATGATCTATCAGCGCCATATACCCAACGAGGACTTGTTCGCATCGCAGCTGGAAATGGTGATGCAGAACGGCCGTATCGCGAGCATCGCCGCCAACCTGTTGGGCGTGGCGGCGGCGCTGGCGCTGTTCTGGCAGTTTGTGCCCCTCACCTGGCTGTTGCTGTGGGCCTCCGGCGTACTGATCCTGCTGCTGGTGCGCTCGCTGTTCATGAGCAACGCCCTGGTGGAACGCCACTACCAGCGCCATCCGGCGCGGGTCTACTGGGGGTTGGTCCTCGGTGCGACCCTGACCGGACTGGTCTGGTCATCGGCTTTCATCCTGATGGCGCCCCAGGTGCCGGACAGGTTGCAGCAGGTCTTCCTGTTGCTGATCTTCATGATCACATTGCTGTCCTTGGGGGCGACCCTGGCCCTGCGGGAGTATTTCCTGGCCCAGCTGTACGCAGCGCTGTGGCCCATCGGCTGGTGGTGCCTGGTGCACTACTGGGAGGGGCCGTTCAACCTGCTGGTCGGTTTCGTGACCCTGGCGATTTGTGGCCTGATGCTGGTGGTGAGTGAGCGCGTGCACGCCTCCATCCGCAACCTGATTTCCGTCAACTGGCAACGCGAGACCATGTCGCAGGAGCTCGCGGAGCTCACCAACAGCCTGCGCGAGCGCAACCGCCAGTTGCGGGATGCCCGCCGCCAGCTCACCGACCTCGCCAATGTGGACGAGCTGACCGGTCTGGGTAACCGGCGCCTGGTGAACCGGGTGCTGCAGGAGGAGATCAATCGCGCCCGCCGCAACAGCGGCATACTGTCGGTGATTCTGCTGGATGTGGACTACTTCAAACCCTACAACGACACCTACGGCCACCTGGCCGGCGACAAGGTGCTGCAACAGCTGGCGGACGTCATGCAGCGGGCGGTGACCCGCGCCGGGGAAGTGGTGGCGCGCTACGGCGGCGAGGAGTTCATCCTGATCCTGCCCGGTGCCGACGAGGAGATCGCCCTTCGCACCGCCGAGCGGCTGCGGCAGCTGGTTGTCGAAGAGCAGATTCCCCACGGCGAGTCGCCGGTGGCGCCCTTTATCACCGTGAGCCAGGGCCTGGTGTCGGTATCGCCTGACGGCGACCTGATCCCCGGCGACCTGGTGCGGCTGGCTGACCAGGCGCTGTATCGGGCCAAGGACGAAGGCCGCAACGCGATTGTGGTGGCGTAGGGCGGTTCAGTCCTCCGGCAGTTCCTTGAAGCGGTGAATCTGCCGCCGCTGCTTCTTTGTGGGGCGGTGCGCGGGCCGGTCGATCATGCCCCCGGCGGCCTTGCGGGCCGCCGCCTCGCTCTCCCGTTTGGCAATGCTGGCGGGCGTCTCGGTGTACAGCTGCTGCGCCTCCGGCGCGCCGCGGCGCTGGTCTGACAGCGCCTCAACCACGACTTCGCGCTGGTCCCAGCCCTGGCGGACCTGCAGCCGGTCGCCGACAGCGATCTCCTTGGACACCTTTACCCGCTGCCCGTCCAGCTGCACCTTGCCGCCTTCAATGGCCGCCTTGGCCAGGCTGCGGGTCTTGAAGAAGCGCGCCGCCCACAGCCACTTGTCGATACGCAGTTTGCCGGGTTCGTTCATGTCGGGCTGTGCGGCTCGCCGGTCCGGGGCAGGGTTCCGGGCATGATTTCATCGAAGTGATGGATGCCGGGAAAGCGGGTTTCGATACGCTTCTGGTGCTGGCTGTCGGGTTGCAGCAGGGTCAGTAGATGGGCGATGCCGTACTGGCGGGCGGACTCCAGCACGCTCTCGGTATCGTCGATCAGCAGGGTCCGCACGGGGTTGAAGGGGTGCAGCTGCTGCAGGGCGTGCCAGAATGCCTGTTCCTCCTTCGGCGCGCGCAGGTCGTGGGACACCACCAGGCGATCGAACCAGGGGGTGATGTCGATCTGGGACATCTTGATATCCAGCGTCTTGCGGTGGGCGTTGGTGACCAGGATGACCTCGCAGGGGCCGGCGTGCAGCTGCTGCAGGAATTCCAGCGCAAAGGGACGCAAGCTGACCATGTGCTGGATTTCCCGTTTCAGCGCCGGGATGTCCATGTCCAGCTGGGTGCTCCAGTAGTCCAGGGAGTACCAGTCCAGGGTGCCCTGCTGGCCGTCGAAGCGCCCGTGCAGGCTGCTGGTGGCGTCGGCCTCGGGGATGCCGTGCTTGGCGGCATAGAGGCGCGGCAGGTGGTCCAGCCAGAAGTAGTTGTCGAAGTGCAGGTCGAGCAGGGTGCCGTCCATGTCCAGCAGAACCGTGTCGATGCTGTCCCAGTCAATCATGCGCGCGGGTGACCGTTGCGGGTGGCGGGGCATTATGCCGTTTTTTTGCCGGCCGCGCAGCAGGGGGCGCCCGGCGAGGGGCGCGGGACGGTGGGGGAGGGTGGTATAATTCCGGGCTTTCCTGATGGACAGCTGTCGTGGACGACTTGAACGCCTTAATCCAGCCATTGTTGCGGCTCTGCTTCGAGGCCGGGGAGCTGATTTGCGGGCACTACCACGCCCCGGGCGACAGCGGGTTGCGGGCCAAGGCGGACGACTCGCCCCTGACTCACGCCGATCTCGACTCCCACGTTCATCTCCGCGACGGGCTTGCGCAACTGACCCCGGGCGTGCCCCTGCTGTCCGAGGAATCCTCCCCGGAGACCAAGGCCCGGCGCCACAGCTGGCGGCGCTTCTGGATGGTGGATCCGCTGGACGGCACCAAGGAGTTTGTCGCCGGCAACGGCGAGTTCACCATCAATATCGCCCTGATCGAGGATCATCGCGCGGTGCTGGGGCTGCTGTATATTCCGTTGCAGAAGCTCGCCTACGCGGGGATTCCGGGCAGTCTTGCCGCGCGCTTCAGCACGGTCGACGGAGAGTCCTGGGAGCGCCGGCCACTGGCGACCCGGGTGCTGGAAGACGACCGTGATGCCGCTGCCCCCCGCGGCCTGACCGTGCTCGCCAGCCGGCGTCACCGCAATCGCCAGCTCGATGCCTGCCTGGCCTGGCTGGAGGCCCAGCGCGGCCCCCTGCAGCGGGAAAACAGCGGCAGCGCTCTCAAGTTCTGTCACCTGGCCGAGGGTCGCGGGGATGTCTACCCCCGGTTCTCGCCCTGCTGTGAATGGGACGTCGCCGCCGGCCAGGCAGTGCTCGAGGCCGCTGGTGGCAGCGTGCTGGGCCTGGACGGCAAACCCCTGCGCTACAACTGCCGCGAGACCCTGCTGAGCGCGGATTTCCTGGCGGTGGGCGATGCGGCCAATCCGCTGTGGCCGGCCTTGCTGGCCAATCAGCGCCGGTACGCCACTCCTGTGGACGGGCGCTGACGGCATGCTTGTATCGGTAAAGCAAGAAGGTATAGAGTTGAGACCCACCGGGAATCTGCCTGGGCAGGAGCCAGTCGAACAATGAATGAGCCACCGCGCAGCCTGTTTGGCAACGGTCAGGAAGACGCCGCCAACGAAGAGCTCACCCCCGCCATGCTGCTGATGCAGCTGATGGCGCGGCACCGTGCGCTGGACGAGAAAATCGCCGAGCTGTACGAATTTCCCTACAAAAACCAGATCCTGCTGCAGCGCCTGAAGAAGGAAAAGCTGCGCCTGAAGGACAGCATAGAGCGCCTGAAGGACGAATTGATTCCTGATCTCAACGCCTGACTCCCAGGGAGGCCCCATGCCCCAGCCCCACAGACAGCACCTGACCTTACGCCGCCGCACCTCTGCCGCCCCGGCCCTGCTGGCCTCGGCATTCTTCGCCGTCTGCGCCCTGGCTACGACTGCAGTGGCCCAGGACGGCACGGTAGCCACCAGTTCACTGACCGGCACCCTGCACCTGCTGCAAGGCCGCGGCGGCAATGTCGTGGCCTCCATCGGTGAGGACGGGGTTCTGATCATCGACGATGACTACGAGGAAATGGTGCCCGCCTACGAGGCCGCCCTGACCGACCTGGTCGGCGCCGACGCCAACCCGCGCTTCATCGTCAACACCCACTGGCACTTCGACCATGTGGGCGGCAACCTGTTCTGGGCCGATCGCGGCGCCGTCGTGGTCGCACATACCAATGTCCGTGAGCGCATGGCCACCCGGCAGGACATGAAGTTCTTTGATCGCGTGGTTGAGCCCAGCCCTGCGGGCGCCCTGCCGGTGATCACCTTCGGCGACTCGCTGGCGCTGCACTTCAACGGCGATGATATCGAGGTCCAGCACCACGCCGCGGGACACACCGATGGCGACAGCGTGGTCTATTTCACCAGCGAGAACGTTGTCCACATGGGGGACCTGTTTTTCAATGGCGGTTTTCCCTTCGTCGACCTGGGGTCCGGTGGCTCCGTGGCGGGCTATATCGCCGCCGTCGAGGCGGTGCTGGCGCGGGTGGATGAGGCCACGGTGATCGTGCCCGGCCACGGCAGCCTTGCCAACCGGGCAGACCTGCAGCGTTACCGGGACATGCTCGTTGCCACCAGCGGGGCCGTCCGGGCGCAGCTGGCCGCCGGCAAGTCCGTCGACAGTATTGTCCAGGCTGGCCTGGATGAGGAGTGGGCCAGCTGGGGCGGCGGTTTTATCAACGAAGCCACCTGGATCAGTTTTATCGCCAACAGCCCCTGAGCTCAGCTCAGGCGTAGCTGCCCTCCAGGGTCAGCAGCTGTCGTTTGCGCGGCAGGCCGCCGGCGAAGCCGGTCAATGAGCCGTTGGCGCCAATCACCCGATGGCAGGGCACCACGATCGGCAGCGGGTTGCGGCCGTTGGCTGCCCCCACCGCGCGCACCGCGCTGGGCCTGCCGATGGCGAGCGCGATATCCCGATAGCTGCGGACCTCCCCCCAGGGAATGGCGGCCAGCGCCCGCCACACGCTCTGCTGGAAGGGGGTGCCGCCGGCGGCGAGGGGCAGGGTGAAGTGTTTGCGCCGCCCCGAGAAATACTCCTCGAGTTGGGTTCTCGCTGCGGTCAGGACGCTGTCCGGCCTGGCGCAGTCCGCTGCGCCGCTATGTTGCTCGGGGAAGTGGATCGCGGTCAGGTGATTCCCGTCGCTGAACAATTGCAGGCGCCCAATGGGGCTGTCGATCGTCAGGGTATTCACATCGTCTTCTCCTTCAGGGGCCGAGGCTGCGCCAGAGCAGGTTGGCGGCGTAGGCGCGCCAGGGTCGCCAGCGTTCGCTGGCCGTGTGCAGCGGTTCCATCGCCTGGGGCAGGGCCTCCCAGGCCCGCATCAGTCCCAGGTCGCGGGGCGGGAAGGCATCCGGCTGGCCGTGTCCCCGCATCCCGACCATCGCCGCGGTCCAGGGGCCGATTCCGGGCAACGCCAGCAGCTGTTCCTCGGTCGGCTCACTCTCCCGGGTGAGCAGGCCGCAGGCCGCGCGCAGGGTGTCTCGCCGGCGAGCGGGCATGGGGAAGTGGCGGTCATCCAGCGCGGCGATGGCCGCCGGTGCCGGGAATACGCGTGCCTGCCCGGTTCCCGGGGCCGCGGCGGCCGCCAGGCGTGAGCACACCGTGCGTGCCGCCCCAATGCTGACCTGCTGGCCGACCACGGCCCGCACCGTCGCCTCGGCAACACTCCAGCACACCGGTGAGCGCATGCCCGGGAACCGCTGCAGCAGGGTTGCCAGCGCGGCCTCCTGCCCCAGCGCCGTGGCAATCACAGCGGGATTGGCGTCCAGGTCGAACATGCGCCGGACCCTCTGCACTACCGGCATCATGCCGGCGAGATCCGGCAGTCGCAGTTCCAGTTCGATGGCCCGGCGCGCAGGCAGGTGGCGGACACGTATTTCGCCCGTCTGCTCCCGCCACAGGATCCTGCGCCAGTAGCTCCCGTCCTCGACAAGCTCGACCCCCTCTACTGCATGGCGGGCAAAAAAGTCCAGCACACCGGCCCAGTCATAGGGAGGGCGGTACTGCAGCTGCAGGCGGATGTAGGGGCTCACGGCGCTGTGCTGCCGCAGGCGTCGCATGGCGCCGGGGGGCTTGCCAAAGCTGTCCCGGAACGCGCTGTTGCAGCGCCGCAGGCTGCCGAATCCGGCGGCGAGGGCGATGTCGACGACCGGCATTGCGGTCTCCTGCAGCAGCTGGCGGGCGAACAACAGGCGCTGGTTCTGGGCGACCGCGATCGGTGATACGCCCAGCTCCCGCTGGAAAAGCTTGCGCAGGTAACGCTCGCCGACGCCCAGCCTCGCACACAGCTCCGCGAGGTTGCCCTCGTTGAGCGCTCCGGCGCGGATCAGTTTCAGGGCACGCTGTACCGTCACCGAACTCCCCTGCCAGGCGGGGCTTCCCGGCGCGGCTTCCGGTCGACAGCGCAGGCAGGGCCGGTAACCGGCCGCCGCGGCCTGGCTGGCTTCGCGAAAATACTCGACGTTGCGCTCCGCCGGCGGGCGGGCGGGGCACACAGGGCGGCAGTAGATGCCGGTGGTGCGCACGGCGAGGAAAAAAACACCGTCGAAGCGCACATCGCGGGCCATCCGGGCGCGCTGGCAGGCCTCGGGATCGAGGTCGCGGGTGGATTCTGTCTGCGGGATGCTGGTGTTCATGGCCGCACTATAGGCTGGCCCCCGGTGCTCTGGCTAGCCAGAATCGGCCCTAGATACTGGGAAGCTTGCGCACTGACCACAGCACCCGGGCGCACAGCGCGACCACGGCGACATCCGAGGCAAAACGCAGGACGTCCGTCGCCGGCCAGGGCCAGGGTGGGCCGGCGGCGAGAAGCTGGGCCGGGAAGGCCGCGCAGACACCCGCGGCGAGAAACAGGGTAAAGCGGGAGCGACCGTACAGCCCGATGGCGATAAGCAGGTAGACGCTGCCGATCAGGGCCGTGAGCAGGACCCCTTCGCTGAGCCGGAAACGCCACAGGCTGGCAACCTGGAACAGCCCGCTGGCGGCGACGATGGTGGCGGCTGCGTAGCGCTGGACTGTGACTGGCGAAGGCGACATGCAGGTTTCCGTATCTTCCCGGGCGGGACTGTACCACGCCGGGAACCGCCCCGGTATGTCAGCGGTTCTCCCCGTCCCCACCCAGGGCCCGGGCCACCCGGGAGCCACTGGGGCGGCCCAGGGCGGCAGAGATACGCTGGCCCGCGGCGACCAGCGCCTGCAGGTCGACGCCGGTTGCTATCCCCAGTCCGTCCAGCATGTACAGCACGTCCTCGGTGGCGACGTTGCCGGAGGCTCCCCTGGCATAGGGGCAGCCACCCAGTCCGGCGACGGAGGCATCCACCGTGGCGATACCATGTTGCAAGCCGACCAGGATATTGGCCAGAGCCTGGCCGTAGGTGTCGTGGCAGTGCAGCGCCAGTTGCGCCGCCGGAATGTCCGCCAGCAGGGTCTGTAGCAGGCGCCGCATGCTGCCGGCATTGCCGGTGCCGATGGTGTCCCCCAGGGAGACCTCGTAGCAGCCCATATCCAGCAGCGTACGCGCGACCCGCAGTACCGCCGCCGGCGGGATATCACCCTCATAGGGGCAGCCCAGTACGCAGGACACGTAGCCGCGCACTGGCAGGCCTGCCGCCTGCGCCGCCGCCATCACCGGCTCGAAGCGCTGCAGGCTCTCGGCGATGCTGCAGTTGATATTTTTCTGTGAGAACGTCTCCGAGGCCGCGCCGAATACCGCGACTTCATCAGCGCCCGCCGCCAGGGCCCGTTCGAAGCCCTTGAGGTTCGGTGTCAGGGCGCTGTAGCGAACCCCGGGCCGGCGCTCCAGACTGGCAAATACGGCCTCGCTGTCCGCCATTTGCGGGATCCACTTCGGGTTGACGAAGCTGCCCGCCTCAATCACCCGGAGGCCGGCGGCACCGAGGTCGTCGATCAGCCGCAGCTTGTCTTGCAGGGCGACGAGGCCGGGCTCGTTCTGCAGCCCGTCCCGGGGGCCGACGTCGACCAGGGTCACTTGTTGTGGCAGGGTCATGCCGTGTCCTCCCCGGGGGTGAAGGCCAGCAGCTCCGCGCCGCCGTCCACCAGGTCTCCAGCGGCGAAAAAGAACTGCTCCACCACGCCGGCGGCGGGCGCGCGGATGGTATGTTCCATTTTCATCGCCTCCATCACCAGCAGCGGGGCTTTCGCCTCCACCCGGGTGCCGGGCTCGACCAGCAGGGTGACCACCGTACCGTTCATGGGGGCGACCAGGCCGCTGCCGGCGCCGCTGTTGTCGGCTTCTCCGGTGTCCGGGCGCACTTCGCGGAAGTGGCAGGCGCCTTCGGCCAGGTACAGGGTAAAGCCATCCTCGGTACGGGCCAGGGTGGCGCGCTGGCGGTGACCGGCGTGCTCCACCTGCAACAGGTCGCCGTCGAGCTGCCCGCGCAGGACATCCTCGCGGCCATTGCTGCGGATGTGATAGCGGCCGTCCCGCTGTTGTGTCACGGCAACCGGGAAGTCCTGCTGGTGACAGTGCAGCACGAAGTTGTGGGCGTGGGGCTCGTTCAGGCGCCAGGCGTTGCCGCTGTTCCAGGGGGACCAGGGATCGCTGCCGCTGCCCGGGGCAGCCTGCTGCTGCCGGTAGAGGAGCAGGGCCAGCGTCGCCAGCGGCAGCTCCCGCTGCAGATCCTGCTCCCGCTCATGGAAGATCAGCGCACTGTGGCGTTCGATAAAGCCGGTGTCCAGTTCAGCGCGCTGGAAAGGCCCCGCGGTGGCGAGGTTGTAGAGGAAATCGAGGTTGGTGACGGTGCCGCCGATCCGGTAGTCCATCAGGGCCGTGGCCAGGCGCTGCAGGGCCCGTTCCCGGGATTCGTCCCAGACAATCAGCTTGGCGATCATCGGGTCGTAGAACACGCTGATCTCGTCGCCCTGCTGGACCCCGGTGTCCACCCGCACGTGGGGGGACTCTGCCGGGGGGCGCAGGTAGGCGAGGGTGCCGGTCACCGGCAGGAAATCGTTGTCCGGGTCCTCGGCGTACACCCGTGCCTCGAACGCGTGTCCGCGCAGCACCAGTTGGTCCTGGGTCAGGGGCAGGGTCTCGCCGGCGGCGACCCGCAATTGCCACTCCACCAGATCCTGGCCGGTGATCATTTCGGTGACCGGGTGTTCCACCTGCAGGCGGGTGTTCATCTCCATGAAGTAGAAGCTGCCGTCCTCGTCGAGCAGGAACTCCACGGTGCCGGCGCCGCGGTAGTCGATGGCCTGCGCCGCCTGCACCGCCGTGGTGCCCATGGCCTCTCGCAGGGCCGCCGTCATGCCCGGGGCTGGCGCCTCCTCGATCACTTTCTGGTGCCGACGCTGCACCGAGCAGTCCCGCTCCGCCAGGTAGATACCGTTGCCGTGATTGTCGCAAAACACCTGCACCTCCACGTGGCGCGGTTTGGTCAGGTACTTCTCCACTAGCATGGTAGCGTCGCCAAAGCTTGCGCTGGCCTCGCGCTGGGCCGCCGCCAGGGCGGCGTCGAACTCGTCCGCGGACCACACCTGGCGCATCCCTTTGCCGCCGCCGCCCGCGGTCGCCTTGAGCAGCACCGGGTAGCCCATCCTGTCCGCCTCCGCCTGCAGCAGGGCCGGGTCCTGGTCGGCGCCGTGGTAACCGGGCACCAGCGGCACCCCGGCCGCCCCCATGATCTCCTTGGCCGCGGACTTCGAGCCCATGGCCTCGATGGCGCCGGTGGGCGGACCCACGAAGCAGATGCCGTGGTCGGCGCAGGCCCGGGCGAAACCGGCGTTCTCCGACAGGAAGCCATAGCCGGGATGGATGGCCTGTGCGCCGGTGCTGCGGGCGGCGTCGATGATGTGATCGACCACCAGGTAGCTCTCCCGCGCCGGCGCCGGGCCAATATGTACCGCCTCATCGGCCAGTTGCACATGCAGGGCCTCGCGATCGGCGTCGGAGTAGACCGCCACTGTGGCGATGCCGAGCCGGCGCGCCGTGCGGATAATGCGACAGGCGATTTCGCCGCGGTTGGCAATCAGCAATTTGGTGAACATGCCTCAGCTCCCGAGCCAGTTGGGTGTGCGTTTTTCCAGGAAGGCCGCCAGGCCCTCCTGGCCCTCCGTGGATACCCGGATGTGGGCGATGCGGGCGCAGGTGTCTTCCACCAGCTCCGCGGTGATGTCCTCTCCGGCGACGTTGACAATCAGGTCCTTGGCCGCTCGCACTGCCTCCGGGCCATTGCCGAGGATCGCATCCACCAGCGTTGCCACTTCGCTGTCCAGCGCCTCTTCGTCGGCGATCTCGCTGATCAATCCGAGTTGCAGCGCCCGGTGGGCGTCAAACCGCTCTGCAGTCAGGAAATAGCGCCGCGCCGCCCGCTCGCCGATGGAGCGGATGACATAGGGGCTGATCGTCGCCGGCACCAGCCCGATCTTGACCTCCGACAGGGCAAACATGGCGCCCCGGGTGGCCACCGCCATATCGCAGCAACTGACCAGACCCACCGCGCCGCCGAAAGCAGCGCCCTGCACCCGGGCGATGGTGGGCTGTGGCAGCCCGAACAGCGCCTTCAGCATGCCCGCCAGCGCCTCTGCATCGCGCAGGTTGTGGCCGTAGTCATAGCCCGCCATGCGCTTCATGTATTCCAGATCCGCGCCGGCGGAAAAATGCTTGCCGTTGGAGGCCAGCACCACCGCGCGCACATCCTTGCGCTCGGCCAGTGTATCGAAGGCGAGCCGCAGCCTGGCGATGATCACATCGTCGAAGGCGTTGTGCTTGTCCGGGTTGTCAATCGTCACCGTGGCGACGCCGCGGGGATCAATGTCTGTGGTCACTAGTTCGTTGTTCATCGTCAGTAGTTCCAAAATCTGGCTCAGCTAATTGGCGATCTCGTTCACGGGCTGCACGGGCGCCGGGAGCACGGAGAGGGGCAGGCGGGACACGCCACAAGTACATCCATGTAGGCTCGGCGACGGCCTTCCATGGCCGTCGACGGTCCCGCCTGCCCCTCTCCGTCCCCCCGACGCCTCCACTTCCGCACTCCGTTGCGAACATCGCGCTTGAAGGCTTTCGGGAAAAAATGCACGTAGCGTGAATTTCGCTCTCAAATCAGGGCGCGGTGACGGTTGGGGCCTGGCCGGACCGTTGGCGGCCATGGACGGCCGCCACCGAGCGCACATGGATGTGCTTGTAGCGTGTCCGGCCAGGCCCCAACTGGCGCCGCGCCCGAGTTCGAAGCTCATATTCCAGTGCACCAAATGTTCACATGCGGAACACGCCGAAGCGTGTCTCCTCGATGGGTGCATTGAGCGCCGCGGAAATCGCCAGCCCCAGCACCATGCGCGTATCCGCGGGGTCGATCACCCCGTCATCCCACAGTCGCGCCGAGGCGTAGTAGGGGTGCCCCTGTTCCTCGTAGAGGTCCAGGGTCGGCTGCTTGAAGGCCTTTTCCTCCTCAGGCGTCATGCTCTTGCCGTCCCGTGCCAGCTGTTCCTGCTTGACCGTGGCGAGGACGCCCGCGGCCTGCTCGCCGCCCATCACCGAGATGCGGGCGTTGGGCCACATGAACAGGAAACGCGGTTCGTAGGCGCGGCCGCACATGGCGTAGTTGCCGGCGCCGAAGGAGCCGCCGATGATGACGGTGAACTTGGGCACGTTGGCGCAGGCAACCGCGTGCACCATCTTGGCGCCGTGACGGGCGATGCCGCCGGCCTCGTATCGCTTGCCAACCATGAAGCCGGTGATGTTCTGCAGGAACACCAGGGGTGTCTTGCGCTGGGCGCAGAGTTCAACGAAGTGTGCGCCCTTGACCGCGGACTCGCCGAACAGGATGCCGTTGTTGGCGATGATGCCCACCGGGTAGCCGTGGATGCGGGCGAAGCCGCAGACCAGGGTCTCGCCGTAGAGGGCCTTGAACTCATCGAACTCGGAGCCGTCGACCACCCGCATGATGACTTCGCGGACGTCATAGGGCTGGCGTGTATCCCTGGGAATGACCCCGTAGATTTCGCTGCTGTCGTACAGCGGTTCCACCGGCTGGCGCAGATCCATGGTCACCGGCTTGACCCGGTTCAGGCGCCCCACCGCGCGGCGCACCAGTTCCAGGGCGTGGTGGTCGTTGTTGGCGTAGTGGTCGGTGACGCCGGAGGTCCGGCAGTGGACGTCGGCACCGCCCAGCTCCTCGGCGCTGACCACTTCCCCGGTGGCGGCCTTCACCAGCGGCGGGCCGCCGAGGAAGATGGTGCCCTGGTTCCTGACGATGATGGACTCGTCGGCCATCGCCGGCAGATAGGCGCCCCCGGCGGTGCAGGAGCCGAGCACCGCCGCGATCTGCGGAATGCCCCGGGCGGACATCCGCGCCTGGTTGTAGAAGGCGTGGCCGAAGTGCTCCCTGTCCGGAAATACTTCGTCCTGCAGGGGCAGGAAGGCGCCGCCGGAGTCGACCAGGTAGATGCAGGGCAGCTCGTTCTCGTCGGCGATGGTCTGCGCGCGGCCCTGCTTCTTCACCGTCAGCGGGTAGTAGGTGCCGCCCTTCACGGTGGCGTCGTTGACGAAGATCATGCACTCCTGGCCGGCGATCCGGCCGATGCCGGTGATGATGCCGGCCCCCGGGACGTCGTCCTCGTAGACCTTGTAGGCCGCCAGCTGGGACAGCTCCAGAAACGGCGAGCCCGGATCCAGCACCGCCTGCAGGCGCTGCCGCGGCAGTAGCTTGCCGCGCGACAGGTGCCGCTCCTGGGCCTTCTTGCCGCCGCCCTCGCGCAGGCTTGCGACCAGCTGGCCCAGGTCCGCGACCTGGCGTCGCATGTGCTCGCTGTTGGCCTGGAAACCCTCGTCCCGGGGATTGAGGCGTGATTGCAGTACGGTCATGGCGTGGGCTCCGGTCAGGCGGTTTCGTTGAACAGCTCGCGGCCGATCAGCATGCGGCGGATTTCCGAGGTGCCGGCGCCGATCTCGTAGAGCTTGGCGTCGCGCAGCAGGCGCCCGGTGCTGGCCTCGTTGGTGTAGCCGAAGCCGCCCAGGGCCTGGATCGCCTGCAGCGCCATCTGGGTGGCCTTTTCCGCAGTGTAGAGAATGACGGCCGCGCAGTCCTTGCGGCTCTCCTGGCCGCGGTCGCAGGCGGCCGCTACCGCGTACAGGTAGGCGCGGCTGGCGGAGAGGTCAGCGTACATGTCTGCCAGCTTGCCCTGCATGAGCTGGAACTGGCCGATGCTCTGGCCGAACTGTTCGCGGGTGTGCAGGTAGGGCACGACTTCGTCCAGGCAGGCCTGCATGATGCCTACCGGTCCGCCGGACAACACCGTGCGCTCGTAGTCGAGGCCGGACATCAACACTTTCACGCCCTGGCCTTCGCCGCGGAGGATGTTCTCCGCTGGCACCGGCGTGTTGTCGAACACCAGTTCGCAGGTGTTGGAGCCGCGCATGCCCAGCTTGTCCAGTTTCGGCGAGCGGGAGAAGCCGGGGTAGTCGCGTTCGACAATGAACGCCGTTATCCCCTTCGAGCCCGCCGCCGGGTCGGTCTTGGCATAGATGATGTAGACATCGGCGTCGGGGCCGTTGGTGATCCACATCTTGTTGCCGGTCAGGTACCAGCTGTCTCCGTCCCTGCGCGCCTGCAGCTTCATGCTGACCACGTCGGAGCCGGCGTTGGGTTCGGACATGGCCAGCGCGCCGACATGTTCGCCGCTGCACAGCCGGGGCAGGTACTTCTGCTTCTGCGCCTCGCTGCCGTTCTTCTGGATCTGGTTCAGGCACAGGTTGGACATGGCGCCGTAGGACAGGCCCACCGAGGCGGATGCCCGGCTGATCTCTTCCATCACGATACTGTGGGCCAGGTAGCCCATGCTGGAGCCACCGTAGGCCTCGTCCACGGTGATGCCCAGCAGGCCCATGTCGCCGAACTTGCGCCACAGGTCCGCGGGAAACTGGTTGTCGCGGTCGATCTGCGCCGCCCGCGGGGCGATTTCCTTCTGGCACATCTGGTAGACGGCGTCGCGGAGCATGTCCAGCTCTTCGCCGAGGCCGAAGTCGAGGGTGGGGTAGCCGGTATTCATCGCTGCATCCTGTCGGTTGGTAATCGGGTCACTGTTGGTCCTCCAGCCCGCGCTCGCACAGAGCCTGAACTTCGTCCAGGCCCGCGAGCATGTCCTCGATGTCCTGCTTCTGGCGCAGCAGGCGGGCGCGCCTGTCCTGGACCGTGCGTATAAGGGAGTGTAGCTGGTCGCGGTTGTTGTGCCCGGGCTTGTACATGTCGATAAGCTCGACGCTTTCCTGCAGGCTCATGCCGATGCGCTTGCCGCGCAGGATGAGCTTGATGCGGACCCGGTCGGCGGGGCTGTACAGGCGTTTCTGACCCTCCCGGCGGGGGTGGATCAGGCCTTTCTCCTCGTAAAAGCGGATGGTGCGGGTGGTGACCCCGAACTCGTTGGCCAGCTCCGATATGGTGTAGGTGCTTTTGGCCACGTACCGTGCGCCCCTTTTCAATCCGGTGTTGGCTAACTATAGACCAAGTTGACGTTAACGTAAACGTCTGGATCCCGCCGCGGCCACCCTGGCGCGGCGGCATCTTGCGGAGGTGCCCGCAGGTAGTGGAGTGGGGTCAGTCCGCGCCCAGTTGCTGCCGCAGCCGGGCCTTCATGGGCTGGACCCAGTTTTCCTGCAGGGCCGGCGACAGCAACCCCGCCGCATCCAGTTCGTCACACAGGCGCATCTGGTGGGCGAGGTCGAAGAGGTCGAACTGGCGCACTATTCGAGCCTCGGCGTTCAGGGTGATGAAGGAGATCCCCGGGGTTTCGTAGTGGCTCCCATCGGGTCGCTGGCCCGGGCCACGATTCATCCAGTGGGTCACCAGGCGGTTGTCGCTGCCGGTGTAGACGCCCATGTAGGGAAAGGTCCAGCCCTCCCAGCCCACCTGCATATCGCGTCCGTAGTGAGTGGCCTTGATTTCGTCGCTGCCCCTGGCCACGACCTTCATAACCCCGGCGTACTCGCAGGTGTAGACGCAGTCGCGGGCGTAGATCTCATCGACAAAGAAGGTCCACTCGTTGTCGATGGAGGCCTGTCGGTGGGCGCGGATGAGTCTGTCGGCGGCGGCGCGCAGGGTGGCGTCATCGAGATTGTGCATGGTGAGTTCTCCGGTTGTTATTGTCGGGGGGCACTATGATTGTGGTTGTATGCTGGCTGCCCGGATGTGCCTACTGTCCCCTGAATTGAGGTTGGAGACCAATTGTGGCGTTTGTACAATTGAACCGCGCCGGTATTTGCTATCATCCACGCCTCACATCACCAATCGGCAGGCAGCGGCACAGATGCCCAAGACAACCCTGATCCCCATGCTCGCGGACGGCGATTTCCATTCCGGCCAGGACCTCGCTACCGCCCTGGGGGTGAGCCGCACCGCGGTGTGGAAGCAGCTCAATCGCCTGCAGGAGCTGGGCCTGGCCGTGGAGTCGGTCAAGGGGCGTGGCTATCGCCTACCCGGCGGCGTGGAACTGCTGGATGGGACCCGTATCCGCGCCGGTCTGGATGCGCCGGTGCTGGGCTTGCTGCGGGAACTGCTGCTGCTGGAAATCGTCGATTCCACCAATGCCGAGGCCCTGCGCCGCGTGGCAGCGGGCGGTGGGCCGGGGCTGGTGTGCAGCGCGGAACAGCAAACTGCCGGCCGCGGTCGCCGGGGCCGGACATGGGTCAGTCCGTATGCGCGCAATATTTACCTGTCCCTGGTCTGGGAATACCACGAGGGCGCGGCTGCGCTCGAGGGCCTGAGCCTCGCGGTGGGGGTGGCCGTGGCCCGGGCCCTGGCGCACCTGGGCCTGCCGCCACTGCAACTGAAGTGGCCCAACGATCTGCTCCACGCCGGCGCCAAGCTGGGCGGTGTGTTGCTGGAAATGGCCGGCGATGCCGCCGGGCGTTGCCAGGTGGTGATCGGGGTTGGCCTCAACGTCGCCATGCCCTCCGTGGCAGCGAAAGACATCGACCAGGAATGGACCGACCTCGCCACCATCTCTGGTGGCAGCGCGCCGGGGCGCAATGCGGTAGTGGCCAGTCTGCTGAACGAACTGCTGCCGCTGGCGGCGAGCTTTGCCCGCACCGGTTTTGCACCCTGGCGCGACCCCTGGATGGCGCTGGACGCCTTTGCCGATACCCCGGTGGTCATGCACAGCGGGGAACAGCGCCAGGCCGGCATCGCCCGCGGTGTGGACGAGCGCGGCGCCTTGCAACTGGAGACCACGCTGGGATTGCGGCCGATTTACGGTGGCGAGATTTCGCTCAGGGCGGCATCGTGAGCGGCGTTCAGTGTCTGCAACTTGATGTCGGCAACAGCAGCGCCAAGTGGCGTCTCATGTCCGGTGCGGAGTTGATCGCGCGGGGCGTGTATCGTCGCGATGACGAGGACTCTCGCACGCGCCTGCTGGCCTGCAGCGACGTCGTGCAGGCGATCTGGATTGCCAGCGTGGCGAGCGAGGAAGCGGAGTGGCACCTGGCCGCCATGTTGGAGGAGCGCTGGCAGCTGCGGCCCTGGTTTGCGCGCAGCGAGGCGCGTACCGGAACCCTGATCAACAGTTATCAGCAGCCCCTGCGCATGGGCGTGGATCGCTGGCTGGCGATGCTCGGCGCCTGGCGCCGGGAGCCGACCCGGCTCTGCGTGGTTGACGCCGGGTCCGCCCTCACCATCGACCTGGTGGCCGCAGACGGTCGCCACGAGGGCGGCTACATCATCCCCGGCCCCTCGCTGATGGAGCGTGCCCTGCTGCTGGATACCGACCGGGTGCGCTTTGCCGAGGAGGCGGTCTACGACCTGGCGCCGGGAACGTCCACGGCGGAAGCGGTGCGGCACGGCATAGCCCTGGCCCAGGCCGCGGCAGTGCGCGTGGCGCTGGAGCAGGCCGGCGAACCGCGGCCTCGCCTGTACCTGTGCGGGGGCGGTGCGGAGACCCTGCAGCGCCTGCTGGGTGGCGCGGGGGACTGGATTCCGGATCTGGTCTTTGACGGACTGGAAGTGATGGCAGCTGCGCAAGGGCGGGACAGGGACCCGATGTAGGGTGCGGCCGGCGAGGTGTGGCCGGCGAGGTGCGGCCGGCGAGGTACATCCGGGTAGATGCTATTGCATCACCCGGGGCCATTGTCTATCATTGCGCCCCCGCGGGAGGCACCTGTCCCGCAGTGTCTTTTGGCTGGCGTAGCTCAGTAGGTAGAGCAGCTGATTTGTAATCAGCCGGTCGGGGGTTCGATTCCTCTCGCCAGCTCCAAATTACCAAGGGTCCTTTCCGGCCACATAGGTGACAGTTTATTCCGAGGACATGGGTAACACTTTTGGAGCGAAGGGGTTAACCCCTACCGGCTCCACCCTGTTCTCGTTCTGGTCAAAGAATCCTAGGTCATAATC
>CAMYIZ010000035.1 GCA_947258585.1 uncultured Haliea sp. | reverse complement strand
GATTATGACCTAGGATTCTTTGACCAGAACGAGAACAGGGTGGAGCCGGTAGGGGTTAACCCCTTCGCTCCAAAAGTGTTACCCATGTCCTCGGAATAAACTGTCACCTATGTGGCCGGAAAGGACCGGGGAAAGGTTGGAGCGGGTGATGGGAATCGAACCCACGCTATCAGCTTGGGAAGCTGAAGTTCTGCCATTGAACTACACCCGCGTCAGGGCGCGATGGTAGCCGGAACCGCGCGGGCCGTCAAAGGCCGGCTGACGCTGCGCTGCCATTGCCGGGCTTACTGCAACTTTTCGTCCTGCTGTGTCTCCACAATGCCGGCGGGATCCTGGTGAATCACCACATCCGCCGCGGGTATCGCGGCCATGATGGCCGCCTCCACTTCATCGGAGATGGTGTGGGAGCGAAACAGCGACATGGCGCCGTCCAGTTCCAGGTGCATTTCGATAAAGTCGATGCGCCCGGAGCTGCGGGTGCGCAGGTCGTGCACGCCGCGGACTTCCGGGTGGCCCTCGGCGATGGCGAGGATCCGGGCGCGCTGCTCATCCGGCAGTTCCCGGTCCAGCAGCTCGTTGAAGGCGTCGCGCATGATGGCCCGGGCGGACCAGAGGATGTACACGCCCGCGGCGATGGCAAACAGCGGGTCCATGCCCGGCCAGCCGTACTGGGCCAGCAGCAGGGCGACGATGACGCCGGAGTTGGTCAGGAGGTCGGTGCGGTAGTGCAGGGCATCTGCGCGGATTGCGGCGGAGCCCGTGCGCCGGATCACATGGCCCTGTAGCGCCAGCAGGCCGACTGTTGCGGCGATGGTGAATACCATTACTGCCAGGCCCAGGCCATAGGCCTGCAGCGGCGCCGGGTCGACCAGCCTTCTGGCGGCCTCAAACATCAGGAACAGGCCGGAGCCGATAATAAACGTACTCTGCGCCAGGGCGGCGATGGACTCCGCCTTGCCGTGGCCGAAGCGATGCTGGCGATCAGCGGGCACCAGGGCGTAGCGCACCGCGAACAGGTTGAGCAGCGAGGCGCCGGAATCCATCAGCGAGTCCACCAGGGAAGCGAGGATGCTCATGGAGGAGGTTTGCCAGTAGGCAACCCCCTTGGCCGCGATCAGGATCATGGCAACGGTCACGGACGCATTGGTTGCCAGCTTGAGCAGGCGGGCCCCTTCGGCCGGGGAAATCTGGACAGTCATGATTACAGGCGTGGCATCGGCAGCGGTCAGGAGTTGAGCATAGAGTAGCGGGTCCGGCATGGCAAAGGCACAGGCGAAAGCGGTTCGCGACGGGCACCAGGGAATGCCCTGCAGCCGGCAAATGGTATAGTGGCCGGGTGGAACCGGCGCTGCAGGCGCCGGCATCGTTTCGCATGCCCGGGTAAGGGAGCCGATATGGCCTATGCAGGCAGCGCAGCCGTCCGCACAGCCCTGCTGTTGGTAGTGTGGTGGGCGTTGACGGAGGGTGATCCGGGAGCCGCGGGCTTTGGTCTCGGCGCGGCGGTACTGGTTGCGCTGGTCTCGCTGCGATTTTTTCCACCTGCCGCGCCGCATCCACGGCTGGCCGCTACCCTGGCGTTTGCCGGCTACTTTTTGCTGCGTTCGATGGTCGCCGGTGTGGATGTTGCCCGGCGGCTGTTGTCGCCGCGCCTGCCGCTGAGGCCGGGCTATCTGACCTACACCACCGCGCTGGCGGAGGGCAGGCCGCGCTGGCTGTTGGCCAATGCCCTGTCACTGCTGCCCGGAACCCTGAGTGTCACCCTGCGCGGTGATGAGCTGGAGCTGCACTGCCTGGATACCTCCCTGCCGGTGCACGAGGATGTGGCTCGCGCCGAGCACTGGATTGCCCGGATGTTTGCCGGATGACGCTGCTGGACGCGGTCGCCACGATTCTGTTAGTGCTCCTGCTGCTCGGTCTGGTGCGCATCTGGCGCGGGCCCGCCCCGGCAGACCGCATGCTGGCTTCCCAGCTGTTTGGTACCACCGGGGTTGCCCTGTTGTTGGTGCTGGCGGAGTCCCAGGGACAACCGGCCCTGCGCGATGTGGCCCTGGTGCTGGCGCTGCTGGCGGTGCTGGCGACGGTGGCTTTTGTCACCCGGGTGTTGCGCATTGCCCGCGCCGACAGTGCGGGGGAGCACCCTGATGTCTGACACCCTGTTGCTTGTGCTGCAGGCCCTGCTGCTGGTGACCGGCTGCCTGTTCTTCGCGGTGGGAACGCTGGGTCTGTTTCGCCTGCCAGACACCCTGACCCGCATCCATGCGCTGACCAAGGCGGATAATCTGGGTCTCGGGTTGATCGTCATGGGATTGCTGCCCGCGGTCGCCGGCCCCGCCACTGCCGCCAAGATTCTGCTCATCTGGCTGGTGGCATTGGCGGCCAGCGCCACCGCGGCCCACCTGGTGGGTCGGGCCTTGCGCGCCATGGAAGACGGCGACGACGGGAGCGGCCCGTGAGCTGGTTGCTGGACGGTCTCCTGATAGTGTCCCTGCTGGTGACTGCGGTCGCTGTGCTGCTTTCCCGCGACCTGTTCCGGGCGGTGGTGATGTTCATGGCCTTTGGCCTGCTGATGGCTCTGGCCTGGGTACGCCTGCAGGCACCGGACATTGCCCTCGCCGAGGCGGCCATCGGCGCGGGGCTTACCGGGGTACTGCTGCTGGATGCGGTCAGCCATTTCCAGCGCGGCAGGCTGCGGGAACAGCCGCCCGGGGAGGAGGGCTGATGCGCAGACTGCTGGTGTTGGTGTCACTGGCCGCCTGTACTGCCCTGACCATCGCGCTGGCGCTGGCGGTGCTGGTGGCGGCCGAATCCGCGGTGGTGTCGGAGCTGCCGCAGCAGCTGGCGGCGAGCCTTGGGCGCAGTGGTGTCGAGCACCCCACCACCGCGGTCCTGCTCAATTTCCGCAGCTACGACACCCTCCTCGAGATCGGCGTGCTGGTGATTGCCGGCATGTCGGGAATTTCCCTGGCCAGCACCCGGTCCCTGGAGGACCCGGCCCTGCGCAGCTCGGACGTCCTGCTCTACGCCCTGCAACGCTGGTTTGTGCCACTGATGTTGCTGTTGGCGGCCTACCTGCTCTGGGCCGGCTCGCATCGTCCCGGTGGCGCGTTCCAGGCCGGTGCGGTGCTGGCAGCGACCGGGGTGCTGATGCGGCTGGGCGGGCTGCCGATGGCGTTTATCCGTCCCGGGGTCCTTCTGCGCCTCGGGCTGGTGCTGGGTTTCGCGGTGTTCCTGCTGGTGGCGATTGCCAGTGCCCTGGCCGGAGAGGCCTTCCTGGCCTATCCGCCGGGTATGGCCGGTGGCCTGATTCTCGCAATTGAAACTGTGCTGACCCTGTCCATTGGCATGATCCTGCTCGCCCTGTTTGTGGCGGCCCCGGTCAGCGCGGAACATGAACCGGAGGAGGGCGGCGGATCGTGAGTCCCGATCTGCTCTATGCGCTGGCGGGGGTCGGCCTGTGCGGTATCGGCCTGGCCGGGTTCCTGCTGCTGGACCATCTACTGCGGCGGCTACTGGCCTTCAACCTGCTGGGTTCGGGCGTATTCCTGGTGCTGGTGGGCCTGGCCCAGCACCGCGGTGGCCCGGACCCTGTGCCCCAGGCCCTGGTGCTCACGGGCATTGTCGTGGCGATCGCCGCCACCGCGCTGGCGATAGTGCTGATCCGGCGCTATTTCCATCTGACCGGGCGCACCTCTCTGGCGGACGCGGGGGACGGGCAGTCTTGAACCAGTGGCTGATGGCGGGCCTGCTGTTCACGCCGCTGGCGTGGGCGGCCCTGTCCCTGCTGCTGGACTTCCGCCGGGGACGCTGGCTGAGCTGGCTGGGCATGCTGATCCAGGTGCTGGTCTCCCTGTCGCTGTGGTTCGCCGTTGCCGGCGGCGGCGGATTCTTCTACGCCCTGGCCGGCTGGGAAGCGCCGCTGGGCATCGCCCTGCGGGTGGACGGGCTGGCGGTAAGTTTTGTCCTGCTGACAGCCGCGGTGGCCACCGCCTGCGGTGTGCACGCCGGGGTCTACCTGGACCCCGGCAAATCCTGGCAGCGCTATTTCTGGCCTCTGTTCTGGTTTCTCTGGGCCGGACTCAACGGCGTCTGGCTGGGCGCCGACCTGTTCAATCTCTACGTTGGCCTGGAGCTGATCAGCCTGGCGGCGGTGGGGCTGGTGGCCCTGGGTGGCGAGGCGGCGGCCCTGCGTGCGGCCCTGCGTTACCTGTTTGCGGCCCTGCTGGGCTCCCTGGCCTATCTGCTCGGGGTGGCGCTGCTGTACGGGCAGTTTGGCACGCTGTCCCTGACGGGCATTGCCGGCGTGGTGGGTGCAACGGAACCCGCGGCTGCCCTGGCACTGCTGCTGATGTTGGCGGGGCTCGCCCTGAAGACGGCCCTGTTCCCCCTGCACGGCTGGTTGCCGCCGGCCCACGGTATCGCCAAATCCCCGGTCAGCGCGCTGCTGTCCGGCCTGGTGGTCAAGGCATCCTTCTACATCGCCGCCCGCCTGTGGCTGGAGCTTGGGGATCGCCTCGGGTCACAGCTGCTGGCGCAGGGCCTGGGTGCGCTGGGAGCTGCAGCGGTGCTCTGGGGCAGCTGGCGGGCCTTCCGTCAGCCCTACCTGAAGCAGGTCGTCGCCTATTCCTCGGTGGCCCAGATCGGCTACCTGTTCCTGTTGTTCCCGCTGACCTATGCCGTGGCGGAGCCGGTCTCCCGGCTGGCGCAGCAGGGCATTACCCTGCAGGTCATCAGTCATGCCCTGGCCAAGGCCGCGATGTTCCTCGCCGCCGGCAACCTGATCCTGTCGGTGCGCAGCAAGCGGGTGGATGCGCTGGGCGGTGTGAGTCACTTCCTGCCGTTCTCCCTGTTCTCCTTCGGTCTGGCCGGGGTGTCCCTGATGGGCATGCCGCCGACGGGCGGATTTGCGGCCAAGTGGCTGCTGCTGCAGGCCAGCCTCGCCAGCGGCCAGTGGTGGTGGATCGCGGTATTGCTGCTGGGCGGGGTACTGGCGGCCGCCTATGTGTTTCGTATCTACCGCGCTTCCTTTCTCGAGGACAGCGTCAGCGACGATTTCTACCATCCACCGAAAACCCTGGAAGCGATCCCCATGATCCTGGCCCTGCTGGCACTGGGGCTGGGCCTGGTGGCAGAGCCGGTACTGTCGGTGCTGGCGCTGCCCTTTGAAGTGGCCGCCGGGGTGACGGCGGTGCAGCCATGAGCCTCACTGCACTGCTGCCGATACTCGCCCTGCTGAGCTCCCTGCTGGCGGCGGTGGTGATCTTCGCCCTGCCCGAAAGCAGTCATCGCCTGCGTACCCTGGTCAACCTGCTGGCCGCGGTGTTGAAGCTGGGTATAGTGGCGGCGATGACCTGGGGCGTGTTCCGCGGGGTGGATTTCAGCGTGAGTTTCAGCATGCTGCCCGGGGTGAGCTTCATGCTGCGCGCCGATGCCCTGGCGATGCTGTTTGCCGGGCTGTCGGCGGTGCTGTGGTTGCTGACCACGATCTACGCAGTCGGGTATCTGGAGGACTCACCCAACCGCAGCCGGTTCTTCGGCTTCTTCAGCCTCTGCGTGGCCAGCACCATGGGCATTGCCCTGGCCGGGAACCTGTTCACCTTTTTCCTCTTCTACGAAATGCTCACCCTGTCCACCTACCCGCTGGTGGTGCACCGGGGTACTGCCAGGGCGCTGCAGGCGGGCCGCAACTACATTATCTACACCCTGGGTGGCGGCGTGGTGCTGCTGCTGGGCATTGCCTGGCTGCACGGCCTGGCGGGTGACCTGGCGTTTCGGGAGACGGGCCATTTCCAGTCCGTTGACCCGGCGCTGCACGGCCAGTTGACGCTGGTCTTCGTGCTGCTGGTCGCCGGCCTGGGGGTCAAGGCGGGCATGTTTCCCGTGCACGGCTGGCTGCCCCAGGCCATGGTGGCTCCCGCCCCGGTCAGCGCCCTGTTGCACGCGGTGGCCGTGGTGAAGGCCGGGGCCTTCGGCATTGTGCGGGTGGTCTACGACATCTTTGGCATCGACTTCGCCTACCGCCAGGGGTTGCTGGAGCCCCTGGCCTGGCTGGCAGCGTTTACGGTGCTCTACGGGTCGCTGCGCGCCCTGTGGCAGCTCGATCTCAAGCGGCGGCTCGCCTTCTCGACCATCAGCCAGGTGTCCTACATCATCCTCGGGGTGACCCTGTTTGGGCCCCTCGGTACGGTGGGCGGCCTGGTTCACCTGCTGCACCAGGGCATCATGAAGATCACCCTGTTTTTCTGCGCCGGCAACTATGCCGAGACCCTGGGGGTGCACCGGGTGGACGAGCTGGACGGCGCCGGGGCGCGCATGCCCGCGACCTCGATTGCCTTTACGGCAGCGGCGCTGGGCATGATTGGAGTGCCGCCGCTGGCCGGATTTGTCACCAAGTGGACCCTGGGCGCCGGCGCCCTGGCCGCACAGATGGAGTGGGTTGTCCTGGTCCTGCTGCTCAGCAGTCTGCTCAACGCGGCCTATTTCCTGCCCATTGTCTACCGGCTGTGGTTTCTCCCGGTTGCGGCACCCTGGCCGGAGGAGCGGCGCTGGGGTCGGCTGGAAACCAATGCCTGGTTGTTCTGGCCGCCACTGGTCACCATGCTGCTGCTGGTGCTGGTCGGCCTGCTGGCGCCGACCGCTTTCAGCCCCCTGTCCTGGGCGCAGCTGATCGCGGTGCGGATGTACCTGCCGTGAACAGTTTGCCGCCGACTGTACTGATTGCAGCCAGTGTGCTGCTGCCATTGTTGTATCCGTTGCTGGCGCTGCGCGGTGTCTGGCGTGGCGCCCTGCGTGCGCTGTTGCCGCTGCTGCCCCTGCCGGCGCTGGTCCTGGCGCTGCTCTCCGCTACGCCGTGGACCCTGGAACTGCCCTGGCTGGTGCTCGGCAGCACCTGGATGCTGGACGAGCTGCGGCGCAGTTTCCTGCTGCTGACCGCATTGCTGTGGAGTACGGCGGGACTTTACGCGGCCGGTTACCTGGGCGCGGAACAGCTGCGTCGCTTCTGCGTGTTCTGGGGCTTCACCCTGGCCGGCAATCTCGGCCTGGTACTGGCGGGGGACATGGCCAGTTTCTACATGTTTTTCACCCTGATGACCTTCGCCGGCTACGGCCTGGTGGTGCACGAGGGCAGCGACCGGGCGCGCTTTGCCGGGCGGGTCTACCTGGTCATGGCGCTGGTCGGTGAAATGGCGCTGCTGGCGGGGTTCCTGCTGGCGTTTCGCGCGGCAGACAGCCTTCTGCTGGCCGATGTGGCCGTCGCCACAACAGCCGGCGGCGCCGATGGCTGGCTCATCGCGGCCCTGTTCCTGGCCGGTTTCGGGGTCAAGGCCGGTTTGCCCCTGCTGCACTTCTGGTTGCCGCTGGCGCATCCGGTGGCGCCGACCCCGGCGAGCGCGGTGCTGAGTGGGGCGATGATCAAGGCCGGCCTCTTGGGCTGGCTGCTGACGCTGCCCATCGGTGAACTGGGCTGGGCGCCCTGGGGGCAGTTCATGATAGTGCTGGGCTTTGTCGGCGCCCTGGGTGCCGCGCTGCCCGGCGCGTTGCAGCGGGATCCGAAGACCGTGCTGGCCTGGTCCAGCATCAGCCAGATGGGGCTGATGGCGGTGCTGGTGGGTGCGGCGCTGGCGGCGCCGGGGCACGCCCCGTCACTGGTGCCGCTGATCGCCCTGTTCGCCCTGCACCACGGCCTGGCCAAGGGTTGCCTGTTCCTGGCCGTGGGCCTGGTGCTCCCCGCCAGCCGGGTATTGCGCTTGCTGCTGTGGTTGCTGCTGGCCCTGCCGGCACTGTCCCTGCTGGGGCTGCCGTTCACCAGTGGCGCCCTGGCCAAGGGGGCGATGAAAGACACCCTGCTGACGCTCCCGGGCCTGCCCCTGGGGGCCCAGCTGCCCCTGCTGTTGCAGGCCGCTACTCTCGCTACCCTGGTCCTGGTCGCCCGCTACGCCTGGCTGCTGTGGCGACAGCTGCAACCGGGTGCGGCGGCCACCGCTCGCTGGGCCGGCTGGACCCTGGCGGTCCTCTGCAGCTCGGTATTGTTCTGGTGCTTGCCCGGGGTCGGCTGATCCCGCAATGCCTGCCAATTTGAACCGATGACCGCTGCGATAGCGCCGGCCATCGCGATGGCGCGAGCAGGGGGGTACCATCCGCAGTCTGTACTTTCCCCACAGCGTGGTTGCCCCATGACAGCAGCAATTTCTCCCTTCGATCCCGTCACTCTGGGCCCCCTGACCCTGCGCAACCGGTTTATCAAATCCGGTGCCAATGAGGCGATGTGCCTGGACGGCAAGCCCACCAAAGCACTGGTCAAGCACCACCGCGACCTCGCGGCCGGCGGGGTGGGGATGACCACGGTGGCCTACATGGCGGTGGCGAAGGTCGGCCGCACGCTGCCCAACCAGATCTGGATGCGCCCCGAGGTGCTGCCCGATCTCCGGGTGTTGACCCAGGCCGTGCACGACGAGGGCGCGGCGATTTCCGCCCAGATCACCCACGGCGGCTCCTTTGTCACCGGGATGAAAGTGCGCGGCCGCACTATCAGCTCCTCGGCCGGCTTCAATCCCGCAGGGGCGCTGAAGGGCAATTTCTTCCAGCGCGCCATGACCGAGGTGGACATGACGCAGGTGGTAGCGGAATTCGTCGCCGCCGCTGAGCTGGCGCGGGAGGCCGGCTTCGATGCGGTGGAGCTGCACATGGGGCACGGTTACCTGCTCAACCAGTTCATCTCCCCGCTCAGCAACCGCCGCGAGGACGAGTACGGCGGCAGCGCCGAGAACCGCGTGCGCTTTCCGGCCCGGGTGCTGGCGGCGGTCAAGCAGGCGGTGGGCGCGGAGCTGGCAGTGCTGGCCAAGATCAATGTGGCCGACGGTGTCCGCCGCGGCGCCACGGTCGAGGACGCGATCGTCACCGCCCGGGCCCTGCAGGCCGCGGGGGCCGATATGCTGGTCCTGTCCGGTGGCCGCAACGTGGAGTCCACCTGGTTTATGTTCGGCAGCAACATGAACCGCGAAACCATCAGCCGGGTGCTGAAGCAGCAGGGCGAGTGGGTGACGGCGCTGATGATGAAGGCGGCGGCCTCCAGTGAACCCAAGATCGATTTCCGGGAAATGTATTTCCTCGACTATTCGCGGAAAATCCGCGCCGCGGTCGATCTGCCGCTGGCCTACCTCGGTGGCACCAAGAGCCTGGCCAATGCCGAGCAGGCGATGGCGGAAGGCTTTGAGTGTGTGGTCCTGGCCCGGGCGCTGATCCACGATCCGGCCCTGGTGAACAAATTCCGCAGCGGCGAACTGGCTGAATCGGGCTGTGACAACTGCAACGCCTGTGTCGCCTACATCTACCACCCGGCGGGAACCTGGTGCGTGCACAACCCGCCCAACGACCCGCGCCTGAATACCATCCCCGCCGCGGCGGTGGACTGATCGCCAAGGTTTTATTGACCCACTGACAGGAGCATCCCATGGCCAGTATTCTCGACCGTTTCCGCCTCGACGGGCAGGTCGCCATCATCACCGGTGCCGGCCGCGGTATCGGCGCGGCGACCGCGATTGCCTACGCCGATGCCGGCGCCGATGTGGTGATTTCCGCGCGCACCCGCAGCGAGCTGGAGGAAACCGCGGAGCAGGTGCGCGCCCGCGGGCAGCGCGCCCTGGTGATCACCTGCGACGTTATGGAAGCAGAGCAGCGCAAGGATCTGGTGGCGCAGGCGGTCGCCGAGTTCGGCCGCCTCGATATCCTGGTCAACAACGCCGGCGGCTGGGGGCCCAAGCCGGCGCTGGAGACCACGGACGAGGACTTCGACGCCTGCTTTCACTTCAACGTCACCACGGCATTTTCGCTTTCCCGTCTGAGCGTGCCGCAGATGGTGGCCACCGCGGGCAAGGGGGCCATCGTCAATATCTCTTCCACCGCCGGCATTCATCCGCAGCCGGGCTTTGCCGCCTATGGGACCGGCAAGGCGGCCCTGTCCTGGCTTACCCGGGAGCTGGCCCAGGACTTTGCGCCCCGGGTGCGGGTCAACGCCATCGGCGTTGGCGCCATCCTGACCTCGGCGCTGGCCAATTTCATGAATGAGGAGTTGGAGCAGACCATGCTGGCCAGAACCCCGCTGGCCCGCCTCGGGGCCGCCGAGGACATCGCCGCCTGCGCCCTGTACCTGGCCTCGCCTGCGGCGGACTACGTGACCGGTGAAATCTACGGGGTCAACGGGGGTATCACGACCTCGCAGGTGCAGATGCCGCGGGCGGAGCTGTAGCATGCGTTGACACTATGCGGGTCACCCCGGGCATTCTTGAAAGTTAGCAAAACATACTGTATGTTCAAATCCGGTTTGCGGGGCCTCCGGTCCCCGCAGTGAACTGGACGGCGGCCGCCCGGCCCCGAAGAGGTGATCCCGTGAGCAAGCTGGAACAATTCCGCGCTGAAACCCGTGCGTGGCTGGAAGACAACTGTCCGCCGACCATGCGCGAGCCAATCCGCAGTTTCGAGGACCTGTATACCGGCGGACGCAACCCCGAAATCAAGCACCCCGACCAGCAGCTGTGGTGCGAGCGCATGGCCGCTCGCGGCTGGACCGTGCCGCACTGGCCCCGGGAGTACGGCGGCGGTGGCCTGGACAAGGAAGAGTGCAAGGTGCTGCGGGAGGAGATGGAGCGGATCAACGCCCGCCGCCCGCTGGAGAGTTTCGGCATCTCCATGCTCGGCCCGGCCCTGCTGCAGTTTGGCAACGAGGAACAGAAACTCGAGCACCTGCCGCCCATCTGCCGCGGCGAGATCCGCTGGTGCCAGGGCTACTCCGAACCCAATGCCGGCTCCGACCTGGCCAGCCTGCAGACCCGCGCCGAGGATCACGGCGACCACTACATCATCAACGGCCAGAAAGTCTGGACCTCCTACGCGGACAAGGCGGACTGGATATTCTGCCTGGTGCGCACCGATAACAGCGGCAGCAAGCACGAGGGCATCAGCTTCGTGCTGTTCGATATGGCGAGCCCCGGTGTCAGCACCCGCCCGATTCGCCTGATCAGCGGCTCCTCGCCGTTCTGTGAGACCTTCTTCGACAACGTAAAAGCCTGGAAGCGCAATCGGGTTGGCGAGGAGGGCAAGGGCTGGGCCATCGCCAAATACCTTCTTACCCACGAGCGGGAAATGATCTCCGGTTTCGGCGCTGCGCCAAAGAAATCGCTGGGGGAAGCCGCGCTCGAGACCCTGGGGGCGGACGCCAGCGGGCGCCTCGGCAATGGGATCCTGCGGCACACCATCGCCCAGTACCAGCTCGATGCCCTCGCCTTTGCCGCCACCATGAGCCGGGTCGGGGACGAAGCGAAGGCGGGTCAGGGCCTGGGCGCTGCGTCGTCGATCTTCAAGTACTACGGTACCGAGCTGAACAAGCGTCGCAACGAGCTCAACCTGGCGATCGGTGGCGAGGCTGCCCTGGGCTGGGACGGCGAGGTCTATCACGGGGGTGCCACCAGCCGCGACTGGCTGCGCTCCAAGGGCAATTCCATCGAGGGCGGCACCTCCGAGGTGCAGCTGAACATTATCGCCAAGCGGGTCCTGGGCCTGCCGGACTGAGCGCGAGAGAGGACTGACAAGATGGCACTGGTACTGACTGAAGAGCAGGTGATGCTCAGGGAATCCGCCGCCGGCCTGCTGGCGGACAGGGCCGGCGTGGCGCAGCTGCGCGCCCTGCGCGATGCGGGTGACGAGCTGGGCTTTTCCCGCGAGGTGTGGCAGGACATCGCGGCCATGGGCTGGCCGGGGATCGCCATTCCAGAAGCCTACGACGGTCTCGGCTACGGCTACACCGGCCTCGGCCTGGTGCTGGAACAGGCCGGGCGCCACCTGAGCCCCAGCCCGCTGCAGTCTTCGGTCCTGGTGGGTACTACTGCGGTCCACGCGCTGGGTACGGAAGCACAGAAGCAGGCCCTGCTGCCCTCCCTCGCCGCCGGCGAATTGCTGGTGTCCCTGGCACTGCAGGAAGGGGTGCAGCATGCGCCGGAGCAGACCGCCATGGCCGCGGTACCCGCCGGCGACGGCTACACCCTGACCGGCGACAAGATCCTGGTTCTGGACGCGCTGGCGGCGGACCGTTTCGTGGTCATTGCCCGCACATCCGGCAGCGCGGGTGACACCGAGGGCCTGACCGCCTTCCTGGTGCCGGCGGACGCGGCGGGCCTGACCGTCGAGCGGCGCAGCCTGGTGGATTCCCGCGGAGTCGGTGCGCTGCATTTCGATGGCGTGCAGGTACCGGCCGACGGCGTCATGGGCGAGCCTGGGCGGGCCTGGGCGGGCCTCGGCCGTACCCTGGATATCGCCAATATTGGTCTGGCAGCGGAGCTGCTGGGCTTGGCCACCGAGGCGTTCGAGCGCACGGTAGCGTATCTGCAGGAACGCAAGCAGTTCGGCAAAGTGATCGGTTCCTTCCAGGGCCTGCAGCACCGGGCGGCGGAGCTGTTTGCGGAACTGGAGTTGGCCCGCTCCATCGTCCTGCAGGCACTGCAGGCGATCGACGCCGACGACCCCGAGCTGCCGAAGCTGGCCAGCGCAGCCAAGGCCAAGCTCTGCGAGGTTGCCCAGCGAGCGACCAACGAGGGCATCCAGATGCACGGCGGCATCGGCATGACCGACGAATACGAGATCGGCTTCTTTATCAAGCGAGCCCGGGTTGCCCAGCACTGTTTCGGTGACTATAACTACCATCTGGACCGCTTTGCCCGCCTCAGCGGATTCTAGCTGTCCAGGAGATGGAGCAATAATAATTCCCATGGACCCGGCACTGGAACAATACGCGGCCACCGTTGCCGCTCTCACCGCCGATGGCCAGCCCTTTGCGCTGGAGAAGGTGGTGGTCAACGGCGTGGACTTTCTGAGCTATGCCACCATGCCGGCGAATCTCGGCGCCTACTGCGCGCTGATGCAGAACCACGGCGAGCGGGATTTTGTCGTCTACCGCGAGCAGCGTTACAGCTTCGCCGAGACCCTGGCCCGCAGTGCCGCCCTGGGCGCCGCGCTGCAGCGCAAGTTTGGCGTGGTCACCGGCGACCGGGTTGCCATAGCCAGCCGCAACAATCCGGAGTGGATGATGGCGTTTATTGCCGTTGTCTCTATCGGTGCCGTGGCGGTGCCGATGAATGCCTGGTGGACCACGGAGGAACTGGACTACGGCATCGAGGACAGCGGCAGCCGGATCGTGGTCGCGGACCCGGAGCGCGTGGCGCGGCTGGCGCCCATTGCCGAACGTCACTCGCTGCGTATCATCTCGGTGGGAGATGTCGCCCACCTGGCCCTGGACACCGAGGATTTCCAGGCACTGCAGGCGGAATTTGCCGGCGCGTCCATGCCCGAGGTCGCGGTCGCGCCTGACGACGACGCCACCATCATGTACACCTCCGGTTCCACCGGTCACCCCAAGGGCGCGGTGTCCACGCACCGGGCCATTCTGGCGGCCCTGTGGAGCTGGATGCTGCTGGGCACTGCGACCAAGGCGCTCGCCGGCGATGCTGCCGCTACGAGCCGGCCGCCTGCCGGCTTGCTCACCATTCCCCTGTTCCACTGCACGGCCAGCCACTCGGCGTTCCTGCTGTCGCTGCTGATCGGGCGCAAGCTGGTGATCATGCACAAGTGGGATGTGCAGGAGGCCCTGCGTCTGATCGAGGCCGAACGCATTACCTGGTTCAACGGCGTGCCCACCATGTCGGCGGAACTGCAGGCGGCGGCCCGGGATACGGAGCGCGATGTCTCCTCGCTGGTGGACATTTTTTCCGGTGGCGCGGCGCGCCCACCGGATCAGGTCGGCAAGATCGCCTCGACCTTCAAGCGCTCGGTGCCCGGGATCGGTTACGGTCTTACCGAGACCAACGCCATCGGTGCCGTCAATGCCGGCGCCGCCTATGTCGCGAATCCCGCCAGCACCGGGCGCGTGGTCCCCGCGGTCACGGAATTCAAGATCATCGACAGCGCCGGCAACAGCTTGCCGGCTGGCGAGCGCGGCGAGCTGTGCATCAAGTCCATCGCCAACTGCCGCGGCTACTGGAACAAGCCCGAGGCCACCCGGGAGGCTTTTGTAGACGGCTGGTTCCATACCGGTGATATCGCCTACCTGGACGAGCAGGGGTTTCTCTATATCGTCGACCGGATCAAGGACATCATTATCCGCGGCGGCGAAAACATCAGCTGCATCGAGGTGGAGGCCGCCATCCACAGGCACCCGGCGGTGCTGGAGGCGGCGGTGTTCGGCCTGCCCGATGAGCGTCTGGGTGAGTCGGTGGGCGCGGCGGTGGTGCTGGGCGAGGGGCGGGAACTGGCCGCCGCGGAGTTGCAGGATTACCTGCGCGAACACCTGGCGGCCTTCAAGGTCCCGGAGCATATCTGGTTGCAGCGGGAACTGTTGCCGCGCATCGCCTCGGGCAAGATTTTCAAACGCCAGTTGAAGGCGGATTACGCGGCCAGGCTTGGCCAGGGGGCCGGGTCCTAGCACTGGCCGCCACCCATTTATTTTCACCGAAGAAGCGAGTACATCATGGATCTTGGAGTCAGTGACAAGTTGCAGCCCCTGCTGGCAAAGGTAAGGGCTTTTGTGGCCGAGGAAGTTGCCCCGGTGGAAGAGGAATACCTCGCCGAGATCGGCGTCGGCGACCGCTGGCAGTTCACGGACCGCCAGACGGAGATTATGGAGACCCTGAAGGGCAAGGCGAAGGCGGCGGGGCTGTGGAACTTTTTCCTGACCGATGGCGAGCACGGCTCCGGCCTCACCACGGTGGAATACGCCTACCTGGCGGAAGAAATGGGCAAGTCCCATATTGCCGCCGAGGTGTTCAACTGCGCGGCGCCAGACACCGGCAATATGGAAGTGCTGCACAAGTACGGCAGCGAGGCCCAGAAAAAGCAGTGGCTGGAACCGCTGCTGAACGGTGAGATCCGTTCCGCCTATGCCATGACGGAACCCGGTGTCGCCTCTTCCGACGCCACCAACGTCTGTACCAGTGCGGTACTGGAGGGCGACGAGTGGGTGATCAACGGCGAGAAGCACTACATTTCCGGTGCCGGCGACCCGCGCTGCAAGATCATGATAGTCATGGTGAAGACCGATCCTGAGGCGCCCAAGCACCTGCAGCAGTCCCAGATCCTGGTGCCCATGGACACTCCCGGAGTGGAGAACGTTCGCCCCATGCACGTATTCTCCATGGACGACGCGCCCCACGGCCATATGCACCAGCGCTACACCAATGTCCGGGTGCCTAAGGACAACATGATTCTCGGTCCGGGCCGCGGTTTTGAAATCTCCCAGGGTCGCCTCGGTCCCGGCCGCATCCACCACTGCATGCGCGCCATTGGCGCCGCGGAAAAGGCCCTCAGGCTGCTGTGCGAGCGCTCGGTGTCGCGCACCGCCTTCGGCAAGCCGCTGGCGCGGCTGGGCGGCAACGTCGACATCATCGCCAACGCGCGCATGGATATCGAGATGGCGCGCCTGCTGACCCTGAAAACCGCCTGGATGATGGACAACGTCGACCCGAAGGAAGCCCGGGTGTGGATCTCCATGATCAAGACCGCGGTGCCCAACATATCCATCCGCATTGTCGACCAGGCGATCCAGATGTTCGGCGCCACCGGGGTTTCCCAGGACACCCCGCTGGCCACCATGTACATGCACCAGCGCACCCTGCGTCTGGCGGACGGCCCCGATGAGGTGCACCGCATGGTGGTGGGCCGCAACGAGCTCAAGGGCTATATGCAACAGCAGGAGGTCAATGCGACCTTCCGCGACGGTTGATACCACAGGCGGGCAACCGGTACCGCGCCGGCGCGCGCCCTGTCCACCAACACCAACACAAGCAGACACAACAAGGAGCCCGCAATGGCCTTTACCATAGTTCCAAAGGAAGAGCTGGTTAACTACAAGGGGGCGAAGCTGGAACCCAGCGAGTGGTCCACCCTGGACCAGGACCGGATCAACGCCTTCGCCGACTGCACCGAGGACCACCAGTTCATTCACGTGGATGTGGAAAAAGCGGCTCACACACCCTTTGGGGGCACCATTGCCCACGGAATGTTGACGCTGTCGATGCTGCCCAAGCTGTGCGAGGGCCATGGCATCATGCCAGAAGGCATGGTCATGGGGCTTAACTACGGCTTCGACAAGGTCCGGTTCCTGGCGCCGGTCAAGGCCGGCAAGCGGGTCCGTGGCCATATCGAAATGCTCGATGTGCAACAAAAGGACGAGAAACGTTTCCTGATCAAGCAGGGCATAACTGTTGAAATCGAGGGTGAACAAACGCCGGCCCTGGTTGCCGAATGGTTGTCCATGGTCATCGTGGGCTAACGTAAACACAAAGGAGATATGGAATGACAATTCGCTATGACGGCAAGGTGGCCATCGTGACCGGTGCCGGTCAGGGATTGGGTCGCTGTCACGCGATCGCGCTGGCTGCGCGCGGTGCAAAGGTGGTGGTCAATGACCTCGGCGGTTCCAAGGACGGCACCGGTGCCTCCAGCGAGGCCGCGCGGGCCGTGGTTGCGGAGATCGAGGCTGCGGGCGGCGAGGCGATTGCCAACGGCGCCAATGTCGCCAATTACGCCGAGGTGGAGGCCATGGTGCAGCAGGCCATGGACCAGTGGGGCCGGGTCGATATCCTGATCAACAATGCCGGCATCCTCCGCGACAAGAGCTTCACCAAGGGCAGCCTGGAGGACTTCCAGCTGGTCGTGGACGTGCACCTGATGGGTACCGTGAACTGCACCAAGGCCGTGTGGGAGATCATGCGCGAGCAGGCTTACGGCCGCATCGTCGTCACCACCTCGTCCAGCGGGCTGTATGGCAACTTCGGCCAGAGCAACTACGGCGCGGCCAAGATGGGTGTCATTGGCCTGATGAATACCCTGGTGCAGGAGGGGGCCAAGTACAATATCCGGGTCAATGCCCTGGCGCCGACCGCGGGCACCCGCATGACCGAGGGCCTGCTGCCGGAGAAGGCTTTTGAGCTGCTGACCCCGGAAACGGTGACCCCGGCGGTGTTGTACCTGGTCAGCGAGGACTCCCCCAACCGCACCATCCTTGCCGCCGGTGCGGGTTCCTTTGCCGTCTCCCGCATCGTGGAAACGGAGAGCGTGTGGCTGCCCCTGGACGAGCAGACCCCTGAAGGGATCGCCGCCCACTGGGAGCAGATCAGCAAGCGGGATGGGGAGCGCGAGCTCACCGCCGGTTTTGAGCAGAGCATGAAAATGATCGGTGAGGCCGCGACAGGTCTCGGTATCAAACTCGACTGAATCAGAGGCAGCACCCGTCACGTGCGGGCCGCCAGGAGAACGTTATGAAAGAAGCAGTGATCGTATCGACCGCCCGCACCCCGATCGGCAAGGCCTATCGGGGCGGGTTTAACAACCTCGGCGGCGCCAGTCTGGGTGCCGCTTCCGTGGCGGAAGCCGTACGGCGCGCCGGCATCGACCCGGCCCGGATCGACGATGTCATAATGGGCAGCGCCCTGCAGCAGGGTGCCACCGGCAGCAACGTGGCGCGGCAGATCGCCCTGCGGGCCGGCCTGCCGGTGACGGTCTCGGGAATGACATTGGACCGCCAGTGCTCCTCGGGCCTGATGGCGGTGGCCACCGCGGCCAAGCAGATCATGTACGACGGCATGAGCTGCGTGATCGGGGGCGGGCTGGAGTCCATCTCCCTGGTGCAGAACGAGCACATGAACCTGCACCGCATGGTGGATGAAGATTTGATGGCGATGCACCCGAACATCCACATGCCCATGCTGCAGACCGCGGAAGTGGTGGCCAAGCGCTACGGCATCTCCCGCGAGGCGATGGACGAGTACGGCCTGCAGTCCCAGCAGCGCACGGCGGCTGCCTACGAGGCGGGTCGCTACGATGCCGAGCTGGTGCCGGTGACCTGCAAGCGCATCGTCTGGAACAAGGAAACCGGCGAGCAGTCCGAGGCCGAGGCCACGGTCAGCGCCGACGAAGGTGTGCGCGCCACCACCGCCGAGGGCCTGGCCGGCCTGAAGACCGTGATCGAGGGCGGCACCATCACCGCCGGCAACGCTTCCCAGCTGTCCGACGGCTCCTCGGCCCAGCTGCTGATGGACGCCAAGCTCGCGCAGCAGGAAGGCCTGGAGCCCTTGGGCATCTACCGCGGCATCGCGGTGGCCGGCTGCGAGCCGGATGAAATGGGTATCGGGCCAGTATTCGCGGTGCCCAAGCTGCTGAAGCAGCACGGCCTGACGGTGAACGACATCGGCCTGTGGGAACTGAACGAGGCCTTTGCGGTGCAGGTGCTGTACTGCCGCGACAAGCTGGGCATCGACAACGACAAGCTCAATGTCAGCGGCGGCGCCATCTCCATCGGCCACCCCTACGGCATGAGCGGCTCGCGGATGATCGGTCACGCCCTGATCGAGGGCAAGCGCCGCGGCGTCAAATATGTGGTCATTACCATGTGTGTCGGCGGTGGCATGGGTGCCGCCGGCCTGTTCGAGGTGGCGTAGCATGAAAGCAGTCGTATGCAAGGAACACGGCCTGCCCGACAAACTGGCTTTCGAAACCAGCTGGCCGGACCCGGAGCCCGGTGACAACGATGTGCTGATTGATGTGAAGGCGGCGGGGCTCAACTTTCCCGACGTCCTGATCATCCAGAACAAGTACCAGACCAAGCCCGACCTGCCGTTCATTCCCGGCGGCGAGTGCTCCGGTGTGGTCGCGGCGGTCGGCAAGAACGTGACCCGGCTCAAGCCCGGTGACAAGGTGATTTCCATGGGCGCCCACGGCGCCTTCTGCTCGCGCATTGCGGCAGACCAGAACTCGGTGTTCCCGATGCCCGAGGGGCTCAGCTTCGAGCAGGCGGCGGGTGTTGCCATCACCTATTTCACCTCCTACTACGCGCTCAAGCAACGCGCCGATATCCAGCCCGGGGAAACCCTGCTGGTGCTGGGTGCCGCGGGCGGTGTCGGCACCACGGCGGTGGAGCTGGGCAAGTTGCTGGGCGCGAAGGTGATCGCCGCGGCCAGCACGGACGAAAAGCTGGAGCTGTGCAAGCAACTCGGTGCCGACGAGGTGATCAATTACAGCAAAGTGTCGCTCAAGGACGCGCTCAAGGAGTTGACCGGCGGCAAGGGTGTGGATGTGGTCTATGACCCGGTCGGCGGCGATTTCTCGGAGCCGGCCCTGCGCAGCATGGCCTGGAAAGGCCGCTACCTGGTGATCGGCTTTGCCAGCGGTCCGATCCCCAGCATTCCGCTCAACCTGACGCTGCTCAAGGGCTGCGCCATTGTCGGCGTGTTCTGGGGCCGCTTCATGGCGGAGGAGCCTGCGCTCAACCTGCAGAACATCCACGAGCTGTGGGCGCTGTTCGCCGAGGGCAAGCTGAAGCCGGTGGTCACCGACCTGTACCCGCTGGAAGAGTACGAGGCCGCCTACGCCTGTATGATGGAGCGCCGCGCCCGGGGGAAAGTCATCCTGACCATGTAGGAGTCCGGCCATGCAGCCGTTTGTGTTCAACACCGTAGCGCAATTGATCTGCGAACCGGGCAGTGCACAGGCGCTGGCCCGATACTGCCAGCGGCTGGGGATACAGAAGCCGCTGCTCGTAACCGATCCCGGCTTGATAGCTATCGGCCTGGTGCAGCCGGTACTGGCGGCACTCGATACCGCCGGGATGCCGGCCGTGCTGTTCGATCAGGTGCGGGAGGACCCCCCGGAAGCGACGGTGGAGGCGGCCGCTGCCGCGGGGCGGGCCGCTGGTGTGGATGGCGTTATCGCTGTCGGCGGTGGCAGCTCCATGGACGTGGCCAAGGTGGTGGCGGTGCTGCTGGGCGGGTCCCAGCCCCTGTCTGCCCTGTACGGCGTCGACCAGGTGCAGGGCGGCCGGCTGCCCATGATCCTGGTGCCTACAACTGCTGGCACCGGCTCGGAGGTCACCCCGGTGGCGGTCATCACCACCGGGGAAACCACCAAGGCCGGGGTATCGTCCGCGGTACTGTTGCCCGATGTGGCGGTGCTGGACCCGGACCTGACCCTGGGCCTGCCGCCGGCGGTCACCGCGATGACCGGGGTTGACGCCATGGTGCACGCCATCGAGGCCTACACCTCGAAAGTGAAGAAGAATCCCCTGTCCGACAACCTGGCCCGGGAGGCCCTGCGCCTGCTGGGCGCGAACATCCGCACCGCGGTACATACCGGTAGTGACCGCGAGGCCCGCGCCGGCATGCTGCTGGGCGCCTGCCTGGCGGGGCAGGCCTTTGCCAATGCGCCGGTGGCGGCTGTGCATGCCCTGGCCTATCCCTTGGGGGGGCACTACCACATTCCTCACGGGCTCACGAATTCGCTGGTGCTGCCGTCGGTGCTGGCCTTCAATATGTCCCAGGCCGCGCCGCTGTACGCGGAGCTGGCGGAGATCCTGGTTCCCGGCGTCAATGGCAGTATCGAGGCCCGTGCCGCGGCGCTGGTCGACGGGCTGCGATCATTGATTGAGGATGTGCAGCTCCCCGCTACCCTGCAGGCCGTGGGCGTACCCGGGCAGGATCTGCCCATGCTGGCGGAGGACGCGATGCTGCAGCAACGGCTCCTGGTCAACAATCCCCGGGAGGTGACACTCGCCGATGCCCTGGGCATCTACCGCGCCGCCTACGGTGCTGAGGCATGAGCAAACGGCCTCACCGCAGTGACTACAAGGTGTACTACCCGATCAGCACGCGCTGGTCCGACAACGACACCTACGGCCACATCAACAACGTGGTCTACTACTCCTACTTCGATTCGGTCGCCAACCGCTACCTGATCGAGGAGGGTGGGCTGGACATCAATGATGGCGAGATCGTCGGCTACGTGGTGCAGTCCGGCTGCGACTACCACGCCCCCGCCAGCTACCCGGAAGCGATCGAGGGCGGCCTGCGGGTGGACCGGCTGGGCAACAGCTCGGTGCAGTACGGCATCGCCATCTTCCGCCAGGGCGAGGACGAGGCCCTGGCCCACGGCCACTTTGTCCACGTCTTCGTAGACCGCGCCGCCAACAAGTCGGTGCCGATCCCCGAGGGCTTGCGGGTGGCGCTGGAGAGGCTAAGCTCGTAGCTCCGGTCACGTAGCTCCGGGGTCAGGTCTCGCGTTATGCGAGACCCAAACAGAGGTCTAACGATGACTGCAACTCGCACACTCTTTGCTCTCGCCTGTTGCGCCGCCCTGTCGCTGACCGTGCAGGCCGAGTCCCCCGAACCGATTCACCCCGACCAGGCCGCCTGGTCCGCGCCGCTGGGGTTGCACGGTGTCGCCGGCGCCTGGTTACTCGGCAGCCAGGCAGACTCGGGCATTTATCAATATCGGGTCCGGCTTGAGCCCGGTGCCCGCATTCCGCCTCACACCCACCCCGATACCCGCAACAGCACTGTGCTCAAGGGCACCCTGTGGGTCGGGTTCGGCGAGTCCTTTGACGAGGACGCGATGGTAGCGATACCCGAGGGCAGCCTGTATCTGGCGCCCGCGGACACGCCCCACTTTCTCTGGGCTCGAGACGGCGCGGTGGAATATCAGGAGAGCGGCCTCGGGCCCAGTGGCACCCGGATCCTCAAGTAGCTACTCAGGTGATACCGGCCTGTGTTGTGCGGTTGGCGCGCCATCAATCCAAGATTCAAGGTGAACTGCAGTTGTGCGTACTTGACGAAAAAATCTCCGCGGAGTCGCCATTGAGACGAATGTCGAAGCACCCGCGGTGCAACTGCCGGTGATGGAACCGGCACAGGGTCACCAGGTTGTCCAGCCGCGTTTCCCCACCCTCGGCCCAGTGCTGGATATGATGGGCGTCGACGTACTCCGATTCCTGGCAACCCGGATACTGGCAGACTCCGTCCCGCTCCCGCAGGGCGCGGCGGATGCGCTCCGGCACAATCCGTGACTTCCTGCCCACGTTCAGCACCTTGCCGGCGTCATCCTCCAGCACCGTCACCAGCGAGGCATC
>CAMYIZ010000034.1 GCA_947258585.1 uncultured Haliea sp. | reverse complement strand
GGCCGGGCTGCCCGACCCGGGTGCCCGCCGAGCGCACCTGCACCCGCCGCCCCAGGCCCAAAACCCGCAGGCGCTGGCGCAACATCGCCTCGGCCAGCGGCGAGCGACAGACATTGGCGGTACAGACAAACAGCACCCGCAACTCGGGACGCCACCAGATCACGGCGATAGCGACTCCACGGCAGCTGCGGCGGACGCGGAGCTAGGGATTGGCACGCTGCAGCAGCTCCCGCACCCAAACCACCGGAATGGCGTAGCTGATCCCCGAAGGGCGTTCCAGCACCGACTCCCGGGATTCCTTCACAAACACACTGTTGACCACGCCGAGAACACGCCCGGTCTCCGGGTCGTAGACCGGGCTGCCACTGTTGCCCGGGTAGGCAATGGCGTCCAGCTGCAGCACGTCGAACGGATTGCGCATGCGCTGCAGCTGCAGGGCGGTCAGGTCGCGTGCGGCGTCTGCCGTGCGCGCCACCGGCGTGATGGAGGACACCATGCCGCGATGAGTCACCGGATAGAGCCCCAGCACCGCGCCAATGGGGAAGCCGGTGAAGGCTACCGAATCCCCTTCCCGCACAGTGCTGGAATCCCCGAGAATCAGCGTCGGCAGAGGTCCGCCGCTGATTCGCAGCAGCGCGAGGTCGTGCAGGGGATCCTCGGCGACGATCTCCGCCGGGTGGACCCGCGCCTCGGCACCGCGGCCCGCAAACACCGCCAGCCGCTGCTGGTTGTCGTAGTCGAGCAGTTCCGGCAGCACATGATAGTTGGTCACCACCAGGTGGCCGTCACCGACCACGAACCCGCTGCCGCGCAAGGTGTCCGCGCGCCGGTCACCGATCGGCTGGCGCGGGGGATAGCTGGTGCCGACCCCGACGATGCCCGGGCGCACCCGCTCGATCACATCCGCGAGCGAGGCCGCGGCCGCGGGAACGTTCACCAGCAGGGCGCACAGCAGCAAGGGCAGCGCTGCCAGATGACGAGTCCTTGAGAGATAGCTCATAATCGCTCTCCTGCGGGATGGAGGTCACAGTTTTGTGCGGCTGAGCTTGCCGCAACGGCGGCTGCAAGCAACACTGCAGCGATGGAACCATAGTCCAGCGCGCGTGGCCAGCGCAAACAGTAACGACAGGGAGACCGGCGCAGTGGCAGACCTGATCCACGACTTCATTGCCAGCGGCGCCCGCGCGGCGGGCAGCAAGCCCGCATTGCTGTTCCGGCAGAGCATCCTGAGCTACGCCGAGCTGTGGCAGCGTGTCAGGGGCGTTGCCAACGGCCTGCTGGGGGCGGGGATCAAGGCGGCGGAGCGGGTGGCGGTCTATTTGCCCAAGCAGCCCGAAACCGTGGCCGCCCTGTTCGGCGCCGCAGCGGCGGGCGCCAGTTTTGTCCCGGTCAATCCCCTGCTCAAGCCGCGCCAGGTCAGCTATATCCTGCAGCACAGCCAGGCACGGGTACTGGTGACCTCCAGCCAGCGCCTGCAACTGCTGGCCGGCGAGCTGGTCAGCTGCCCGGACCTGCACACCGTGGTGCTGGTGGACGAGCTCGCCGCCGACCGCCTGGAGGCACTGGCACGAGAGCTGCCCGCTATTTCACTGCGCGCCTGGGACGATCTGCTGGCAGCCCCGGCGCGACCGGCACACCGCCGCATCGACACCGACATGGTCGCGCTACTGTATACCTCCGGCAGCACGGGCAACCCCAAGGGTGTGGTGCTGTCCCATCGCAATATGGTCGCGGGCGCCCGCAGTGTTGCCCAGTACCTGGAGAACACCGCCGATGATCGGCTGCTGGCGGTACTGCCCCTGAGCTTCGACGCCGGCCTGAGCCAGCTCACCACCGCCTTCTCGGTGGGCGCCTCGGCGGTGCTCATGGACTATCTGCTGCCGCGGGATGTACTGCGGGCAGTGGCGCGCTACCGGGTGACCGGTCTGGCGGCGGTGCCCCCGCTGTGGAACCAGCTGCTGCAGCAGGACTGGCCCGCCGAGGTGGCGGACTGCCTGCGCTACGTCACCAATACCGGTGGCGCCATGCCGGTAGCCAGCACCCGGGCCCTGCAGCAGCGCCTGCCGCAGACCCGCATCTACCTGATGTACGGCCTCACCGAGGCCTTCCGCTCCACGTTCCTGCCGCCGGCGGAGCTGGCGACACGCCCGCAATCCATCGGCAAGGCCATCCCCAACGCCGAGATCCTGGTCGTGAATGAAGCCGGCCAACTGTGTGGCCCCAACGAGCCCGGCGAGCTGGTGCACCGCGGTGCCCTGGTGGCCCTGGGCTACTGGAACGACCCGGAGAAAACCGCCGAGCGCTTCCGGCCCTGCCCGGGACAGGACCCGGCCCTGCCGGTACCCGAGCTGGCGGTGTGGTCCGGCGACCAGGTGGTACGCGACGAGGAGGGCTTCCTCTATTTTGTCGCGCGCAAGGATGACATGATCAAGACCTCCGGCTACCGTGTCAGCCCCACGGAAGTGGAGGAAGTGGCCTACCACTCGGGCTTGGTGGCGGGCGCCGCGGCGCTGGGACTCAGCCACGCGCAGCTGGGGCAGGCCATCGCCCTTGTGGTCACCCCCGCCAAAGGGATCGACCCGGCCACCCTGGAAACGCAGTTGCTGGCCGTTTGCCAGCGGGAATTGCCCAACTTCATGGTACCAACGAGAGTCCTGGTCCACGACGCCCTGCCTCACAACCAGAACGGCAAGATTGACCGACGGGCGCTCGGCACCGAGTATGCACAGCTGTTCGAGGAGACCCAGCCGTGACCAGCAGCAATGACCCCGAAACCAGCGCCGGCGCCACACCCGCGCGCAGTCGCCCAAAGCACGCGCCGCAGCAGCACTTCCCGGTGGTCGGCAACTGCCTGCAGATAGGCGGCCAGCCAGTGTCCACCCTCGCGGAGCGGGCTGGCGGGCGCCCGTTCTACGCCTACGACAGCGCGGTGATGACCCGGCGTGTCGAGGACCTGCGGACACAGCTGCCGGCCGCCATCCACCTGCACTACGCCATCAAGGCCAACCCGATGCCCGAGGTGGTGGCACACATGGCCGGTCTCACCGATGGCCTGGATGTCGCCTCCGCCGCCGAACTGGCCACGGCGCTGGCCACCGGTATCGACCCGGCCACCATCAGCTTTGCGGGCCCCGGCAAATCACTGGAAGACCTGCAGGCGGCGGTCAGCGCCGGGGTCATCATCATTCTCGAGTCCACCACGGAAATGCAGCGGGTGGCGGAGCTGGCCGGCTCGGTGGCGGCGCCGCCCACGGTGGCAATCCGGGTCAATCCGGACTTTGAGCTCAAGGCCTCGGGCATGAAGATGGGCGGCGGCCCCAAGCCCTTCGGCATCGATGCCGAACAGGTGCCGGCCGTGATGCAACAGATCGCCGCCCTGCCCCTGGACCTGGTGGGGCTGCACATCTTCAGCGGCTCCCAGAACCTGCGCCCGGAAGCCCTGATCGAAGCCCATGACAAGACCTTTGCCCTCGCCCTGCGGCTGGCGGCAGAGGCCCCCAAGCCGTTCCGCTGGCTCAATATTGGCGGCGGCTTCGGCGTGCCCTACTTCCCCGGCGAGGAGCCCCTGGACCTGGCCCCGGTTGTGGCCAACCTGCGCCAGCGGGTTGATGAGGCCCTGCACCAGCTGCCGGGGGTGGAACTGGTCATGGAGCTGGGGCGCTACCTGGTGGCGGAAGCGGGCATCTACGTGTGCACCGTAAGCGACAGGAAAGAATCCCGCGGCCATACCTTCCTCATCACCAATGGCGGCCTGCACCACCACCTGGCCGCCTCGGGCAATTTTGGCCAGGTGATCCGCAAGAACTACCCGGTCTGCATCGGCAACCGGGTCCACAGCGACGACCAGGAAACGGTGTCCATTGTCGGCCCCCTGTGCACCCCCCTGGACATCCTCGGGGAGCGCATGACGCTGCCCCGGGCCGCGATTGGTGACCTGGTGGTCCTGTTCCAGTCCGGTGCCTACGGCTACACTGCCAGCCCGCACCGGTTCCTCAGCCACCCTCCGCCGCTGGAGTTTTTCCTCTAGCCAGTCCAGACCTGCGACCTCTGTCACAAAATTTTACACTCGACCGGAAATGTCACATGTAGCTGCTAGACTGAAAGGTCTGAGCTCCGGTGCGGACGTTCGTCCCCCGAGGCAGAAGCTTCAAGAGAGTCAGCGGTCATGTCAGCGAGCAGCCTTTTGGGAACAAGACGCGTTTTCAACCATCATGTTCATGTCGCCTACTACTGGCTGGCATTGCTCGACGCATTGCTGTTCACCGGGGCCTGCTACCTGGCCACCTGGATCTACTTCCTGCCCGAGCCCTCGCAGCTGCAGTCCCACATCGACACCCTGCTGCCGCGGGCGGTCCTCTTCGCCGTCATCACCGTACTGGCCCTGACCTCCATGGGACTGTACGAACCGCGCCTGCGCGAAGGTCCCAATGGCATCCTGTTGCGGGTCGGTGGCGCCCTGCTGATGGTTGCCCTGGCGATGGCGGCAATCTTCTACTTCCTGCCCTCCCTGCATTTGTGGCGGGGGGTATTCGTGTATTCCATGGTGCTGGCGTTCACGTCCTGCCTGCTGACGCGGGTGGTGTTCAGCAATACCCTGGAGCTGGAGAAACTCAAGCGCAAAGTGCTGGTCGTGGGTTCCGGGCAGCGCGCAGCCAATATCGCCGCCAGGATGCGGCGCAAGAGCGACCGCCGGGGCTTTCTTGTCGCCGGCTACGTGCGCCTCCCTGGCGAAACCACCCAGGTCGACAGCGGCAACGTCTTCACGCCGAACGAATCGCTGGCGGAGTATGCCGACACCCACGACATCCAGCAGATCGTTGTGGCGCTGGACGACCCCGCGTCACTGCCGGCCGAGGCACTGGTACAGTGCCGCACGCGCGGCATTGAGGTGCTGAATATCCTCGACTTCTTTGAACAGGAGGCGAGCAAGGTGCTGGTGCAGGAAGCGTCCCCGGAGTGGTTCATCTTCGCCGAAGGCTTCAATGGCAGCAAGGCGTACTCACGTGGCAAGCGCGTCCTGGATCTCGCGACCAGCTTTGTGCTGCTGACCATAAGCTGGCCGTTGATGCTGCTCACGATCATCGCCATCAAGCTTGAGGACGGCCTGCACGCACCAACCATCTTCCGCCAGCAGCGGGTGGGGCTGAACGGACGCCTGTTCGAGGTCCTCAAGTTCCGCAGCATGACCATTGATGCCGAGGGCGACGGCAAGGCGCGCTGGGCCCAAACCAATGACACCCGCATTACCCGGGTGGGACACTGGATCCGCAAGCTGCGCATAGACGAGCTGCCCCAGGTGATCAATGTGCTGGCGGGGGACATGTCCCTGGTGGGTCCTCGCCCCGAGCGCCCGGAGTTCGTGCGCCAGCTGTCCGCGGAGATCCCCTTCTTCGACAAGCGCCACTGTGTCAAGCCGGGTATCACCGGCTGGGCCCAGCTCAACTATCCCTACGGGGCGTCAAAGCGGGACTCGTTGCACAAGCTGGAATACGACCTCTACTACGTCAAGAACCACAGCCTGTTCCTGGACTTCCTGATCCTGCTGCAAACTGCGGAGGTCGTACTGTTTGGCAAGGGTTCTCGCTGATCGCCCTTGAAACCGGCGCTCGCCGGCGCGAGCGTATGACCGTTATGTGTCAGTTTTTTTAACGATCGCCTCGTTTTCCCGCTTGAGCCGAACGCCCTGCTTCTGTAACCTCTTGAAAACTGGGCAAGTAGGATGTCTGGTACAGATCTTGCCTTTACTATAAAGCAGAGCGTACAGGGTTGGGGAGCGCACGGGCATGGATATGCTACTCACTATTATCGCTGTGCTGGGTCTGGGTGCCCTCGTAATATCCGTTGCCATCTTTACCTTCGCCGCCCGTCGCTATGTCTCCGACGAAGATGCCGAACGCATGACCCTGGTTGCCGATACTGGCCGCGATCGCCGACTTCGAACCCGGGAAGATCGCCGCCAGTCACCACCACCGGAAATATTCCCCATTACCGTCAACGGTGAGCTCGTGCCCCGGGACCGGCGTCAGGCATCCGATAGACGCCAGCTGCCCGACCGGCGCCAGCAGGCGCGATAGCCCTCCCGCGGCACACTGTTGCCCCCAAGGGCCGTGTACCCTTCAAACAGTCTCCCCAGGCCGGATCCGCTTCGGCGCTCCGCGCGCCGGACATCAGCTATCCTGACTTTTCGCCACTTGCAGCGGGACAGCCACCCGCGTTGCCACTAGACTTGAGACTTGACTGGTAATTGACGGGGGCCTCCATGGCACGCCAACTCGTGGCCGCTGTGCTCATGGCGGGGGCACTGGCGCTGACGGCCGGCTGCGGGGGTGGGGGCGGTGGCGCACCGGCCCCCGCACCACCCACATCCCCGTCACCGGGTGGCGGGGACCCAGCCCCCGTCGAGCCGGACACCCCCGAACCCCTGCGCGGCATCGACGCCGCGGCCAGGCTCGCTTCCCGGGCGTCCTTCGGCATGCCCTGGGAGGCCATCAACAGCATCGCCGACCGGGGCGAGGACGCCTGGCTGGAAGACCAGTTTGCCCTGCCAGTCGCTTACCACGACCCGGTGGTGACCGAACTGCTGACCCGCGCCGCGAATGGCGACTTTGACAGCATCGACCGGAATCCCGCCAACCTGGAGGGTATCTACAGCCGCATGGCCTGGTGGCACCGGACCCTGACCGCGGAAGACCAGCTGCGCCAGCGCGTCGCTTTCGCGCTCAGCGAAATCTTCGTGGTCTCGGACAATGTCGCCCTGCTCTTCCAGTCTCCCTATGCCATGAGCAATTACTACGACACCCTGCTGACCCACGCCTTTGGCAACTTCCGCGACCTGCTGCTGGCGGTGACGCTGCACCCCACCATGGGCGTCTATCTCAGCCATATCAACAATGCCCGCGCCAACCCCGAGGCCAACACGTTTCCCGACGAAAACTACGCCCGCGAGGTGATGCAGCTGTTTTCCATCGGCCTGTTCGAGCTGAACCCCGATGGAAGCGAGCGCCTGGACGGGGCCGGCCAGCCCATCCCGACCTATGACAACGAGGGTATCGGCGAACTGGCCCGGGTGTTCACCGGCCTGTCCTTCGGCGGAGACAACAACCGCTTCCCGGGCCGCCTGCCCGAGTTCCGCGAACCCATGCGCATGTTCGACAGTTTCCATGACAGCGGCGCCAAGCAACTCGTGGGGGGCACCGTTATCCCCGGCGGCCAGGATGGCCTGCAGGATATCGAGGACGCCATCGACAACCTGTTCCAGCACCCCAACGTCGGGCCCTTCATCGGTCGCCAGCTGATCCAGCGGCTGGTCAGCTCCAATCCCTCGCCCGCCTATGTCGAGCGGGTCACCGCGGCCTTCAACGGTGCCGGCGGCGCCATGCGCGGCGACATGCGCAGCGTGCTGCGGGCGGTCCTGCTGGACCCGGAGGCGCGGGCCCTGCCGGACCCGGAAATCCCCCGTGGCAAACTGCGCGAGCCCCTGCTGCGGCTGGTGGCCGCCCTGCGCCAGCTCAATACCAGCAGTCCGGACGGGTTCTACGCCAACACCGGCTTTTATGTGCAGGAGCAGATCCAGCAACACCCGCTGTCGGCGCCCAGCGTGTTCAATTTTTTCCTGCCGGCATTCCAGCCGGTGGGGGCGATCGCCGATGCGGGACTGGTCGCGCCCGAGTTCCAGATCACCAACAGCACGTCGGTGATTGCCATCGCCAACCTGCTGCAGGCGGCGCTGCTGGGCGATTTCCTCAATGACCTGCGGGTGCCGCCGTTCAGCCCCGCCAGCCTGGATCTCGGTGAGTACCTGGCACTGGCTGACGACGTCCCGGCGCTGCTGGAGCGCCTGGATACCGTCTTCACCTACGGCACCCTGGGCGAGGAGAGCCGCGACAGCATCGCCGAGGCAGCCGCCCTGATCGACGATACCGAGCTGCGGGTCCGGGTTGCCCTGTACCTGCTGCTGATTTCCCCCGACTACGCTGTGGAGCTGTGACCATGCTGACCCGTCGACATCTCCTGCAGCAGGGCCTGGCCCTGGGTGCCGCCAGCGGCCTGGCGCCCCTGCTGCAACTGGGCTTCGCCCGCCGGGCGGCGGCCCAGGGTGCCGCCGGCGATTACCGGGCGCTGGTGTGCATTCTGCTGGCCGGCGGCAACGACGCCTTCAACATGCTGGTGCCCTGGGATACCGGGGCCTATGACGATTATGCGGCCATGCGCTCGGACCTGGCCCTGCCCCGGGACAGCCTGCTGCCACTTGCCGGCAGTGACAGTAGCGGGCGCCGCTACGCCCTGCACCCCGGCATGCCCGGGCTGCAGCAGCTGTTCGCGGCGGGTGAGGCGGCACTGCTGAGCAATGTCGGCCCGCTGGTCGAGCCACTGGACAGCGCGGCCGCCGCGGCGGGCGCCTGGCCTCTGCCCCTGGGCCTGTTCTCCCACGCCGACCAGATCCAGCAGTGGCAGACCGCAGTGTCGGACGCACGCATCGCCCAGGGCTGGGGCGGGCGTATCGCGGATCTGGTACAGGGCGCATCGCCGCTGAATGGCCTGTCGATGAACATCTCCCTGTCCGGCAACAACCTGTTCCAGAGCGGCCAGTCCAACACCCCCTACAGCGTCACCACCGCGGACGCCGGCGCAGTCAGCCTGAACGGCTATACCGACGACACACCCGGGGGAGAATTTACCCGCCAGGTCGTCGATGCCTTGCTGGCGGGGAATCAGCAGCAGCTGCTGCGCAGGGAATACCGCAACCGCTTTGCCGAAGCCCTGGCCCTCCAGGAGACTGTGGCCTCGGCGCTGGCCGCCGCCGCACCACTCGCTACCGAGTTTGCCGACAATGCCTTCGCCCAGTCCCTGCGCCAGATCGTGCGCCTGGTCAGCGTGCGGGAGGAGCTGGGGGTGACCAGGCAGACTTTTTTCGTGACGGTGGGAGGCTGGGACCACCACGACGGCCTGCTGGAAAACCAGGCGGCCATGCTCCCGATGATCGCGGCCGGCCTGCTCGCGTTTCGCAATGCGCTGGCAGAAATCAACGCCCTGTCGCTGGTCACCAGCTTTACCTCCTCGGACTTCGGCCGCACCCTGACCTCCAACGGCAAGGGCTCCGACCACGGCTGGGGCGGCCACCACATCATCATGGGCGGCGCGGTCAACGGCGGCCGGTTCTACGGCGACTACCCGGAGCTCCAGCCCAACAACCCGCTGGACGTCGGCCGCGGTGTGTACATCCCCACCACCGCCACCGATCTCTACTTCGCCGAACTCGCCCGCTGGTTCGGCGTGGCCGACAGCGACCTCGACCTGGTGCTGCCCAACCACGGACGCTTCTACAGCCCGTCCCAGGGCGCACCGCTGGGATTCATGCAGCCCGGCTGACCACCGGAACGGAGTCGGGACCTGGCTCCCGTACCTGTCCCCGGTTTCTGTGTGTCAACCCAATTCAGAAATGTCCCCTTGGACACGGCTGCCTGGGGCTGACAGTCCCCGGTTTCTGTGGTGACAAGCCCCGCCGGTACTGCTACGCTCCCCATCTTGTTAGACTCAAACAAGCAAAAGTGCCAGCGCCAGAAGCTGCGGCACCCCGACAGGAATAACAATAATGCAGAAAACAATTGCTATCGCCGGTGGTACGGGCGGGCTGGGAACGGCCATCTGTCGGGAGCTGGCAAGCCGTGGCTACCACATCGTGGTGGGCTATCACAGCCGCAGGGAAGCAGCCGAGCAGCTGGCCGGCAGCATTGAGCAAGCCGGCGGCAGCGCCAGCGTGGCGCCCGTAAACCTCTGCGACGAGCAGCAGGTGCAAGGCTTTCTGGATCACGCCGGCAGCCTGGGCGCGGGACTGGCCGGGGTCGTCAATGCCAGCGGCCCCGCGATCCCGCTGCGCCCCCTCACCGAGATCAGCAGCGCCGAGTTTCGCCGTATCATGACTGCCGACGTGGAGGGTGCCTTCAACCTGCTGACCGCCGCCGGCAAGTTGTTCGCGGCCACTGGCGGCGGCGCGATCCTGCAGCTGCTCACCACCGCGGTCCTGCGCACCCTCGAGAACGACGCCATGTCCGGCATTCCCAAGACCGCCATCATGGGCATCGTGCGCCAGCTGGCGCGGGAGTTGGGCCCGCAGAACGTCCGCATCAACGGTATCGCGCCCGGGGTCATCGACGCCGGGATCGTCCACAGCTCGTTCACCGCGGACCCGGTGGCTGAGGCTGTGATCAGGGACTGCCTGGACAAGACCCCCATGCCCCGCATGGGCCGCCCGGAGGAAGTCTCCGCCCTGGCCGCCTTCCTGCTCAGCGACCAGGCGGGCTACATCAACGGACAGATTATTGGTATCGACGGAGGTTACAGCGCATGAATTCGCTGACCGGCAAACACTTTACACTCACCGTGGCTGCTGCCGCCCTGGCGGCTGCCACCGCGCTGGGCTCCACGGCACAGGCAGACACCGCCCTCGCCGCCGGCGGCGAGGCCCTGTACGCGGAAAACTGCGCCGTCTGCCACGGCCTCAACCTGCGCGGCTCCGCCCACGGCAACACCCTCAAGGGCGCCGGCTTCCTGGCCCAGTGGGGCTCGCGGGAAGCCATGGCCCTGCTCGCCTACAACCGGGCCAACATGCCTCCCGGCGGGGCCGGCAAGCTCAGCGATGCGCAGCACGCGGCCATCGCCGCCTGGCTGGTCGAGGCCAACCGGGAAGCCGGCGATCCGGAGAGCCTGCTGTTCACCAGTGCCCCGGCCCTGGCCGCCGCGGCGGACGGTTCGGAAGTGGTGTCCTGGGTGGCCTTCGACGCCGCAGGCAGCATCGATGCCGACGCCCGCACCCGCGGTGGTTTCAGCAATCGGGAAGTCGAGGACTTCCAGCCGGTTACCGCTGCGCAATTGCGCAACCCGCCGGACAGCGACTGGCTCAGCTGGCGCCGCACCCTCGACGGCCAGGGCTACAGTCCCCTGCGGCAGATCAACCGGGACACGGTCGGTGACCTCAAGCTGGCCTGGGTGCTGACCATGAAGGAGGGCAGCAACCAGGTCACCCCGCTGGTGCACAACGGCATCATGTACCTGACCCACCCGGGCAACGTGATCCAGGCGGTCGCGGCAGACAGCGGCGAGCTGATCTGGGAATACAGCTACAGCTTCCCGGAAGCGTCGCGGACCCTTGGCGGCCCCGTGCGCAACATCGCCATCTACGGCGACAAACTGTACATGGCCACCTACGACGCGGCCATCGTCGCTGTCGACGCCCGCACCGGCAATGAGGTCTGGCGCACGCCCAAGGCCGATTACGAGAAAGGCTACACGCACACCGCCGGCCCCATCATCGGCGACGGCGTGGTACTGAGCGGCATCAACGGCTGCGAGTGGTACAAGGAGGACGGCTGTTTCATCACCGGCCACGACGCCGACACCGGCGAGGAGCTGTGGCGCACCTCCACCATCGCCTTGCCCGGCACCCCCGGTGGCGATACCTGGGCCGGGCTGCCGGCCGAGATGCGCGCCGGCGGCGACAGCTGGATCGCCGGCTCCTACGACCCGGAGCTGAAGCTGTTTATCCTCGGCACCTCACAGGCCAAGCCCTGGGTCGCCGCCAGCCGCGGCATGGCCGCCACCGATGAAGCCCTGTACACCAACTCGACCCTGGCCCTGCGCCCGGATACCGGTGAGCTGGCCTGGTATTTCCAGCACATTCCGGGCGAGACCATCGACATGGAGGTCGGCTTCGAGCGGGTCCTGATCGATGTCGATGGCAAGAAGCGAGTATTCACTATCGGCAAGGACGGCCTGCTGTGGCAGCTCGATCGCAGCACGGGCGAGTATGTCGACGTCGCCGAGACCCTGCCCCAGACCATCTACGCCGAGATCGACAAGCTGCGCGGCGTGGTGCGCTACCGGGACGACATCGTCGCCGCCGGGGTCGGCGATACCATCGAAGCCTGCCCCGGCATCTACGGTGGCCACAACTGGCAGGCCTCCGCCTACAGCCCGGAAACCGGCAACCTGATTATCCCCCTGCACCAGCTGTGCTCGGACATGATCGGTCGCGAAGTGGCACAGGAGCCGGGCTCCGGCGGCTACGGCGCGGATTCACGCACCTATGAAATGCCCGGGGTTGACGGGATGCTGGGCCGGCTGGCGGCCTGGGACGTGCGCAAGATGCGCGAGAGCTGGGCCCACCAGCAACGGGCCATGTTCCTCACCGGCGCCCTCACCACCGCGGGCGGACTGGTGTTTATCGGCGACCTCGACCGCTACTTCAAGGCCTTTGATGTGAAGACCGGAAAGCAGCAATGGCAGACTCGCCTCGGCGCGCCGCTGCACGGCTACCCCATTACCTACAGCGTCGCCGGCAAGCAGTATCTGGCAGTGCCCACGGGGATCGGCGTCTTCCGTGCCATGACCGCGGTGGTGAGCCCGGATATCTACCAGCCCACCGGCGGCCAGGCGCTGTATGTGTTCGCCCTCGACTAGCAGCGCCCGGGCACACGGTCGCAGGGCCGAAGCGACACAATCCGGCCTTGACAGGTGACCCGGCCCTGCCTATATTTTTGAATAACCTTCAAGTTAGATAACACACATAAATACAGTGAGAACTCCCCCAATGCCCGCTGCCCACAACCCCGGCGTTACCGGCGACCTGATCGTCAACCTCAAGGACGTGCCCTTTGTGGAACTGGGCACGGGCACCCGCATCAAGCTGCTGCGCTACAGCGAAGAGACCGGCGACTGGGTACTGTGGGTCAGCATGGAGCCGGGCGCGACCTTCGCCCCCCACTGGCACCTCGGGCACGGGCAATATTTCGTCACCAAGGGCGAGTTGCTGTACGACGTGGGTTCCGCACCCGAGGGTACCTACGGCTATGAGCCGATTGGCTCCCGGCACAACGAGGCCCGCTGCGAGGTGCCGACCGAGTACCTGTTCATGGGCCACGGCGCGGTCGCGTTTACCGATGACGCGGGGGGAATACAGTTTGTCCTGAACCACGAGTTCCTCCGCGACCTGAACCAGCAGACCGCCAGCGCGGACATCTCCAATGAAGGCCTCCGGGGGCGCAACAGCTAAGTCCGGCGCGGGCGCGGCCGGTCTACCCGATCGCCGTGCTGACAGTCAGCTGTTCGGTGCCAGCATCGCCTGGACGCCGGCCAAGCCACAGGCCTCGTCCTGCTCTGCCGGCGCCCCGGAAACACCAATCCCTCCAAGGTGCTGCCCCGAGGCCGAGCGCACGGGCACCCCGCCCTGCACTATGGTGAGCCCGTTGACATTGCCGATGCCCAGCGGCTGTGTTTTGTTTGCGAATTCGATCTTTGCCAGGTCGCTGGTGGCCAGTGCGGTCACCGCTGCGGTGCGGCCTTTCAGGTGCGCGAATTCAACAGAGGCCAATGTGGTGCCATCCTGGCGGACGAAAAATTTCAGATTACCGGCGGCATCATAAACGGCCATCGATAGCGGCGCGAGCGCGTGCTCGCCCGCGTACTGCGTGCAACCGGCCACCAGGTTCCGCGCCTGTTCCAACGTGAGCACCTCCTGCATGCTGGGTTTCGCTGCAACTGAGAGCGCAGGCGTCAGGGCAAGGGCGACGGCGACGGCGACCACTAGCGTTTTCATTCCGACCCCCAGGTCATTGTGGCTGCCTGTGAATACAGCGGATTCATTACTGCGCAGTAAAGCCGCCGTCGACGGACAGAATCGAGCCCTGGCACAGGGTTGAATCGTCGGAGGCAAAGAACAATACCGCTGCGGCGACCTCCGCGGCCTCACCGAGACGCCCAATCGGCATGACCCCGCGCAACATGGCCTGGGCCTCGGCCTGGTCGGGCATCAACTTCGTCCACCGGTCCATCATCGGTGTCGCGATCACGCCGGGACAGACGCAGTTGACACGCACTCCCGAGGTGGCCAGCTCAATCGCCAGATCACGCGTCAACACCACCAGCCCGCCCTTGGCACTGCCGTACGCAGTGGAGAGGGGGAATCCGACCAGGCCGTTCAAGGATGACACATTGACGACGCTGCCGGAACCACGCTTGACCATGTGCGGAACGATGTATTTGCAAAACAGCCACGGCCCCCGGAGGTTGGTGTCGATAACCCGGTCCCACTCATCGGTCGTGGTCTCGTCGTAGGCCTTGTTCAATTCGACACCGGCATTGTTGACCAGAACGTCCACGGTACTCCATTGTGCAAACGCCTCTGCGGCAACCTGCTGGACGTCCGCCTCCTGGCGCACGTCACACTGCACGGCCGTCACCGCGGAACCCAGGTCCGCAGCCAGGGCTTCGGCAGCCTCCAGATTCATGTCGGCGATCAGTACCTCTGCGCCCTCTTCGACGAACCGCCGCACGGTTGCCTCGCCAATCCCGCTGGCTCCCCCGGTGACGATGCAGTGCTTGCCCTGGAGTCTCATAGACCTTCCCTTTCGCTACAATTCAAAAACCGGGTCGTCGAACTGGCCCTGCTGACGCAATGCCCGCAGGCCCGCCGACGCCGGGCGTCAATGGTGAATGGCCCGGCCCAGGGCGTCCAGCACCGACTCGTGCATGGACTCCGACAGCGTTGGATGGGGGAACACCGTATCCAGCAGGTCGTTCTCGGTGGCCTCCAGCTGTTGCGCCACGGCAAAACCCTGCACCATCTCCGTCACTTCGGGCCCGATCAGGTGGGCGCCCAGCAGCTCGCCGGTGGCCTCGTCGAACAGCGTCTTCACCAGACCACTGCCCTCGCCCATGGCCAGCGCCTTGCCATTCGCATGCAGCGGCGCGCGGCCGACCCGCAGCGGGCGGCCCAGACTGCGCGCCTGCGCTTCGGTGAGGCCAACGCTGGCGATCTGCGGGCGGCTGTAGATGCAGGCGGAGATCCGCGACATCTGCAGGGGCTGGCCGCGACCGACACCGGCAATGTGCTCGACGCACTGCACCGCCTGCTGACTGGCCTTGTGCGCGAGCCAGGGCGGCCCGGCCACATCCCCGACGGCATAGAGCCCCACCACGCCGGTGCGGCCCCAGTCGTCGGCCACCAGAAAGCCGCGCCGGGTTTCGGCACCGACGGCTTCCAGGCCCAGATCCTCGATATTACCCGTGACCCCCACCGCGACCACTGCCCGATCCGCTTCCACGTGGATCTCGGCTGCCTCTGCCGAGGACGCGAGTGTGGCTGACATCGCGGTCTCCCCCCGCGGCTCCAGTTGCGCCACCGAGTAGCCGGTCACAATGCGGATGCCCCGCGCGATCAGCGCTGCCTGCGCCAGATCGGCGATCTCGGTGTCCGCCTCGGGCAGGATCCGGCTGGCCATTTCCACCAGGGTCACCTCACTGCCCAGGTCGGCATAGAGACTGGCGAACTCCACCCCGATTGCACCGCCGCCAATCACCAGCAGCCGTGCCGGCAGCGCCGTTGGCGTCATAGCCTCCCGTGCGCCCCAGACCAGCCCGGCAGGCGCGCGCATACCGGCCAGCTGGCGGGCCCGGGCACCGGTGGCCAGCACGATATGATCGGCATGGTAGTCCTGCTCCAAGCCTTCGCTTTCGACGACCAGGGTACATTTGCCCGTCAGGCGCGCCTGCCCGCTGAGGTGCGTGACCCCATGCTTGCGCAGCAGCTGGGCGATCCCGCCGCTGAGGCGCTCGGCCACCGCGCGGCTGTGCCCCACCAGGGCCTGCAGGTCCAGGGATGTCTCCCCGGTGGTAAAGCCGAACTCCCGGGCTGTGCGCAGGGTGTGGGCAATCTCGGCGCCCCGCAGCAGTGCCTTGGTCGGGATACAGCCCCAGTTCAGGCAAACCCCACCAAGGGCCTCCCGCTCCACCAGGGCGGTGCGAAAGCCCAGCTGGGCGGCGCGAATGGCGGCGACATAGCCGCCGGGCCCCCCGCCCACCACCATCAGGTCATAGCGCGTGTTCAACTCGGTTCTCCTCAGGCCAGCATGGTGGCCGGGTTTTCCAGGAAGCCGCGCAAGGCAGACAGGAAACGCGCGGCGAGGGCGCCGTCGATGATCCTGTGGTCACTGGACAGGGACAGGGTCAGCACCGTGGCCACGGCCAGCTCACCCTGCCTGACCACCGGCCGCTGCTGCGCCGTGCCGGCGGCCAGGATCGCCCCCTGGGGACTGTTGATGATGGCGTCGAACTGGTCGATACCGTACATGCCGAGATTCGACACGCTGAAGCTGCCGCCCTGGAATTCCTCCGGGCGCAGGGTGCCCAGCTTGGCCCGGGTGGCGAGATCGCGGATCTCGTTGGAGATCGCCAGCACGCCCTTGCGGTTTGCACCGCGCACGATGGGCGTGATCAATCCCTCCTCCAGGGCCACCGCGACGGCGATGTCGGCATCCGCAAACTGCTGCACGGTATCGCCGTCGAACTGCACATTGACTCCCGGCACCGCGACCAGGGCGCAGGCGCAGGCCTTGACCAGCAGATCGTTGAGGGACACCTTCGCCTCACTGTACTGCCGGTTGAGTTGCTCCCGCACCGCCAGCAGGCCGTCGACCTCGACATCCGCCTGCACCCGGAAGTGCGGCGCCTCGCGCTTGGAAGCCTGCAGCCGCGCCGCTATGGTGCGGCGCATGCCGGACAGGGGCCGCGCCTCCACGCTGGCCGCGGCCTCGCGGTCCAGC
>CAMYIZ010000033.1 GCA_947258585.1 uncultured Haliea sp. | reverse complement strand
TACAAACTTAAGGCGTTCATCCATTGGCTTACACTCTTTCCAGGGCATTTGGGCATCTCCCAAATACCTAAAGGGTGTAAACCATGTCTCCGGTATATGCTGTAAGTTATGTCTCAGGTACTACAAAGGGTCTGTACCGGAGACGGTGCTTTCTTGGCACATAGGTAACAGTTTATTCCCTGCGCTGGCGCTCGGGCCGGCTAGTTGATATACGTATCGCTGCCGAAATCCGGACAGGCCTCGACCAATTCCGGCGCCTGCAGGTTCTTGCGGCTATCCGCAAGCCAACACTCGTCGAATATCGAGCAGTAGCAGAAGGTGAGCGCGCCTCGTGGCTTACTGACGGCCCCAACCAGTTTTCGTGCCAGGTCCGCATCGTTCGTACTGAATACAACAACCGTTTCATCGGGTCGAATGACACGATCGCTGATAAAGTTCCGGCTGATCGTGGATTCAGTATCCCCGTCCACTCTGGCAACCAGCTCGGACCAGTTTCGCGCGACGGTGCCATCGATGCTAATGCGGGCGCCCTTCATTTTCGCGGGACCCACACCGGCATTCGTGAATGCCAACGAGAATCCTGCCGCATCGCCCGTGTCGTAGTCTTCAAGCATCAACTGCACAAACGGCCAGACAGCCGCCGCGGTCTGCTGGCGAACCGCAGCAGATTCTGTCAGTGCCGCATAGAGTGCGACTACAGCAATCAAGACACCGGCGACCGAGAGGATAGTTTGCCAGAAGGTCAGGCGGATGATGTGGTGTTCGGCACGCAAAAAGGCATGAGCCACGGCCGGGTCGACATCGCCTGAAGCTTGCTTGTCGTCAGTCATGCATCGAATCTCCTTCGCCTATTTGCTGGTCGACCGGGCCAGTGTCTGCGCCAGGAACCGTAAGCCTTGTTCCGCCCCCTCTTCGAGAGTCCTCGCCCGCAACTCGCAAGTTTATGGCCAACAGTCCGCTGTTCGGAAGCGGTCATCTGTAAAATCTGGCCCCAATGTCTCAAAAATGGGCGTAAGCGGCCATCCTGCAGCTGAATAGGTGCTCCATAGTGAATCGTCTATAATCCGCTCACGCAGGCAGTAGCCATCACATCCAAGAGAACTGAATAGGTGGCTGAAAGCCGAATCTTCGGCATCACGGTACGCGTATTTAGCGACCCACAGAAACAGGCCTGTAAACATTTGCCGCGTGCTTGCAGGCGCATTCCATCACCCATCCCATACCGCAACTGAGTCGATAGCAATGGTCACTAGCCTTACCGCCCTCGAGCGCAACCTGTTTCGCAGTGTTAATGCCCTGGTAGAACCCGCGGTACGCCGGGGTGTCGCCTCATCGTGCCTGCTGCCCGTCAGCCTGATCGTACTGGAGAGTACCGGTTTCAAAAGCGGCAGCCGCAGGCGCACGCCGCTATGGAGCCTGGGGGTCGGGCCCTACAGGGTGATTAGCACCATGCGTGGCGAGCGTTCCTTTTGGGTGAAAAACCTGCAGAAAACGCAGCGAGTGCGCTATTTCATTGGCGGCAAGGCGAAAAGTGCCACCGCGCTTGTGGTTGCCCCTGGATACAGCGACCAGCTCAGCGAAGCTTCGCCGGCACTGTTGCAGTGGCTGCTGCGGCGCCTGCGTGAACTGCCATTGAGCGGCTGGGCATTTGCCATCCTGGTGAGCGGGCCGGTATCCGCCCAACCGCCAGCAATCATCGAATCCAGGGTGACCACTTCCGGTTGAACCCTCACACACTGGCGAATTGCCTGATCAGGTTGTGGTAGACGTGGTGCAGGCCGTCCAGCTGTTGTCTTGAGACTCCCTCGTTGCCGACCAGGCCCTGGATGGACTGGTCGAGCGCAAACAGTGTCTGGCGCAGCTGCGTGTCGGCCACCAGGCTTTGTATCCAGCAGATCGCGGCCAGGCGCTCCCCCCGGGTAACCGGTGTTACCCGATGCAGGCTGCCTGAAGGGTAGATGACGGCGTCGCCGGCGTTGGGCCGCACTCGCTGTTCGCCGAATTCCGTGGCAATCACCAGCTCCCCGCCCTCGTAGGCATCCTGGTCTGACAGTGCCAGCGTCAGGGAGACGTCACTGCGCATCACCTCGCTGGTCGCGGGAATGCGCATGATTGCGCCGTCGACGTGCAGACCGTAGGTCTCGCCCACACCGTAGCGGTTGAAGCAGGGTGGGAAAATACGCTGGGGCAGGGCGGCCGACACCAGTAGCGGGGTTTCGCCGAAGCGGGCCAGCAGGGTGTTGGCCAGGGCCTGGACTTCGGGGTGCCCTGCATCGGCCTGCTGGTTGCGCTTGACCTCCGCCGACATTCCCAGCGCTGTCCTGCGCCCATCCTGCCAGGGCACGGCCTGCAGCCGCGCCCGAAAGCTGGCGATGTCCTCTCTGGAGAGGATTCCGGGGATGAGGATCATGCCTTGCTCCTGTCAGAATTCGTATACCACCGATGCGCGCACCGTGCGAGCGTCGCCGAGGTACATGAACGAGCCGGACCGGTAGGCAGCCGTCCAGTACTTTTCATTGGTCGCATTGCCCACATTCAGGCGCAGGTTCAGGTCCTCGGTCACAAACCAGTTGGCAAAGACGTCCACCACGCCGTATGAGGGCACAACGATGCTGTAGCGGTCATTGTCCGCATCGAAACCGGCGGCGGAGTCCGGCTGGCCGCCGTACATTTCACTTTTGTAGGTGTAGCTGGCGCCGAATGCCACTGATTCGTTGGGCTGGTAGCGCACCTGCAGAAACAGGCTGTCGTCGGCGAAGTTGGAGAGGGCGAGGCCGACATTGTCCGGCTCGTACGACGCCGTGACTTCCGACTCCATCAGGGCGGCGCTGAGTTGTACGCTGAGCGTATCCGTCAAGGAGCCCGAGACAGACAGCTCGACCCCGCGCACTTCGTTTTCGCCGGTGTTGAGGGTACCCAGGTTGGAGTAGGCATCGCCCACGCTTTCATGTACATCGCTCTTGGTGATCTGGAACAGGGCGGCGGTAGCCAGCAGCTTTTCGTCGAAGAGCTGCCACTTGGTGCCGAGTTCCACGTTCTCCACATGCTCCGGATCAGATTGGGCAACCTGGTCCGGAGAGCCGCAGAGGCCGCCGTAACCGCAGTTGGCGCCGAGGTCGGATTCACCGCCGTTGATGTTGCTTGCGGTGCTGTAGGTCGCGTACAGATTGCCGTGCTCGGTGATGTTGTACACCAGGCCTACGTGCCCGTTGGTCAGCGAGTCCGAGTAGTTGTACAGCGACGCTTCACCGCGGCTGGTCACCGAATTTCGGTAGTCGAACCAGTCCTGGCGCACGCCGAGGAACAGCTCCCAGTGTTCGCTGAGGGTGATGGTATTCATCGCGTAGGCCGAGACTGTCTGGATATCCATGATCGCGTCGCTTGCGCCGCGCTGGTATTCCCGTTGCAGCAGGCTATTCGGGTCGGTGTTGAGCGCGCCACTGCCGACCGTCAGGCAGTAGCTGTCACTCACGCCCCCCCGGCCGGAAACCCGGCAATTGGCGCTGCCCAGCGTATCGATGTCGTAGACGCCGTTGTTCACTTCTTCCTCGATGTAGTCGACGCCGAACACCCATCGCTGGCGCACGCCACCAGTGTCGATATCGTGAAATAGATTCACTTGGGCGGCGGAGTATTCCACATCCTGCCAACCCTGGTGTGTGCTGAGGGAAATGGTATCCGCGCCCGGCGCCTCCAGGTCGCTGGCGTCGCGCGTTGTCCCGCGGGCACCGGTGGCCAGGTACCCGTTCTCGGTTTCGCCGACACGCAGGGCAGCGTAAGCCCGTGTCTGTGGGCTGAAGCTGTACTCACCGCGCAGTGTCAGGGACAGGGCTTCGCTGTCGAGAAAGTCCTCGTCCTGGGCGTACACCGGAATGTCCTCCACCGGTTTCCGCGTTTCGCTGTCGAAATAGCTTCCCAGGTCCGGTACATCGCTGGCGTCCAGCCAGTAGGCGTCCGCTGCGACGCGCCAACGTTCGCCGGGAGCGTGGTTGATGGCCAACAGGGCACCCTGGCGATCCCGTTCCACGCCCTCGCGGTCCGGTACTGTTTCCCCTGCGGTCAGGAGGTTCAGGCGCAATGCCGTATCCGGGGAGACGTTGAGATTGGAGTCAAAGGTGACGCGGTAATGGTCATCTGTCCCCACGCCGGCATCCAGAATGTTGAAGGACTCGTCCAGCAGCGCGCCCTTGGTGATACTGTTGACGGCACCGCCGGAGGTGCCGCGGCCGGCGAACGTCGCGCTGGGGCCCTTGGCGATTTCCACCTGTTCCGTGGCGAAGCTTTCGCGTGTGGTCATGCCCGGGTCACGCAAGCCGTCGACAAACACATCGCTGCGCGCCTCGTGACCGCGGATAATGTAGCGGTCGCCAAAGGCGTTGCCGTTTTCTCCCGTGCCCAGTGTTACACCAGCCTGGCTGCTGAGAATCTCCTTCAGATCGGACTTGCCCGAGTCGAGTATCTGCGACTGGGTAAGGATACTGAGCGTGGCCGGCGTGCCGGCCAGGTCGGCAGCACGGCGTTGGTCCCCGGAGCGTTCGGCGAGATAGCGGGTTCCGGAGACCCCCCACACTTCCACCACTTCGATTTCCTTGTTCGCGCTGGTCACGCTGCTGGCGACTGGGCAGGGCTGTCGCTTGCCCGCCGAATCGAGGCAGGTCTCTGCGGGTCCGGGTTGCGCCTGCGCTGGCAATGTGAGCGCCACCAGCAGGGCGCTGGAACCCCACAATGCGGAACGGCCGGGTTGATCGGTTTTTGATGCTGACATGGAAGCGACTCCAGGGTTGGTGGGCAAATTCGAGTCAGCAGTCTAGGTGGCCCACACCCTGTTGTAAATAGTAATGAGAGTGATTCGCATTAAATTTTGTGCGAAGCCCAGGTATCCTGTCGGGCAGTTCGTGGCTGCGGTTCCGCTGCATCGCCGGGATGCTGCCTGCGCCACGATCCCTTTCACCCAGCAGCGGGCTCCAGTTCCTTTGCGCTGGCCCTGCGCTGGCAGGTCACTCGGAACCACCCTCGGGTTCTGCCTGCAGCAACAACTGGCGGACCGCCGTAGCGCTGGTCGGCCGCACCAGCCGGCCCACTTCGTGGCCGTCGCGCAGGTACACCAGTGTCGGCCACAGTTTGACACCGAAAGAGCGACCCAGCGGACGGGCCTTGCCGTCCTCCAGCTTGATGTGGCGCAGCGAGGGGTGCTCCGCGACTGCGGTGGCAATCCCGGCTTGGGCCGCCTGGCAATGACCGCACCAGTCGGTGCCGAAGTTCAGCAGGACAGGGCCGGGCAGGGTGTCGATCTCGGTGCGTGTCGGATTCGATGGATTGTAGGAATTGCTCACGGGATACTCTGGGCTCAGGTTGGGGCAGTGCTGTTTGCAAGGGTTGTGGGCAGAATACGTTACTCCCGGGTGCTTGCGCCAGACATTGCAACGGCTATGATGGGACGCCCTGCAACCGTTGCTAAGTAGACCCGAATGGATAACCGACTCGTCCGCGCGCTCGCCGTTGACTTCCCCGACGTGCAGGCGCCCAGGGGCTTGCTTGCCCACAGCGTGGCGCTGGCGCCGGTAGGGGCCTGCACCGCCACCCTGGCGGCCCTGGAGAAGCGGGCTGCCGACAGCGTTACCGTCGCGTGAGCCAAGCCGCGGCCAGCAGTACATCAAGCCCCGAAGGCTTGCGGGTCTACCTCAATCCGCGGGTCATCGGTATGCTCTTCCTCGGCTTTTCCGCCGGGCTGCCGCTGCTGCTGGTGGGCGGCACGTTCAGCGCCTGGCTGCGGGATCTGGGCGTGGAGCTGGCGGCGATCGGCTTCCTCAGCTGGGTGGGCATGGCCCATTCCATCAAGGTACTGTGGGCGCCGCTGATCGATCGCGCGCAGCTGCCGCTGCTCAGCCGCCTGCTGGGGCGGCGTCGCGCCTGGATGCTGCTGGCGCAGGTGGTAATCGCCACCGCCCTGCTGGGCATGGCTTTCACCGACCCGCGCGAACAACTGGGTCTGGTGGCGTTGTGGGCGGTGCTGGCGGCATTCGGTTCCGCCAGCCAGGATGTCGCCATCGACGCCTACCGGGTCGAGGCGGAAGCGAAGCATCGCCAGGCAGCGATGGCGGCGACCTATGTGACCGGCTACCGGGTGGCTATCCTGGCGGCCGGCGCGGGGGCACTGCACCTCGCCAACCTGGACAGCTGGTCGGTGGCCTACGGCATTATGGGCTTGCTGATGGCGGTCGGCATCGTGACCACCCTTGTGATTGCCGAGCCCGCGGTGACCGTCAGCCAGAGCACGGTACAGTTCGAGCAGCGGGTCACTGACTACCTCGCCAGCACTGCCCACCGGGGCTGGCGCCGGGACCTGCAGGCCTGGCTGATCGGCGCCGTGGTCTGTCCCTTCGCCGAGTTCTTCCAGCGCTACGGCCGTGTGTCGCTGCTGATTCTCGCTTTTATCGGCACCTTTCGCCTCACCGATATTTTCATGGGGGTCATGGCCAACCCGTTCTACCTGGATCTGGGCTTCAGCAAGGCCCAGATTGCCAATATCGCCGCCGCCTTCGGCCTCGGCATGACCCTGCTCGGAGCCGTAGTGGGTGGCCTGCTGGTGGCCCGGTTCGGCATTGCGCGGATTTTGCTGTTGACGGCGTTCATGGCGCCGGCGACCAATCTCGCCTTTGCCTGGCTGGCCTTTATCGGCCCTGAAACCTATGGTCTGGTGCTGGCGATTGTCGCCGACAATGTCTCCGGCGGACTGGCGATTTCGGTGTTCATTGCCTACCTGTCCAGCCTGACCAATACCGCCTACACCGCCACCCAGTACGCCCTGTTCAGCTCCCTGATGACTCTGCCCGGGCAGTTGCTGGCGGGTTTTACCGGGGTGCTGGCTGAGCTGGTGGGCTGGGTCCCGTTTTTCTTTATCACCGCCGCCACCGGGTTACCCGCGATTATCCTGGCGTTTGTGTTGCTGCGGGTGGCGCGGCCCGGTGAGTAGGCGCGCGGCGCGCGCCTTTCACACCCCGCGGCGGACACCTTCAAGAAAGGTGTAGGTACTGCTTTCCAGCAGGGAATAGACATCCGCCTGCGGCAGGAAACGCTCGACGTGGTCGTGCATCGCGATGCCGCTGAGCCCGTGTGCCATGGCCCAGAGCTTGATCGATACGGTGAGAGCGTCCTCGTCGCCGCGACCGACGCTGTCGCACCAGGCCTGGACCGTGTCCACCAGCAGGTAGAACCCGGAACTCTTGAGGCCGTGCTCGGGGTCCTGGTCTGCGCGCTTGTGGCGGTCGCCCCACATCAGGTCATAGAACTGCGGGTGGCCGGTCACGAAGCGGATATAGGCCTGGCCCAGGGCAACAATGGCCGCAACGCTGCCGGCAGGGTGCTGGCGAGTCACCGCTTCCATCTCCCGGCCCAGGACCAGGAGCGCGAAGTCCAGCACCGCATCCAGCAGCGCAGCCTTGTCCTTGAAGTGGCGGTAGGGCGCGGCGCTGCTGACCCCGGCACGGCGCGCGGCATCGATCATGGCAAAATCCACGCTGCCGCGCTCGTCGATCAGTTCCGCCGCCGCGATGATCAGGGCGTTGCGCAGGTCGCCATGATGGTAGCTGCGGGACGGCCCCTTCCGCGGCCGGGTCATCGCTGTAGCTCCGCGGTGGCGGCTGGTGACTGCCGCCGCATCCGCAACCGGTCCGGCCATCGGCGCAGCAGCAGGAACAACTGCGGGACCAGGAAGAAGGACACGACGGTGGACAGCAGCACGCCGCCCGCAATTGCCATGGCGAAAGGCGGCCAGAACTGGCTGCCCTCCAGAATCAGGGGCAGGAAACCGCCGAACGTGGTGATGGTGGTTGAGACGATGTGGCGGCTGGAATCCATCACCACACTGCGAATGGCAAAGACCCCGCCGGCCACGGCGCCGGGTTCCAGCTGCAGCGCGGTCATGATGATGATCGCCGCGTTGATGGACACGCCGATGGAGCCGATAACCCCGATCAGTGCCTGGATACCGAAGGGATACTGGAAGATCGCCAGTGACAGCAGGCTCAGGCCGGTGGAGCAAATGCATACCAGCACGGCAACCAGGGACAGGCGCCAGGAATTGAAGGTGAGGACGATGCTGGCGATAAGCAGGGCGATGATCATCCCCATCGGCGCCATGATGTCGGCGACCACGCTGGCGCGCTCGTCGCTGTCCCCGCCGAAACCGTAGCGGTAGCCTTCCGGCAGGGGGATGGGATTGGCCTGCAGATCCCGGCGTAAATGGTTCAGGGCTTCCTCGGGTAGCACCCCCCGGGTGAGGTAGGCCTGCACGGTATTGGTGCGCTCTCCGCGGGTGCGGCTGATAGGGCTGCGGGAGGGTACCAGGGCGAATTGGCCCAGGCTCTGCAGGGCCACGCCGGGAATGCCGTCTTGCCCCGCGGCACCATTGCGCAGCGGCAGGTGCAGGGCGGCGATCTGGCCGGCGCTGCCCCAGTCCGCTTCCTCCAGCCGCACCCTTACCGGCAGGCGCTCGGTACCCTCCAGAACTTCGCCCCCGGTCATACCGGTGAGGGCCGCGTCCAGCGCTGCGGCGACGTCGCGACGCTGCAGTCCGGCCAGCCGCAGCCGGGTTTCGTCTGCTTCGAATACCAGTTTGGGCGCCCCGGCGACGAGGCTGGTGTTGGTGTGGGTGACTTCGGGCAGCTGCTCCAGACGCAGCCGGAACTGCTCGCCCAGGTTCCGCAGCACATCCAGGTTATCGCCATAGATTTCGACCTCCAGGGGCGCCATCACCGGCGGCCCCTGGTCGATGCCGCGGACGATGATCCGCGCTTCCGGGTAGTCCCTGTCCACCTCCCGCTGCAGGCGCCGGATCAGGTCATCGGTCTGCTGCGGGTCGGTGGTCAACACCAGTGCCTCGGCCCAGCTCGGGATGCGTTCCCGGGTGCGAAACATGTTGTAGTAAAAAGCCGGGGCGCTCTCGCCAATCGTCCAGTCCACCCGCCGCACCAGCGGATCTCCCCGCAACTGCCCGTCCAGCCGCTTGACCAGGGCGGCAGTGTCAGCAATGGAGCGCCCATCCGGGAGCTTGACCTGCAGGTACATCTGGTCGCGATCCGTGCCGGGGAAAAACTGCGCGGTCAGGGTCGAGAAACTGAGGAACCCGGTCAGCGGCAGCACCAGCGCCAGCGCCACCGAGCTGCCGGGATTGCGCAGGGACCAGTCCAGGGCACGCACCAGCAGGCGGCCCGGACGGCCGCTCTGCAAGCCCATCTCCCACCAGTGCCCCGCCCGCTGCAGGCCCCGCGGCAGGAGCCACGCCGCCAGCACCGGGGTGACAATCAGCGCCAGCAACAGCGAGCCGGTCAGCATCACCACCACGGCGATGGCGATGGACCCCATGAAGTCGCCGGATGGCCCGGGCAGGATCACCATGGGCATAAAGGCCAGCACGGTGGTGGCGGTGGAAGAGAGCAGGGGAACCCGCAACCTCGACACGGCACCGGTGATTGACGAGAGCGGACTGTCGCCGTGGTCCACCAGGCGCTTGCGGATTTCGTCGGTCATGACGATGGAGCCGTCCACCAGCAAGCCGAGAGCCACCACCAGCCCGGTGACGGACATCTGGTGGATGGCGATACCCAGCTCGTACAGTACTGCCACCGAAAACAGGGAGCAGAGGGGCAGGATACAGGCCACGACCACCGCCGCGCGCCAGCCCATGGTGAACAGCAGGACCAGCAGTACCAACACCACGCCCAGGGCCAGGTTGTTCGCCACACTCTGCAGCCGTTCAATGGTGTAGACGCTCTGGTCGTAGCTGATTTCCAGGCTGATGCCACGGGGTGACAGGCTGCGGTATTGCTCGACAAAGCGGCCGAAATCCCCGGTCCAGCGGTCAACCTGCATACCGTCAAGCATGGCCACACCCACCAGGATGCCCTCGCTGCCCTGGACCAGGACCCGCGACGCCGGCGGTGTGGACTGGGCCCGGTAGACCCGGGCGATATCCCCGAGGCGCACTGCACCGCCAGCGGTGTCGGCGCGCAGGACCACCTCCCGCACCCGTGCAGTACTGCCAAACTCACCGTCAATCTCGATCAGGAAGTCGTTGCCGGCGCCGCTGCTGCGCCCGGCGGCCGCACGCGGGTCCGCGCCCTGCAGCGCGGCCGC
>CAMYIZ010000032.1 GCA_947258585.1 uncultured Haliea sp. | reverse complement strand
GGGTTCGGTGCTGGGCTGTTCCCACTTTCTTGGCTGGGGGTTGGCAGCCACTAAGCGGGGACGGTGGTCGCACCGACGCCCTCCGAGTCCGAAAAAGGCCATTCCCGCCCGGGATCAACGCGGGTGGGAGGTTGTGGCGCAGGGACTTTGTTTCTGGTGAGGACGGCTGCTGGTACGGGATTTTGGCTCTGAAGCCTGAAGCCTGAAGCCCGATACGCCGATACGCCGATGTTCCGGCGGGCCGTTGGCTGTCGTCCAGGGGGCCTGGCACGCAACCGGTGTCCCGCGCAGACGAAGCGCCGAGCGGGTATTCAAGGTGCCCCGCGTTGATGCGGGGGGTGGGGGCTTCGCTACGGACTTGGAGGGCGTCGGTGCGCCCACCTGATCCCCTTAGGGGCTGCGAACCTGCAGTCCCAGAAGCGGGAACAGGCACGCGCCAACCCCACCGGCGCCATGCCTCATGCCTCCCCGGCTCACACCGTGCGCGGCCAGAAGGCAGCGCAAGATCACCACAGGAGCGCGCGCCGCATGCGCCCGCAATGGAGTAGCGAAGTCCCCGCCTCCCGGAGCGACGCAGCGGCCGTCAGGCCGCCACGCGGACGAAGCGGCCCACGAAGCGATGCAGCGGCCGCCAGGCCGCCACGCGAACAAAGTGAACCACGAAACGACCGCCGGGGCGCCAGGTGAAAGAGCCGCTCCGGGCCCCGCTTCAATCAGCCCCGCCGCAGCAGCAGATCCCCCAAGCGGTCGACCTCGGCGATATCCGCGGTCGCCGGGACGAGGAACACCTCCTCGCATCCCGCCGCCTCGGCGTTGTCGAGGGCCTGCAGGATGGCGTCCTCGGAGCTGCGGTGCACGGACTCCGCCATCATTTTGGCGATTTCCGGGCCGGCGATGGCAAGGTAGTCGTAGACGTAGTCATGCAGCCGCTGCGGTCCGTCATCCGCCAGGGTGCACCAGAACCCCCCCAGCCGGTAGGGCTTGTGCTCGCGGCCGGCGGCGTCCCAGGCTTCGTCCGCCATGCGGAAAGCGTTGCCGAGTTCACCCTGTTCACCGTTGCCGGACCACGCGTACAGGCCGTCGGCCCACCGGGCACAGCGGGCGATGCTCTTCGGGCCCAGTGCTCCGGCAAGCAGCCGGGGGCCGCCGTCACGGCTGGGCAGGGGGCCTATGGGCCCGGCCCCCGGGATCACTTCCTGCTGGTTCCAGACCTGGCGCAGGGTTGCGACCTGCTGGTCCATACGACCATAGCGGCCCTTGAAGGTAGCCTCCACCGCGGCATAGTCGGCCTCGCGGCCGCCGTAGCCAACGCAGACCTGCTGCACGCGACCACCGGACAGGATATCGAGGCTGGCGACTTCTTTTGCCACCTGCACGGCGGGGTGCATGGGCAATACGTACAGGGTGGGAGTGATCTCCACCCGGCTGGTACAGGCGGCAGCCGCCGCCAGCAGTACGCGCATATCGAAGGTCGGGCCGTGTACCCGTTCACCGCAGGAAACACTGTGGAACGGTCCGGCGTCGACCCGCTGGAACCATTGCAGGTAGTCATCGCGGGTGAGCCCGGCTTTCATGTAGGGCAGGCAGATTCCGGTTTTCATCATCGGGGTCCTCACATTGAAAGCGCGATTATGGCGCAGACGGCCGTTGGCAGCGCGTGTCGGCGTACACCTATCTGTACCAGTGGCCGACCTGTGGCGCGGCGATCGCGCGGATACCGACCGGGGGCGGCAATGTCGTGGCCGAGCCGTGTTGCTCTGCGCTATAACGTCCGGTGTCAGCGCTATCCGCTGTCCCGGAAATGGAGAACAGAACCGTGACGATAAAAATCGATGGCCCGTTCTATGCGCAGTTGGCAGGCGCAGCCGCGGAAGCCCGGCGACTTGCAGACATTGGCTACGACGGTGTCTATACCCTGGAGGGTAGCTGGGATCCGTTCCTACCGCTGGTGCTGGCGTCCGAGCACGCGCCGGAACTGGATATCGCCACGGGCATTGCAGTCGCGTTTCCCCGCAACCCGCTGCACCTGGCCTACCAGGCATGGGACCTGCAGCGTTTCAGCGGAGGTCGCTTCCTGCTGGGAATAGGCTCCCAGATCAAGGCCCATATCGAGAAGCGGTTTGGCATCGACTTTGACCCGCCGGCGACCCGCATGCGCGACTATATACTGGCCCTGAAAGCCATTTTCGCCTGCTGGCAGGACGGGGTGCCGCTGGCCTACGAGGGCAAGTTCTATCGCCACACCCTGATGACTCCGATGTTCAACCCCGGTGCCAATCCCTATGGCGCCCCGCCCATTTTACTCGGTGCACTGGGCCCGCGGATGACGGAAATAGCGGGGGAGGTCGCTGACGGCCTGATCGTCCACCCCTTCAACAACGAACGTTTCCTGCGCCAGCAGGCCCTGCCCGCGGTGGAACGGGGCCTCGCCCTGGCGGGCAGGTCGCGCGCCGATTTCATCCTCCAGGTCAACGCCATTGTCATCACCGGTGAGGACGCCGCGGGGCGCGAGGCCGCCACCGCGGCCGTGCGTGGTTTACTCGGTTTCTACGCGTCGACGCCGGCCTACCTGCCGCCCATGGCAGCCATTGGCTACGGTGATCTGCAGCCGGAACTGAACCGGCTCTCCAAACAGGGGCAATGGGACGTGCTGGGCAGCCATATCGACGATGAATTTATTGCCGCCTTTGCGCTGAGTGGTCATCCGGGGGATATCGCGGCGGCACTCCTGGCGCGCTATGGCGACTGCGCCGACCGGTTGGCAATCTACGCCCCCTATGCGGCCCCGGACCCCATGTGGCGGGAAATCCTGCAGGACTTGCGCCGCTTGCAGGGCGCTGCCTGAACGCTTTCGCCATGAAGATTGGCCGCAATCCAGCCTGTGCCGGTCGCGAGCCGCGGTTATGATTTCAGCACCAATCGCGAGGAGCCTGAGATGAAGATACAGTTTACCCCCGCTCAGCTGGCGTTGCGTGACGAGCTGCGAGCCTATTTCCGCGAGTTGATGACAGCGGAATTGCGGGCCGAGTGCGAGCGCGACATGGGCGAGGGCGGCGGCCCCCTGTGGCGAGCGGCACTGGCGAAAATGGGGCGGGACGGCTGGATAGGCCTGGGCTGGCCCAGGGAATACGGTGGCCGCGGTCTCTCGCCGCTGGAACAGTTCGTGTTCGTGGAGGAGGTCATGCGCGCGGGCTACCCGTTCCCGTTCCTGACCACGGAGTCCGTGGGGCCAACCCTGGCTGAACACGGCAATGCCTGGATACGCGAGGAGATTGTGCCCAAAATCCTCCGCGGCGAACTGCTGGTGTCTATCGGTTATTCGGAGCCCGGCGCGGGTACCGACCTGGCGGCCCTGCGCACCAGCGCGGTGCGCGACGGCGAGGACTGGGTGATCAACGGGCAGAAGATGTGGACCTCCCTGGCCCATTTTTGCGACTACACCTGGCTCGCCGTGCGCACCGACCCGGACGCCCCGAAGAAGCACAAGGGTATTTCCATGTTCCTGGTCCCCAACAGTGACCCGGGCTGGAGCTGCACCCCCGTCCATACGCTGGGCGGCGTGCGCACCAACGCGACTTTTTACGACAACATCCGCGTCAGCGACGACCACCGGGTGGGAGAGCTGAATGGGGGCTGGAAGCTGATCACCAGCCAGCTCAACCGGGAGCGGCTGAGCCTGATCAACTTCGGTCCCATCTCAGAGCTGTTCAACCAGGTTGTACACTGGGCGCGGGAGGCGCCGGGGGAGGATGGTCAGCCGGTCGCGGCGCAGTCCTGGGTGCAGGCCAATCTGGCTCGCAGCCGGGCCCTGATCGAATGCATGAAACTGATCGTGTACAAGCAATCCTGGGCGATGACCGCCGGTACCCTGGGCATGGCTGACGCCTCTGCGGCCAAGGTGTTTGGCTCCGAGGGTTTCATCGAGGTCTACCGGCTCCTCGGCGAGATCGTCGCCGAGGCCGGCCTGCTGCGGGCACATTCTCCCGCGGCGCAGGAGCAGGCCGGTCGAATCGAGCGCCTCTACCGCACCGCCTCTATCATTACTTTTGGCGGCGGTGCCAACGAGATCCAGCGCGACATCATTTCCGCCGCGGGGCTGTGGATGCCCCGCGCCAGCCGTTGAGGGGGCGCCAGTCATGGACTTTGGGTTTTCGGAGATTCAGGAAGAATTGCGCGGGCTCGCCCGCAAGATCCTCGACGACGCAGTCAGCCCCGCCAGTCTCGGCGCCTACGATGAATACCGGGCGCCGCGCTTTGACCGGGCGCTCTGGCAGACACTGCTGACGGCCGGCTTGCCCGCTGTCGCGATAGCCGAGGAGTACGGGGGCATGGGCCTGGACTTCATGGAACTCGGGCTGTTTATCGAGGAGCTGGGGCGGAGTGTGGCGCCGGTGCCGGCGCTGGCGCACTGTGTGTCCGGGTTGCTGCCCTTGCAGAAATTTGCAGCGGCAGGATTGCGCGAGCGTGTTCTGCCCGCCGCTGCCCGCGGCGAACTGTTGCTGACCGGCGACTTCTGGAGCGGTTTGAGTAGCGCCGATCCGACCCGGGTGCAGGCTCGCTGGCAGGGCGACACCCTGGTTCTGGAGGGGCAGTGCGCGATGGTTCCATTCGCTCGGGAAGCCGACTGGATGTTGTTGCCGGTACGCGTGGGCGGCGACACCGCGGTGGTCCTGCTGGACCCCCGGGCCCCTGGGGTGACGCTCGCCGATCTCCAGATGACCCACTTCGAGCCCCACTGCCAGGTGACGCTGGCAGGAGTCGTCGTACCGTCCGCGGATATGGTCATGACCCGTGGCGGCGAGGCGTTGCTGCGCTGGACCCGCGAGCGCTGTGCGGCAGCGCTCTGTGCCCAGCAGCTGGGTGCTGCCGACCACGCCCTGCGCATGGCGGCGGGCTATACCAGTGAACGGCGTCAGTTCGGGGTGCCCATCGCCACCTTCCAGGCCGTGGGGCATCGCATGGCGGACTGCTACATCGACGTCGAGTGCCTGCGCCTGTGCACCTGGCAGGCACTGTCGCTGCTCAGCGACGAGCAAGCCGCGACCACCGAGGTGCAGATTGCGAAGATCTGGGCCGGCGATGTGGGTCACCGGGTCAGCTACGCCTGCCAGCACGTGCACGGCGGCACCGGTATTGATCGCGACTACCCGCTGTGGCGCTACTGCCTGTGGCTGCGCTACAACGAAATGGCGCTGGGTTCCAGCGGTGCCCAGGTGGCCGCTCTGGGCAGGCGGTTGTCCGCCGGTGAAGGTCTTTTTAACTGACCACCCCTGCTGAAACGCCGGCGCCTGGGTTACACTGGCCGCCGTGATGAAACCCTTCGCCAAGATACTGCTCGCCCCCCTGCTGCTGGTGCTGGGAGCCTGTGGCAGCCAGGAGCAGCGCCAGCCCGCCGCTTCCCGTGTGGGTGTCGACTTCAGCGGCAGCTGGTCGCTGGATTACGGCCAGAGTGACAACATCCAGGTGCGCCTCAACGGCCTGGTACGCGAGCTGCAGCGCCAGGCGGAGCGCCGTGCCCAGGCCGGGGGTGGCGAGCTGCGCGGTCCCGGCGCCGCCCTGATGATCGGCGATGCCGGCACGGACAGCGGCGCATCAATCATCGGCCTGGCGCAGATGGCAGACCTGGTGACCCGCTCCCAGCTGCTCGATATAGAGCAGGACCTCAGCCAGATCCGTGTCCGCAGGGAGGGCGATTTCGCCCTCGACTGCGATTTCCATGAGGGCCGCCCGACGGTGGTCGAAACGCCCCTCGGCAGCGAGTTCTGTGGCTGGGACGGTCACCAGTTGCTGTTTGTGCTCTCCCTGCCCGAGGGTCTGGCAATTCGCCACCGCCTGACGCTGGGACCGGATGGCCAGATGCTTAATATCGCCACCACGGTCAGCTCGGATCGTGTGTCTTCGCCGTTTTCCCTCAACCGGGTCTACCGGCGCATGGACCCCGAGGCTCACGGATTCTCCTGTGAGCAGACCCTCACCCGAGGTAAAGTGTGTACCACCGAATCGCCCTGATCCACTGCCTGGGCCTGCTCCTGCTGCTTGCGGGCTGTGGCAGCGCTCCCGCGCCGCAGACAGCCCAGCCCCTGCCGCCCGCAGTCCAAAGCTGGCCCCCCTCGGTAGGCTCTGTCAGGCTCGAAGTGCTGGCCCAGCCGCCGCAACCGGCCCTGGACCTGGCCCTGGTGAGCTTTGATCCGGGTATTCCGGAGCAGACCGCGGGTCTCAGTCGCCAGGGCATTTTCCCGGACATCCGCAAGGCCGAGGCCCGCTATATGCCGGTGCGTTTGCGTCAGCTGCTGCAGGAGAGTAATGCCTGGGGCGCGGTGCGGGTGTTGCCCGAGCCGCAGCCTGCCGCCGTGCTGCAGCTTGAGGGCAAGATACTGCACTCGGATGGCCGTTTCCTGGTGCTGCAGATCCGGGCCGAGGATGCCAGTGGTCGAATCTGGCTGGACCGGATCTACGCTGACGAGGCGCAGGCGTCCGACTACCCGGTAGTGGGCGGCGGGGATCCGTTTATCGATCTGTACCGCAAGATTGCCAACGACCTGTTGGCGGAATACCGAAACCAGGCTCACGCCGAACTACAGCAACTGCCCGAACTCGCGCTGTTGCGGCAGGCGGGCGACCTGGCACCTGACTACTTTGCCGGGTTTGTGGCCGAGGATGCGGCGGGGCGCCAGCAGCTACTGCGGTTGCCGGCGGAGAACGATCCGATGCTGGCCCGGGTTGAACTGATCCGCAGCCAGGAGTTCCGCTTCATTGATGTGGTCGACGAGCAGTACGTCGATCTCTACCAGACGATGCAGCCCACCTACGACCTGTGGCGCCAGTACGGCCGCGAACAGGCCCTGTATCGGGAGGACTATGCCCGGCGGCTGTCCCAGCGCGACCGCGCTGGGGCGCGTGGCACCTACGCCGCGATGGAGCAGACCTACAATGCATTCAAGTGGAGCAAGATTCAGCAGCAGGATCTCGAAGACCTCGCGAGGGGCTTCAACAATGAGGTCCTGCCGACTGTCCTCGACGTCAGCGGCAGTGTCTACCGGCTCAATGGCAGTCTGGAGAGCCAGTATGACGAGTGGCGGGAGATTCTGCGGGAGATATTCCGGCTGGAGTCGGGGCTGCAGTGAGGCGGACCGCTGTGGACCTCGGCAAGTGGCGGATGTTCGGCTAAGCTGTAGCCATGGCTGACAAGAAGAATCAGGGTAACGACTCCGAGAGCCTGCTGGCCGGCCTGCTGCGCTTTAGCGGCCAGGTTGCCGGCGGGACTCTGGAAATCGCCCGCAATACCGCTACCATGACAGCCATGTTCGGCGAAGGCTGGCTGCGCAGTACTCTGCTCAACAGCTTTGAGCCCGAGCGGCTCGAGGCCATGGCCGACGCCGGCCACTTCCTGCGCGATGCCCGCGAGACGGCGGGCCTGTCACTGAAAGAGCTGGCGGACAGCCTCGGGGTCTCCGACAAGTCGATGCTGGAAGACATCGAAAGCGGCGAGAAAATCATGCCGCTGGAGCTGGTGTTGCGCAGTGCGAGCCTGTTGGCCCGGCACGACCCGGTGCCGTTCCTGATCAAGTTCCTGCGAACCTACAATCCCCAGCTCGAGCAGACGCTGGAACAGTGGGGAGTGATGGCCCTGCCGCGCCAGTACGAGCGCGAGCGCCGTTTCGTCAACCTCTATCGGCAGCACGATGTCCTGCGTACCCTCAGCGATGATGAGCACGCCCGTTTCATCAGCTACATCGACAGCGCCGCCCAGCTGGTGCTGGATGTGATGGCGAAGGAAAAGCTGGCCAATGCGCCGCAGTCCCCACCCCGGCGCAAGCCCGCAGCGGCTGCGACGCGGAAACGGGCGCCGCGCAAGCGCAGCTAGCACGACTTTCCGGTACACTGGGCACCCTTTTCAGTACCCCCCAGGATCCCCGGCATGAGCAGCTTTCCCGACGATACCGTGGCTCCCGCGAAGCTGCCCGCCAGCGCCGAACGGCAATGGTTTGCCACCTGCCCCAAGGGTATCGAAGGGCTGCTGCTGGCGGAGTTGCTGGCGCTGGGCGCCAGCGGCGGCCGGGAAACCGTGGCCGGGGTCTACTTCGATGGCCCCCTGGCGATCGGCTATCGGGCCTGCCTCTGGTCGCGCCTCGCCAATCGGGTACTGTTGCCACTGGAGAGATTCGATGCCCAGGACGCGGACGCCCTGTACGCCGGCTTGATGCGGGTGGACTGGGCCGGGATCATGTCCCCGGAGCAGACCATCAGTATCGATTTCAGCGGGGAAAACACCCATATCCGCAACACCCAGTTCGGGGCCCAGCGCTGCAAGGACGCCATCGTCGACTGGTTTGTCCAGCGCGGCAGCGAACGGCCTTCGGTAGATCGTTCCAATCCGGATTTGCGCTTCAATGTGCGTCTCTCGCGACACGGCATCCTGCTGGCCCTGGATATGTCCGGCGGCAGCCTGCATCGGCGCAACTACCGGCTGCAGGCGGGGGCGGCGCCGCTGAAAGAAAACCTGGCGGCGGCCATTCTCCTGCGCGCGGACTGGCCCGGTATGGCGGCCCGGGGCGGCGCCCTGATCGATCCCATGTGCGGTTCCGGGACTCTGTTGCTGGAGGGCGCCATGATGGCGGCAGATATCGCCCCGGGTTTGGCCCGGACGCGTTTCGGCTTCGAGCGTTGGCAGGGCCATAGCGCACCCCAGTGGCAGGCCCTGCTCAGCGATGCGCGAGGCCGTGCCGAGCGGGGCAAACAGGCCCGGTTGCCGGAGATCCGTGGCTACGACGCGGACCCGAAGGTGGTGCACCGGGCGCAGGAAAATATCGCCAGCGCGGGGCTGGAGGCCGTGGTGCGGGTGAGCTGCAAGCCCCTGGCGGAGCTCACCCGGCCAACCCATGTTTCCCTGCCGCAGGGCCTGCTGGTCTGCAATCCGCCCTACGGCGAGCGCCTGGGGGACAAGGACAGCCTGCAGTATCTCTACCGCCAGCTTGGCGAGACCCTGCTGCGGGAGTTTCCCGGCTGGCAGGCGGCCATTTTCACCTCCGACAAGGATCTTGGGCGCGCCACCGGCCTGCGCAGTCACAAGCAGTACAAGCTGTGGAACGGGGCGCTGGAGTCCAGTCTGCTGCTGTTCGATCTGGGTAACAACCGGCTCAGCGACAAGGCGCCGCAAGTGACGGACGTGCAGCCCGTCGCCACCGCCGCGCCGCTGGCGGAGCTCACCGGCGGTGCACAGATGTTCGCCAATCGCCTGCGCAAGAACCGCCGCCGTCTGGCGAGTTGGGTAAAACGCGAGGGCATCGAGTGCTACCGGCTCTACGATGCGGATATGCCGGAGTATGCCGTGGCGGTGGATCTGTACGGCGACCAGGTGCATGTGGCGGAATACCAGGCGCCTCGGGATGTGGACCCCGCGGCCGCCGCTGGGCGCCTGGCCGAAGTGCAGGCGGCGCTGCCCGCTGCCCTGGGTGTGGCCCCAGACAACATTGTCTACAAGCTGCGCCAGCGCCAGCGCGGTGACGAGCAGTACCGCAAGCAGGACAGCAGCGGCGAAGTGCTGTCGGTGCGCGAGGGCGGGGCGAAGTTGCTGGTCAACCTGCGCGATTACCTGGATACCGGCCTGTTCCTCGATCATCGCCCCCTGCGTCTGCGTCTCGGGCGCGAGGCATCCGGCAAGGATTTCCTCAATCTCTTTTGCTACACCGGTGCAGCAACGATCCACGCGGCGCTGGGTGGGGCCCGCAGCACTACCAGCGTGGACCTGTCCAACACCTATCTTGGCTGGTTGCGCAGGAACCTGGCCCACAACGGCCTGGATGAGACCCGCAATCGCCTGGAGCGTGCGGATTGCCTGTCCTGGCTGCAGGCCTGTGGCCGCCACTTCGACCTGATCCTGCTGGATCCGCCTTCTTTTTCGAATTCCCGCAAGCTCTCGGAGTCCTTCGATGTACAGCGGGATCATTCGCCACTGGTGCGCGGGGCGATGGCACTGCTGCGGCCCGGGGGGGTACTCTACTTTTCCAATAACCGTCGGGGATTCCGGCTGGACCCGAATCTGGAGGCGGATTTCAACTGCGAGGACATCACCCGCAGCACCCTGGATCCAGACTTTCAGCGCAACAGCCGGATTCACCAGTGCTGGCGCCTGACCGCTGCCGCAGCGCCGCCGGGACGCGATAGTCCGTGGTCCCGCAGGTAAGCGCCTGCCAACCCCCGGGAAATGCACTGTCCACAATTCCTGGCGCGCACCCCGGCCTGCGCCCGGGTGTGGTGAGTTTCTGAGTTAATTTCTCGATAAGTATCGTAACTATATGAATGTAATGATAAATATTAATTATATTCAGCGCCGAGGCCGGGCCCGGAGTAACATTTTAACGCGGTTAGGCAGAGTCGTGGAGACAAGCTATCCCCACAGTTATCCACAGGGCAGTGTGTGGATAAACGGTGGATCTGGGCGGATTTGATGGGATGGCTGGCCTGGCCCGGCGGGCTGTGCTCCAATCCTGATCTGCGGCATGGGGGGCGCAATGCGTTTACTGTTGATCGTCTATCACAGCCAGAGCGGCGCCAGCGCCAGGCTCGCCCGCGCTTGCTTTACCGCCGCTGCCAGCGTGGCGGGGGTCCAGGTCCGGGTGTTGCGGGCCTGGGATGCCGGCAGCGCCGATCTGCTGGCAGCGGATGGCCTGCTGTTGGTGGGCGCGGAAAATTCGGGGAGCCTGAGTGGTGGCATCAAGGACTTCCTGGACCGGACCTTTTATCCGGTGGGAGAGTCCGGGCGGGTGCTGCCCTACGGCTTGCTGATCAGCGCCGGCAACGACGGTCGCGGTGCCCGCGAACAGGCCCGGCGCATCCTTTCCGGTTACCCGTTGCCGGCGGCCATGGAACCCGTGATTTGCCGCGGCGAGGTGAACGCGGCGCACTGCCGGCAGGCGGAGGAACTGGGAGAAGCCTTCGCTACCGGGCTGGAAATGGGTATTTTCTGACTGCCGCTAAACCGGTCAGCAGGCGCAAAGCCAGAGACCGGGGACGGGCGGCTTTCCAGAAGTAGGGGGGTCAGGCTTTCGTGGTGGTATCGGCGAATTCCGCCAATACTGCCATGAAAGCCTGGGCGGCCCGCGACAGGCTGCGACCGCGGTGATATACCAGCCCGAGGGAGCGCTCGATCGCGGTGTCCGACACCGGCAGTGCCACCAGGCCCGGGTCCAGCATGGTGCGGGGCAGAACTGTCCAGCCCAGCCCCACTGAGGCCATCATGCGGATGGTTTCCAGGTAATTGGTAGCCATGGTCACCTGCAGCGCCAGCCGGTGCTCGGCGAACAGGCGCTTGACGATCTGGCCGGTGTAGGTGTTCAGCCCGGGAAGGATCGCCGGGTGCCGCGCCAGGTCGGCCAGGCTACAGTCGCCCTTGCCGGCCAGGGGGTGGTCCGCCGCCACCATGAAGACCAGGGGGTCCTGCCACACGGGCCGGGTGATCATGCTGTCGTCGGCAACCGGTGCCAGGGTGACTACAGCCAGTTCGGAACGACCCTGCATGATCAGGTCGTACGCCTGCTCCGAGTCCATGAAGTCGATATCGATTTTGGCCCCCGGATAGGATTTGCTGAAGGCGCTGAGTACCGGTGGCAGACGGTGCAGGCCGATATGATGGCTGGTGGCCAGCCGCAGCTGGCCGGCGACTTCCCCGGACAGGTCGCGCACTGCCTGCTCGGCGGTGTACAGCTGTTGTACGATCGCATTGGCGTGGGGCAGGAGGGCCTGGCCGGCCTCCGTGAGCCCGACGTGGCGGCCGATACGGTCGAACAGCTCGCTACCCAGGCCCTGTTCCAACAGCGCAATGCGCTTGCTGACCGCGGGCTGGGACAGGTGCAGGCGTTCGGCGGCCAGGGAGAAGGAGCCTTCCTCTGCCACCAGAAGAAAAGCCTGAAGATTCTGCAGGTCCATTTCAGATTACCATTTGGAATGCGATAGATAAAAATAATAAATTTGAGTTATCAAAGGGTCAAGCATATCATTGGCTTTCCGAATTCACCGCAGGCGAGGAATCCCCATGGCCGGGCTGACACTCTACGACAAACTCTGGCGCAATCACCTTGTCGAGCAGCGCGACGACGGTTCTGCCCTGATCTATATTGATCGCCATCTTATCCACGAAGTGACTTCGCCCCAGGCGTTCGAAGGCCTGCGGCTGGCGGGGCGCAGACCCTGGCGCCTGGGCGCCAACCTGGCGGTACCGGATCACAACGTACCGACCTCGACCGCCGAGCGCGCCGGCGGTGTCGCCGGGATTATCGACGAGGTCTCGCGACTGCAGGTCCAGACCCTGGATGACAACTGTCTCGCCTTTGATATCACCGAGATCCCGATCAATGACGTGCGGCAGGGAATCGTGCATGTGGTCGGTCCGGAGCAGGGCGCCACGCTGCCCGGCATGACCGTGGTCTGCGGCGACTCCCACACCTCCACCCACGGTGCCCTCGGCGCCCTGGCCCACGGCATCGGTACCTCCGAAGTCGAGCATGTGCTGGCCACCCAGTGCCTGGTGCAGCAGAAGATGAAGAACATGCTGGTGCGCGTTGACGGCAGCCTGCTGCCCGGGGTCACGGCGAAGGACGTGGCGCTGGCTATTATCGGCCAGATTGGCACCGCGGGCGGCACCGGCTATGCCATCGAGTTTGGCGGCGACGTTGTCCGCGCGATGAGCATGGAGGGGCGCATGACCCTGTGCAACATGTCCATCGAGGCCGGCGCCCGCATGGGCATGGTGGCGGTGGACGCCACGACGCTGGAGTATGTGCGCGGGCGCACTTACTCTCCCAGTGGTGAACTGTGGACTGCGGCCGTCGAGGCCTGGTCTGATCTGCACAGTGACGACGACGCCGAATTCGACCGGGTGGTGACTCTGCGTGGCGAAGACATCCAGCCGCAAGTGACCTGGGGCACCTCACCGGAAATGGTGCTGCCCATCGATGGCATCCTGCCCGACCCGGCGCAGATCGAGAATCCCTCGCGCCGGGAAGGCACCCGTCGCGCACTCGAATACATGGGCCTCAGCCCCGGCATGGCGATTACGGATATCCGCCTGGATCGCGTATTCATCGGTTCCTGTACCAACAGCCGAATCGAGGATCTGCGCGCCGCCGCCGCAGTGGTGCGTGGCAAGCGGGTAGCCGCCAGTGTGAAGCAGGCGCTGGTGGTGCCGGGCTCGGGTCTGGTCAAGGCCCAGGCCGAGGCCGAGGGGCTGGACAGGATATTCATTGACGCGGGGCTGGAGTGGCGTGAGCCCGGCTGCTCCATGTGCCTGGCCATGAACGCGGACAAACTGGGCTCCGGGGAGCACTGTGCGTCCACTTCCAACCGCAACTTTGAAGGGCGCCAGGGCACCGGCGGCCGCACTCACCTGGTGAGCCCGGCGATGGCGGCGGCAGCGGCGATCGCCGGCCATTTTATCGATATACGCAGCCTGCAGGAGACCGGGGCATGAAAAGCTTTACTGTGTTAGAGGGACTGGTGGCGCCCATGGATCGCGCCAATGTCGATACGGACATGATCATTCCCAAGCAGTTCCTGAAATCGATCAAGCGCAGTGGCTTCGGCCCCAACCTGTTTGACGAGATGCGCTACCTGGACGAAGGCCAGCCCGGCCAGGACAACAGCCAGCGGCCGCTGAACCCGGATTTTCCACTCAACCAGAAACGCTACCAGGGCGCATCCATTCTTCTGGCGCGGGAAAACTTCGGCTGTGGCTCCAGTCGCGAACACGCGCCCTGGGCGCTGGAAGACTACGGGTTCCGCTGTATCGTCGCCCCAAGCTTCGCCGATATCTTTTACAACAACTGCTTCAAGAACGGCATTCTGCCGGTGGTGCTGACGCCAGAGCAGGTGGACCAGCTGTTCACAGAGCTCTACGCGGAGCAGGGCTACCAGCTGAAAGTGGATCTGGAGCAACAGCAGCTGCAGACTCCGGAGGGCGAGGTGTTTCGCTTTGAGGTGGACCCTGCGCGCAAGCACTGCCTGTTGCAGGGTCTCGACGATATCGGCGTGACCCTCGAAAGTGCCGAGGCGATTCGCAGCTTTGAGCAGCGCTGGCGCCAGCGCTCACCCTGGTTGTTCGGGGTGCTTGGACAGGAGCAGCGCTGAGATGGGGAGGAAAATACTGGTACTGCCGGGCGACTATATCGGCCCGGAAATCATGGCCGAGGCGGTCGCCGTGCTGGAGGTGGTCAACCGCCGCTTTGCCCTTGACCTGGAACTCGAGCATGGCCTGCTGGGTGGCGCCGCCTTGGATGTACACGGGGTGCCGCTGCCGGAGGCAACTCTGGCCAGTGCGCGGTCTGCGGATGCGATCCTGCTCGGCGCCGTCGGGGGGCCGAAGTGGGACAAGGTCGAGCGTCAGCTGCGGCCGGAGCGCGGGCTGCTGGGTCTGCGCTCGGCACTGGAGCTGTTTGGCAACCTGCGCCCGGCCATTCTCTACCCGCAGCTCGCTGCGGCTTCCAGTCTCAAGCCCGAAATTGTGTCGGGGCTGGATATCCTTATCGTGCGCGAGCTGACCGGCGGCATCTATTTCGGAGAGCCGCGCGGCATTCGCACCCTGGAGAACGGCGAGCGCCAGGGCTTCAATACCTATGTCTACAGTGAATCGGAAATTCGCCGCATAGGGCATCTGGCCTTTCAGCTGGCGCGACAGCGCGATCACCGCGTCTGCTCGGTCGACAAGAGCAACGTGCTGGAGGTCACCGTGCTCTGGCGCGAGGTCATGGAGGAGGTGGGCAAGGAGTATCCCGATGTGGAGCTGAGCCATATGTATGTGGACAACGCCGCCATGCAGCTGGTGCGGGCCCCGAAGCAATTCGATGTCCTGGTCACCGGCAACATGTTTGGCGACATCCTCTCCGACGCTGCCGCCATGCTGACAGGGTCCATCGGTATGCTACCATCTGCCTCCCTGGACAAAAACGGGCGGGGCATGTACGAACCCTGCCACGGCTCGGCGCCGGATATCGCGGGGCAGGGCAAGGCGAACCCGCTGGCGACCATTCTCTCGGTCGCCATGATGCTGCGCTATACCCTGGCATCGCCGCAAGCCGCGACCGCGATTGAGCAGGCGGTCAGCGGAGTGCTCGACATGGGACTGCGTACCGCGGATATCCACGCCGAGGGCATGACCCTGGTTTCTACGCGGGACATGGGCGCGGCGGTGGTAGCCGCCCTGCAGGCCTGATCATTCAATTCGCAGGAAAGAGGTAGCTATGAGCAAGCTTTACGATGTCGCCGTTGTCGGCGCGACCGGCGCGGTCGGTGAAACCATGATGACCATCCTTGAGGAACGCAACTTCCCGGTTGGCAATCTCTACCCCCTGGCCAGTGCCCGCTCCGCTGGCAAGAGCATCACGTTTCGCGGCAAGCAGGTCAAAGTGACAGACCTCGCCGAGTTTGACTTCAGCCAGGTGCAGATCGGCCTGTTTTCCGCCGGTGGCAGCATCTCCGAGGAGTTTGCGCCCAAGGCCGCGGCGGCTGGCTGCATCGTTATCGACAATACCTCCCACTTCCGTCGCGATGACGACATTCCGCTGGTGGTGCCGGAGGTCAATCCGGAGGCGCTGGCGGGGTATACCACCCGCAATATTATTGCCAACCCCAACTGCTCCACCATCCAGATGCTGGTGGCGTTGAAGCCTATCTACGACGCTGTCGGTATCGAGAGGATCAACGTCTGCACCTATCAGGCGGTGTCTGGTACGGGCAAAGAGGCCATTGAGGAGTTGGCCGGGCAGACCGCACGGCTGCTGAACGGCCAGGAGATCGAGTGCGAGGTCTACCCGAAGCAGATCGCCTTTAATGTGCTGCCCCATATTGATACTTTCCAGGACAATGGCTACACCCGGGAAGAGATGAAGATGGTGTGGGAGACCCAAAAAATCCTCGGTGACAGCAGTGTGCTGGTCAATCCCACCTGTGTCCGCGTGCCGGTATTCTTTGGCCACTCAGAGGCCGTCCATATTGAGACCACCGAGAAAATTTCCGCAGCGGATGCGCGCAAGCTGCTGGCCGCTTTTCCCGGTATTACGGTGATGGATGAGCGTGCCGACGGCGGTTACCCGACACCGGTTACCGAGAGCGCCGGCAAGGATCCGGTCTTTGTAGGCCGAATCCGGGAGGATATTTCCCATCCTCGGGGCCTGAACCTCTGGGTTGTGTCCGATAACGTGCGCAAAGGGGCGGCCCTGAACAGTGTGCAAATTGCCGAGGCTCTGATTAGTACTTATCTTGATTAAAAACTTGCGTTAAAACATACTTCGGGTATCTTCAAAAGCATCATGTAGGGGCGGGAGTCTAGGGGATGCCTGCTTGAGTGATGTCAGGGGAAGGATAACAAGGCGTATTTATGGCTCGTAAAAAGCGGTTGGCGGCGGCGCTTCTGTCCCTGGGTTGCCTGCAGACGGTGCCCGCATGGGCGCTAGGCTTGGGCGAGCTCACATTGCAGTCCTTTCTCAACGAGCCATTGAAGGCGCGAGTGAGCCTGCTGGATATCGGCAATCTTCACGAAGACCAGATTCGCGTGCGCCTCGCCGCCGCGGACGACTTTGACAGGCTCGGTGTCGACCGGGCCTATTTCCTTACCGGCATCAAGTTCGAAGTTGATATCGACGGCAGTGGCCGTGGCGTGATTGTGCTCACCTCCGATGACCCGGTGCTGGAGCCCTACCTGGACTTTATCGTAGAGGCACGCTGGCCCTCCGGGCGCCTGTTGCGCAACTACACGGTGCTGGTGGATCCCCCCGCCTTTGACACGCGGTCCCCGGTAGTCTCCGCCAGTGAGCGGGTGGCTGCGACCGAGGGCCTGCCGGCGCCTGACGCCGCGGAAAAAAAAACCACCACTGAGGTCCAGGGTAGCGGCACCCGGGTAAGCATGCGGGAGTCCGGGCTGGCCCCGGGCGCCATGCCCGAGCGTGAGTTCAGCGCCGGTACTGCCGCCGAACCCACACCTGGCGCCCGTTACATGATACGCCGCGATGAAACCCTCTGGACGATCGCCCAGCGCGCTCGCGTGGACGGGGTCTCGGTGCAGCAGACCATGCTGGAGATCCAGCGCCTGAACCCCGATGCCTTCATCGACGGCAATATCAACAGGATCAAGGCGGGATTCATTATTTACCTGCCGGCGTCCGGAGACATTAGCGACGCCGATGTGGAGGCGGCGCTGGAGGCTGTGCGGCAGCAGAACGAGGACTGGCGTGCCGGGCGCGCATCGGCACCTGTGGCAGCGGGGCCGGCCCTGCGGATTTCATCTGGCGAAGAGACCGCAGAAGCAGAAACTGAAGCGACACCACCGGAACAGGTTCCCGCTGCCCCCGGGCAGTCTTCGTCGGTCGATGCCGCGACCCAGGACGAGCTGCAGCGTTCCGAGCGGGAACGCGGTGAGCTGGGCGAGCGCCTGGCGGCCCTGGCCGATCGTCTGGAAACCCTGGAACGCATTGTCGAGTTGAAGGATGCGCAGATAGCATCTTTGCAGCAGGCTCTGGCGGCCGCCGAGAGCGGTATGCCGCCGCCCTCCGGGCCGGACACGCTGGTGGGAGTCGATGCGGCAGGGGCCGGGGAGGCGGCGGGCGCCGCTTCTGCCAGTGCGGCCCCCAGCGCGAAAACACCACCCCCAGCGGCGGCGGCTCCTGCCGCGGGCGGCGTCGGTAGCTGGGTATACATCGCCGGCGGCGTGATTGCCGCCGGGTTGCTGGCGCTGCTGTTCTGGCGTCGGCGCAGGACGGCGTCCGAGGAAGAGGCTGGCGGCATGTATGCTGCTGCCCGACCTGCTCCGGGCCGGCAAGCCGAGGCGGATGCTTTCGCAGACATCGAGCTGCGCGACTCGGAGCTCGATGTGGACGAGGACGATGGCCTCGCTGCCGTCCTGGAGGGGGCCGGTGCGGGCGCCACGGGGGCGTCTGCTCAAAGTGCTTCCCCGGAACCGACCGGCCAGCGTGGCTACGGCGAGCGCAAGCATGATCAGTACGCCTCGGATGTCGAGGCAGGCGACGCGCTTGCAGAGGCCGACATCTACATTGCCTATGGCCGCTACAACCAGGCCATGGACCTGTTGCGCAAGGCCTTGCGCTCAGAGCCGAACAACACTGCCTATCGTATGAAGCTGCTGGAACTTGCTGCCGAGAGCGGCGACCGGGGCGAGGTCGACTACCAGCTCGGCGAACTGCAGCGCACCGGCGACGAAGACGTCGTTGCCAGGGCCAAGGCGATTGTCGCCAGCAAGCCTGTTGCCGCCAATCCCTATCTGGAAACCACGGATCTGGCGTCCGGGCCTGCGGAATCTGAATCAGCACCGGAACCAGAACCGGAACCCGAGGAGCAGAAAGTTGCCCCCGTGGTCCCGGCGGAAGACCTCAGCCAGCAGCTCGGCGAGTTGGATGAGCCGGGGTCTGAGAGCCGCGACGATCTCGAGGCTCCGGAGACCGAGGAAGCGGCGTTCCTCGGCCTGGAGATTGAGGACAGCCCGGTCGAAGAGCTGGATGTGTCAGCGGACTTTGGCGGCAAACCTGGTCGCAGCGACAGCAGCGATGAGGACTTTGTGTTCGCGGAAGACGGTGACCCGCTGTCGACCAAGCTGGATCTGGCCCGCGCCTATATCGATATGGGCGATGACGACGGTGCCCGGCAGATTCTCGAGGAAGTCGGGACCGAAGGCAGCGACGAGCAGCAGCGGGAAGCCCGGGAGCTGCTCGACAGACTTGGCTGAGCAGAGTGATGAGCGGGTCTTTGCCACTGATCCGTTGCCCCCCGGTACCCGAATAGCCTGCCGCATCGAATACGACGGCAGCGCCTACAATGGCTGGCAGGCCCAGCCTCACCCCGGTTCCCGCACAGTACAGCAGACCCTGGAAACGGCGTTCAGCGAAATTGCCGCAGCGCCCGTGCGGGTGCACTGTGCAGGGCGCACGGACAGTGGGGTCCATGGCCACGCGCAGATCATTCACCTGGATACCCCGACAGCGCGCAGCTGCAAGGCATGGGTAGTCGGTGGCAACAGCCGCCTGCCGCCGGACATCAGGGTGCACTGGGCCCAGCCCGTGGCGCAGGATTTTCACGCGCGTTTCTCGGCCCTGGCCCGGCGCTACCGCTACCTGATTGCCAACACGTCCATTCGTCCGGCACTGCTGGGCCGGCAGCTGAGCTGGCAGCGCCGGCCCCTGGATGCGGGGCGCATGCAAACGGCGGCCCGTTCGCTGCTGGGAGAACAGGATTTCAGTGCCTTCCGTGCGGCTTCCTGCCAGTCCAGCACGCCCTTTCGCTGCGTCACTCACTGCGAGGTCAGCCGCCGCGGGGATCTGGTCGTGATAGATATCCAGGCCAATGCATTCCTGCACCACATGGTGCGCAATATCGCCGGCAGCCTGATGGCCGTCGGTACCGGTGCCAGGGCGCCCGGATGGATAGAGGAACTGTTGACCGGAGGGGATCGCACCCGGGCAGCCGACACCGCCCCCGCCGATGGTCTCTACCTGGTAGAGGTCTTGTATCCGCGGCGCTTCGGTCTTCCTCCGACGCCTCCGGGCCCGCTGCTGCTGGCGACCTGAAGACACTGGCCCCCCGGTTCTGCTATCATCTGCGCCCTTCAGCAAGCCAGTAGCCATCACCTGTGTCACGCACCCTCGTCAAGATCTGCGGCATTACCAGCAGCGCCGATGCCCAGGCCGCCTGCGAGGCGGGGGCGGACGCTCTGGGGCTTGTGTTCTACGGGTCCAGCCCGCGCTGCGTAAGCCCGGAGCAGGCGCGTGAGATCGTGGCGGCGGTGCCGCCCTTCGTCTCTATGGTGGCGTTGTTTGTCAACGAGGAGGCGACAACAATCCATCGCATTCTCGAATGCGTACCCATAGATTGTATCCAGTTCCACGGCGATGAGACGCCGGCGTTCTGCAGCCAGTTCCAGCGTCCCTATCTCAAAGCCCTGCGCATGCGCCCGGGCCTGGATGTGGGCGGCACCGCCAACGGCTATGGGAGTGCCCGCGGCGTGCTGCTGGACAGCTGGCAGCCCGGCGTTCCCGGCGGCACCGGCCAGACCTTTGACTGGTCGGGGATTCCCGCGGGACTGTCCCGGCCACTGGTGCTGGCGGGTGGTCTCGACGAGCACAACGTTGCGACTGCGATCGCCACTGTCAAGCCGGCGGCAGTGGACGTCAGCGGCGGGGTGGAGAGCGCGCCGGGAATCAAGGATGCAGGCAAGATGAACCGCTTTGTGGCTGCTGTACGCAGCTGAACTCACCCAGGGAGCACACCATGACTACGGAAATGACCAGCAGGATCTTCGCGTCAGTGCCTGACGCAGAGGGGCGCTTTGGCGTTTACGGCGGCAAATTCGTCGCCGAGACCCTGATGTCCGCGCTGTCGGAGCTGGAAGCCTTGTATCGGCAAATGTCTGCGGACGCGGATTTCCAGCGTGAACTGGACGAGGATCTCGCCCACTATGTCGGTCGTCCCTCGCCACTGTACGAGGCCCGTCGCTGGTCCGATCGCGTCGGCGGCGCCCGTATTTACCTCAAGCGTGAGGATCTCAACCACACCGGCGCCCACAAGGTAAACAATACCGTGGGGCAGGCACTCCTGGCGAAGCACATGGGCAAGCGCCGGGTAATCGCCGAGACCGGAGCCGGCCAGCACGGCGTGGCCACGGCGACCATCGCCGCGAGACTGGGTCTTGAATGCCATGTCTTCATGGGCGAGGAAGATGTGCGTCGCCAGGCACTCAATGTATACCGGATGAAATTGCTGGGCGCGACCGTGATCCCTGTCACTTCGGGGTCGCGTACGCTGAAGGATGCGATGAACGAGGCCATGCGCGACTGGGTTACCAACGTGGATGATACGTTCTACATCATCGGCACCGTGGCCGGGCCGCATCCGTACCCGATGCTGGTGCGGGACTTCCAGAGTGTGATCGGGCGGGAAGCGCGCGTCCAGATCCTGGAGCGCACCGGGCGACTGCCGGATGCGCTGGTAGCCTGCGTCGGCGGCGGCTCCAATGCGATCGGTCTGTTCCACCCTTTCCTCGAGGACGAGAGCGTGGCCATCTACGGCGTTGAAGCCGGTGGTCACGGCATCGACAGCGGCCAGCACGCGGCGCCGCTGAGCGCTGGAACCCCCGGTGTGCTGCACGGCAACCGCACCTACCTGATGCAGGACGAGGACGGCCAGATCCTCCATACCCACTCCGTGTCCGCGGGCCTGGATTACCCGGGCGTGGGACCCGAGCACTCGTGGCTCAAGGACATCGGTCGCGTCAATTACGTTGCCATCAACGACGACGAGGCGCTGCACGCGTTTCATGCCCTCACCCGCACCGAAGGGATCATGCCGGCGCTGGAGAGTGCCCACGCCCTGGCCTATGCAGAGAAGCTGGCTGCGACCATGACTCCGGAGCAGACGATTGTGGTCAATCTCTCGGGTCGTGGCGACAAGGACATCCACACTGTGGCCGACATCGACGGCATTGAATTTTAAGGAGAAGGTAGTAGTGAGCAAAATAGCCGGGCGCTTCCAGCAGTTGGCCGCACAGGGCCGCAAGGCCCTGATCCCCTATATCGTGGTCGGCGACCCGGAGATGGCGTTGACGGTGCCGCTGATGCACGCTCTGGTGGAAGCCGGGGCTGATGTTATCGAGCTGGGCGTACCGTTCTCCGACCCCATGTCCGAGGGCCCGGTGATCCAGCAGGCCCACGAGCGGGCGCTGGCCAACGGTGCCCGGCTGCGCGATGCCCTGGACATGGTGGAGACCTTTCGCCAGCGCGATACTGACACGCCGGTGTTGCTGATGGGCTATGCCAATCCGGTCGAGCACATGGGCTATGCCGCCTTTGCCGACCGGGCGGCGGCGGCGGGTGTCGATGGGCTCCTGACCGTGGATATCCCGCCGGAGGAGGTCGCCGGGGTCAACGCCGAGTTGCACCGGGTCGGTATGGATAATATTTTCCTGGTGGCACCGACCACGCCCGACGCGCGCATCAAGGCCATCGTCGGCCAGGCCAGCGGTTTTATCTACTATGTGGCGCTGAAGGGCGTGACCGGCGCCGGGAACCTGGATGCCGCGGATGTGGCCAGGCACCTGGACCTGATCCGCGCACACACGGCGCTGCCACTGGCGGTGGGCTTCGGCATCAAGGACGCGGCTTCAGCCCGCCTGGTGGGAGCGAGCGCGGATGGCGTTGTGGTGGGCAGCGCGCTGGTGGATTGTGTCGCCAGGGCTGCCGCCGGGGGCGGCGATCGCGCCGCTTTGTTGCGGGCCGCATCGAGCCTGGTCGCAGAGATACGCGCGGGATTGGACAGCATCGCTTCCTAGTTGCTACCGCGCGCGTTTATAATGGCGTCACCAATTGGGAGATGCCATGAGCTGGATTGACAAGATACTGCCGTCCGGGGTGCGCAAGGAGGAGGGCGAACGGCGCTCCAGCGTACCTGAAGGGCTGTGGAAAAAGTGCGTCAAGTGCGATGCGGTGCTGTATCGGCCAGATGTCGAGCGCAATGACGACGTCTGTCCCAAGTGCGATCACCACATGCGCATCGGTGCCCGCCGGCGCCTGGATATTTTTCTGGACAAGGCTGGCCGCAAGGAAATCCTGGCCGATATCGAGCCTGTTGATCGCCTCAAGTTCCGCGACAAGAAGCGCTACCGCGATCGAATTGTTGCCGCGCAGAAAGCCACCGGTGAGAAAGACGCGCTGGTGGCGATGCGAGGGACCCTGCAGGGCATGCCCCTGATTTGCGTTGCCTTCGAGTTTGCCTTCCACGGCGGCTCCATGGGCTATGCGGTGGGCGAGAAGTTTACCCAGGCTGCCCAGCTGGCACTGAAGGAGCGTATTCCCCTGGTCTGCTTTTCCGCTTCCGGCGGGGCGCGTATGCAGGAAGCACTGATCTCCCTCATGCAGATGGCCAAGACCAGCGCTGTTATCGAGCGTATGAAAATCGCCGGGGTACCCTACGTGTCGGTGATGACCGACCCGATCTACGGCGGTGTGTCGGCGTCTCTCGCGCTACTGGGGGATATCAACGTCGCCGAGCCCGATGCCCGGGCCGGGTTCGCCGGCCCCAACATCATTGAGCAGACCATCCGCCAGAAGTTGCCCAAGGGCTTCCAGCGCAGTGAGTTCCTGCTGGAGCACGGCGCGATTGACATGATCGTTCATCGCAACGATATGCGCGATACCCTCGCCAGGTTGCTGGCCAAGCTGACCGGGCAGCAGATCGCGGTCGAAGCGGCCGCCGGGGACGAGGAGGATAGCAGCAGTGCGGAGTCAGAGGAGCCGGTCGAGTTCAGTCCCGACAACAGGGATGACTGAGCCTGCGCTGGCCACATGGCTGGCACGTCTGGAAGCACTGTACCCGCAACCGATACAACTGGGCCTGGAGCGTGTCGCCACGGTCGCCGGCGCACTGGGCCTGTTGCCGGTCGCGGTCCCAGTGGTTACCGTGGCGGGCACCAACGGCAAGGGCTCCGTAGTGGCCGCGCTGGAAGCACTACTGCAGCGCAGGGGTGTCAGCGCCGGTGTGTATACCTCGCCCCATTTGCTGCGTTTCAACGAGCGTATCCGCATCGACGGCGTAGAGGCAACGGATGCTGACATCGTCGCCGCCCTGGAGCAGATCGAGGCGGCTCGCGGCAGCGTTGCCCTGACCTATTTTGAATTCACAACCCTGGCGGCGTTGCTGCTGTTCCGCACCCGGGGGGTTGCCGTGGTGGTGCTGGAGGTGGGTCTCGGCGGGCGCCTGGATGCGGTCAACATTGTGGACCCGACGGTCGCAGTGATTACCAGTATCGCCCTGGATCACCAGGAGTGGCTGGGCAATAGCCTGGAGCAGATCGCCCGCGAGAAGGCGGGCATACTGCGTCCAGGCATACCCGTGGTGGTTGCCGCAACGGAACCCCCGGGGCTGGCGGCGGCCGTGACCGCCAGCGGCGCCCGCGGCCTGTGGCTGGAGAGCGAGTTCGGTTTCTCCCTGGACGGGGCACGTTGGCACGCTTGGCTGCAGACCAGCAGCGGGGAGCGGCGGATGCTGCCGGCCCTGGAAAATCCGTCCCTGCTCCCCGCCAATCTCTGTGCGGCCCTGCAGGTGCTGGAACTGCTGGAACTCCCGGCCAGCGATGCCGATCTGCTGGCTGCGGTGCCCACCCTGCAACCTCCCGGCCGCAGGCAGCGTCTGAGCCTGGGGCAACTGGAGCTGATCCTGGATGTGGCGCACAACCCGGCCGCTGTTAACAAACTGGTTGAGTTTATTGACACAACTCATTGTAATGGAAAGACTATTGCGGTTTTTTCAGCGATGGCAGACAAAGACATCCAGGCCATGATTGCCGCCGCGGGCGAGCACTTCGCTGCCTGGTTCCTTGGCGACCAGCCAGACAATGCCCGCGCCGCCCCGGCGGCGGTCATTGCCGGCTTGCTGCGCGAGGCCGGGCAGGGGATGATCAGCGTCAGCAAGAATCTACGCCAGGCGCTGGCTCGCGCTCGCAGTGTGATGGCGCCGGGCGACAGGCTGGTCGTATTCGGATCCTTTCATACGGTGGCGGCGGCGATGAAGTGGCTCGCAAGGGAACAGGGGAAGGGATAGCAGGTGAACGATATCCTCAAGCAAAGACTGGTAGGTGCACTGATTCTGATCGCCCTGGGCGTCATTTTCTGGCCAATCATTTTTGTCGACCCGGACCAGGGGGCGGGGATGGAGGATCTGCGCATTCCACCGCGACCGCAGGTGGACACGACGCCCATTGCGGCACCTGATCCCGCCGGCTTGCGAGGATCCCCTGAGCTCGAGTTCGCAGAGAGTGAATACGGCGACAACGAGATGCTGGAATCGGAGGTGAGGAAGTTTGCCGAACCCGCGCCGGTGGGCGAAGCCGGGGCCCCGATGGGCGAAGCCGAAGCCCTGGTCGAGGCAGGCCAGGCCGCCGTCGCAGCCTCGCCACCGGAACCGGGGGAGACCCGCAGCGAGCCGCCAGAGCAGCCTGTGATTGATGCCCAGGGCGTGCCTGTGGCCTGGATGCTGCAAGTGGCCAGCGTCAGCAGCGCGGACAAGGCCGAGGCCCTGCGCCAGCGCCTCGAGGCCCTGGGCGAAAAGGCCTGGGTTGCACCGGTCACGATCGATGGCAAGACCTTGTACCGGGTCAATGTTGGCCCCAAATTTGAGCGCGCCCGGCTGGAGGCGCTGCGGCCTGGAATTGACGCCGAGTTCGGTGTCAAATCCCTGGTCAAGCGTTACCTGCCCTAGTGCGAGCGCGGTCCGGACCGGTAAATCCGCTGGGTTCCTTCAGTGGGCTGCAGCGCTCTGCTAGAATGCGCCGCGCGGGATCGTGGAGCAGGGCGACATGACGGGTGTGCTGGTGCTGGACGCATTTACCTGGGTGGACTGGGTGGTAGTGGCGATTATCGGCCTGTCCATGCTGGTCAGCCTGCTGCGGGGGTTTACCCGTGAGGCGCTCTCCCTGCTGGGCTGGATAGCGGCGTTCGTAATTGCCTATGTGTTTGCCGGCGAGGTGGCGTCGCGCCTGACCGGATTCATCAGCAACCTGACGGCGCGCTATATCGCCGCCTGGTTGCTGCTGCTGGTCGGGGTGTTGTTGCTGACGGGCCTGGTTAGCATGCTGGTGACGCAACTGGTGAGGGCGACAGGGCTGGGGATGCTTGACCGCCTGCTGGGCACCATCTTCGGTTTCGCCCGCGGTGTGATCATCGTGCTGGTGCTGGTGTTCCTGATCCGGGAGCTGCTGCCACCGCGGGATCAGGTCTGGCTTTACCAGGCCTATTTGATGCCACAAATTGACGCGTTGCTGAACTGGGCGATGCAGATCCTTGGGCAGCTGGATACCGACCGATTGTCGGCAATCAGGACTTGAAAACGAGGTGAATACTGGATGTGCGGGCTGGTTGGACTGGTAGGCAAGGGCGACGTCGGGCCGGATATTTACGACGCCCTGACGGTGCTGCAGCATCGCGGTCAGGATGCGGCAGGCATCATGACCTGCCAGGGCGGTCGCTTCAACCAGCGCAAGAGCGAGGGCCTGGTGCGGGATGTGTTTCGCCAGGACCACATGCAGCGACTGAAGGGTCCCATGGGTATCGGTCATGTCCGCTACCCGACTGCCGGCAGTTCGGGTCCAGCTCTGGCGCAGCCGTTCTACGTCAATTCGCCCTACGGCATCGCCCTGGCCCACAATGGCAATCTGACCAATTCCGAGCAGCTCACCCGCGAGCTGTTCCAGGACGACCTGCGCCACCTCAACACGGATTCCGACTCCGAGGTGCTGTTGAACGTGTTTGCTCACGAGCTGCAGACACTGGGCAAGCTGAGCCCCGGAGCGGAGGACATTTTCCAGGCCGTCACCGCGGTGCATCGCCGTTGTCGTGGCGGCTATGCGGCGGTGGCGCTGGTCGTGGACTATGGTGTCGTCGGCTTCCGTGACCCCTTCGGCATCCGTCCGCTGGTAGTGGGGATGCGCGAGACTTCCGCCGGCACCGAGTACATGCTCGCCTCCGAGAGCGTGGCGCTGGATGTGCTCGGTTTTCGCCTGATTGACGACGTGGAGCCCGGAGAAGCGGTGTTCATCGATGCCGCAGGTCAACTGCACCGACGCCAGTGCTCATCCAGCCCGCAACTGCGCCCCTGCATCTTCGAGCATGTGTACTTTGCCCGCCCGGATTCCCTGATGGACGGGATTTCCGTGTACAAGACCCGGATGCGCCAGGGCGAGGCCCTGGCCCGGAAAATCATGCGCCTGCGTCCGGAACACGATATTGATGTCGTGATCCCCATTCCCGACACCAGCCGCATCGCCGGTCAGGCGCTGGCGTCGGAGCTGGGCATCAAGTTTCGCGAAGGCTTCATGAAGAATCGCTATATCGGCCGCACCTTTATCATGCCGGGCCAGAGCCAGCGCAAGAAGTCCGTGCGCCAGAAGCTCAACCCGGTGCCGCTGGAGTTCGACGGCAAGAACGTCATGCTGGTGGACGACTCGATCGTGCGCGGTACCACCTGCCGGCAGATCATCCAGATGGCGCGAGACGCGGGCGCCGCCAAGGTCTACTTCGCCTCTGCCGCGCCGCCGGTCCGCTATCCGAACGTCTACGGCATCGATATGCCTTCGGCCAGCGAGCTGATTGCCTTCAATCGCAGTGTCGAGGAAATCTGCGAGCTGATCGGTGCCGACTGGCTGGTGTTCCAGGACCTGGATGAGCTGGTGCAGTGCTCCCGGTCAGGCAACAGCAGTACAGCCGGGTTCGATTGCTCCGTCTTCAATGGTGAATACATCACCGGCGATGTCGATCGCGACTATCTCGACCGCATTGAAGCCCTGCGCAATGACGACGCCCAGACCCGGAACCGCGCCCAGTTGCTGGCCGAGGGTACGGTGGTCGGCATTCACAACGACGCCAGCTGAGGCCCCATGAGCGACCAACGCGACGATCCGCTGGCGGATGCCAGGCTCGACACCCTCGCCATTCGCGCGGGAATCCACCGGACCGCCGAGGGCGAGCACTCGGAGCCGATCTTCGCCACCTCCAGCTACGTATTTGATTCCGCCGCGGACGCCGCGGCGCGGTTTGCCGGGGACAGTCCCGGCAACGTCTACTCGCGCTATACCAACCCGACGGTGCGCAGTTTCGAGGAGCGGCTGGCGGCGCTGGAGGGCGGCGAAGCCGCAGTGGGTACCGCCTCGGGCATGGCCGCCATACTCAGCACCTGCATGGCGCTGCTCTGTGCCGGTGACCATGTTATCTGTTCCCGGGACGTGTTCGGTACCACCACCAACCTGTTTGCACGCTACATGGCCAAGTTCGGCGTGAGCGTGGACTTCGTGCCCCTGCTGGCCCTGGACCAGTGGCAGGCGGCCATGCGGCCGGAGACAAAGCTGCTGTATATCGAGACGCCCTCCAACCCGCTGTGTGAGGTGGCGGACATCCGCCAGCTGGCGGATCTGGCGCACAAGGGCGGGGCCCTGCTGGTGGTGGACAACTGTTTCTGTACGCCGGCCCTGCAGCGGCCGCTGGAGCTGGGTGCGGATATCGTTATTCACTCCGCCACCAAGTACCTGGACGGGCAGGGCCGCTGTGTCGGTGGCGCGGTGGTTGGCTCGCAGGCGCTGATGAACGAGATCGTCGTGTTCCTGCGTACCTGTGGTCCCACCATGAGCGCCTTCAACGCCTGGGTATTCCTCAAGGGGCTGGAGACGCTGCGCCTGCGGATGGAGGCCCATTCGCGCTCGGCGCTGGAGCTTGCCCGGTGGCTGCAAGAGCAGCCCCAGGTACAGAAAGTCTATTACGCGGGCCTGCCGGACCATCCCGGCCACGCCCTTGCAAGCGCCCAGCAGCGCGCCTTTGGCGGGGTACTGTCCTTTGAAGTCCACGGTGGGCGCGAATCCGCCTGGCGCTGCATTGATGCCACTCGCATACTCTCGCTGACAGCCAATCTCGGTGACGCCAAGACCACGATTGTGCACCCCGGCACCACGACCCACGGTCGCCTGACGCCGGCCCAGCGCGCGGAAGCGGGAATCAGTGACAGCCTGATTCGTGTCGCGGTGGGCCTGGAGGATGTCGCGGACCTGCGCGCGGACCTGCAGCGCGGTCTGGATGCGACGGGTTGAGGTGACTGGTCGCCGCCCAGGCGCGGATCCGGTGGCCGGCCGCCGGGGGAAAGTCCAGAGGCCGCTGTGCCGCGTAATTGACTGCAGTTGCAAGGCGAGTCCGGGGAGCTAGGCATGGAGATACAGGGCGCAATCGACAGCGCGGTGGCGGAAGTCGGCACCGTGCTGCTGGGCAAGGAGGCGCAGGTGCGCCTGGCGCTGTGTTGCCTGCTGTCCCGCGGTCACCTGCTGATCGAAGACCTGCCGGGCATGGGCAAGACCACACTCTCCCATGCCCTGGCGGAAGTACTGGGGCTGTCGTACAAGCGGGTCCAGTTCACCAGTGACCTGCTGCCCGCGGACATCCTCGGCGTCTCCGTCTATGACCGCACTGATGCCAGCTTCAGTTTCCACCCCGGCCCCATCTTTACCCAGGTCTTGCTGGCCGATGAGATCAACCGCACCACCCCGCGCACCCAGAGTGCACTGCTGGAGGCGATGGCGGAGGGACAGGTGACTATCGAGGGCGAGACGCGGCCCTTGCCGGAACCCTTTTTCGTGATCGCCACCCAGAATCCCATTGATCAGTCCGGCACCTACCCCCTGCCAGAGAGCCAGCTGGACCGCTTCCTGATGCGCCTCCAGCTCGGCTATCCGGATCCCCAGGCCGAGCGTCAGATGTTCCTCAGCAAGCACTCCGGCCAGTTCCGCAGCGGGGCCCTGCGCCGCTGCCTGTCACCGCAACAGTTGACGGGGTTTCGCGACGCCGTGACCCGGGTTCATGTCGCGGACTCGTTGCTTGACTATCTGCAGCGGCTGGTGGCATTCACTCGCCAGAGTCGTGAGTTTGCCGTTGGCCTGTCACCGCGGGGCGCGCTGGCGCTACTGGATTGCGCGCGTACCTGGGCCCACATGAACGGTCGTGCCCACGTGGTGCCAGAAGACCTGCAGGCGGTTCTGGCCCCCGTGGCAGGACATCGGCTGATACCCAGCGGGGATTACGCCGGGGATGGCCAGGCGCTGGTGGACCTGTTGCAGCGCAGTGTGGACGTGATAGGGCGGTGAGCCGGATATGGGCGCCGCCGCCGAGGTGACACAGCGCACTCCCGGGAGCCCTGGAGGACGCTTTGGCCGCTGGCTTGAGCGACGTATTCCGGCGGCGCGGTCGGTGACCCTGGACCAGCGCCGGATCTTCATCTTTCCCTCCTTGCCGGGCCTCTTTTTCCTCCTGCTGCTGTTGCTGATCCTGCTCACAGCGATCAACTACCAGAACAACATGGCCTACGCGGTCGCCTTCCTGCTCGCGACCCTGTTCATCATCGCCATCCTGCATACCTATGCAAACCTGGCCGGCCTGAGCCTGCACGCGGTGAGCGCCACGTCCGCTTTCCCCGGACAGCAAAGCGAGTTCACGCTGCGCCTCGAGCGGGGACGGCGCGCTTCCCACTTCGGCCTTCGCCTGGCCTGGCCCGGTGGCAGTGACACCCAGGTCAGCCTGGTTGATCGGGACAGCGCCGAACTGGCCCTCTTTGTCCCGGTGGGCACGCGCGGCTGGCATCATCCCGGGCGCTTGCTGCTGGAGAGCAGCTACCCCTTGGGGCTGCTGCGGTGCTGGACCTGGGTGGACCTGGACCTGCGGGCTCTGGTCTACCCCCAGCCGCTGGCGTCATCAGTCCTGCCGGGAGGGAGCAGTGAAAGGCCCGAGGGGGCGACTGTGCCGGTCAGCGGCAGCGATGATTTCCATGGTTTCCGGGAGTATCGCCGCGGCGATTCCCTGCGCCAGGTGTACTGGAAGGGATTGGCCCGGGGCCTGGCTCTGCAGACCAAACACTATGCCGCGTTTGCCGATCACAGCGCCTGGCTGGACTGGGAGGCATTCCCGGGGATTCCAGTGGAGCAGCGTCTGTCCCACCTCTGCTATTGGGCGCTGCAGTATGAGCGCGGCGGCGAGGACTACGGTCTGCGCCTGCCGGGCACGGAGATTGCCCCTGCCCGCGGTGAGGCGCAGCTGGCGCGGGTGCTGACCGCACTGGCGCTGTTCCGCATCGGGGAACAGCGCCAGTGAGTGTTCCTTTCGGCGCCGCCAGCCTGATTCCGCGCAACGCACTGGTGTGGATCATCCTCAGCCAGTTCGCCCTGCTGTTGCCGCACCTGGGGCGGCTGCCGGTCTGGGTGGTGCTGGTGTATCTGCTGACCGCAGTCTGGCGCCTGCTGGTCTATCAGGGCCGGGTGTCCTTTCCCGGACGCTGGGTCCGCATCGCCCTGATTGGTGCCGGTTTCGCCGCGGTGTTCTTCAGTTACGGTAACCTGCTGGGGCTTGAGCCGACGGTGGCCCTGTTGCTCACCGCCTTTGCTCTCAAGCTGCTGGAGCTGATCAGGCGCAAGGATGCCTACGTGGTTATCTTCCTTGGCTATTTCATTTGCGTGACCGCGTTTCTATTCACCCAGGACCTGTTGCTGGTCCTGTATTCCCTGTTCACGCTGTTGCTGGTCACCACGGCCCTGGTTGCGCTGCACCGCCCTGGAGAGCACCGGTTCCGGGTCGATACCCTGCGCCTGCCGGCGTTGATGCTGGCCCAGGCATTTCCGCTCATGCTGGTGCTGTTCTTTCTCTTTCCCCGCATCGGGCCGCTGTGGACCGTGCCGGTGCAAAGCCACGCCGCCCGCACCGGGGTCAGCGATTTCATGAAGCCCGGGGATGTCTCCAGTCTCAGCCAGTCGGATGAGGTCGCTTTCCGGGTGCGGTTTGCCGGCGATATTCCCCCGCGCTCGGAGCTGTATTGGCGGGGGCTGGTGTTCAGCGTGCTGGATGCGGGTACCTGGCGCAGCCTGCGCTATCACGAGCTGCCCGCGGCGGAGCTGCGGGCGCCCAGACTGGAGCCGTCAGGCCCCGAATTGTCCTATTCGGTGCTGATGCTGCCCACCCAGCAGAACTGGCTCTACAGCTTGCGCTACGCGCGCTCCCCGCAATCGGGTGTGCTGGCCACTCCGGACTTTCGTCTCTACTCTCCGGTGGAGGTCGAGGACCAGCTGCGCTACAGCGTCAACAGCTGGCCTGAAACGCCGCTGGAAACCGAGCTGTCAGACTGGCGCCGGCGCACGGAGCTGGCGTTGCCGCCCGCCAGCAACCCCCGCAGCCGCGAGCTGGCCCTGGGCATCCGCGCGGAAAGCCCCACCGACGCCGCCTTTGTCGATGCGGTCCTGGCGTATTTCAATCGGGAAAACTTTGTCTACACCCTGCAGCCGACGCTGCTGTCGGCGCCAGAGCCGATGGACCAGTTCCTGTTCGAAACCCGCCGCGGCTTCTGTGAACACTATGCCTTCGCGTTCACGCTGATGATGCGCGCCGCGGGAGTTCCGGCGCGGGTCGTGGCGGGCTACCAGGGCGGGGAAATCAATCCCCTCAACCGGACCGTGATCGTGCACCAGTTCGACGCTCATGCCTGGGCTGAAGTGTGGCTGGAAGGGCGGGGTTGGGTGCGGGTGGATCCCACCGCCGCTGTATCCCCGGAACGCATCGAGCTGGGGCTGGAACAGGCAGTGGCCGGGGAGGGCAGTTTCCTGGCCAACTCGCCGCTGTCGCCGTTGCGCTACCGGGGTGTGAACTGGGTCAATATGCTCAGGCTGCGCTATGACGCATGGACTTACCGCTGGCAGAGCTGGGTGGTGGGATTCAATAGCGACCAGCAGTATCGTTTGCTGCAGGACCTGTTTGGCACAGTGCGCGCGCGAACCTTCGTCATCATCGTTCTCGCCAGCGGCGCGCTGGTGCTGCTACCCGTGGCGTGGCTGCTGCTGGGGCGCCACAGGCGGCGCCCGCCGGACCCCGCGGAACGACTCTACCTGGCCTTCTGTGCCCGGCTGGCGCGACGTGGCCTGACGCGGGGTCGCGGTGAGGGCCCGCGGGATTTTTGCCGGCGGGTGGCGGGCACCGACCCGGCGCTGGGCCAATGGGCGGAGGAGTTCACCGCCGGCTTTGAGGAGCTGGCCTATGCCAGCAGCGGCGCGAACGATGGCGCCAGAGCGCAGCTGAAAGGCTTGCGCAGATTGTTGCAGCAAATGCCGGGGCGCGCAGCGGGGGCGAGCCGGTTGGTCCGGGGCTGAGCAGGCCAGCCCTAGAGCAGGGCGCCGTAGTCCGCCTGCAGCTGGTCGAAATTCAGCGAGGCGATAAAACGCGAGAAGCTCATCCAGGTCGCCAGGCCCTGCAGGTCCGCGAAGTGCGGGGGCACGAAGCGCGGGGCCTCCACGACGCCCTCGTCAATCAGCATACGCCAGGTCTGGATGTCCTCCAGGGTGATCTTGCCGCAGAACAGCACCGGCAGGCTGTCGAGTTGCCCCTCGCTCATCGCGAGACGGAGAAAATTGTAGGTCTGGACAAAACCGCGCATGTAGGCGAGGTCCTTGGTAAAGGGCTTGCCGTCCGGGGTACTGCCGCGGAATACCCGCATGGCGATGCTCCAGGCGTCATCCTCGCCCATGCCGTGCTCGCGCAGATACTGGAACACGTCAACGAAACTGGCGCCGTCCTCCGCCAGGGTTACCGCCCGGACCCGGTTGATCAGCCGGAACAGGCGCGAGGGACTGGAGCGCAGGGTCAGAATCTCGGTGAGTACCGCGAGGCCCTCCTGGGTAGTGGTGGCGGCCGGGGTACCCTTGCCGAGGAAGGTGCAGGCCGGCTGGGCACTGCCGTTCAGGGTGGTCCCGAGATGTACCCAGCCTTCGTGAACTTCCAGGACATCGATGTCGAGACGGTTGAAACGGGCGTCGCTGCGGATCTTCAGGTAGTCGGAACCGGCGGCGGCATCTGCCGTCATCTGGTCGTTGAGCAAGACCCGGATGCCGGCGTCCGGGAACACGCGCAGCAGGCGTTCATTGAGCATTTCCACTGCCTGGCCGGCGTCGATGTCCTTGGCCGCTTCCTGCATGGAGCGGTTCTGCAGGAGGTTGGTGAGGGTGTCTTCCATTACCGTGCCAAGGTCCGCCAGGGTGGGATCGCCGGCGTGGAAGACGTCGGACGCGGATCCGTACAGGTCCACGGAGATTGTGCCGAAATCGGGTTCGCCGCGGGCCTCGAGCATCTGTACCACGCTCCGGTACTCCCGGCACATGCGGCGCATGATCTGGGCCAGGGGGTTGAGTTGCCCCAGCTTGCGGGCGATGTCACGCTCGATGTCCTGGAATTCCGCGCGTTTCAAGGCCGGGTCAAAATCCAGGGGATTCTGCTCCCGGTAGTAGTCGCGGTCGATCCGCGGCAGCTCGCGGCAGCCGCGGGCAAAGAAGTCCCTGCGCACCGCGCCGTTCCACTTGATCGCGTCGAGAATGCGAATCGGGCGCTGGGCCGCCACCATGCGCTCGGACAGTTCCCGCACCAGGCTGAGATAGTGGGGGTCGGCGCTCACGGCTTTGCCTTGCGCCGGCGCTTTTTCGGCTGCACCACCACGACTGCTCGCAGGCGACTGCCGCCAAAGCGGCTCATGGCGGCAAAGTCGGCGCGGGCAATGGGCAGGTGCTGGCAATCCAGCGGCGCCTTGTTGGCATCGCGGGCCGCAGTCGGAGTACTGAGGTCATCCAGCTCCGGGTCGTGGACATACAGGCAGCTGTCATCGTAGCCTGACAGCACCACCCAGTGCGGTGCCTTCTTGCTGTCGAGTCGATAGCTGGAGATCAGGATCAGGATATTGGCGCCTGCGTCGAACAACTCCACCAGCTGCTGCTGGTCGACATCCCGGTAGTGGACGGGGATCTTGTTGCGGTCGCATTGGACCACAAAGGCGTCGTGGACCAGGTTCATGACCCGCTTCTTGTTTTCGTCCCGCACACCTTCCAGGAACAGCGGACCGACGGTATTGACCCAGACTTCGCTGCGGAAACCGCGTGCATTGGCGGCCAGCGCCAGTCCCAGGGGATGGCAGCCGCCGTGGCCCGAGGTCATGAAGATGGTGGTGGCCTCGCGCCAGATCTCGATCTCCTCCAGCGGTGTGGGCTCGTAGCTGCTGTCGAGTCCGGCCATGGCCATCATCAGCGACGCGGGGCCGCAGGTGAAGGGCGTGGTCTGGGCCAGCCAGGGAATGGAATGGGAGTCGCCGCCGGGTTCGTAGGGGCGGATGCACTTCTCCATGCGCAGGGCGTCGCCGTGGTCCTCGTAATAATCGCGATAGAGGCCGAACTGGGTATACCCCAGCTGCTGGTACAGCGCAATCGCGGCTTCGTTGGTGCTGGCCACTTCCAGACGCAGGTACAGGGCGCCGGTGGCGCGGGTATCACGCTCTACCTGTTGCAGCAGGCGCCTCGCCAGTCCCTGACCCTGGAAATCCGGGGACACGGCCAGGGAATAGAGGCGTGCCAGGCGCGTACCCTGGCGCAGCAGCACCAGACTGTAGCCAGCGAGTCTCTCCCCGGCCCGCGCCACCAGAAAGACACAGTCAGAGCGGCGCAGCCAGCGCTTGAAGCTGCGCCGGGACAGGCGGTCGCTGCTGAAACAGGCCGCTTCGATGTCCAGCAGGGCGTCCAGGTCGGCGGGCAGCGCCCGCTCAATGCTGATTTCCGGGCGCGGCTCGGCGGTCGTGTGGGCCAACTGTTTGGCGTGCTGGGCAGACATGTAACGTCCAACTTCGGATTCACTGTAATATAGTGCCTGTGGCCGGTGCCTGTCATGGACTGAGGGGGCGCAGGTTGAAAACTACCAAACTGACAGGGTAGGCTGTCGGGCTGTGCTGGCCGGTTGGGATTTAGCACTTGCGTTTGCGCCGCAGCACCCTAAAATCGGCGCCGATTCCACTACCCACACGACTGTATGCCAGTTGCCAGCAACAGCCGCACCTGAGGGCCTCAAGACCTCCGCGTGCATCAGACATCGAACACGGGAGGAGCATGACAGATTCAGCGCAGCCCACAGAGGGCTGGAGCGTTGCCGACAGCGCCGAGCTCTACGGCATCAACGCCTGGGGCGCAGGCTACTACAGCATCGCAGACAATGGCCATGCCCAGGTGACGGTCAACCCCGGTGACGGTGAGGTCAGCGTATCCTTGATGGACATCGTCGCCGGGATGCGTGCGCGCAATCTGGAGATGCCGGCTGTGCTGCGGATCCGCAACGTGCTGGACCATCGCATCAAGGTACTCAACGAAGCCTTTGCCGACGCCATCGCCAGTGGTGGCTACAACAATGTGTACCGCGGCGTGTTCCCGATCAAGGTCAACCAGCAGTGCCATGTGATCGAGGAGATCGCCAATTATGGCACCCGCTTTCACCACGGCTTTGAAGCCGGCAGCAAGGCCGAGCTCACGATTGCCCTGAGCCAGCTGCGTGATACCGAGAGCCTGGTGGTCTGTAACGGCTACAAGGATTCCGAGTTTATCGACCTGGGCCTGTATGCCCGGCGCATGGGCTACCCCTGCTTCTTCGTGCTGGAGTCTGTCAGCGAACTGCGGATGATCATTGAGCGCAGCAGGGTGCTCGGGGTCGAACCCCTGATCGGTGTGCGCATGAAAAGCTCGGTGAAAGTGGATGGCCACTGGAGCCAGGACAGCGGTGACCGCTCCATTTTCGGGCTTTCCACGCCCGCGCTGATCACCGTAGTCGATGAGCTGCGCGAGGCGGGTATGCTGCATTGCCTGCAAATGCTGCACTGCCACCTCGGCTCGCAGGTGCCCAATATTCGCAACGTCCGCAACGGCGTGCTGGAAGCGTGCCGCTTCTACGCCGGGCTGGTCGAAGAGGGCGCAGCGATGGGCTATCTCGATCTCGGCGGTGGCCTGGCGGTGGACTACGAGGGTGCGCGCACCAACAGCACGCACTCCATGAACTACCAGCTGGAGGAGTACTGCGTCAACATCGTCGAGAGTATCCGCGAGATTTTCGACCCCCTGGATATTTCGCATCCGGTGATTGTGTCCGAGTCCGGCCGTGCCACGGTGGCCTACTCCTCGCTGCTGCTGTTCAACGTCCTGGATGTGAGAACCTGGGAGCCCCAGCATATTCCCGAGGTGCTGCCGGAAGATTGCAACGACACCCTGCGCAATATCCGCGAAGTGCTGGATGTGGTGGGGCGGGAGAATTTCCAGGAGTGCTACAACGACGCGCTGTTCTATCGCGACGAGATTCGGGAAATGTTCCAGCACGGGCAGGCCAGCCTGCGCGAGCGGGCCCTGGCGGACGACATCTGCCTGGCGGTGCTGCAGCGTATTGTGGTCCTGCTGCCGGAACTGACGCGGGTGCCGCCGGAGCTGGAGAACCTGCCGGAACTGCTGTCGGACATCTACTACTGCAATTTCAGCCTGTTCCAGTCGCTGCCGGATATCTGGGCCATCGACCAGCTGTTCCCGATCATGCCCCTGCACCGCCTGCAGGAAGAGCCGACCCGCCGCGGCATGCTCGCGGATCTTACCTGCGACTGCGACGGCAAAATCGACAAGTTCTCCCTGCCCGCGGGCACCAGCTGCACCCTGCCGCTGCACGGCCTGCAGGACGATGAAGACTATACCCTGGGCGTGTTCCTCGTCGGGGCCTATCAGGAGACCCTGGGGGACCTGCACAACCTGTTCGGCGACACCAATGTGGTCAACGTGACGGTCAATCCGGACGGCAGCTTCGACTTCGCCCGTGAATTCCACGGCGACAGCATCGCCGACGTGCTGAGCTACGTCGAATATGAGCCCAAGCACATGCAGGAACAGTTCCGCCAGGTGGCGGAGAGCGCGGTGCGCAGCGGCCGCATCTCGGTCGCCGAGCGCCAGGAGATCCTGCGCGCCTTCCGCGACAGCCTGCAGGGCTACACCTACTTCGAGCACCACTGATCCAGGCAGCAAAAAAAGGAGCACAGACATGTCCAAAGTGATAATCATCGGCGCCGGCGGCGTCGGCGCCGTGGTGGCGCACAAGTGTGCGCAACTGCCGGAAGTGTTTACCGATATCCTGCTGGCCAGCCGTACAGAGTCCAAGTGCAAGGCTATCGCCGCCCAGGTCTCAAGGCCTATTCGCACCGCACAGGTGGATGCGGACAATGTGGCCGAGCTCACCGCCCTGCTCCAGGCCGAGCAGCCGCTGCTGGTGATCAATGTGGCGCTGCCGTACCAGGATCTCACCATCATGGATGCCTGCCTGGCGGCTGGTGTGCACTATCTCGATACCGCCAACTACGAGCCGCCGGATACGGCGAAGTTCGAGTATCACTGGCAGTGGGCCTACCAGGACCGCTTCCGCGATGCCGGCCTCACCGCGGTCCTCGGCAGCGGCTTCGATCCCGGTGCCACCAATATTTTCACCGCCTACCTTGCCAAACACTACTTTGACGAGATCAGCGAACTCGACATTATCGATGTCAACGGCGGTGACCACGGCTATCCCTTCGCGACCAACTTCAACCCGGAGATCAATATCCGCGAGGTCAGCGCCGAGTGCCGGCACTGGGAGGGCGGCCAGTTTGTCACCACGCCGCCCATGTCCAAGCAGGCGCGCTTCGACTGCCCCGAGGATGTCGGCGCCTACAATATCTACCGCATGTACCACGAGGAACTGGAATCCCTGAGCAAGCACTTTCCCGGCCTCAAGCGCGCCCAGTTCTGGATGAGCTTCTCGGAGAACTACCTGAAGCACCTGGAAGTGCTGCGCAATGTGGGCATGACCGGCATCGAGCCGGTGGATTACCAGGGGCAAAAGATCGTGCCCATCCAGTTCCTGGCGTCATTGCTGCCCGACCCTTCCACGCTGGGGCCGCGCACCAAGGGCAAGACCTGCATCGGTTGCATCGTGCGCGGGACCAAGGACGGCGCGGAGCGGGTGATGTACCTGTACAACATCTGCGACCATCAGGCCTGCTACCGCGAGGTGCAGTCCCAGGCCATTTCCTACACCACGGGTGTGCCGGCGGTGATCGGCGCCAAGATGATCATCGAGGGGCACTGGCGTGAGCCCGGGGTGTGGAATGTCGAGCAGCGTGACCCGGACCCTTTCATGGCGGACATGAACAGCTACGGTCTGCCCTGGACTGTGATTGAGCTGGACCCGTCCTTCCGCCTCGATGTGGTCAAGGGCCAGGATCTCTAGCGTGCAGATTTTCCAGTTCACGGACTTTGCTACCCTGGACCTCGCGCGGCTGCCGTCCCCCTGCTATGTCGTCGACGAGGTGGCGGTGGAGCGCAACCTGGCCATCCTGCAGGGTGTGGCCGAAGCCAGCGGGGCAAAGGTGCTGGCGGCGCTGAAGGCGTTTTCCTGCTGGCGCCTGGGGGAGCTGACCGCACGCTACCTGAACGGTAGCTGTGCCAGCGGTCTGCACGAGGCGCGGCTGGGGCACGACTACTATCGCGGCACGGACGAGAGCGGCGAGGTCCATGTGTTCGGGGCCGGTTACCACGAGGCCGACTTGCGCGAGATCCTGCAGATCGCTCACCACGTGGTGTTCAACAGCTGTGCCCAGTGGGTCCGATTCCGGCCCCTGTGCCTGGCAGCCCAGCGCGAGCGCCCGGCGCTGCGTTTTGGCTTGCGGATCAACCCGGAACATTCCGAAGGCGACGTGCCCATCTACGACCCCTGCGCGCCGGGTTCGCGGTTGGGTATTCCGCGTTCACAGCTGGATGTCGCTACCCTGGAAGGAATCACCGGGCTGCATTTCCACACCCTTTGCGAGCATGATTTTCCGCCCCTTCAGCGCACCCTGGAGGCAGTGGAGGCCAAATTCGGTGACCTCCTGCCGCAGATGCAGTGGGTCAATTTTGGCGGCGGCCATCACATTACCCGCCCGGGCTACCAGATCGACGACCTCGTGAGCTGCATCCGTGATTTCGCCAGCCGCCACCAGGTACAGGTCTACCTGGAGCCGGGAGAGGCCGTGGCGATTGGCACCGGGGTGCTGGTTACCGAGGTGCTGGATTTGACCTGGAATGCGCTGGACCAGGCCATTCTCGACTGCTCCGCCACCTGCCACATGCCCGATACCCTGGAGATGCCCTACCGGCCCGAACTGCAGGGAGCGGGGGAGGCCGGAGAGCTGGCCCATACCTACCGTCTCGGTGGGCTGACCTGTCTCGCCGGGGACGTTATCGGCGACTACAGCTTCCCGGCGCCGCTGCAGATCGGCCAGCGCCTGGTATTCAAGGACATGGCCCACTACACCATGGTGAAGACCAGTACCTTCAACGGCACCCGGCTACCGGCCATCGCGCTCTGGAACTCGGCTACTGGTGCACTGGAAGTGGTGCGTGAGTTCAGCTACGAGGATTTTCGCACCCGTCTGAGCTGAGCACAGGCGGCGGCCGGCGCGAGTGGCGAATTGCCGAAAAGTCCAGATACCCCAAAAGGGCTGCTTCCCCGAGCCCTGGAGCCCTGCTACGATTGCTGGCCCACACAGGCATTAAGGTGGCGATTCGATGTTTGATCGAAACAAGAACAAAACGCCGGCGGAGCCGCCGGTGCAGGAGCCGGCAGCAGCACCCAGGCCGCCGGTAACCCCGCCCACGCCCAACCCCGTCGCCCCGAGGAATAGCGCAATGATTGGACCGAGCATTCATATCAAAGGCACCGTGAGCGGTGGTGAAGACCTGTTGATCCAGGGCAAGGTAGAGGGAACGATAGATCTGGGCGACCACGAAGTCGCCGTCGGCCAGTCGGGCAAGGTCACCGCGGATATCAAGGCCAAGACGGTCAAGATCGAGGGGGAAGTGGCCGGTGACGTCACCGGCAGCGAAAAGGTGGTGATCGCCAAATCCGGCCGGGTTCGCGGCAACATTGTCGCACCGCGGGTCACCCTGGAGGATGGCGCCATCTTCAAGGGCAGCATCGACATGGATCCAGGCGACACCCGCACAGTCCAGGCCCCGGCCAAGGCAGACAAGCCCTCCGCCGCCACAGCACCAGCTGGCAACCCGGGTCTGGACCTGAAGCACGGTTGAGCCCCATGGTCCTGTTCCCGGTCGGGATGGCACTGCGCCTGCCCGGATAGTGAGCACCCAGAGTCAGTCGTCGAAGCTGCTAGCGGCGGCACTACAGCCCATGGAGGAAGGGGAGCGGGTCACGGTGCTGGATGTGGGTCCGGCGCTGCCGGAAACGGTGGCCTTCTTTTCCGCTGCGCCCTGTACCCTGCACATTGTCGACCTGTTCAGCGCGCTGCCGCTGTCGGTCGGGGAAACCGATCCCGGCCTTGGCGAGCAGCTGCAGGCGCTACTGTCCCTGCCGCCGGGCATCCGTTTCGATATCTGCCTGTTCTGGGACCTGTTCAACTACCTGCCCGAGGACGCCGCCAGAGCCCTGCTGCAGCTGCTGCGACCACACCTCCACGCCGGCACCCGGGCCCACGCCTTCGGCGTCCACAAGCGCGGTGCGCCCGAGGAGTCGCGGGTTCACGGAATCCAGAGTGCGGATATGCTGAGCCTGAGACCGCGGCGGCAGCCGCTAGCCGGCTATGCGCCCATGCCCCAGGCCCAGTTACAGGCGGTGATGGCCGACTTCCGCTTTGAGCGCAGCGTACTGCTGGCGGACAGTCGGCTGGAGCTGCTGCTCAGGCGGCGCTGACCACGTCCACCTGCACCGCGGCGATACGCTTGCCTTCCTCGGCGCTGTTCTGGAACTCCACGATCTGGTCGAAGTTCATGTAGCGGTAGATCTCCGCGGACATGGCATCCAGCTTGCTCGCGAACTGCAGGTACTCCTCCGGCGTGGGCAGCTTGCCGAGTATCGCACCCACCGCCGCCAGTTCCGCTGAGGTCAGGTAGACGTTGGCGCCGTCGCCGAGCCGGTTGGGGAAGTTGCGGGTGGAGGTGGAGAGAACGGTGCTGTTCGCTGCCACCCGGGCCTGGTTGCCCATGCACAGTGAGCAGCCGGGCATCTCGGTGCGGGCACCGGCGGCGCCGAAGATGTTGTAATAACCCTCTTCCATCAGCAGGTGCTGGTCCATCCGCGTAGGCGGGGATATCCACAGGCGGGTGGAGAGACTGCCCTTGTGCTGGTCCAGCAGTTTGCCCGCGGCGCGGAAGTGGCCGATATTGGTCATGCAGCTGCCGATGAAGACTTCGTCGACCTTGTCGCCGGCCACGGCGGAGAGCAGGCGGGCGTCGTCCGGGTCATTGGGTGCGCAGACGATCGGCTCTTTCACCTCCGCCAGGTCGATTTCGATAACCGCCGCGTACTCGGCGTCGGCATCGGCCTGCATGAGGCTGGGGTTGGCCAGCCACTCTTCCATCTTGCGGGCGCGGCGCTCCAGGGTGCGGGAGTCACCGTAGCCCTCGGCGATCATGGCCCGCAGCAGGACCACGTTCGAGCGCAGGTACTCGCCAATGGTATCCTCGTCCAGGGCGATGGTGCAGCCGGCGGCGGAGCGCTCGGCTGAGGCATCCGACAGCTCGAAAGCCTGCTCCACGGTCAGGCCGGAGAGGCCCTCGATTTCCAGGATACGGCCGGAGAAGATATTCTTCTTGCCCTTTTTCTCCACCGTCAGCAGGCCCTGCTGGATGGCGTAGTAGGGGATGGCGTGCACCAGGTCGCGCAGGGTGATGCCGGGCTGCATCTTGCCCTTGAAGCGCACCAGCACGGATTCCGGCATGTCCAGGGGCATGACGCCGGTGGCGGCGGCAAAGGCCACCAGGCCGGAACCTGCGGGGAAGGAGATACCCATCGGGAAACGGGTATGGCTGTCGCCGCCGGTGCCGACCGTGTCGGGCAGCAGCATGCGATTCAGCCAGCTGTGGATGATGCCGTCGCCGGGGCGCAGGGAGACACCGCCGCGGGTCATGATGAAGTCGGGCAGCGAGTGCTGGGTGTCGATGTCCACCGGTTTCGGGTAGGCGGCGGTGTGACAGAAGGACTGCATCACCAGGTCCGCGGAGAAGCCCAGGCAGGCCAGGTCCTTGAGCTCGTCCCGGGTCATCGGGCCGGTGGTGTCCTGGGAGCCGACCGTGGTCATGCGCGGCTCACAGTAGGTGCCGGGACGGACGCCGTCCACGCCGCAGGCGCGGCCGACCATTTTTTGCCCCAACGTGAAGCCCTTGCCGCTGTCGCCAGGGACTTCCGGGGTGCGGAACAGGGTGGAGCGGGGCAGGCCCAGGGCCTCCCGGGCGCGGGTGGTGAGGCCGCGGCCAATAATCAGGTTGATGCGGCCGCCGGCGCGCACTTCGTCCAGCAGCACGTCAGACTTGAGCGCGAACTCGGACAGCACCGCGCCGGATTCAGACAGGATCTTGCCGTCATAGGGGCGCACTTCGATGACGTCGCCCATGTTCAGCTCATCGACCGGCGCTTCGAACACCAATGCGCCGGCGTCTTCCATGGTGTTGTAGAAAATCGGCGCCACCTTGCCGCCGATGCAGATGCCTCCACCCTTTTTATTGGGTACGCCGGGCATGTCCTCGCCAAAGAACCACAGCACCGAGTTGGTGGCGGATTTGCGCGAGGAGCCGGTGCCAACCACGTCGCCGACGAAGGCGACCGGCAGGCCCTTGGCCTGCAGCTCGGCGATCTGGCTCATGGGGCCGGTGACACCGTGCTCTTCCGGGGTCAGGCCATCGCGGGTCATCTTGTACATGGCCAGCGCGTGCAGGGGGATGTCCGGGCGCGACCAGGCATCGGGGGCGGGGGAAAGGTCGTCGGTATTGGTTTCGCCGGTGACCTTGAACACCGCCACCTTGATCGAGGCGGGAACTTCCGGGCGCCCGGTGAACCACTCGCCCTCGGCCCAGGATTCCATCACTTCCTTCGCGTTCGCGTTGCCGGCCTTGGCCAGCTCTTCCACGTCGTGGAAAGCGTCGAATACCAGCAGGGTGTGCTTGAGTTCGGTGGCGGCCAGGGCGCCCAGCTTGGGGTCGGGCAGCAGGCCCACCAGGGTCTCGATGTTGTAGCCACCGTGCATGTTGCCCAGCAGCGTGACGGCGGCTGCGCGGTCGATCAGCGGGCACTCGGTCTCGCCCTTGGCGACCGCGGACAGGAAGCCGGCCTTGACGTAGGCGGCCTCGTCCACTCCCGGGGGTACGCGGGTGGTGATAAGGTCCAGCAGAAATTCTTCTTCTCCGGCGGGCGGCGTCTTCAGAAGCTCTACCAGGGAGGCGACCTGTTCGGCGTTCAGGGGCTTGGGCGGAATGTTGAGGGCGGCCCTTTCGGCCACGTGTTCGCGATAGGCTTCTAGCACAGTAAAGCTCCTTGTTGCGGTGACGGGTGGCCCTGCGGGCAGGCCTGGTGGCTGCGTCCGCTGCCGTGGAAACTGGTGGCGCAGTATAGCCCAGCGCCGGTGCAAGATAAATCGGCGCGATCCTTATACCGTGCATTCAGGCGATCGATGGCTTACACTTCCAAACCGTAACCGGCCCCGTTTTTCCGCTTCTACCTATGCCTAGAACCGTCGTCAAGACGCCCTGTATCGGCGTTTGCTCCACCGGCATCGGCGATGCCGTATGCCGCGGCTGCAAGCGTTTCAGTCACGAGGTTATCAACTGGAACGGCTACACGCACGAGCAGAAGCTGGCGGTTGACGGGCGCCTGGCGGACTTTCTCTCGCGCTGTGTCAGCAACAAGCTGGCGGTGGTCGACAGCGCCCTGTTGCAATGGCAACTGCAGGTGCAGCAGCTGCGCTTCAACCCTGACCACGATGAATACTGCCAGCTTTTCAGCCTGCTGAAGGCGGGCGCCGGGCAGATTGCACGCACCGAGGATTTCGGTTTTACCGTGTTCGGGGAGTTCCGCGAGCTGGCGCTGCCGCAGCTGCGCGACCTGATCGACCAGGAGTTCTATATCCTCTCCGAAGCCTACTATGAGCGCTACATGCGCACCCCCGACCTGTTCGGCGGGCAGGGGCACTGATGCCGGGGGTCGATGCCCTGCTGGCGCCGGTGCGGGCCTTCCTCCCCTGCGCGACTCCGGCGGCCTGGGTCGAGTGGGCGCTGGAGCATCCCGAACTGCTGCTGGTGGACCATGCCAACTGCGAGAAGAAAGCCGCCTCCACGGCGCTCAACCTCATGTACCGCTATGTCGACCAGCCGCGTTTGCTGCACAAGCTGTCGCGCCTGGCGCGGGAGGAGCTGCGCCATTTCGAGCAGGTATTCGCCCTCATGCAGAAGCGCGGGGTGGCGTATCCACAGCTGAAAGCCTCGCGCTATGCCGGGGAGTTGCGCCGGCTGGTGCGGGGCAACGAACCCGGGCGACTGGTGGACACGCTGCTGGTGGGGGCGCTCATCGAGGCCCGCTCCTGCGAGCGCTTCGCGGCTTTGATCCCGGTGCTGGATCTGGAGTTGGCGGATTTCTACGCATCGCTGCTGAAATCCGAAGCGCGTCACTTTGAGGACTATCTGGGCTTGGCGGCGGGCCTTGCTCCGGCGGCGGAGATTGCCGAGCGGCTGGCTGTCCTCGGCGCCTGTGAAGCCGGGCTGGTCGAGAGCGCCGACAGCGAGTTCCGCTTCCACAGCGGTGTGCCGGAAGTGCTCGCACCCCGCGTCAAAACCTGATTACTATTTTAGAAAGAAACTGTAACCTATTGTTTTATATCGAAATCAATCAGAGACATCTTCTCGGGTGTCGCCTCGATATACCAGCCCTTCTGGTCCCAGTCACCGAGCACCCAGCGGGTACCCGCCGAATGATCGTGGCGCGCCGGACGGTGGGTATGGCCGTGGATCATCTGCCGGACCTCGTGGTCCAGCAGGGCGCGGTCAACCTCGCTCGGCGTGACATCCATGATGTCCTCCGCCTTGTTGCTGTTGGCCTCACGGCTGCGATTGCGCAGTTCCCTGGCCAGGGTTCTGCGTTCTTCCAGCGAGCGGGCCAGCAGCTCGGTCTGCCACGCGCGGGTGCGGGTGGTTTTGCGAAAAGCCTGGTATTCCGTGTCCCGGGTGCAGAGACTGTCACCGTGCAGCAGCAGGGTTGGTTCGCCGTACAGATTGACCACGCGGGGGTCCCCCAGCAGCTTGCCACCCACCTGCTGGCAGAACTCTTTGCCGAGCAGGAAATCCCGGTTGCCCTGCATGAGGTACAGGCGTGGCCCGGCTGCGCTGAAGCGCTTGAGCATTTCCTTCACTTCCCGCGCCAGGGATGAGTCGTCGTCATCGCCGATCCAGACTTCGAACAGATCCCCGAGAATATACAGCGCGTCGCAGTCCTGGTGCTCCAGCAGGAAGCGCCGCAGGGCCCGGACGACCGCCGGGCGGGTTGCTTCCAGGTGCAGGTCGGAAATGAAGTAGGTTGCAGGCACTGCGGCCGCTGCCTCAGTCCTGGGTGATCTCGACAGTCTGGATGATGACCGGATCCACGGGCACATCCTGGTGGCCGGCGCGGCTGGTGGTGGGCAACACGCGGATCTTGTTCAGCACTTCCTCGCCGCCGGTCACCTTGCCGAACACGGCGTAGCCCCAGCCCTGGGGGTTCTTGCCGCTGTGGTTGAGAAAGTCATTGTCCTTCACATTGATGAAAAACTGGGCCGTGGCCGAGTGCGGATCCATGGTGCGGGCCATGGCGATGGTGCCGAAATCATTCTTCAGGCCGTTGTCGGCTTCATTGGTAATGGGCGCCCCGGCCGGCTTCTGCCGCATGTCGGTGTCGAAGCCGCCACCCTGGATCATGAAGTTGTCAATGACCCGGTGGAAAATGGTGCCGTCGTAGTACCCTTCACTGGCATATTTGAGGAAGTTGGCCACGGTGGCGGGGGCCTTTTCCGCATCCAGGGTGAGGGTGATGTCGCCAAAGGTGGTTTTGATGATGACCATTGCAGAAACCGTCGCTGTCGAAAAAGAGTGCGCAATGATACGGGCTTTTCCCGGCCAGTAAAACACGGCGTGCGCGACAATAGCCTTCCCGACCCCAGCAAAGTCCTGTAAGGCCTTCCCGACAGGCAGTATAATGCCCGGTTTTTGGAGTCGACCCGGACCGCATGGATATCAAGCCCGCCAACAACTTCCTCCAGACACTGATCGCGGACGACCTGGCCGCAGGCCGGGTACAGGAGGTGGTCACCCGCTTTCCGCCGGAGCCCAATGGCTACCTGCACGTGGGCCACGCCAAGTCCATTTGCCTTAACTTCGGCCTGGCGGAGCGCTTTGGTGGCCGCTGCAACCTCCGTTTTGACGACACCAACCCGGAAAAGGAGAGCCAGGAGTTCATTGAGTCCATCCAGGCCGACGTGCGCTGGCTGGGGTATCAGTGGGCAGGGGAGGTGCGCTATGCCTCCAGCTACTTCCAGCAGCTCTATGACTGGGCCCTGCACCTGGTGCGCAACGGCGATGCCTATGTCTGCGACCTCAATGCCGAACAGGCCAGGGAGTACCGGGGTACCCTGACCGAGCCTGGTCGCAACAGCCCCTTCCGGGAGCGGTCCGTCGAGGAGAACCTGGATCTGCTGGCGCGGATGAGGAGCGGCGAGTTTGACGAGGGCAGCAGGGTGCTGCGGGCCAAGATCGACATGGCCGCGCCAAACATGAACCTGCGGGACCCCATTCTCTATCGCATCCGCAAAGCGGTGCACCACCAGACCGGAAGCGAGTGGGTCATCTACCCGACCTATGATTTCGCCCATGGCCAGGAAGATGCGATCGAGGGTATTACCCACTCCGTCTGCACCCTGGAATTCGAGGACCACCGTCCCCTCTACGACTGGTTCATAGAGCACCTGCCGGTGCCGTCGCGACCGCGGCAGTACGAGTTCGGACGCCTGAACCTGAACTACACCGTCACCAGCAAGCGCAAGCTCAAGCAGCTGGTGGACGACGGCGTGGTCAACGGCTGGGACGACCCGCGCATGCCCACCATCGCCGGCATGCGCCGCCGCGGGTTTACCCCGGCCGCCATCCGCCGCTTCTGCGACATGATCGGTGTTACCCGCAGTGACGGCGTGGTGGATGTGGCGATGCTGGAGCACGCTATCCGCGACGACCGCAACGACAACGCCCCCCGTGCCCTGTGCGTCCTCAACCCGCTGAAACTGGTGCTGACGGACCTCGCGGCGGACCACCAGCAAACGCTGAGCGCGCCCGCGCACCCGACCCGGGATGATCTGGGCAGTCGCCAGCTGCCGTTCACCCGCGAGTTGTACATCGATGCCGATGACTTCCGGGAGGAAGCCAACAAGAAGTACAAACGACTGGTGCTGGGCAAGCGGGTGCGGCTGCGCAACGCCTGCGTGGTCGAGGCCACGAACGTGGTCAAGGATGCTGCCGGCAACATCACCGAAGTGCACGCGGTGACGATCCCCGACACCTTCGGTGAAGATCCCGCCGACGGCATCAAGCCCAAGGGCGTGATCCAGTGGGTGTCCGCCAGCGCCGGGCGCCGTGCCACCGTACGCCTGTACGACCGCCTCTTTACCCACGAGGCGCCGGACCGCGGGGACAACGCCTATATGGATTTCCTCAACCCGGAGTCCTTGAAAGTCGTGGAAAATGCCTGGATCGAGCCGGGGCTGGCAGACGCCGCACCGGAGCAGGGCTTCCAGTTCGAGCGCGAGGGATACTTCGTGGCGGACCGCTATGAGCACACGCCCGAGCGCCCCGTGTTCAACCGTACCATCGGGCTGCGCGACACCTGGAGCGCGGGCGGCGGAGACCAGGGATGAGCATTACCGTCTACAACACCCTGAGTGCGCGCAAGGAACCCTTCGTACCGCTGGTGCCCGACACGGTCACCATGTACGTGTGCGGGCCCACGGTCTACAACCTCGCCCACATCGGCAACGCCCGTCCGGTGGTGGTTTTCGATGTGCTGTTCCGGCTGTTGCAGACCCGGTACGGCAAAGTGATCTATGCCCGCAATATCACTGATGTCGACGACAAGATCATCGCCGCTGCCCGTGACACCGGTCGCGGGATCGAGGAAGTGACGGAGGAGTTTACCGCCAAGTACCGTGAGGATATGGCGGCCCTGAATGCCCTGCCGCCCACGCTAGAGCCCCACGCCACCCACAATATCGACGCCATGATCGCCCTGACCAGCACCCTGATCGAGAAGGGCCACGCCTACGAGAGCCAGGGTCACGTCCTGTTTGCGGTGGAGTCCATGCCCGACTACGGGCGTCTGTCCAAACGCTCCCTGGACGACATGCTGGCCGGCGCGCGGGTGGAGGTGGCGGACTATAAGCGCCACCCGGGCGATTTCGTATTGTGGAAGCCCGCGGCTGCGGAGGACCCCGGCTGGGACAGCCCCTGGGGGCGGGGCAGGCCGGGCTGGCACCTGGAGTGTTCGGCCATGATCCGCGCCCACCTGGGGGAGACCATCGATATCCACGGCGGCGGCCGGGATCTCATCTTCCCCCATCACGAGAATGAAATCGCCCAGAGCCGCTGCGCCCACGGTGGCGACTATGTGCGCTACTGGATGCACAATGCCTATCTGGACATCGACGGCGAGAAAATGTCCAAATCCCTGGGCAATTTCCGCACCGTGCGCGAGCTGCTGGGCCACTATCGCGGCGAAGTGCTGCGCTTTGCCCTGCTCTCGGCCCACTACCGGTCGCCGCTGAACTTCTCCGCGGAACTGCTGGACCAGGCGGAAGCGACCCTGGCCGCGTTCTATAACGCCCTGCGGGCGGTGCAGGAGCTGTCGGCCGATGACGCGGCAGTGGCGCTCGGCGATGAACCCTTCTACCGGGCGCTGGAAGATGATCTCAACACGCCACTGGCGATTGCCGAGTTGCATGCGCTGGTCAAGCAGCTGCACAAGGCGGCGGATGCAGACCTGCCCCGGCTGAAGGCCCGTATCCTGGCGGTCGGGGCATTGCTCGGCATCCTGCAGCAGGATCCCCGGGAATGGCTGCAGGGCGGGGCGGGAGAGGAACTGGTCGACGCCGAAGCGATTGAGGCGTTGATTGCCGAGCGCCAGCAGGCCAAGGCGGACAAAAATTACGCGCGCGCCGACGCCATTCGCGCCGAGTTGCTGGCGGCCGGGGTGGAACTGGAGGATTCCCGCGAGGGGACACGCTGGCGGCGGGTGTAACCCGGGGCGCCCTCCACGGGGCGCGCCGCATACCGCCAGGGACTGGGCTCAGCCCAGGGACTTCTCCCCGGACATGACGCTCTGCAGGATCAGCGTATTGATGGTCATTGGTCCCACGCCGCCGGGCACCGGGGTGTAGGCGCTGGCCTTCTCCACCAGTGGTCCCAGTTCGACATCGCCCACCCCGCCGGGGTGGTAGCCGGCGTCCACCACCACCGCGCCCGGTTTGACCCAGTCGGCGCGGATAAACTCCGGCTTGCCCACGGCTCCCACCAGGATATCCGCCTGGGCCACCAGGGCGGGCAGGTCCCGGGTGCGGGAATGGCAGATGGTGACCGTGGCATTCTTCTGCAGCAGCATCATCGCCATCGGTTTGCCCAGGATCGGGCTGCGGCCGACGACCACCGCGTGCTTGCCTTCAATGTCGATTCCGTAGTGTTCCAGCATACGCATGATGCCCTGGGGGGTGGCGCAACCATAGGCGTCCTCGCCCATGGCCATGCGGCCAAAGCCCAGGCAGGTCACGCCATCGACATCCTTCTCCAGGGCGATGGCGTCGAAACAGGCGCGCTCATCGATCTGCGCGGGCACCGGGTGCTGCAGCAGAATGCCGTGGACCTCCGGGTTGGCGTTCAGTTCGTGGATCCTGGCCAGCAGGGCCTCGGTAGACGTGGAGGCGGGCAGTTCCACCGCCAGCGATTCCATGCCCACCCGGCGGCAGGCGTTGCCTTTCATCTTCACATAGGTCGCCGAGGCGGGATCGTCGCCCACCAGGATGGTGGCGAGGATGGGGGTCTTGCCCCCGGATTTGGCCTTGATCTGCTCGACGCGGGCAAGCAGGTCGGCCTCGGTTTGGGCCGCGAGGGTCTTGCCGTCCAGAACCAGTGCTGACATGGGCTGTGTTTCCTGTGTTGGCGAACTGAGGAGGGCGCGTATTGTCCCATGCAGTGCCTGTAAATGGGAGAGGCGCGCCGGCTGAAACCCGCGTAAAATCACCAAGATGGCGTTGACGGCTCGCCGGGGGCTGAGTATCATGCGCCTCCTGAAAACGGGTGGCTCATTACAGCCCGCAGGATCATCGGGGTATAGCGCAGTCTGGTAGCGCGCCTGCTTTGGGAGCAGGATGTCGGGAGTTCGAATCTCTCTACCCCGACCAACTTATGGCCACAGCTGTCAGGTTGGTTAAGCAGTTTTCAGACTTTGCAGTGGTGGCCGTAGCTCACGTGGTAGAGCACCGGATTGTGGCTCCGGAGGTAGCGGGTTCGAGACCCGTCGGCCACCCCATCCCTCCTTGTCATGTAGTTTTTGCACCCGGCGACCGCTTTCTTCGCGCGCCCGCGATGCTACAATCTCACGCCTCCGGGGGTATAGCTCAGCTGGATAGAGCAACGGCCTTCTAAGCCGTAGGTCGAGGGTTCGAGTCCTTCTGCCCCCGCCAAACTACAAAGGTCCTTTCCGGCCACATAGGTGACAGTTTATTCCGAGGACATGGGTAACACTTTTGGAGCGAAGGGGTTAACCCCTACCGGCTCCACCCTGTTCTCGTTCTGGTCAAAGAATCCTAGGTCATAATC
>CAMYIZ010000031.1 GCA_947258585.1 uncultured Haliea sp. | reverse complement strand
CTGGCGCCCCACCTGGGCGGCCCCACCTCGGCGGCCCCACCTGGGCGGCCCCACCTCGGCGGCCCCACCTCGGCGGCCCCACCTACCTGCGCCGGCCCTCCAGTTCTGCGTAGAGTTCGAGAAACTGCAGGGTGAGCTTGTGGCTGGGCGCCATGTCCACCAAGGGGCGGTGCTCCCGGTGCGACTCCTTCATCTTCACCGAGGTATTGAGGTAGGTGCTGCACACCGGGTAGCCCTCTTCCTCCAGCTCCGCCACCAGCTCGCCGGGCAGCCGCGCCTGGCTGTTGAACTGGTTGATGACAATTCCCTCGACCTCGAGATCGGGGTTGTGGTCCTCCTGCAACTCGGCGATGTTCTCCATCAGCGAGTACAGGCTCTGGCGGGCAAAACTGTCGCAATCGAAGGGCACGAGGACGGTGTCGGCGGCGATCAGGGCCGACTTGGAGTAGAAATTGAAGTTCGGCGGCGTGTCAATGTAGACGCGATCGTACTCCTCATCCAGTTTCTCCAGCGCATCGCGCAGCTTGTAAATTTTGTACCGCGACTCCAGTTCCTTTTCCAACTGGGTCAGCACCGGGCTGGAGGGCAACAGGAACAGGTTTTCACTGGGCGTCTCCCAGACAAAGGAGTCGGGGTTCTGGCGCATTTTCCGTGAGCCCACCGTCTGCTTGAACAGCCCTGCCACGCCCTGGGCCTCCGCCGGGAACGCATCGGCGTCGATCTCGCCAACGAGATAGTGGGTGCTGTTGCCCTGCACATCCAGGTCGATGACCAGGGTGCGCAGGCCGCGGGCGGCGCTGATGGCGGCCAGGTTACAGGTGATGCTCGTCTTGCCAACCCCGCCTTTCTGGTTGAAAACAACGCGTTTCATGCTGGGGAATCTCCCGGGATGATTGCTGGATCGGGACAGGCAGTGTAGCCAAAGCGGTACTGCTTGGGTAGGCGGAGCCCGATACTAGCCCTCCCACACCCGTTGATAGAGCTCTTCGATGTCAGCCCTGTCGGGTAGCCGGGGGTTGTTGCCCGGAGACCCCGAGGCCAGTGCCTGTTCCGCCATGGTACCGATGGCGCCAAACCAGTCATCCCCGGCTATCCCCCAGGCCCTGGGGCCAGGCACCTCAAGGTCAGTGGTGAGCTGCCGCAAACCGGCTACCAGCTTGTCCAGCGCCTGCGTGTCACTGTCCGCGGTTGTCGCCATGCCCATGGTGCGCGCGCAGCGGGCGTAACGCTCCGGGGCATGGCCCACGGACCAGGCGGTGACCTCGGTCAACAACATGGCATTGCTGAGCCCGTGGGGCACGTGGAACAGGGCGCCAATGGGCCGGCTCATGCCGTGGATCAGCGTCACCGAGGCGTTGGCGAAGGCGATGCCACCCTGGGTCGCTGCCAGCATCATCGCCTCCCGCGCGTCGCGATTGCCGGGTTCGGCACAGGCGGTACGGATGTGCTGGCTGATGCCCTGCATGGCGGCGAGGGCGATGCTGTCGGTAAAGGGATTGGCCTTGCGGCTGACGTAGGCCTCAAGGGCGTGGCAGAGACTGTCCAGCCCGGTATCCGCCGTCAGCCGGGGCGGCATGCTCAGGGTCAGTTCAAAGTCCACCAGGGCCGCCACTGGCACCAGCCCCAGGCCCATGCAGAGCATTTTCTCGTGGCTCGCGGTGTCGGTGATGACCGCGGCCCGGGTCACTTCGGCGCCGGTGCCGGCAGTGGTCGGGATAGCGATCACCGGCAGGCCACTGGCCACGCTCGCGGGAACCTTGTAATCACGCATCTCGCCGCCGTGGACGGCCAGTACCGACACGCCCTTGGCGGTATCCAGCGAGCTGCCGCCCCCCAGCGCGACCAGGCAGTCGTAGTCGCCGGCGCGCAGCACCTCAAGACAGGCGGCCACGCTGTCGGTCGTGGGATCGGGCACACAGTCGCCGAACATGCCGCAGGGGATGCCGGCCGCCTCCAGCGGCGCCAGGAGCCGTTCGCTGAAGCCACTCTGGACCAGGAAAGGGTCCGTGACCAGCAGCGGGCGAGCCAGCGCCAGTTCCCGCAGCGTCGCCACCAGGGTCTGGCTGGCACCGGCGCCGATACGGAGAATCCTCGGCAGCTGTATCGTCGCGGCCTGCATCGGCGTCAATCGCGTATTTCCAGCAGATGGATCTCGAAAACCAGCGGCGTATTTGGCGGAATACTGTCCCCCGCACCTTGCTCGCCATAGGCCAGGGATGGCGGGCAGGCAATGCGCCACTTGTCGCCAATACTCATCAGCTGCAGGGCCTCGGTCCAGGCGGGAATCACCTGGTGCACACCGAACTGGGCGGGTTCGCCCCGCTGTACCGAACTGTCAAATACCGTGCCGTCGACGAAGGTGCCGTGGTAGTGGGTCACCACGGTACTGCGCGGGCCCGGGCTGGCGCCGGCGCCCGCCTCCAGCACCTCGAACTGCAGGCCGCTGGTCGTAGTGGTCACCTCCGGGCGGGCGGCATTGGTCGCCAGGAACTGCTCCCCCAACTGCTGCCTCTGGGCGGCAACGGCACTGGCGGCCGCTTCCTGCTTGGCCTTGATGGCCTCGTAGCTGGGGTTCAGCTCACCGTCGGCCAGCAGCGACTGCTGCTGCTGGAACCAATGCTGCATCCCTGCCATCACCGCCTGCAGGTCGAGCCCTTCAAACCGGTTGCGCAACAGCTGGTCGCCAAACTGCAGGCCAAAACCATAGCTGACTTTTTGCTCATCGGTGGCCAGTTCCACCTCGGGGAGTAACGCCATGTGTACCGTCCATTGTGCGGGTTGGGAGGCTGGGCAGCTTAGCATAGATGCCCCCGAAGGTCCGGCTCAGGGCTGCTGGCGCACCTTGTGCCGCTGGTACTGCGCCGCGGTCATCTCCGTGTGCCAGATGGCAAAACTGCCGGAATCGAGATCGTCATAAGCCTGGATGATGGCGTCGTTGACCTCGGGGTAGGCAACCTCTTCCCAGGGACAGTCATCGCGGGAGAAATAGCGGCAGGCGAGGGATTCACTGCCGGCGCAAGTCTCCTCCGTTGGTACCCGGGCCCGAAAGGCGACGTAGATCTGGTTGATGAAAGTGATGGTGCCCATCATGTAGAACTCAAGCTCGGCGGCGGACAGCGCGACGCCCGCCTCCTCCCGCAGCTCGCGGGCGGCGCCCTCCGCCAGAGTCTCACCCAGCTCCATGAAGCCACCGGGGATGGCCCAGGCCCCCACCTTGGGAGGCAGGGCTCGCTGCACCCACAGCAGGCGCTTGCCGCAGGCGACAAAGGTGGTCAGCACAATCATCGGGTGGTCGTGATGAATCCGCCCGCAGCCGCTGCAGCGCCAGTGATTGCGCAGCTCCGCGCCGACCCGGTTGCGTGCCAGCGTGGCGCCACAGTGCGGACAATAACGGGCCATCAGGTTCTCGCGCTCACCCTTGCGAGCCCTCTGTTGCTCAGTGAAGGGGCAAAAATAGCACTTTGCCCCGCGAAAAGCATTGGCACTACACTTAGGCCCCCAATTCTGCAGGAACACTAGCGTGCCAAGCGATCCCCAGGTTCAGCTGCTGCTGACCGGCAATGAAATCATGAGCGGCGATACCGTCGACTCCAACTCCGCCATGATAGCCCTGCGGCTGGCCGATATCGGGCTCGGCGTCTACCGGAAGGTGACGGTGGGCGACGACAGCGCCCTGCTGCGGGAGGAGCTCGAGGCCATGGCCGGGCAGGCGGACACGGTCATTGTCAACGGCGGTCTCGGTCCGACCGTGGATGACCTCACGGCGGAGGTGCTGGCGGCCGCGGCCGGCGTGGGGCTGGTTGAACACCCCGAGGCCCTGGCCCACCTGGAGGATTGGTGCGCGCGCCGCAATCTGCCGCTGAACGCCGCCAATCGCAAGCAGGCTCTGCTGCCGGCGGGGGCACGGGTAATTCCCAATCCGGTGGGCAGCGCCGTGGGCTTCGAACTGGCCCTGGGAGATTGCCGGGTGATTTGCACGCCGGGCGTTCCCGGTGAGCTGCGGCGCATGCTCGACACCATTGTCGACGAGCTGGGTCGGTCGCTGGCGCGAACTGCCCAGCGCCACATCCTGCGCCTGCAGACCTTCGGGCTCGGGGAATCCACCGCCCAGCAGATGATCAGCGACGCCCTGCCGGACTGGCCCGCGGCGGTGGAACTGGGATTCCGCGCGGGGGCGCCGCAAATGGAGATCAAGCTCGCGGTGACCGATGCGGCGGACCTGCCGCAGCGGGACCGGTGTGAGAGGCAGCTGCGGCAGCTGTTTGGCGATCACATCATCGGCGAGGGGGATACCCAGCTGGCCGCCAGGGTGCTGGAGCTCCTGCAGGCCCGGGGCGAGACCCTGACCACCGCCGAGTCCTGCACCGGCGGCCTGATTGCCAGCATGCTGACCCGCATTCCCGGCTCGTCCGCGGGCTTCCACGCCGGCTTTGTCACCTATGCCAACGACATCAAGACCGCCGTGCTCGGGGTACAGCAGACCACTCTGGCAACGCACGGCGCGGTCAGCGAGCAGGTCGTCAGGGAGATGGCGCTCGGGGCCCTGGAGCGATCCGGAGCCGATTACGCCATCGCCGTATCCGGGATAGCCGGTCCCGAAGGAGGGACAGAGGATAAACCGGTGGGCACGGTGTGGCTGGCCTGGGGCAGCGTGGACAAGTTGCAGACCGCCTGCTTGCTGTGGCCGGTGGAACGCGGCCTGTTCCAGACCGTGGTCGCCGCCGCCGCCCTGGACATGGTGCGCCGGCGCCTGCTGGGAATTGCCAGCGAACCGCGCTATTTCAGTCAGCGCCGGGCGCGCTGATCACGGCTCCGCGGGGCTGGTCTGCGGCGCCCGGTGCCAGACCAGGGTATGGTAGCGGGTGACCCCGCGCACTTCATCCTTGCCGCTTAGCACCAGGGTCTGGCCATCCAGCTCGGCGTGACGCAGCTGCTCGGTACCGGGGAAATTGGGGTTCAGGCTCTGGGTCACGTAATGCACCACGTCACCTTTGATCACGCGATAGCGACCCGCGTAGTGGAAGTAACTGCCGTAGGCCGCAGCCTTCACTGAATCCGGCATTTTGCGGGGACTTTCGTTCTCTGGCAGGCGCGGGCGCTCACGCCGGCAAATGGAGGCGCTCATCCAGCCATCGTCGCTGTAGAGCAGCAGGCCACGAGGATCCTCGCCGAAGGGATTGCTGATCTCGTCGCGGTCGGCGAAACCAATGGACCAGGACTCCAGCTGCCAGGTCCCCACCAGTTGCTGTGTTTCAATCATCTCGTTGCCTTGCTCCTCTTTCTCAACGCCCGGCCGGGCCTACCCGGCCGGACCTATGGTTGCAGGCGCTCGATGCGCCAGCCACCGTCATCTTCCCGGTAATACCGAAAGCGGTCGTGCAGGCGATGGGCGCCACCCTGCCAGAATTCCATGCGCTCCGGAAGCACCCGGTAACCGCCCCAGAAATCCGGCACAGGCACCTCGCCGCGGGCAAACTTCTCTTTCAGCGAGTTCATCTGGGACTCCAGCAGGGCCCGGGCGGAAATCGGCCGGCTCTGTTTCGAGGCCCAGGCCGCGAGCTGGCTTTCCCGCGGCCGGCTGAGAAAATAGCGCGCGGACTCCGCCGTCGACATGCGCTCGGCGCGCCCCGCTACGATCACCTGCCGCTCCAGCATGTTCCAGGGAAACAGCAGCGATACCTGAGGGTTGTGGGCAATGTCGCGGGCCTTGGCGCTGCCGAAATTGGTGTAGAACACGAAGCCGCGGGTGGACACGCCCTTGAGCAGTACAATCCGCTGCCAGGGACTGCCAGACTCATCCACGGTCGCCAGCACCATGGCGGTGGGGTCGGCAATATCCCCCGCCACCGCCTGCTGCAGCCAGCGCTCGAACTGCTCGATGGGGCAATCCGCGAGCATGTCCCGCTCCAGCCCACCGGCCAGGTACTCGCGCCTGAAATCCTCGTAGTTCACCGATGCATCCCTGAAAAACCGGCCTGCATTATAGATCATCCCGGGTGCTGGGATAGACCGGCGCCCGCCTGGCCATGGCAGGTATCTGCGGAAAGGGAAAGAAGGACTGCCAGTCCTCGCCCAGATCCTCGCCCGGGGAATGCCCGAACGCGTCTCGATAGCGGGTTTCCAGCAGCGCCACCAGTTCCGCCTCCGCGGCGATTTCCAGCAGCACCGCCGCCTCCATCAACCCCTCCAGCCGCAGCCGCTGGCCCGGCGGGGCATCAAGCCCCGCTGCCAGCTGCGCCAACAGGTCCGCGAGGCGCCGATCTATGGTCTCCAGCAGTATGTTCACCCGGTCTCCCGTCCTGTCGGCCTGCCTGTGTGGCTCGAGTATGCGTCGCCGGCCAAAACAGTTAAAGTCCCGGTTTTGCCGCCCGGGAACCCGTCACCGTGAAAATGCCCCACCGCCTCATCGTCGCCCTCGCCCTCTGCCTGGTGCTTGCCCCCGTTGCAAACGGCAGGGGCCCGGTCGATACCCAGGCACCCATTATCGATTTTGGCAGCCGCTTCCTGCCGGTGGTGGCACGCCAGGGCATGGTGGTCGGTCCGGAGCGACTGGCGTCAGAGATCGGCCTGGGGATTCTTGCGCGGGGCGGCAATGCAGTGGATGCCGCCGTCGCGACCGGTTTTGCCCTGGCGGTGACCTATCCTCGCGCCGGCAACCTCGCCGGCGGCGGCTTCATGCTGGTGCATCTGGCCGAGGGCAATCGCCAAACCCTGATCGACTATCGGGAAACCGCCCCCCGCTCGGCCGACCGCGACCTGTTCCTCAACGAGGCCGGCGAGCTGGACAACCAGCGGGTCTACTTCAGCCACCAGGCCGCCGGCGTGCCGGGCACTGTCGCCGGCCTGGTGCTGGCCCAGACGCGCTACGGCAGCCTGCCGCTGGCGGAGGTCATGGCACCGGCTATCGCACTCGCCGAGAATGGCCTGGAAGTGTCCTTCGCCCTCAACCTGGAAATCGCGGCCCGGGCAGAGCGACTGGCGCTGAACCCCGAGGCGCGGAAACTGTTCCTCACCCCGGCGGGCGCGGCGCCGGAGGTGGGCACGACCTGGCGCCAGCCAGAACTCGCATGGACTTTGCGCCAGATCGCCGAGCACGGCCACGATGGATTCTATGCAGGCGAGGTCGCCGCGCGGCTGGTCGCGGAAATGAAGGCCGGCAACGGCTTGATCACAGCCGAGGACCTCGCCGGCTACCGGGCACTGGAGCGGGAACCGGTGCGCGGCAGCTTCCAGGGGGTCGAAGTGGTATCGACACCGCCCCCTTCCTCTGGCGGCGTACACATCATCCAGATGCTGAACATACTCGAGGGATATGACCTGGCGGCGATGGGCCACAACAGCGCCGCCTATATCCACCACCTGGCAGAGGCAATGAAACTGGCCTACGCTGACCGCAGTGAGTATCTGGCGGACCCGGATTTCCAGCCGGTGCCGGTCGCCAGGCTTGTCGACAAGGATTACGCCGCCCGCCAGCGCGGCCTGATTGATTCCACCCGCGCCACGCCATCCACCGAAATCGCCCCGGGCCGGGTGCTGCTGGACGAGAGCCGCGACACCACCCACTACAGCGTCGCCGACCGCTTCGGCAACGTGGTGAGCAATACCTATACCCTGAATTTCAGCTTCGGCTCGCACATTGCGGTCCCCGGAACAGGGATGTTGCTGAACAATGAAATGGCGGATTTTGCCGCCAATCCCGGCCAGCCCAATGCCTTCGGCCTGGTAGAGAGCGAAACCAACAAGATAGAGGGCGGCAAGCGCCCCCTGTCATCCATGAGCCCCACCATGCTGTTCCGGGACGGCAAGCCCTGGCTGGCGACCGGCAGTCCGGGGGGCAGCCTGATCATCACGGCGGTGCTGCAGACGGTGCTCAATGCCACCGCGTTCGACATGAACATCGCCAGCGCGGCGGCGGAGGCGCGGGTTCACCACCAGTGGCAGCCCGACAAGCTGGTGGTGGAGCAGGGGATCAGTCCCGACACCCTGCGCCTGCTGGAGGGCATGGGCCACACCGTGGACCTCGCGCCACGCACCCTGGGACGCACCCAGTCGATCATGCTGGAGCGCGGCTACCTGCTGGGGGCCACAGACACCCGGAGACCCGGCGGCCACGTCGCCAGCTACTGATTCCGCGGCAGCCTGACCTTCGCCATCTGCCGGCTGATTGCCACCAGCCGGCCCGCACTGTCCCAGTACTCGCCATCCTCCTCGACCACGCCCCGGGACAGGTGCCGCGACCACAGCCGCGCCTGCAGGGGCCCCGGTGCCGGATGGTCCCGGACCTGCACAGTCAGCTCCACCGTGGGCACCCAGCCCACCAGCCCTACCACGTCGAATGCGGGTGGCGGCAGGGCGTCGGCAAACATGAGCAGGGACAGCGCGTCCGGATCGGCGCCATCGGCGTGCCGCATCCAGCCCCGAAACTCCCCGCGACCACTGGGGGCCGCGCCGCGAAAGACCTCCGCGCCATCCAGCAGGCGGATATCCACCCGCTGGCGAAACTCCAGCGAGCTGTCCCCCCCGGACACGCACTCGTCCCAGCCGGGGTAGACAGGGCGCTCTGCGGCAGACCAATCCGGGCCCTGCTGCTGCGCCAGGTCGGTGTAGGCGGCAGTAACCTGCACCTTGAGCTCGCCTCCCTGGTACAGCCGGGCCATACCCTGGGTGATATTCCGTCCCGCGCGCAGGAGCTCGACACGGCATTCGCACGGCCCCAGGGTGGTCGGCGCCAGGTAGAAGGCATTCACCGTGAGCGGATCCTTGTGCGGCAGCGCTTCGCTCAGGGCACGGCCAATGAGCGCCAGCACATAGCCGCCGTTGGGGACCGCACCAATCCGCCATCCCGCATGCAGCTCGCCCACCCAGAGATCGCCGGCCAGGCGGCGGACGGCGGTTTCTGCGGCAAACTGACTGCCGGTACCGGACTGCGTCATGACTACTCCACTGTGCAAAAACATTCGTAGAAAGAGCACCGAATCCGGCGCCGATGCGTATTTTGTGTGGGAGTCCGGGAAATGTATATACTTGGGATAGAGCTCGTCGCTATACATCGGTACTCGCAAACGCATTCGCGAGGGTGATACAGGCCATGATAACACTGCGACTACAGGCCCTGCTGATTACTGGCTTGCTGCTGGCCGGCCCCCTTGTGGCAGAGCAGCAGCACCTGGACGACATAGCCCAGCTGGAGAGTGAGCATGGCGCCTACAGCCCGGTGCTGCCGGAGCGCCTGCTGAGTCTCGGCCTGGCGCTGCAGGAGGAAGGGCGCCACGGGGAGGCCGCCGCGGTGTTCAAGCGAGGCACCCATCTGGCACGGGTCAGCAACGGCCTCTACAGCACCGAGCAGCTGCCACTGCTCGAATCCGAGATCAGGAGCCTGCATGCCCTCGCCGACTACCGCGCGGTCGACGAGCGCCAACGCTACCTGTTCCGGGTGCAGGAGCGAGCCCTGGTCGATCCCCGACAACGCGCACCGGCACTGCTGCAGCAAGCCGACTGGCAGCGCCAGGCCTACCTGCTGGGCCTGGATGAGGAACCCGGGCAGCGCCTGTTGCAGATGTGGGAGTTTAATCGCCTGGCCCTCAACGATATCCTGGAGGCGGAGGGGGATACCTCCCCCAAGCTTTTGCAGCCACTGGAGGGAATGCTCCAGGCTCAATACCTGATTTCCGACCTGCAATGGCAGGAAGGCCCGGGCTCCACCAGCAACCAAAGCTTTGCCCAACGCACTTCCCTGCCCCACGCCGGCAGTTACCGCAAGGACAACTACAAAAAGGGGCTGGCGGTGCTGAGGGCGATCTACGACCTGCAGCGCATTCACAGCGACAGCGACCCCGCCGGCCCCGCGCGGGCCCTGACCCAGCTCGGCGACTGGATGCTGTGGCACGGTGAGCGGGAGGAGGCGGTGGCGGCCTATCAGGAAGCGATAGGGGAACTTGCCGCCAATGCAGATGCCCAACCCGTAGCGCTGGAACTGTTCGCAGACCCCGTGGCCCTTCCCGCTGTGACGGGTCTGGGCGAGCAGGGACTGCTGCCAGACGGCGACAGTGGCGATATACTGCTGGAGTTCGCGGTGACCGCCGAGGGCAAAGTTGCGCGCCTGCACCGCATAGATGACAACAGAGAGGCAAACGGATTCGCCAACCGGCTGATGCGCAAGTTGCGCAGAGCACTGTTCCGGCCCCGTTTTGATCTTGAGACCGGCAAGCCGGTAGATACCGATAATCTGACAGTGGCCTATGACAGTAAACTTTGACAGCACCAGATTTCAGCTCGGCCTGCGCGGCGCGGCCGCGGCGAGCCTGTGCCTGCTGCTGGCGGGCTGCCCCAGCGCCAGCAATCCGACCCAGCCCCAGTCCCAGCCACCGACTCCCTCGGCGCCGTCAGCCAGCACTCCCCCATCCTCAAGCAGCCAGGGCAGCCAGAGCAGTGAGAGCAGTTCTGGATCACAGGGCAGCTCGGCGTCGACAGCAGGCAGCTCCCCGCCTGCCGGCGGCGCGGCAGGCGCCGGGCAGCCAGCGGGCGCTGAACCAACGGCCAGCGGCAGCAGCGAGGGCGATATCGCCAGCCGCGAACAGGGCAGTACCGGCAGCGGGGACACGGCCAGCGCAGACGGTGCAGACAGCGCAGCCAGCGGACAGGCGAGCGCCGAGCCCGGATTTGGCGACAGCGCCGGTGGCGGCACCGAGGCCCTGCCCGATATGCGTGACACCCCGACCATGGACGCCGGCGTGCTCGCGGCCCTGGAAGCGGCCATGGGGGCTGCCGCCGGCGGTGCCGCCCAGGGAGGCGGCAATAACGATGAAGCCGGTGACGGCGCTGGCAGCGATCCTGCAGGCGCTGATCAGGGCGCGGGCAACATGCCCGGCACGGCCGGGGGCATGGGCACCGGGCCTCTGACACCCGCCGAGCAGGTAGCCGTCCTGGACGCGCGGCTGGAATCCAGCGGTGGTGATTTCGACACCATGATCCTGGAAGAGCAGGCGCGCCAGCGCAGCGCCAGTCGCAGCAGCACCCGGCCTGCGGAACAGGAAACGGAAGCGGCCGGCAACGGTGGCGGCGACCGGCCAGGCCCCTACGGCGGCGAAGTCGTCGCGACCGGCGGCTACGGCGGCGGTGGCGCGGG
>CAMYIZ010000030.1 GCA_947258585.1 uncultured Haliea sp. | reverse complement strand
CCCCGAACCCCCGAACCCCGAACCCCGAAACCCCCTTACCTACACCGCCCCCGGCACCCGGCCAAACCACGGCCTTGCCTGCTCCAGTTGGCCCGCCAGCCGGTACAGCAGTGCTTCCTCACCGTAACGACCCGCAAACATGACCCCGACGGGCAGGCCACTGGGGGTCCAGTGCAGGGGTACGGACATGGCTGGCTGGCCGGTCGCGTTATAGAGGCTGGTGAAGGCGGATACGCTGACGGCTTCCGCTTCGTAGGCGGCCTTGTCCTGGGCGAGGCTCAACTTGCCGATGGTCACGGGTGGTTTGGTCAGGGTAGGGGACAGCAACACATCGTAGTGCTGCTGCAGCAGCGCCACCTGGCGGGCAATCCTTTCTATCGTTGCCAGCGCGGCGTGCAGCTGCTCCGCGCTGTTGTCCTTGTCCGCCTGGTAGCGCTCCCAGATTAACGGTTCCAGGTCATCCCGGGTCACGCTGCGTCCCAGCGCCTGTTCCCGGCTGCGGATTCGCGCCACGGTGTTGGCGGCCATGATCGGGCCGAAGGCGCCAAAAAATTCGCGTGCATCCACCGGCAGTTGCACTTCTTCCACGCTGTGACCCAGGCTCTCGCACAGGGTTGCAGCGTCGCGGCTCGCGCGCAGGCACTCGGGATCCACCGGGGTGTGGGTGATGGGGGTGTTGACCAGGCCGATGCGCAGGGCCCGCGGTGCCTCGCGGCTGGCCTGCAGGAAGCTCCCCCGGGGCGCCGGGGCGATCAGGGTCTGACCCGGCTCCGGGCCGGCGGTGGCATCCAGCAGGGCAGCGGAGTCGCGCACACTGCGGCTGATCGCATGGGTGGCGGACATGATCGATGACAGTGCCCTGGGGCCATGCGGTGTGCGGCCCCGGCTGGGTTTCATGCCGAACAGGCCGCAGGCAGAGGCCGGAATACGGATGGAGCCGCCGCCGTCGGTGGCATTGGCGATGGGCAGGATGCCCGCGGCCACCGCCGCCGCGGCGCCACCGGAGGAGCCGCCGGGGGAGTGGTCCAGGTCCCAGGGGTTGCGGGTATCGCCGAACAGGGTGGATTCCGTGGTGCCGGTACCGCCGAACTCGGGGCTCGCACTCTTGCCCATGATCACCAGTCCGGCCTGCTGGTAGCGGCTGACCACGGTGCTGGTGTAGCTGGCGACTGCGCCCCGGTAGAAGCGGGAGCCGTGGGTGGTGACCGTGCCCTCCAGCAGCATGCCCAGATCCTTGAGCAGGAAGGGGACACCGCGGAAAGGTCCGTCCGGCAGGCCCTGCTTCACTGCGGCGCGGGCCTGTTCATACAGCTTTTCGACGATGCAGTTCAGGACCGGGTTCACCGCCTCGGCGCGGGCGATGGCGGTCTCCAGAATCTGCAGCGGGGAAACCTCGCCCGAGCGCACCTGCTCGGCGATCTTGAGAGCATCCCACTGCCTGTAATCCTCGAAACTGAGGGGCGTGCGGGCCGGGTTACCCTGTGCGGGCAGGGCGGAGGCGACGGCAGCGGTCGTCGCTGCCGCCAGGCTGTTGCGGATCAGTGCGCGGCGGGAAATCGGTTTCATGATGTACTCGTGCGGAGATGGGGAGAGTGAACCATGTCCCGCAGTGTAGCACTCTGCAGGAAGCAACAATGCGCGCCCCGCCCTGCCTCGCCGACCTGGGCTGCACAGGGAGCTCATCGTAGCAGTGCCCGCTGACCCCGGGCCTGCACTGCAGTAAACTGTGTCCCTCCGGGGCTTGCCATGTCGGCGGGGCCAACAAGTGTCAGGGCAGCGGTAGTGGCGGAATCAGGGCAATTGGAAGCGGCGGCAGGGCGGATCGTGTGCAAGTTTGGCGGTTCGAGTCTCGCCAGTACGGAGCAGATGCGCAAGGTGCGAGAGATCGTGGAAGCGGACCCGCGGCGCAGGATCATCGTGCCTTCGGCGCCGGGCAAGCGCGACAGCCAGGACACCAAGATCACCGACCTGCTGTACCTGTGTCACCACGCGGCGAGCATGAACGCGGACTTCAGCGGCCCCTTCGGCCAGATCGCCGAGCGCTTCACCGGCATCGAGCAGGAGTTGGGTGTCACGCCGGTGATTGGGCAGCATCTGGAGCAGTTCCGACAGCAGCTCGCCGCCGGGGTAACGGCGGATTTCGCCGCGTCCCGTGGCGAGCACTTCTGCGGCCTGCTGCTGGCCGCCTGGCTGGGAGCGGAGTTTGTCGAGCCGGCGGACTGTATCGTTATCGGCAGTAACGGCCTGGTGGATGCGCAGACCTGGACCCTGCTGGGGGCGCGGCTGGCCGACGTGAGCAAGCGCTACGTGGTGCCCGGTTTCTACGGTCGCGACCCGGAGGGGCAGGTGCGCACCTTCTCCCGCGGCGGCTCTGACGTCAGTGGCGCGGTGGCCGCCCGCGCCGCCGGCGCCGCGCTGTACGAGAACTGGACCGATGTCTCGGGGCTGCTGATGGCGGACCCGCGCATTGTCAGCCAGCCGCGGCCCATGGCGGAAGTGACCTACGCCGAGATCCGCGAGCTGGCCTACATGGGCGCCAGTGTCCTGCACGACGAGGCCATGGCGCCGGTGCGGGAGGTGGGCATCCCGGTCAATATCCGCAATACCAACGCCCCCGACCACCCGGGTACCCGCATCGTCGCCGAGCTGTCGCCGGAGATCATCCAGAGCACCCAGATCGCCGGCGTCGCCGGCAAGACCAGCTTTTCCATGATCACCATCGGCAAGCACCTGATGAACCGCGAGGTGGGCTTTGTCTACCGCCTGCTGGGGGTGCTGGAGCACAACGATATTCCCTTCGAGCACTGCCCCTCGGCCATCGACAGCGTCAGCGTGGTGCTGGAGTCGAAGTGGCTGGAGGGCCGGGTCGAGCAGGTGCTGGACGAGATCCGCCGCACCCTGGAGCCGGACGAGATCGAGTATGTGCCGAGCATCGCCCTGATCGCCATCGTCGGCGAGGAGATGGCGCGCACCCCGGGTATTGCGGCCAAGGTGTTCACCGCGCTGGCGGCAGCCGGCGTCAACGTGCGGCTGATCAACCAGGGTGCCTCGGAGCTCAATATCATCGTCGGCGTTGCCCCGGACGACTATCCGCAGGCCCTGCGGGCGATCTATGGGGCGTTTGTCAGCCACCCTGGGTGAGATTGCCCGCGGCCAGGGTGAATGGCCGCGCAGCGGACAGGCGAGGGTGGCCTGTACCCGCTGACCTCTAGCGCTGGCCCTCCGCCAGCCGGTACAGCAGCAGCGCGGCGCGCTTGGCCTGCAGGGGCAGCGCCGGCAGGTAGGCGGTCTCATTGACGGTGTGTCCTGCGCTGCCGCTCATGCCGAGGCCGTCCAGTGCCATCTCCACATGCTTCGCGGCAAAGGAGATGTCCGCGGCGCCCGCCCGCAGCGGGTTGACCGCCACCACCTCGCCAAACCCCAGCGCCTCGCTCACTTCCGAGTACAGGGCCAGCAGCCGCAGGTTGCCCGCCGCCGGGGCCATCGGCGGATAGCCCTCGTCGAAGCTGATGCGGGCGCTGGTGCCGGCAAGATTGTCCGCGACGATTGCCGTCATGCGCGCCTGGGCGCGGGCCAGCTGCTCCGCCGACACGGCCCGGATATCCCCTTCCACCCGCGCCGTTTCGGCCACCACGTTGCTCTTGCCGAAAGCGCTGCTGCTGTTGTCCGCCTCGCTGTTGCGCACGGTCGTGCCGCCGGCGATGCGCCCGGGGTTGAAGGTCAGGTACTGCTCGCCGCGCAGGGTCTCGTCTTCGTGAAAATCGTGCAGGATGCGGGCGGTCTCGTAGATCGCGCCGGAGCCAATGTCCTCGCGGAAGACCTGTGAGGAATGGGCCGGGGTACCGGTCACCGTCAGGGTCCAGCCGACACTGCCGCGGCGGGCGGCGTTGGCGGTGCGGTAGTCGCCGTCGCCGTTTTCGAAGCCGAGGGCAATGTCCGCATGGGTCGCGGCGTCCACCAGGGCCTGTTTGGACAGCGCCAGCGGACTGCCGCTCAGCTCCTCGTCGCCGGTCAGCACCACAGTCACGTCCAGTCGCTCCATGGCCCCGACTTCGCCCAGGGCGGCCAGCGCCCGCAGCATGATCACGTTGCCGCCCTTCATGTCGGCGATGCCGGGGCCGGTGGCGGTGGTGGCGTCAACCCGGGTGTAGGTCTGGAACGGGCTGTCCGGTTCGAACACGGTGTCGAGATGCCCGATCAGCAGTACCTTCCGCTGTGCCTCGCTGCCCCGATAGCGCGCCAGCAGATGCCCGGCGCGCTCGAATTCGCCGCCGTCCAGCCATTCCACCGTGAATCCCAGGGCCTCGAACTCCGGAACGTACAGCGCCCCCACTTCCCGCACGCCCGCCAGGTTCATGGTGCCACTGTTGATATTGACGCTCTCGATCAGCAACGCCAGCGCCGCGGGATTGGTCGCGTCGATAAAGTCCACCATGCGCTGTTCAGTAGCGGACAGGGCGGCGAGCGTGGAACGGGCCGCCAGCGCCGCGAGTGCGATGGCCAGGTAGCACAGTAGTTTCTTCACGTTCTCGCTCTCCTAATCCGTGTATTCCTGTCCCGCCACCAATACCCGGGTGGCGAGCTGGACTTCCTTGATCAACAGCAGCAGCGCCGCGATCAACAGCAGCATCGCCAGCACGAAGGTGACGACCACGAAGGTCTCGATATGAACCGACCAGAAATCGCCCGCGAACAGGCCCACGACCACCACGCAGACCATCAGCGCGGAGGCGGTACACATGCCGATGGACCAGTTGATGATGGTCACGCGCCGCCACAGGGTGCGCAATTCGCGGCTGGAGCGCTCCAGTTTGCCGGTGTCGGTGAGGGTGCTTACCCGCCGCTCCACGACCCGGGCGCGATCGACGATGCGCCCCAGGCGCCCGGACATGACGTTGAGGAAGCCGGCGATACCGGCCAGCAGGAAGACCGGGGCAACGGCAATCTGGATGATGCCTGCGAGTGCGGTAAGGGAATCGTCCATGGCGCGTGTCTCAATGGGTTGGTCTGGGTGAAGCCGTGTCGGGGCTCAGGCGCAGCATAACATCTGCAGAATACTACACTGTGAAACCTGCCCGAAATCGGTGCAGCCGCAGCTCCGGCGGGGTCTCCCGGTCTGATCCCGGCCGGCCTGCACCGGGCAGGGACCCGTTGCGTGCTTGTCGTGAGGTCGCGCACAGTGGCAGGCCTCCGGCACTATACCGCCGGGCCAGCCCCAGCGCCGTAGCCCAATACCACCGCCAGCACCAGCACCAGGGCGGCCGCCGCCATCAGTTTCAGCAACAGCGGCAGGCAGAAGCGGAACCAGTGGCCGTAGGGCACCCCGGCGATGCCGATAATGCCCATGAGCACCGCATTGGTGGGAATGATCATGTTGGAGAAGCCGTCGCCAAACTGGTAGGCCAGCACGGCCACCTGGCGCGGGATGCCCAGCAGGTCGGCGAGCGGTACCATCAGCGGCATGGTCACATAGGCCTGGCCACTGCCCGAGGGGACGAAGAAGTTGAGCAGGGTCTGGATCACCAGCATGCCGACCACCGCGAGCTCCGCGCCCACCCAGGACAGGGGCAGGGACAGGCCGTGAACCAGCGAGTGCAGGATCTGCCCGTCTTCCATGACCAGGGAAATACCGCGGGCGACGCCGATCAGGATAGCGGTGGGCGTCAGTTCAATGGCACCGTCGATGAATTTGCCGGCAGCGGTGTCGGCCTGCAGCCGGCCGAGCACGAGGGTCAGCAGTCCCCAGGCAATGAAACAGGCGCTCAGTTCATTGAGGTACCAGCCGTGCACCCGGATACCCCAGGCGATGAGGGCGAGGGTCAGCAGGAAGCTGCCCAGGATCAGCTTGTGGTTGAGCGCCAGTGGCGGGTAGCTGGCAGTCGCCCGGTCGCCGAGCGGGCAGGGTATGCCGACCATCATGGAGCGGGCCGGGTCTGCCAGTACCTGCCGCGAGTAGCGCCAGACATGGTGGAAGCCGATCAGCACGAAGGGCAGGAAAATGCCGATCCGCAGGGGCCAGCCCGACAGCACCGGCAGCCCGGCAATATTCTGCGCGATGATCACGGTGAACGGATTCACCGCGGAGACGCCGTAGCCTATGCCGTAGCCGGCGATGGTCATGCCCACCGCGGTCATGGCATCCAGGCGCATGGCCTTGCACAGGGCGACCAGGATCAACACGAAGGGAATGTACTCGCCGGCGGTGCCGATGGCGCTGGAGGCCAGGGCAAAGCAGAACACCACCATGAAGATCAGTTTCTGCGGCTGCTCGCCGAAACGCTCCAGCAAACGCCCGATCAGCGCATCGACGGTGCCGGTGGCGCGGGCCACGGACAGGACGCCGCCGAGGATCAGGACGAAAAAGATCACGTCCTGGGCGCTGGCAAAGGCGCGGGGAATGGCGGTCAGCAGCTGCCAGGGGGTCAGGTACTGGCGCTCCGCCACCACGGCAAACGTCCCGGGTACCACCACCTCGCGGCCGTTGGCCAGGGTCTCGGTGGCGAAGAAGCCCTGGGGCACGATCCAGGTGGCGACCATCGCCAGCAGCATCATGGCGAACAGCAGGGTCAGGGTGTGCGGTACCTTGAATCGGGCCATTGGCGCGCCTCCTCAGCGCTCGCGGTTCACCAGCGCCTGCAGCGCCAGAATCCGGTCGGTGAAAATCCAGTCGGCACCGCGCTGGGCTTCCCTGCGCAGGGCCCCGGCATTTTCCACGAAGCCGGTGCCGATCGTGCGCCCCGCCGCGCGCAGCTGCCGCAGGCGCCGGCTGCCCAGCAGGGCGAAGGAGGCGGCGACGCCGCCGTGGCCCAGGGCCAGGTTCTGGCGGATGATGGCGCCGGCATTCATCCAGGCGACATCGACGAAGGCCGATTTCGGAATCCCGTGGAAGCCCTCGAGGTGGTCGGGTTCCAGCGCCAGCAGGTGGTAATCCCGCACCGGCTCCAGCCCCTGCAGTGCAGCGGCAACCCGCAATGGGTACTCCGGGCGCAGGCGCCAGGACTCCTTCACCTCCAGCATCAGGTGCAGCTTGCCGGCAAAGCGTTCGATCACTTCCCCCAGGTGCGGGATGTCGGGAATGGCCTCGCGCAGGGCGGCGAAGTCGGTGTCGGCGATGACCAGGTCCGGTCGCTTGAACAGGCGCCCACAGGCGGGATCGTGATGAATGACCGGCTCGCCGTCCCGGGTCAGGTGAATGTCGGTTTCCACCGCCCAGGCGCCGATGTCCGCGCAGAGCTGGAAGGCAGCGAGGGTGTTCTCAGTGGCGGCCCCCGGCCCGTGGGCGCCGCGGTGGGCGACCAGGCGTATGTCCCGGCCGCGGAGGCTGCTGCGGGAGCCGGGCGCCAGGGCCCAGGCCCGATTGGCGAGGTGGTTGGCGATCGCCGACAGGTTGGGCATGGCCCGGCTACCGGCCCCGGGGCCGCAGCACCGTGCGCTTGCTGTCGACCAGGGACCAGAGGAAACCGCCGCCGAAGTTCACTGTGTAGTCCCTCTCGAACAGCGGGCTGTCGCGGTTGGCGGCGCCCTGATGACTGATAAGCTGGGTGCCGCCGAAGACCTGGAAGCGGTCGGTGACGTTCCAGCGGGCGAACAGGCTCAGCTGGGTGCCGAAGTAGCCCTCGCTGGCGTCGTAGGCGGGGCGCTCCGGGGTGGCGAACTCGGGCGCGACGGTATAGAAAAAGTCATGCAACTGGCGGTCGGCCCAGATCGGGCGCAGGGACACGTTGGTCTCCAGCTGGGGCCAGAGCAGGCCCCAGTGCCGGTAGCGCAGCATGGGTTCCGCCACAAAGCCCTGGTGGTCGATGCCCTTGAAGTCGGTGGAGAAGACCGCGCGGGCCTGCAGCGCCAGGTCGAGCTCGCCATAGCCGTTGTTATTGAATTCGTAGCGCCCCAGCTTCAGGCGCAGCTGCGGTCCGACCTCGAACAGGAAGTCCAGATCCGGCATGCCTTCGCGGCGCTCGTTGCGGTCGCTGCGCGCGTCGAAGGCTGCGTCGAAGGACATCGACAGCTCGAAGCGCGAGCTTTCCGCCGCCACCGCCCGGGCTGCCTGGCCGTCGCCCACCCGCAGCACATCGCCGCGGTAGACCACATAGGGCAGGGCAATGGCGCGGGTGTGGTGCTCGGCGGACGAGGGGTAGTCCGGGGTGTAGAGCGCACCGGCACCTACCCCCAGCTCCCACAGCGGCAGCTCCTCAAGGGGCGGCTCGGCGCGCACGCTGGTGGCGAGCAGCATCGCGGGCAGCAGGCGAAGGAGAGAGGACGGCGGCATGTGGGCTCCTGGGTCGGCGCTGGGGTTCCAATGATATAGCCATGCGGAGCGTACTGTACCGCAGCGTTTGCCATAGTGGACTCCCCCGGGTTAGTTGCCGGCAAATACTGCTGCCATTGTGTCGCATTGGCACGAGGTAGGGTATCCTAGGCTAATAACCATTAGTCTGGAGCCTGCCATGCTATCACAAATGGACGATTATCCCCTGCACCAGATCGCCGACCTGATGCGCTTCGTCGGCACCTCGGATCGCAACTTCTACGATCGCTACTACTTCAACCTGCACGCCTCCAGCGACGACCTGTTCATGGTCATGGGCATGGGCCAGTACCCCACCCTGGACGTGCAGGACGCCTTCGTGGTGGTGCGGCGCGGCAACCAGCACCACGTGGTGCGCGGCTCCCGGGAGCTGGGCCACGACCGCATGGATACCTCGGTCGGCCCGATTCGCATCGAGGTGATCAAGGGGCTGGAAAAGCTGCGCTTCATTGTCGACGAGCGCCCCGGGCAGCCGCTGGCCATGGATGTCACCTGGGAGGGGGCGATCCCCGCTTACCAGGAGCCGCGCCACTACATCCGCAAGCATGGCCGGGTGCTGTTCGACAGCATGCGCTTCGCCCAGACCGGCTGCTGGAGCGGGGAACTGCGGATCGGCGACGAAACCTTCGCGGTGACGCCGGACCGCTGGAAGGGCAGCCGCGACCGCTCCTGGGGTATCCGCCCCGTGGGCGAGTTCGAACCGCCCGGGGTCCACGCCGGCACCCCGATCATGGAGGGCATGTGGAACTACGCGCCGATGCAGTTCGATGACTTTTCGATTCTCTATATTGTCAACGAGCACAACGACGGCCAGCGTGTGCTGGAGGATGCGATGCGGGTGTGGAAAGATCCCGCGCGCGGCACCGAGTGGCTGGGGCGGCCGGAGCACGATCACCACCTGGTGGTGGCCAAGCCCTACCAGTCCTTTATCGATCGCTCGGTGATTCGCTTCCCGCAGGCCCCCGGCGGCCCGCTGGAGGTGGCGGTGACGCCGCTGACCCATGTCTGGGTGATGGTCGGCACCGGCTACGGGCTGGAGCCGGACTGGAAGCACGGGATGTACAAGGGCAGTGAAGTGGTGGAACACTTCAGCCTGGATATGGAGCAGGACAGGGAACGCATGTTCGGGCTGGTGGACAATGCCGCCCGCTTTGAGCTCAGTTCCGGGGAAGTGGGTTACGGACTGTTCGAGTACTGTTTCTTTGGCAACTTCGACCGCTACGACGTGGCGTGATCAACAATCGACAGGAGCACCAGCAAGTGAACGTGCACAGCGCATTGGCAATACATATCGGGGAGAACGAGCTGCCGTTTGTGGACATCGGCGACGGCAGCCTGCTGAAGGTCCTGCAGGTCAAGCCCGATGAAGGGATCTGGGTGATCGAGAATATTTTCCAGGCGGGCTACGAGGTGGAAACCCACCGGCACACCGGGCCGGTGTACGGCTTCACCACCTCCGGCGCCTGGAAGTACAAGGAATACGACTACGTGAACCGGGCCGGCTCCTTCCTCTACGAACCGGCGGGCTCCGAGCACACGCTGCAGTGTATCGAGGACAATACCCGGGTGTGGTTCCACATGACCGGCTCCAATATCAACCTGGACGCCGGGGGCAATATCACGTCCGTGGTTGATGGCCCCCTGACCCTGCAGTTCTACCTGGCCATGTGTGAGCAGCAGGGCCTGCCGCGGCCGCAGGTGCTGGTGGGCTGAGCGTGGACATCGACGTCTACAGCCCGGACAGCTACACCGCGGGCATCCCGCATGAGCAGTTTGCCTGGCTGCGTGAGCACGCACCGGTGTACTGGCATCCCCACCCCGCTGGCGGTGGCTACTGGGTCCTGAGCAGGCACGCGGATATCGTCGCGGTATCCCGGGATTTCAAGACCTTCTCCGCCCAGCAGGGCTTTGTCATGGTCGACGACATGCCGCCGGATATCCTGGCCATGGTGCAGAACCAGCTGCTGGGCATGGACCCGCCCAACCACGGGCCCATCCGCCGCGCGGTGATCAGCCGCTTTACTTCCCGGCGCCTCGCGGAGCTGGAGCCCAAAGTGCAGGCCATTGCCCGCGGGATAATGGCGCAGGCGCGGACGGGTGAAGAGATCAACTTTGTCGACGACCTGGCGGGGGACCTGCCCACGGCGGTCATCTGTTCGCTGCTGGATATCCCGCAATCCATGTGGGCGCAGATCCGTCGCTGGTCGGACCTGCAAACCTCGGGTTCTGACCCGGACCTGGGTGGCAGCCCGGAAGCGGTGACCCAGGCCTCCATGGAGATGGGCAGCTACGGCTACAGCCTGGCCAGCGAGCGCCGGGACGGTGATGGCGAGGACCTGGTGTCACTGCTGGTGAACCAGGAGATCGACGGCCACCGGGTGTCGGAGATGGAGTTCGCCTCCCTGTTCGTGCAGCTGGCGGTGGCGGGGAATGAAACCACCCGCGGCCTGATCAGTTCGGGCATGGACCAGTTGCTGCACCAGCCGGACCTGTACCGGGCGCTGGCAGCGGACCCCGGCGGGCTGCCGCTGGCGGTGGAGGAGATGCTGCGCTGGACCTGCCCGCTGCACTACTTCCGCCGCACGGCGACCTGCGATACTGAAATCCGCGGGCAGAAAATAGCCGCGGGGGAGCGGGTGGTGATGCTGTACAGCTCGGGCAACTTCGATGCCGAGGTGTTTCCCCGGCCCCTGCGCTTCGATATCACCCGCGACCCCAATCCCCACCTGGCCTTCGGCCACGGTATCCACCTGTGCCTGGGCGCCAACCTGGCGCGCATGGAGGCGCGGATATTCTTCGAGGAGTTCTTTCGCGCCTTCGCCGGTATCGAGCGCACCGGGGAACCGGTCTATATCCGCTCCAACAGCATCCACGGTTTCAAGCAGATGCCGGTGCGGCTGCTGGGGCGATAGGCGGCTCAGCCGCTGCGCATGGCCAGCAGTTCCGCCGGCGCCAGTGCGCCGGTGTAGGGCAGCAGTTCGCGCGCTTTCTCGGCCACCGCGAGCATCGACATGCGGTCGGCGAGTTCATTGCCCTCGATGCCCGCATGGCCGCGGACGTGCAGGACCTGCACGTCGTTGGCAATCTCCACATAGAGGGCGTGCGCCCGCTGGATGAGTTCCAGGTTCATGATCTCGCCGCCCTTGCGGGTCCAGTTCCGGGCCTTCCAGCCGAAGGCCCACTTGGTGACGCAGTCGATCGCGTACTTCGAGTCGCAGTGCACGGCAACGGTCTGCCCCTTGGCAATGGCGGCTTTGGCGAATTCCAGCGCGTGCAGCAGGCCCAGCAGCTCGGCGCTGTTGTTGGTGCCCGCGGGATCGTAGAGGCCGTACCAGAGTTCGGCCAGCGCTCCGTCCCGGTACACGGCGATACCGGTGCCGGCCCGCCCGGGGTTGGGGTCACAGGCGCCATCACAGTAGATGTTGACCGCGGCCTCGGGGCCGGCGCTGGCAACCCTGGCGGGTCGGGCGACGGTTTTCTTGCGCGCGGCGGGCCGCGCCGGGGCGCCCCTGCCGTAGGCGCTTTCCGCCTCCGCGAGGGTCGGGTAGGACTTGTAGCGGGCATCCGGGAAGCCCTTGACCAGGCGCTCGGCCTCCGGCCAGCTGGTATAGATGCCTGGCGTCTTGCCGGTCCAGACGACGTAGTATTTTTGCTTGGCCATGGTGGGTCCTGATTGCGGGTCGGTATCAGGCGAGATTGTACTCGTGCAACCCGCAGGAATCCTGTAATTGACAGAATTCCCGGAAATTACCTGGAAACAGGAACGGCGCGTGGCCGGAGGCGTTGCGGTAGTAGCTGTGGCAGTCGCTGGCGCCCCAGGAAAACCGGGGAAACCGGCCGGCCATCCAGTCGTTGTAGTCGGCAAATACGTCGCCGCGTACCTCCATTCGCGTGGCGCCGGCGGCGCACATTTCGCCCAGCAGCCTGACGATGGTGGCCACGCTCTGCTCCGCGGTCTTGAAATAGGACACGTTCAGTACCAGGCCATTGGGGCCCACGGCGAAGAAGTAGTTGGGAAACCCCGGGACGGAGATGCCCTTGTGGGCGCGCGGATTGTCGGCCATCACCTCGGCCAGTTGGCTGCCCTCGCTGCCGGTAACCTCGATACGGTCGAAGTCCAGGATCCGATAGCCGGTGCAGTAAATGATGATGTCGACGTCGATCTCGCGGCCGTCCGTGGTGATCAGCCCCGTCGGGGTGACTTCCCGCAACCCGGCGGCGACCAGCTCCACATTGTCCCGGTTCAGGGCCGGGTAGAAATCGTCGGACACCAGGCCCCGCTTGCAGCCATAGCGGCTGTCCGGGGTCAGCTGCCGGCGCAGCTCGGGATCGTCGATGCTGCGGGCAATGAACTTTCGCACCACGTTTTCAAACTGGTCCATGCGCTTGTGGCCCAGGGTCACCGCGTATTCCACCTGGCCCATCAGCGCATTCTGCCATTTCCGCAACAGCGTGATCAGGACGGGAAACCGCCGGGCGAGGTGTTGCTGCCAGGCGGAATAGGGTTTCTTGCCCCGGGGCATGATCCAGTTGGCGGAGCGTTGCAGCACGGTCAGCTGTCCGGCCACTTTGGCGACTTCGGGCACGATCTGCACCGCACTGGCCGCCGAGCCGACGATGGCGATACGCTTGCCCGCCAGTTCCACTGCGTGATTCCAGCGAGTGCCGTGCCAGCTGTCGCCCCGGAACAGGTCCATCCCCGGCACATCGGGAAACAGCGGCGTGTGCTGATTGCCCATGGCATTGATGACCACATCGTAATCCAGTGTCTCGCCGTTTGCGGTGGTCAGTTGCCAGCCTCCCTCGGCCAGGAACCTCGCGCTGATGATGCGGGTGTTGAGTCGGAGGTGGGGGTCCAGCCCGAACTCGGTGGCGCAGCGTGCCAGGTACGCCTGTATTTCCGGCTGCTCGACAAAGCTGGCGCTCCAGTCCGGATTGGGGGCGTAGGAGAACGAGTAGGAGTGCGCCCAGACGTCGCAGGCCAGGCCGGGGTAGGAGTGCAGGCGCCAGGTGCCGCCGGGCGCGTCCAGGGCGTCGAAAATCGTAATGTGCTGAAAGCCCTAGCGCAGCAGCTCGCGGCCACTGGCGATACCCGCGGGCCCCGCGCCGATAACGGCGACTCGCAGTCGGGATGGATCTGGCATGCTGTCGCCCTTATATCTTTACCCGAGTCTTGCATCTAATCCCGGGTCGGGCAATATGTGGGGTCATGTCTCGCATTGTTGCACGCCCCGCAGTACAACAATGCGACACCTGGCCCACTTCTGCATCCGATAACAACAGGGAAAACGCGATGAGACTTTGGCTCCTGCTGGTAATGCTTCTGCCCCTGGCTTCCGTGGCCGGGGAAAAACAGCTGCTGTGGGGCGACACCCACCTGCATACCACGTTCTCCTCGGATGCCTTCGCCAACAACAACCTGCTGGCGGACCCCGACACGGCCTACCGCTATGCCCAGGGACTGCCGGTCATTCATCCCTATCACCGGGCCCGGGTGCAGATAGAGACGCCGCTGGATTTCCTGGTGGTCTCGGATCACGCGGAGTACCTGGGTGTTATCAGGCACCTGTACTTCAGCGGTGCAGAGGATGTGGACACCGGGGTGGTCGACAAGATGAAAGCGGGCTTTGTCGGCTGGCTGCTGCGCCGGCGGGTGGATGCCGGGCGCGGCAGCGAGCTGTTTATCTCGGTGCTGCCGGAGGCGGATGCCGACCCCCGGGCGGCGGCCGCCGAAACCCTGGGCTCCAGCATGATCCCGCCGCTACCCGAGGTCGAAGCCGACACCTGGCGCCAGATTACCGACGCCGCCGAACGCTACAACGATCCCGGTCGCTTTACCGCAATGATCGGCTGGGAGTGGAGCTCCATCCCCGGTGGCGCCAATCTGCATCGCGTCGTGATCACCGACGGCAATGCCAACAGCGCACAGCAGTACCAGCCCTTCGGGCTGGATGACAGCCCCTACCCGGAGGACCTGTGGCAGTGGCTGGCCGAGACTTCCGCCGCCACCGGGGATGATTTCATCGCCATCCCGCACAACTCCAATATCTCCAAGGGCTTCATGTTCGATGAGCAGACCCTGCGCGGCGAGCCGGTAGGCAGGGAGTGGGCGGAGGTGCGGAGCTTCTGGGAACCGGTCGCGGAGATCACCCAGATCAAGGGCGATTCCGAGACCCACCCGGCCCTGTCCCCCGCCGACCCCTTCGCCGACTTCGAGACCTACCCCTTTTACATCCAGCAGGGCGCCAGCGAATACCTGCCGAAGGCGGGTGATTACCTGCGCCCCGCGCTCCTGCGCGGACTGGGCCTGGAGGCCGCGCTGGGCGTCAACCCCTACCGCCTGGGCTTTATCGGCTCCACCGATTCCCACACCTCGCTGCCCTCGGCGGAAGAGGGCAATTTTCACGGCAAGCTGGCTACCGACTCCATTCCCGAGAACAAGAACAACCGCTGGGACGAGGGCGAGGGTCCCACCGGCTGGGCCATGTCGGCGTCCGGACTGGCGGCGGTGTGGGCGGAGGACAACACCCGCGAATCCATTCTCGAGGCGTTGCGGCGGCGCGAAGTGTATGCGACGACGGGCCCGCGTATCGGCGTACAGCTGTATGCCGGCTGGAACCTGCCGGTCATCGCGGTGGACGGTGTCGACGACTGGCGGGCTGCCGCCGCCGCGGGGGTGCCCATGGGGGGCACCCTGCCGGAACAGGCTCAAGCGGGCCTGGCGCCACAGATTCTGGTGCAGGCCACCCGCGACCCGGTGGGCGCCAACCTGGACCGGATCCAGGTGGTGAAGGGCTGGATCGACACCGCGGGCGGGACCCATGAGCGCGTCTACAACGTGGCCTGGTCCGGCGAGCGCGAGGAGGAGGACGGGCAGCTGCCGCCGGTGGGCTCGACGGTCGATCTGGCCACCGGGCAGTGGGACAACAGCATCGGCGAGCCGGTGCTGGCGGCCCTGTGGCAGGACCCGGACTTCGATCCGGCGCAGACGGCCTTTTACTATGTGCGGGTACTGGAAATCCCGACCCCGCGTCACTCACTGCTGGATGCCATTGCCCTGGGGCAGGATGACGCCGCGGGCAAGCCCGCCACGCTGCAGGAGCGGGCCTATACCTCGCCCGTGTGGTATTCGCCCTGAAATTTTCCGCAGCCCTGCAGCGGGTGGGGCGGGTCAGAGTCGCGCGGCTTCGGCCTCCAGTTCCTTGATCAGCTCGCTGACCTCCTCCAGGTGCGGCGCCTCCGCCTTGAGAATGGCCAGGAACAGCGCTTTCTTGATCGCCGGGAGATCCACCCCCGCGGCGATCGCTTCGGGCACGGAACTGCCGACAATATCCACCAGCCGTTCGGCGGCCGTGAGCCGGCCCCAGAGATAGTCGTTCTCGCGAAAGCGGCGGGAGAAGAACGCACCGAAATTGCCGAATTGCACGCCTTTTAACAGATCCCGGGCGCCGCCCTGGCGCAGGGTATTGGCGTCGTTCACGGCAATGCGGTCGACCTTGATTTCCTCCAGCGCATCCAGGTTGCGGTTCTGGGTCATGGGGTAGGTCAGGACATCGTAGTGGGCGAAACCAAAATACGCGGCCAGCACCTCGCGCACCAGGGTCATGTCTTGCGCCTGCGCGCACCAGGCCGCGAGTTCCTCGTCCAGCGCAGCATCGAATTCCACCAGGTCCAGGTTTTCCTGCAGCCGGACCAGAAAGGCGTTCAGATTATCCTCGCGCATGACCTCGCCGTTGCGCTGCAGTCGCAGATTGCGCCAGTTCAGGTGCTCGCGGAGTTGCTCTGCGCGGTGGTACAGGCGCAGCTTGAGCCGGTCCAGGCGTGGATGCAGCTCGGCCACCGCACCGACACCGGGATCGGTATAGAGTTCGTTGCTGCGCCGGATGAGCAGCAGCACGCGCCGCAGGCGGTGGCGGATGTCGTAGTTGCGCAGGAAAAGGACCCAGGGGGTCGCCTCCCGGTAGCGGGCGTTGCTCGCCGTCTCGCCCATGGGCCGGATTCGTTTCATTCGCGCCCAGGCCTGTAGCCGTGCCACCGCCTCTGCCCGGGTCAGGCCCCGGGTGCTGTGCTGGAACAGCACGGCAAGTTCGTCCAGCAGTCCGAGGACCTTGAGCCGGGTATAGCCTTCGTAGGCGTAGCCGGCCTCGACCGCGGCGTTGGTGTTGGCGTCGCTGCGCCAGCGGGCTATGGTTTGTACATCCGGTGGCGCCGTCATTTCCGCGTTGAGGGTGGCACCGATGGTGGCCAGCACCTGGTTGCGGACGCCGTCCGCGACCTCGTGGTGCAGGTGCACCTGTTCATTGAACTGGGCGATCCACTCCAGGTCGTCGCGAATCGGCTGGTGGCGGGGGATATTGGACAGCGCCCCGACGATGGTCTTGAAGAAGCCCGGGACCTCGTGCGCGACGGCGCGCTCGACCTCTGGATTGGGCTCCAGGTACACCAGCCTGCGGTCGGTCTGGCGGTGGGCGGGGTGGCGCTGGACAGCGTCGAGCGCTACCGAGACCGGCTTGTTCATCAACACGCTGCCGTCGATAAAGGCGGCGTCCTCCGCGGATTCTCCGGCCCGCCGCGACGTCTTGAACTGGTCCCTGATAAACGCTTCGCGCCCGGTCCAGGCAACACCGCGCTGTTGGACCAGCGCATCCATTTCCGGGAGCCGGGCCGGCGGGAATGCCCCGGGAAAACTGCTGGTCGCCCGGGCGGCAAAAGCCAGGGAGGGTAGTTGGTCGCGCCCGAGTGTGGAGGACCGTTCCCCGGCCTGGTTGAAGTGGTGGTGGAAGTGGAACATGTGGCGGTGCTCCCGCTCGCGGATCTCCGGCGGGTCGTGCAGCGGAATCGTTTGCGGCCGACCCCAGAAATCCGTGGTGGTGACAAACAGCTCCAGCGGCAGGCCCGGGGGCAGCAGCGAGTCGTGACCGTCGTCCTGTTCCTCGCCCATGGACTGCAGGGCTTCCAGCATCATTGCGCTCATGCGCGGGCCGGAGAAGGGTGGCTCGAACCAGCGGGAGCGCATAAACAGCGACAGGTTATGCAGGACCTCGGGGTCCTCGCCGGCGCTGCCGAGGCGGCGCTGCCGTCGGCGCTGGTGCCAGCTCGCGAGCCAGAACAGCGGTCGCATATAGGCCTTGGACAAGCGACTGGCCCGGGCCTCGGGGTCCAGCAGCTCGTCGACGTCGGCCAGTTCCAGCCACAGTTTGCGGTGGTCGTCCAGGGACAGGTCGAAGGCCAGGGCGCGCGCCAGCATGATGCCGTTGATCCCGCCCGCCGAGGCCCCGGCGATCACATCCACCAGTACCCGCAGCCGCACGGTGCCGCCGATCTGTTGCAGTAGCTGGAAATACACGGTTTCCGTATCGAGTTCGCCGCGATGGGATTGCGCATCCGTGTAGGCGGCGCTGCCCGCCGCATGCTCGGGTAGCGCATGATAGCTGCGCGACGCCCGCACCAGTTTCAGGATTTCGCGGGTGACGCCGTGCATGTATACAGCCAGTGACACGCCCCCGTAGCACACCAGGGCCAGTCGCAGTTCCCGTTCCGGGATTGCGCCGGGGGTGTCGTCGTCAGTCATGCGGGGTACTCCTTGAGTCTTGAGACTGCTGCGGTGAAGCGCTGTTTCAGGGGGCGGCCAGCGTCGCCTGCAGGTCGCGGTAGTGACCTGCCGCCTCCAGCTTGCCCCACTTGGTGTAGAGATCCACGACACGGCCCAGCGCGGCGCGCAGGTAGACGGGGCGGGTGCTGCTCGCATCTCGCAGCTGCTGGTAGCTCTGCAGCAGCAGCGGCTCCGCGTCCTCAAAGCGTTCCAGCTGGCTCAGTGCGGCGCCGGCAACGCTGGTACTGACCGCAGTGATCCAGTGCTCCTCTCCCAGGGCTCTGGCGAGCTTGTCACGGCTGGCATTGGCCAGCGCGGATGCTTCCGTGAGTCGCTCGCCTTCCCCGACCAGCAGGTCCGCGAGCCCCATTTCGGCGATGGCAATGTCCGGGTGCTGCGGATCTATCAGCCCCTCGTACAGCGCGAGGGCGGCGCGCAGCTTCTCCTCGGCCTCCACCCGCTGGCCATCCTCGGCCAGGAAGCGCCCGAGCATCGACAGGGTGGCCGCGACCTCCGGATGGCGCTCACCCAGTGCCTTGGTCTGTATCGCCAGGGCATCCCGGTTGTGGGAGATGGCCTCGGCCATGTCGCCCTGGTCGTAGAAGCTGAGGGCCAGGTTGACCAGCACCTGGGCAATTTCCGGGTGCTCGGGGCCGAGTAACTGCCGGCGCATGGCCAGGGCCTCGCTGTAGGCGGCTTCCGCCTGCGGCAGGCGACCCTGGGAGCGGTACAGCAGGCCCAGGTTATTGAGCCCGGTGGCGATGTCCGGGTGCTGGTCACCGTGCAGGCGCCGGTTCATGGCCATCGCCTCGCGAAACAGGGCCTCGCTCTCGACAAAACGCTCGGATTGCATCAGCAGAATGGCGAGATTGTTCAGGTTGCCGGCGACATCGGGGTGCGGCGCCTCGCCGAGGACCTCCCGTCGCTCGGCCAGGGCCTGGCGCATCAGGTCTTCCGCGGCCTCAAACTTGCCCTGGTCGAACTGGTTCAGCCCCAGCTCCTCGAGGGCGTCGACCGCGGCCGGGTGCTCCTCGCCCAGGCGCGCGCGCCGATTCGCCAGTACGCGCTCCAGCAGCGGCTCCGCGTCACTGAAGCGCCCCATGCGAAAATACACTTCCGCCAGTCCGGCCAGGCTGTCGTCCATTTCGTCGCCATGGGTAGCGCCGGCGACCTCGAGGCGCTGCAGGGATTCCAGGTAGAGGGACTCGGCGTCCTCCAGCTCCGCCCTGACGGTCAGCACGCTGGCGAGGCCGAGGAGGCTGCGCGACAGCTCGACATCATCGATGGACGCAAGCTGGCGACGGCGGGACAGTGCCGCCGCGTGCATGCTGCGCGCATCGGTGTAGAGCCCGAGGTTTTTGTAGACGTTGCCAATGGTCGTCATCAACCGGGCCTGCACTTCGGGCTGGGAGGCAAGCTCGGTCTCGATGCGATCGGCACCCGCAGTGAGGATTTCGCGCGCCGTGATCGACTGCCCCCGGGCCTCGCCGGGATCCGCAACCTTGAACAGGCTGATCATGAACGCCGCGGTCTGGCGGGCCGTCTCTGCCTCGCTCTCCGCGCGCAGGCGCTGCTGATCCGCTTCGTTGCGGGCAATCACCGCGGTGGTTGCAAGGCCAATCGCGAAGACCATGCCGACGAAAGAGAACGCGGCGACGGCGGCCAGGTGCCGGTTGCGACGCTGCTGTTCCCGCTGGCGCAGGGCGTCGAAGCCCACGCCCAGCATGCCCGCCAGCAGCTTGACCTTGGCGTGGGCTTTGCCGTCCTTGCCCGGGCGCGCGTCCGCGGCGATGGGTTCGGCGGGCGTTGCCGACAGCTCGCCGTCGGCACCCAGCTGGTATTGCAGGGCGAGGGGAAAGCACTCGTCCGCCTCGCTGCCGGGGGTGCGTGAGGCGTAGGGCTCCCCGTCCACAATGAGACAGAAAATCCGGTCCGCTCGACCGAGACGCTTGAAGGCGAGGATCTCTTCATTGACCCAATGGGATGTCGCGGCGGCGCGCGAGCAAATCACGATCTGGCAGGCAGAGCCTTCCAGAGCACTGCGCAGGTCGGCACCCAGGTCGGTGGAGCTGGCCAGCTCCTCCCGGTCGCGAAACACCGGGGCAAGGCGCTTGGGAATGACGCCCATGGGAGTTGCCTCCCCCACCAGCCGTTTCGGCACCCGGTAGGTCTCCAGCGACCGGTGCAGCCAGCTCGCCCACTTCTCGTCGCTGTGGCTGTAGCTGATGAAAGCTTTGTAGCGGTAGGCGGATTCGGCGGTCATAGGCCCTCGGCCCCATGCCCAGATTGGCTGTGAGACAGCAGCGATGAATGGGAACATCATAGCCACTGGCGCCGCCATGGCACAAGCGCCGACGTGTTCCGTGGGTATTTATCGGGGCCTGTAAAGCGGCACGTTACTTGCTTGACTATCGCTCGATAGGCCGTTTTTGGAAGGAAGTGTAAAAAAACCCGACAAAATTACTCAGCTATAGGATGCTCGCCAATGGTTTATCGTGCTGGTCATGCAGGCCCCCCGTCAGACACTTTCCCGGGGTTCCGCGCCAAATCCCCCGAATGGGCCCCCGGGTGCCGGAATGCGGCCCGCCCCGGCGCGTTCCTTTGCCTCCTGGCCGCTTTCATTGCCGCCCCCCAGGCCTATGCCGCAACCGTTTTCCTGGATGGCACAATCGGGGTCGTAGGGAGAACCGGAGGTCTTCCAGAAGGTGTGAATTTTGGTGGTAGCACTGAAATCAACCACACGCCAGTCGGGGGCGAAAACGGCAGCTCGGAGGCGCTGGTCATAGATTTTGGCCAAGCGGTGAGTTCGGTGAGTGCCTCACTCGCGGCATTTTCGGCCGCCGAGGGGGGGTGCCAAGAGGTCGGTCGCTATACAACCTTCGACGCCTCTGGCCTGCTGATTGGCAGTGGCACCTTTGTAGCGCCGAACCCTGCCGTGGTGAGTTCGGAACACCAGCCACTGCGTTTTATCGCATTCAGTGCAGAACCCTATGCCCCTGCGGAATGTACCGTAGCGGAAGACAGCTCAGACTATTCAATTAGTAGCATCTCATACACTGGCAGTGCCGGAGGGGTAACGCTGACTGCAGCCACTCTCTCTGGATCTGCTACCGCTTACGCCTATGACATAGACGAGCCATTCGCTGATGAAAGCGGCAACCTGATCGGTCCTGATGGCGAGCGCCTTGTAAATCCCGTAATTGTCGTCGATACAGCGACCTGCGAAGGCGGCACCGGCAGCGGCAGCGGCGGTGAGTGCGTCATCAAGCTGGGGAACCAGCTGACGACCACCTTTGCCAACGCGGGGGATATCTCCGGCACCCTGGAACTCGCCAGTATCCTGGCAATCAGTGACCCTCGAACCGCTTGTGCCTTAGAGCCCTCGGGAAGTGCGGAGCCTCTCACCCTGGACGGCACCGCTGGTAAGCCCGCCTACCCGGCAGCGGACGGTGGCTTCCTCACCATCCCCGCCCATCTGTGTGGCATACCCAATCCCGATACCGGCAACCCGGAGTTCGTGGTCGTCGACCTGATCAGTGACCTCATCGTGGAGAGCTCCGTAATCCTGCATGACGTGGAAGACCCGGAGAATACCGACTTTGCCTGCAAGAGCCCGGCTGCCATCGCCGCGTCCGGTAGCCCTGCCATGCTGCGCAGTTCACAGCCGGTGCTCGGCTGGCTGCCGAAAGACGGCGAGATTCCCGTGCTCAATCCCAGCGGTGTCGCGGTCAACGTGGTCGAGGACCTCACCAGCGGCTGCGGCAGCTATCGCGGCAGCACGGGGCGCATGTCCTACATCCTCTATAACCTGCGCCATCGGGTGGGGATCGACTATGTGCCGATCATCCAGGCCGATATCATGCAGCTCGCGACTACCCTCCAGCAGTCCGATCCCTGCGTGTCCCAGGGTGCGCTGACCTCGGTGGAGAATTCCCACGTCGACAAGGTCATCCGCTACTTCGGCCGCGGCGAATACCCGCGCGCCAAGCAGGAGTTGATCATGTTCCGCCAGATTCTCCTCGACCGGCGTGAACTGGCCGAGGAGTTCCCGTCCTGCTTCTATGACGCGAACCAGACGCCGTCCATTGTCTTCGTCCGTGAGGGTCAGGAGCCGGGAGACGGGGTGAAGCCGAGAAACTTCCGCGGCGACCTGATATCCCAGGCGGACCACATCCTGTACATGCTGGAGACCATGCTGGGGGTGCTCAACCCGGCGATTCCCTGAGCTGCTCTCGGTGGCGGCCTCAGGGTCGCCACCCCTTGCCAGCAGGGGCCCCAGCGGGGCCCTTTTTTTGTCCGGCGCCCGGCCCGGTCACGCAGCCCTCAGGCGCTTCCGGCCTCCAGCAGTCGCCCCATCGCCACGGTGTTCTTCAGCGTTGTGCGATGGACCAGGCGGGAGGCGTCCGGCGGGTTGCCAAAGGCCCGGTGCATGCTGCGCAGGTTATCCCACAGCACCATGTCATTGGGCTGCCAGTGATGCACATAGCTGAAGCGTGAGTCGGTCGCGTGGGCGACCAGTTCGTGCAGCAGTGCATCTCCTTCCTCCGCCGGCAGACCCAGCACCTCGCGCAGATGCAGGGGGCTGACGCACAGCGCCTTGCGGCCGCTGACAGGGTGGCGCCACACCAGCGGGTGGACGGTGTCCGGGAAATGCGGATAGAAGGCTTTTTCCTTTTCCAGGTTGGTTTCATCGTGACGCTCGACATCCGGTCGCCCAAAGCGCATTTCCCGGGGGTCCGCAATGAAGCGGAAGTGCGCCTCGAGGCTGTCGATACGTTGTTTGGTGGCCTCTGGCAGGGCATCGTAAGCCGCCGCGGTATCGATCCAGCCGGTCTGGCCGCCGGAGTAGGGCATCTCCAGCATGCGCAGCAGTGCGCCGCGGTTGGGGGTGGTGGTGTAGACGAGATCGCTGTGCCAGGGAATGCGTCCAACCGTCGCCACCCCATCGTAGTGATACACCGGGGCCGTTTCGTCGCTCTTGCGGTTGGAAAGCCAGATCAGCTCGGGGTAGCCCTCAACGCGGATATTCTTGATGGGATGCACTTCCAGTTCACCGAACGCGCGGCTGAGCGCCAGCTGCTTCTCCGGACTGTCGCCGATGCCGCGAAACAGCAGGATACCCGCATCCAGCCAAGCCTCCTGCATTGCGTCGCGCGCCGCGTCGCTGATCTCACGGCTGAGATCCAGGCCCCGGACCTCGGCGCCGATACCGCTTGCCAATGGGGAGATTTCCAGCTTCTGCATGTTCTGTCGCCCTATAGGAGTCATCTAGAATCAAGCAGAAGGATGGTAGGCCCTTGGTGGCGGCGAATCCAGCGCTGTCCGGGTATGCGGTGCCCCATCCCGCGAGCTTGGCCGGAGTGGGATAAATAGCTGACCTGCACGCTATTGGGTGCGCCGCCTACGGATTGGCCGTGCAGTGACCTTCCCTTTCGGGGCAGGCTCCGTGTGGCGGCAGCAGTGCGAGAAAGTTGCTTCGCGCCACCTGCGCCTCGACATCCGCAGGCAGCGCTTGCAGGAACGCTGCGAACGCCGACAGTTTCTCTCCCAGCTTGTCGTACTTGCCCAGTAAATCCGAACCGATAACAAACCGGCTTGGGTAACGGGAGACCAGTGCCACCCAGTCTCCCTCCGGTTGGTCGTTCCCGTCCAGCAAATAGGGCCTGAGGACGGTCCAGGACAGGTCGATGTACAGGTTGGGATAGGCGTCCAGCATGCGGCTTATGGTGGGCAGCAGGAAATCCATCTTGCCCTGAAAGCGGTGCAGGGTTGCACTGGTGCCGGCGTGCGCCCAGATAAAATTCACCTCGGGAAACTTTGCCAGTGCCGACTCCACTTCCCCTGCGTACAGCGGATTGCGTTCACGCTTGGAGGTGATATTGCTGTGCAACAGCACCGGGAGCCGATGGCGCGCGGCGAAGCGATAGACCCGAAACATCGCCTCGCTGTTGGCGCGGGCTGTGTCGCCGTCGGTCAATGCGGTCAGGTCATCGTGGCGCGTGATGACTTCGCCTATGCCTTGCCACAGACCGGGGTACAGCTCGATCATCCTCTGCAAGTGCAGGTCGGCATTCTTGTCGGTGGGATTAAAGCCGCTCATAAATGGGTGCAGGCGCCTGCGCTGCTCCGGCGGCAGCGTTTGCAGCGCTTGGGCCAGGTAGGCATCGGTGGCGCTGAACCAGTAGACTCTGGCATCGTCCCCGGCATAGGTGTCGGGGCGCTTGGGTTCGTCCTCGTGCCACTTCTTCATCAGCGGGATCCCGGCCACCATGGCGTTTCCCACGGCGGACTCATCCATGGCGCTGAGCAGGGCAGAGAGCGGTGCGCCCTGCTGGAAGAAATCCACCGTGTGCAGATGGCCGTCGGTATAGCGGGGTTCAGCGCTGCCAGCGGCGTGGGAGAGTCCGGTGTGCAGCAACAGAGCGGCACAGGATGTGAACAGGGCGCACAGCGTGTTCAAAACAGAATGCGAATAGGGCACGGGGGCAGGCAAAGTGGTCGATGGTCGGGGAGGGCAGTGTAGCAGCACTGCTCGGGTACAGAATAGCGCGATGTATCCAGCCGGAACTCGAAATCGGCGACCGGGAACGGTGCGGCGCACAGGGAGTTTGCACCATTCCAGTGCGCGCGTTGCGCATGGCCGCAGCCAGGGTTTCGCTTTCCCGGCATAGCTGTTGTTCCGCCCGGCTCCCTGCACACCGGTGCGCAGGGGTAATTGTCACAGCCGTGCGAAGCGGAACAGAAACGCTGGCACGATTCCTGCAAAACCTTGCTCAGGAAGCAATTTGTCACTAAGCACTTCGGTGCCTGTGCTGTATTCCTCCGCAGTACGTACTCTGTCTTTGCTCCGGGATTGCTTATTGGCAAAAGGTTCGACTGGCTCAACCGGGTCAGGGGAGTGCGGGCCGTGCTGCATCAGGGAACTACTCAGACAGGACAATGGAATGCTATTAGCGACCGATCTCGACGGCACCTTTCTCGGCGGAGACCTCGGCAGCCGAATCAAACTCTACCAACTTGTCAGCGCCCACCCGGAAATCGACCTGGTGTTTGTCACCGGCCGCGGACTTGAATCGGTGATGCCACTGCTCTCGGATCCCGCAATCCCGCGTCCCCGGTACATTATCTGTGATGTCGGTTGTACCGTGGTGGACGGCGAAACCCTGCAGCCTCTGCACCCCTTGCAGGGGGACATCGACCGGCTGTGGCCGGGGGAGCACAGCATCGAGCAGGCGCTGGCGCACATCGACGAGATTCAGCGCCAGGCCGTGCCGCAGGAGCACCGCTGTTCCTACTTCTGTGAACCGGAGGCTGTGTCCAGCGAGATCGCAGCTATCGTTGAGGGGCTGGACTGCGACCTGCTCTACTCGGCAGGTCGGTACCTGGACGTGTTGCCCCGCGGCGTGAACAAGGGGCGCACCCTGACGGCACTGGTTGAGCATCTGGGCATTGATCGCGAACGGGTGCTGGTGGCAGGCGACACGCTCAACGATCTCTCCATGTACCACCAGGGCTTCAAAGGGGTCTGCGTCGGTGAATCGGAACAGGCGCTGCTCGATGGCACACGCGAGCTGCCGCTGGTGTTGCACGCCGGGCAGCCCGGCTGTGGCGGCATTCTCGAGGCGATCAGCTACTTTGCCTATCTCGGTCCGGTCGGAATCGACGTGGAGGTGCGGGACGATTGCGAATCCGGCAAGTCCGACCTGGTGATTGTCTACCACCGCCTGCCTTACGAAGAGGTTGTCGAAAGCGGTGTGGCCGTTCGCCGGCGCCCGAAGTCGCCCAACGGTATTATCCCCACGCTGCTGAGCTTCTTTGCGGACGGGCGTGCAGGGTCCTGGGTGGCATGGTCCCTCCACGACGGCAATCCGCAAGACTTCGAGGTTCACACCGAGGTCGATCGAGATACCTATCCCAACCTGTCCGCAGCGCGGGTGCCGCTGACAACCCAGGACATGGAAATTTTCTACAAGCAGTTTTCCAAGGAAGCGTTCTGGCCAACACTGCATACCTTCTGGGAACGCGCGAGCTTTCAGGAGGATCACTGGCAAATCTATGTGGAGGTGAACCGACAGTTCGCCGAGTGCACCGCTGCCGAGGCTGCAGAGAACGCAACCGTGTGGATTCACGATTACAATCTGTGGATGGTCCCTGCCTTCCTGCGTGAGCTGCGGCCGGACCTCACTATCGCCTTTTTCCATCACACCTATTTTCCTTCCGCCGATGTGTTCAACGTGTTGCCCTGGCGCCGAGAGATTGTCGGCAGCCTGTTGCAGTGTGACTATATTGGCTTCCATATCCCCCGCCAGGCGGAAAACTTCGTTGACGTGGCGCGCGGTGTTACGCCTCTGGAAGTGGTGGAACGGATGAACTGCGCGCCGCGTTTCTTTACCTACGGTTGCGCGGTGGGGCTCGACGTCATGAGCACCAGGATACGCATCAACGACCGTTATATTGGTCTCGGTGCCCACCCTGTGGGCCTCGACCTCAAGCGGGTTGAGCGCGTGCTGCAGGACACCGGCGCCCAGCAGCGCATGGAGCGCCTGCGCCGTGAGCTGCAGGGCCAGCGACTGGTGCTGTCGGTGGAACGGCTGGATTTCACCAAGGGTATCGTGGAGAAGCTCGAGGCCTTCGAGCGTCTCCTGCTGGAGCACCCGGAGTTGGTTGAGAAGGTGACCCTGATCATGGTTTGCGTGCCCGCAGCAGACGGCATGACCATCTACGAAGAACTCCAGCTGCAGATCGAGCAGACCGTGGGGCGGATCAACGGTCGTCTGGCGACAGTGGGCTGGACCCCCGTGCAGTTCTTCTTCCGCGCCCTGCCCTTCGAGGAATTGGTCACCTACTACGCCATGGCCGATGTCATGTGGATTACGCCCTTGCGCGATGGCTTGAACCTGGTAGCGAAAGAGTACATCGCCACCCAGGGCATGATCGCCGGCTGTGGCGTGCTGGTGCTGTCCGAATTCGCCGGTGCCGCGGCGGAGCTGCGCGGTGCGGTACTCGCCAATCCCCACGACCCCCGGGAGCTGGCGGACTCCTGCTACCTGGCCCTGTCGATGAGTCGCGATGAAGCGCGCAGCCGCCTCGCAGAGGCCTTCCACGTGGTCAGGCACTACGACATCAACTACTGGGCGCAGGATTTCCTGGCCTCTGTGGCAATGTATGACGCCAGCTCCACCGGCACCGTGGAGTCCCTGCAGCAGGCGCGAGACAAGCAGGCCAGGCGGGTGGCCTAGCGGGTCGCGCCGCCCGCATAGCGAGGCTCATTGCAAACACCCACCAGCCTGACGAGGCCGCCATGTCATTGCGCAACAGCGTCCAGTTGATCTGCTACCCCGATCGCATCGGCAACAACCTGGCGGACCTGTACACCGCCCTGGAGAGCCACTTTTCCGACGCGGTGGGGGGCGTGCACATCCTGCCTTTCTATCCCTCAAACGCCGACGCAGGCTTCTCGCCGCTGACCCACCGGGAGGTGGACCCCGAATATGGCAACTGGGAGGACATAGAGCGAATCGCTGCAAAATACGATTTGTGCGCCGACCTCACGGTGAATCACATCTCCGATGCCTCGGTGGAATTCAGGGATTTTGTCGAGCACGGCTTCGCATCGCAATACGCCGACCTGTTTGTCAACGTGGACAAGTTCGGCGAGATCACGCCCGATGATATGGCGAAGATCCATATTCGCAAGGAAAAGGAGCCCTTCCGCCAGGTGACCTTCGCCAACGGCGAAAAGGCCCGGGTGTGGTGCACCTTTACCGAGAACCAGATCGACCTGAACTACGAGTCCGACCTGACCTATCAGCTACTGGAGAGCTACATCCGGGAGCTGACCTCGCACGGGGTGAAATTGCTGCGGCTGGACGCCTTCGGCTACACCACCAAGGAAATCGGTACCAGCTGTTTTCTGGTGGAACCACAGGTCTATCGCAACCTGGACTGGATCAACGAAGTAGCGCTGAAGTACGGCGCCGAATGTCTGCCGGAGGTGCACGACCACACCAGCTACCAATACGCGATTAGCCGCAGGAACATGCACCCCTACGGATTTGCCCTGCCGCCGCTGCTGCTCTACTCCCTGCTGGACGCCAACAGTGTGTACCTGAAAAACTGGCTGCGCATGTGCCCGCGCAACATGGTCACGGTGCTCGATACCCACGACGGCATTTGCATTCCGGACGTGGAAGGTGTCCTGCCCGACGACAAGATCCGCGTGCTGATCAACAATATTGACGCACGCTCGGCGGACCCGATACTGCGCCGCTCCGCTGCCAACATACATTCCGTCGGCGCCATCTACCAGCTCACCTGTACCTTTTACGATGCGCTGATGCGCAACGACGACGCCTACCTAGCTGCGCGCGCCATCCAGTTCTTCACCCCCGGCATTCCCCAGGTGTACTACGTGGGCCTGCTGGCCGGTTGCAACGACGATGACCTGATGCAGCAGACCGGTGAGCTGCGGGATATCAACCGTCGCTACTATAGCCTGGAAGATGTTGAAGATGCCGTAGAGCAACCAGTCGTGCAAAGCCTGCTGAAACTGATGCGTTTTCGCTGCAGCTATCCCGCGTTCGACGGCCACTTTGAACTCAATTATTCCAACGACTCCAGTGTGTGTATGGCCTGGCGCCACGGAGATCACTACTGCCGTCTGTTTGTGGACCTGAACTTCAAAACCACCACCGTCACTTACCAGGACCTGGAAACGGGTGCCGCACAGGTGCTGGACCTTGCACCCTGACGATGGACGCTGTCGGCGGTCAGCGGTCCCGGTTTGCACCGGGCTTTTCGGTGGGTAACCGACGCGCTTGTGGGGCTTCCGTTGCCGAGCGCGAGGGGCTGACAGCGCGTTCTCCCCACAGACCTTTTAACAGCAGCGGCGTGAGTCGGAGGAATGGCCTGCATCCCGCGTGGACCTTGCGGGTCCGGGGAATGCACAAAGGGCGAAAGTACGTATGCTAAAACCTGTACGCTCTCTCCTGACCAGCGTGGCGTTGTTGCTGCTCGGCAATGGCCTGCTCAACACACTTCTTGCATTGCGCGGTGCAAGCGAGGGCTTTTCAACATTGCTCCTGGGCTTCATCTTGTCGGGGTATTTCCTGGGTTTCATCTGCGGTACCTGGGTGAGCGGGCGGCTGATAAGGCGCATGGGACACATCAGGACCTTTGCCTTCTGCGCAGCGCTCTGTGCCTCGGCTGCCCTCCTGCACATACTGCTGGTTAACCCGTGGTTCTGGCTCGCGCTGCGATTCATTTTCGGGCTCTCGTTCGTGACAATCGTCACGGTAATAGAAAGCTGGCTGAACAGCCAGGCGGCCAGTACCGAGCGGGGCCGCCTCTTCGCGGTGTACATGGTGACCAATCTTGGCGCGCTGGCGGTCGCGCAACAGGTGCTGCGCCTCGGCACACCCGAGACCTTTACCCTCTTCGCTATCGCAGCGGTGCTCATCTGTTGGGCAGTATTGCCCATTACCCTGACGCGGCGCGTCCAGCCCTCCATACCGGAGCGTCCGAAAAGCAGTATCCGCGAGCTGCTTCGCTTCGCGCCGCTGCCTGTTGCCATCGCGGCGCTGTCCGGGCTGGGCATGGGCTCGTTCTGGACCATGACCCCGGTGTACGTCAGTGGCCTCGGTTTTGCCGCAGCGGACGTGGGCCTGATTATGAGTTCGGCCATTGTCGGCGGCGCGCTGTTGCAAATTCCGATCGGTAGATTTTCGGACACCCGCGACCGAAGGCTGGTCACCCTGTGCGTTGTATTCACCGCAGCGGTGCTTGCACTGGCGTTGCCGTTTGTGTCGTCGCGCTGGTCGGTAACGGCGCTCTTCTTTGCCTGGGGTGGACTGGCGTTCTCCCTCTATCCGCTGGCTGTGGCGCAGCTGATCGACCAATTGCATCCCGATGAGATCGTCTCGGGCACGGCTGACATCCTGGTGCTTCACGGCGCCGGGTGCGCGGGCGCGCCACTGCTCGCAGGGCTGGCAATGTCGCTCATTGGCAACCCGGGCCTGCCGCTGTACATTGCCACGGTATTTGCAGTGCTGGGCGTCTATACACTGTATCGTCGCCGTTGGGTGTCGGACCTCGTACTGGGCGGCAGCGCACATTTTGAGCCGATGGTGCAGACCAGCTCCGAAGCATTGGCAGTGCTGCTTGAGGACCAGCAAGGTGACCTTTTCGGTCCACCACAGCCCCAGCCAGCCCCCTAGTCGCGGCGACTGCGCGGCTGGCCCTCGCCACGCTCTGCCGCTGCATGGTTTGCAGGAGGTGCTGACTGATTGTCAGCCGGATGGACCCGGACTTCCGTACCGGTGGCCGGATCCTGCCAGCACAATGGGCGGCGCCAGCATGGTCATAAGCATGTGATTTCAGCCCATACGAATAATCTCCCACACCGGGTATTGCTCGGTGCACCGGTACCATTGCCTGTTTTTATCGCCGGCGCTCATCAATGCGGGTTCTCGCACCCATCAGCGTTCAAGCCATGCCACTGTCCTTGACGGGATAACACCTGGTCGTCAATACTCGAATTTTATTCAAGATCAGGTATTGACCGGAGGCAAGCAGGCATGACCAGTGTTCAGAAGTCCAGATTGTTGAATTGGGTATGACCGTCGCTTTCTTCGTTGGATTTGGCCGCCTGGCTTCCACGTGGGCAATGACCGAGGAGTTGCCGGAAAAGTTCAAGGACCACGGGGTCACCGTGGCGCCCTGGCGCGAAGAGTCAATAGTTGTGCGCTAAGGACCGCAACCGGGCACAGGGCAATCGCGGTATTGCCTTCAACACGGTTCGGGAAATCACGTGAATACTGCTGCAAACTGCCATGAGCATCAGCAAGCACTGGCACCACGTCACTTGGCATTGAAAGGAGGTTTATTATGGGGCGGGAAGCAGGCGAAAGGCTACGTGCGAGACTACTGGAGTCCGGCGCCGCGGGCATCGTTCTAACCACCACCGACAACGTGGGATATTTAAGTGGATTCGAGTCGGTCATGGATGGCTGGCGTTTGCCAGAGCCAATATCCGCGGTGTTCTTACCAGCGTCGGCCGATCTACCGGTGACGCTTTTCCTGCCGGAGGCCAGCCTGATCAGCCTGGTCGTGGCCGCGAGGGAGGGGCAGGAGCTGGTCTATGATCGTCTGCGGACCTTTGATTTTCTCAATTTCTGTGTCACGGCCAGATCTGTAGACACGGATCTGGAACTCCCGGCCGACGTGGTTCGGGAACTCAATGCGCTGTCGACCTGTATTGACGGGAAGTGTGAGTCAAACATCATCAATTCCCTGGCAGAGTGTCTGCGCCATCAGGGATTGGTGGGAGAGACCGTACTGTTTGATGATCTGCGTGTCGGTATGGCGCTGAACCAGTCGATCGGACAGAAATACGCCGATGGGCTCGAAACCATCATGGCCGCCCGCTCGATAAAAACGTCGGCTGAGTTGGACGTCTTCCGCGAAACCGGGGTGAAGGCGGACAGGGTAATGGAATTCACTGTGGGTGAGTTGCGCTGTGGACGTAGCTGGGCGGAGATCGAGAAGCGGGTGGCCCACTTCATGATCGATGAGGACATCGACCCGTTGCCCCACAGCCCCATGTTGTTTGGCGGCAGTTATGACACCATTTTCAGGCCTGATTTGTTTCGTACGTTCTACGACAAGCCCTTCTCCCAAGGCGATATAGCGATACTTGAAACCCAGGGGCGTTACAAAAACACCTGGATTGATATCAGCCGAACAGCGCATTTCGGCAAGGCTCCTCCCGCCTATCGCGAACAGCACGCCCAGGTACAGCGCTGTTTTTCAGACATGGTTGCGCAGCTAAGGCCTGGGGCGAATACGGCCGCCATTTGTGAATCCGTGCGCTCTTCCTCGGCCTTGGAACTGACTGTTCCGGAGAAGCTGCTGATGATTATTCATTCGATCGGACGCGTGCCGCTGGAAAGCCCGGTCGCCTTCCCGTCCACGGGGCTGCTGGCAGCGGAGCAGGGCTTTGAGGTCAAGCCCTTCATGGTACTGAGTGTTGACTGCCTTTATTTCGGCAGTCGCTATGGCCCCTCGCATATGGAGAACGTATTCCTGATTGGCGATGACCAGACGGAAAGCATGTACAAGTACCCTCTGGACTTGATTGAAGCGGACTAATGGGGGCGACTGGTGGCACTTCAGGATAATCCACCGGATAGAGCGGGGTGCCACAGGGTCGGGGCGGCCTTACGCCACCGACCCAGGCATGTGATCTGTACTGTTCATCAGGTCCCTCCGCTATGGCAGGGACAACGCAATGGCGCCAATGTCATCCGCGGCAGCGTAAAGCAAGCTCGCATCCCCATGCAGTCGACCTGCGGGGACGAGTTCTGGCCACAGGGCGTCTATCCGCTGTAATTGTTGACGAACCCTGTCAGCGGCTTCAGCCTCGGTTTGGGACAGATTGGCGGCGAGCTTGTCCAGGCGCTGGCGGGCTGCCTCGGTGAATCCCAGGGAATCCTGGTACTCGTGATGATTCACCACATGGCCCTCGCTCACACCCAGCGCGTACTCCTCTGCCGCCGTGCGAGTCATGTACTCGATGCTCAATAGCACCGTTTTCAGGGAGACGTCCGCAAGACCCTCCACCCGATCCATCGCTTGTGACAGGGCATTGTGCGCCTGCTCAACGGCCGCAACGGGCTGATCGGACTCCACCGCGCTGCTGAGCGCGGTTAGTTCCGCGGCGAAGCCGGCGGAGTTTCTCGCTTCCAGAGCCGGCAGCAGGTCCGCGTACAACTCGTCTTCCGGGTGCTTCATATGCGTCCTCGCCATCTCGTGATGACCCTTGCTGTAAAGCTGCAATCCTACCCAGAGGTGTCCGCGGATCAATCCGAGTTGCCCCAGAAAAGTAACGGTGTCCTGGTCCGCAGGATCGACGGCCTGGTCTTCCGGGGATACTGCGGCCAGTTGCACTGCGCCCGCCGCATCGGCAACAGGGACTGCCGTTCCTGCTCCAGTAGCGCCCGCATGGGTGGTGATGGCCGTAAGTACAACCAGCAAACCAAGTGACCCCTTTACATGTTTTTGCATGGCAGTGTCTCCAGGATATTGAGGTGCCCATCTTTACACCGTCTCGCCACAAATACAAATAGGAATGATTGCTATTCGTAATAATATTTTCCAGAGTTTTGCCGTCCGTTGACTCCGCCATTGAATTTGTTACCCCACATGAGCCCACACATGTAAAAGCATAACGACCCAGAGCGAATCCGACCTGTCCTGCCCCTGGCTGTCATGGCGGCGACGCTGGGCGGTCTTCCGGCCGTGGCTCAGCAGGGAGGCGATACTCAGCAGACAGTAGCCTCAACGGCCAAACCGTTGGAAACGGTCCGCATCTACGGGGAGCAGGGCAAGACCGATACTGCCACCAGGCTCAACCTGACCCTGTTTGAAACACCCCAGACCGTCACCGCCATCCCGCGCGCGCAAATGGATGATTTCGCCTTCAACAACATCAGCGATCTGCTGAACTACACGCCCGGTGTCACCGTGGAGGAAGTGGAGACAGATCGCACCGATCACACGGCGCGCGGTTTTGACATCGTCAATTTCCACTATGGCGGCGTGGGTATTTGTCGACATCGCCGGCATCGCCGAGGCCAAGGCGAGGGATACGGACTGGAACGAGCCGCTCGGGCCACTCTGGTACGCGCGGGAGTTCGGCCTGTCCAGGGCGGAGTATTCCACCGCGGCTGACGGTCAGGGCGCCGGCGGGGTGGGGCACAAGGCGCTGTACTTCGATGGTGACAGCGACCAGCATCTTGAGGATTTCGTTCTCCGGCAGGGCACCGCCGCGGATATCTCTTTGCAGGCCCGGTTCCCGCTGCATTCCGGTCGAATTCTCGGCTTGTCGCGGCGAATACTGATATCGCTTTGGTTCCCTCCGCGCCTGCATTTGTCGGCACGGCAAATTATGTTTATACTTCGTTTAAACATTATCCCGGAGATTGCCATGACCGAAACGGTTCTTGATATCAAGCATTGGGGCAACAACCTTGGTGTGCGCCTGCCTGCGGCTGTGGCTCGTGCTGCGCGCTTGCATGCCGACCAGCGGGTACGTATTACGGTAGAAGGGGAACGAATCATCATCACGCCGCTGCATGACGAACCCCTGAGCCTGGAGCAGCGCCTGGCTCGCTTTGACCCCGAGCGCCACGGCGGGGAGGTCATGTCTGTCGATGAGCGCCTGGGGGCAGAGCGGTGGTAAAACGAACCAAGGGCTGGGTACCCGAGCGCCAGCACGTCATATGGATAGACTGCAACCCTCAGCGCGGGAAAGAAATGCGCGATGTACATCCTTTTCTGGTTCTGTCTCCCAAAGCTTTTAATGAACGCACGTCCCTGGTCATTGGCCTGCCGATGACCACTGCCAGCTATAACGCTGATAACCCCTTCGCGGTAGCTGTCGGCGTTGCTGGCGGGCGCAAGGCCGGGCAAGCCAGTTACGTGCTTTGCCATCAGCCCAAGTCCTTCGACTGGCGCCTGCGCGGCGGCGCGCCCCATCCAATGAAAAGCGTGACCGATGCCCGCTTCGCCGAGGTGCTGGCCTTGCTAAACCAGCTTATACAGTTGGCCTGAAAACCAGCGTGTTTGTGTTCCCGGGTGACGGGGTGAAGAATGGAGGGGCCGACTGGTGGTGATGAATGCCGAAGCACGGGCGGTGATCAATCGTCAGCGCGGCAGGAATCCGGAGCATGTGTTTACCTATGCCAAGGGTAGACCGGTGAATCGCATCAACACCAAGGCCTGGCGTCGGGCGCAGGAGGAGGCTGGATTGCCGCAGGTGCGGGTCCATGATTTGAAGCATACCTTCGGTCGCCGGTTGCGGGCCAAGGGCGTGAGTCATGAAACCCGGCAGGTGCTCCTGGGCCACAAGAACGGCCAGATCACGACGCACTATTCCGCGGCTGAAATCGGGGAACTGATCGACGCGGTGGAAAAAGTGAGCTGGTCCGGTACCTCGGCACCGACCCTGACCTTGATCAACAATGAAAACTCCCGCAAATCTCCCGCAATCGGGAGGAGGGAGAATCTCAGAGCGATTTGAGGTTTTTTAAGCTTTTGATTTAAAAAGGAAAAAGTGGTAGCTACGGGTGGACTTGAACCACCGACCCCAGCATTATGAATGCTGTGCTCTAACCAGCTGAGCTACGTAGCCACGATTTTGGTCCGGGGGCTGAGCCCCGAAAAGGCGCGCATTTTCGCCATTTTGCCTGGTCAAGTCAAGCGCATCTGTCCCCTTCAAGATGGGCTGGTCGCTGGTAAACGGCGCTCTATCGCCGCGGCCTGATTACCCTGCAGGGTGAAACTACCGCTTGCCAGAAGACGCGCTTGTGTTTCATGCTACTGGGAATTAGTCCATTCAGGGAAGGCGGCCATGACCCATACCAGATTTGTTGCTTTGTTGTGCTTTCTTCTGCTGGGTCTGGCCCAGTCGGTTCAATCCCAGAATTTGGTCAGTAACGGTGATTTTGAGGCGGGGCTCACCGGCTGGAACACCTGGACTGCGCCCCCCAGCGGGTTCTGGAACGACGTCTGGATCCACAGTAATGACTGCGATATCTGGGTGCCCACCAACGGCTGCCCCTTTGCCGGCGCGATATCGCACGCCCAGAAGAAAGGCAGCGGTTCCGGCAATGCCCATGGCGGCTTGACCCAGACGCTCAGTGTCACACCGGGGCAGGCCTATACCGTCAGCGGTTTCTGGAGCGGCGGTGTGGCGGGCAACGTGGATGGCAACAACGGTACCTGGTGGGAAGTGGTGATCTACGATGGCACGCCAACCGAGGCCGCCATCGACAGCGGGTTAGGAGCCAACGATATCCTGATTGCCAAGCGCGAAGTCAACAATCTCGGGAACAACGAAGTATTCCAGTTTCAATGGGAGCCTTTCAGCGGCACCTTTGTTGCCCCTTCCTCCACAGTCACACTGGTGTTCAAGACTGGCAGCTTCTTCACTTTTGCCGCGGCGGGCTACCACGACAATGTCAGCGTTGCGCCCGTGGCCGCGGTGCCGGCGATGTCAGTATGGATGCTGATGCTGATGGCGCTGGGTCTGGTTGCCGCAGTGGTTCGTCTCAGGGGCGCGGCTGCTGCTGGGTGATGCAGTGGATATTGCCGCCTCCCAGCAGGATCTCCCGCCCCGGCACCATCACGACCTCGCGCTCGGGGAACAGCTCCTGCAGTAGCGTCAGGGCAACGCTGTCCTGCGGGTCATCGAACCCCGGGACGATGATCCCGCCGTTCACGATCAGGAAATTGACATAGGATGCAGCCAGCCGTTCAGGCTGGCCATCCTCGTCGGGCAGCTGGCCGAGCGCACCGCCCTCACTTTCCAGCATGGCGTATACCGGCGCGGGAATCGGTATCTTGTGCACGACCAGCTGCCGCCCCCGGGCATCGCGGCTGCTGTCCAGCACCGCCAGCGCCGACCGGCAGCGGCTGTAGTTGGGGTCGCTCTCGTCGTCGGTCCAGCACAGCAGCACCTCGCCGGGACGGGTAAAGCAGCAGAAGTTGTCGACGTGGCCATCGGTCTCGTCGTTGTACATGCCCTCGGGTAGCCAGATGATGGTGTTCACCGCGAGGTAGTCGCGCAGGTAGCGTTCGATCTCCGCCTGGCTCAGCTGCGGGTTGCGGTTCGGGTGCAGCAGGCACTCCGCGGTGGTAATCAGCGTGCCTTCGCCATCGACGTGGATCGAGCCGCCCTCCAGGACAAATTCCGGAGTCGCGTAGCGCGGTACCCGCTCCAGCTGGGCGACTTTCTGCGCCACCTGGTTGTCCAGGTCCCAGTTTGGGTAGAGTCCACCGTGGTGGCCGCCCCAGGCATTGAACTCCCAGTCCACCGCTGCCAGCCCGCCCTTGCCGTCAATGAGGAAGGTGGGGCCGCAGTCGCGCATCCAGACGTCGTCGTTGGACAGCTCGATGACCCGCACATTGTCCGCTTCGGCCAGTGCCTGGCTGGCGTTCTGGAACTGGTCCCGGGATGCGCCTACCGTTACCGGCTCGAAGCGGGCGATGGCGCGGATCACTTCCAGGAAGGCGGCCTGGGCGGGCAGGGCGCCGGCGCGCCAGCTGTCCGGGCGCTCGGGCCAGAGCGTCCAGACCTGGCTCTGGGGCGCCCATTCCGCGGGCATGAAGAAGCCGTCCGCCCGCGGTGTGCTGGTGCGCAGGCTCACGCGTGTTCACCATCCAGGGTATTGATGGGCTGGTACAGGGGCGGGCGCCGGTCCCGGAACACGCCCCAGGCGGTGCGCATCTTTTCTATTTCGTCCAGGTCGAAGCTGTGTACCAGGACGGTCTCACTGTCGCCGTCAGCCGCCTCGACCAGGGCGCCGGTGTGGTCGGCAATGAAAGAGCCGCCATAGAAGGTGATGTCGCTGCCGTCCTGCAGTTCGCGGCCGATGCGGTTGCTGGCGACCAGCGGCATCAGGTTGGCGCCGGCGTGACCCTGCTGTACCCGCTGCCAGTGGTCGCGGCTGTGAATCGTCGGGTCGTGGGGTTCGCTGCCGATGGCGGTGGGATAGAACAGCAGCTCTGCCCCCAGCAGGGCCATGCTGCGGGCGCTCTCGGGGAACCACTGGTCCCAGCAGATGCCGACGCCGATGCGCCCGAAGCGGGTGTTCCAGACTTTGAAGCCGGTGTCGCCCGGGTTGAAGTAGAACTTCTCGTGATAGCCGGGGCCGTCCGGGATATGGCTCTTGCGGTAATTGCCCAGCACGCTGCCGTCGGCGTCGATGATGGCCACCGAATTGAAGCGGGCGCGGCCCGCCAGCTCGAAGTAGCTGATTGGCAGCACGACCTGCAGCTCCCTGGCCAGTGCCTGGAAGTGCTGTACCGCGGGGTTCTCCGCCAGCGGGGTCGCCAGCAGCATGTAGTCTTCATTGGGATGCTGGCAGAAGTAGGGGGTCTCGAACAGTTCCTGCAGCAGAATGACCTGGGCGCCCTCGGCCTGGGCCGCGCGCACCAGGCGCTCGCCATTGGCGATGTTGGCCTCCCGGTCCCAGCTGCAGGCCATCTGGGTGGCGGCGACGGTAACAGTGCGGGCCATGCTTGCTTACTCCCTGATTCGGAACGGTATTGGATGCCGATTGCCGGCGCAACAGGTCGATGATGAAGCAAAACAGGGCTTTTATGAAGGTTTAAACGCCGATAATCGAGCGCCGGAGTCGGGCCACCCTGCCCCGGCATCAGGCCGCGGCGCTGCCGGCAGGATTGATTTTCGGCCAGACAAGATATATGGTTATCCGCATATTGGTAGGTGGAGAGACTGCTCCGTGACCGGGCAGACGAATTGTCATACGGCGCAAGGCAGGATGGCGTGGTAAAAGGCGAGAACTTCTACAAATGCCTCGGCAACGAGACCCGCTTGCGCTGTGTGTTGCTGCTGCTGGTCCGGGAGCAGATCTGTGTCTGTGATCTCGCCGATGCGCTCGAGGTTTCCCAGCCCATGATTTCCCGGCATCTGGCCCAGCTGCGTGCGTGCAATCTGGTCAGTGACCACCGGGAAGGGCAGTGGGTGTACTACCGCCTCCACCCCGGGCTGGGATCCTGGCAGCGCAAGGTGCTCGCTGCAACCCGCGACGGGCTCGGCACAGTGGCGCCCTGTGCCGGGGATGTGTTGCGCCTGCAAGCCATTGAACGACAAAAGCGGGCCGGCGATTGCCGTTAACTTCCACTTCTACCCGGAGTTCTTCATGACCATCAAGATTGGCATCAATGGGTTTGGCCGCATGGGCCGTCTGGTACTGCGTGCGGCATGGGATTGGCCCGAGGTCGAATTTATCCGGATCAACGACCCGGCGGGTGATGCGTCAACCCTGGCGCACTTGTTGACATTCGATTCCGTGCACGGGCGCTGGGACCGGGATGCCACTGCCCGGGATGGCGCGATTGTGATCGAGGGGCGGCAGATTGCCACCAGTCGCAACACCCGCATCGAGGAAACCGACTGGTCAGCCTGCGATCTCGTCATTGAAGCCAGCGGCAAAATGAAGAAGGTCGATGTGCTGAACGCCTACCTGGCCCAGGGCGTCAAGCGGGTAGTGGTGACTGCTCCGGTAAAGGAGCCGGAGGTGCTGAATGTGGTCATGGGGGTGAATGACCATCTGTACCAACCGCAAACCCACCGGATCGTTACCGCGGCTTCCTGTACCACCAACTGCCTCGCCCCGGTGGTCAAGGTCATTCACGAGAACCTGCGTATTCACCACGGCAGCATGACCACCATCCACAGTGTGACCAACACCCAGACGATTCTCGACGCCCCCCACAAGGACCTGCGCCGTGCCCGCGCCTGCGGGATGAGCCTGATTCCGACCACGACAGGCTCGGCAACCGCCATTACCGGGATTTTCCCGGAGCTCAAGGGGCGGCTCAACGGCCACGCGGTGCGGGTGCCCCTGGCCAACGCTTCGCTGACCGACTGTGTGTTTGAAGTGGAGACCGCGACGACTGCGGAAGCCGTTAATCAGCTGCTCAAAAGTGCCGCGGAATCCGACCCGCTGCAGGGCATCCTCGGTTACGAGGAGCGCCCGCTGGTGTCCATCGACTACAAGACCGACCCGCGGTCGAGCATTATCGATGCCCTGTCCACCATGGTGATCAATGAGACCCAGGTGAAAATCTATGCCTGGTATGACAACGAGTGGGGCTACGCCAACCGCACCGCGGAACTGGCGCTGAAGGTCGGGCGCTTGGATCAGGGCGGCTAGCGATGCTGAACCACCTCTCCGCGGAGATCCGCCAATACCTGGTGGTCACCGGCAACTACTGGGCCTTCACGCTGACGGATGGCGCTCTGCGCATGCTGGTGGTGCTGCACTTCCACGGGCTGGGTTATTCGCCGCTGGAGATCGCGCTGCTGTTCCTGTTCTACGAGATCTTCGGGGTGATCACCAACCTGGTGGGTGGCTGGCTCGGTGCCCATGTGGGCCTCAATCGAACCATGACCATCGGCCTGGCGCTGCAGGTCATGGCCCTGGGAATGTTGCTGGTACCCGCGGCCATGCTCACTGTGCCCTGGGTGATGGCGGCCCAGGCGCTGTCGGGCATCGCCAAGGACCTGAACAAGATGAGCGCCAAAAGCTCGATCAAGCTGCTGGTGCCGGCCGACGCCCAGGGCACGCTGTACACGTGGGTCGCCATTCTCACCGGCTCGAAAAACGCGCTCAAGGGGGCGGGCTTTTTCCTCGGCGGTGTGCTGTTGACCTGGCTGGGTTTTGCCGGCGCCGTGGCGGCAATGGCGACGGCCCTGGCGCTGGTCTGGCTGGCAAGCCTGGTGCTCCTGCAAACGGACCTGGGCAAGGCTGCGAACAAGCCGAAATTTCGCGATATCTTCTCCAAGAGCCGGGCCATCAACATTCTTTCCGCGGCGCGCATGCTGCTGTTCGGCGCGCGGGATGTCTGGTTCGTGGTGGCCCTGCCGGTGTTCCTGTCCCAGACCCTGGGCTGGAACCACAGCCAGACCGGCGGCTTTCTCGCCCTGTGGATTATCGGCTACGGTGCGGTGCAGGCCATCGCCCCGCGGATTACCGGAAGTCTGCAGGGGGCGGTTCCAGACGGGCGATCAGCGACTTTGTGGGCAGCCAGCCTGGCGCTGTTGCCGATGTTGATCGCGCTGGGACTGGGCGCGGGGATAGATCCCGCCACAATCCTGATTGGCGGTCTGCTCCTGTTCGGGGTCCTGTTCGCGGTGAATTCCTCGCTGCACAGCTACCTGATCGTCAGCTATGCCGGTCGTGACGGCGTATCACTGGATGTCGGCTTCTACTACATGGCCAACGCCATGGGGCGTTTGATCGGCACGGTACTCTCGGGTTGGGTGTTCCAGATGGCCGGCCAGGGTACCGGTGGGCTGGCAGCCTGCCTGTGGATATCTGCCGGGATGCTGGTGGCAACAGTGGTTGTTTCTCTCTGGCTGCCCGGCGCCAGGTATTCTGGCTCATTATCCAAATCAGGCAATGGACGCAGTTGGAAATGAATGCAACGACCCGGAAGCAAACCGTCTCCCCACTCAGCCTGTTCGAGCGCTACCTGTCGTTGTGGGTGTTGCTCTGCATTACTGCGGGTCTCACCCTGGGTACCTTGCTGCCCGATACCTTCCAGCTGCTCGCCGGATTCGAGTACGGCTCAATCAACTTTATCGTGGCAGTACTGATCTGGTTCATGGTCTATCCGATGATGGTGTCGGTGGACTTCACCAGTCTCAAGCATATCCATGAGCGCCCGAAAGGGCTGGTGATCACCCTGGTGGTCAACTGGTTGATCAAGCCTTTTACCATGGCTGCACTGGGCGTGTTGTTTTTTGAGGTTGTGTTTGCCGACCTGATCGACCCGGCCAATGCCAGCCAGTACATCGCCGGCATGATTCTGCTCGGCGCCGCGCCCTGCACGGCGATGGTGTTTGTCTGGTCACAACTGACCCGGGGCGATGCGACCTACACGCTGGTGCAGGTGTCTCTCAACGATGTCATCATGATCTTTGCCTTTGCGCCGATTGTCGCCCTGTTGCTGGGCGTCACCGATATCAGCGTACCCTGGGAAACCCTGCTGTTATCCGTTGTGCTGTATGTGGTTATACCACTGGTGGCTGGCTCTCTGACCCGAATGCATCTGGTCCGCACGGCGGGTCCCGGGGCACAGGGCGAAGCCCGGGTATCGCGCTTCACCTCGCGCATCAAACCCCTGTCAGTGTTGGGGCTGTTGGCGACTGTGGTACTCCTGTTCGGGTTTCAGGGGCAGGTTATCCTGGAACAGCCGCTGTTGATCGCCCTGATTGCCGTGCCGCTGCTGATTCAATCCTACGGGATCTTTGCGGTCGCCTACGCCGCGGCCTACCTGTGGCGGGTGCCGTTCAATGTCGCCGCTCCCTGCGCCCTGATCAGTACCTCAAATTTCTTTGAGCTGGCGGTGGCCGTGGCCATTGGACTGTTCGGGCTCAATTCTGGCGCTGCCCTGGTGACTGTCGTCGGCGTGCTGGTGGAAGTGCCGGTGATGCTGTCACTGGTGGCCTTCGCCAACCGCACCAGCCACTGGTTCCCCGCTGCGCGTCCCGGGTAGCGCTGGTTTGAAGGCGCTGAATCAACACTGCTTTTGCGTGAGCCTTGACGAGGCCGCCTTGGGCCGGGCGCTGGAAACGGAGCTGGGGGAGCAGGGTCTCTATCAAATGACCCGGGAACGCTGCCCCTACCTGTTCTATGCGCAGCCGGTATTTGTCGAAAGTGATCATATCCAGCGGATGAATGCCGTCATCGGCGCCGTCGAAACCGTGGTGAATTCCGGGCCGTGGCGGCGGAGGGTGCTGGACTCCGCACCGGCCATCGCCCGTCACGACCCCGGTGGCGCCAGAGGCGTTTTCATGGGCTATGACTTTCATGTTGGTGCCGAGTCTGTCGGGCTCATAGAAATCAATACCAACGCCGGCGGCGCGCTGCTCAATGCCGTGCTGGCCCGGGCCCAGCGTGCCTGCTGCCCGGAAGTGGCGGAGCTTGTTCCCGGCGCGGCGACCGCACTGCAACTGGAGCAGGCCATTGTCGCCATGTTCCAGCGGGAATGGCAGTTGTCGGGCCGTGACCAGCCACTGCGCTGCATCGCGATTGTCGATGAGAATCCCGGGGAGCAGTACCTGTATCCGGAGTTTATCCTGTTCCGGAAACTGTTCCAGCGCTGCGGCATCGAAGCGGTCATTGTGGCGCCGGAGCAACTGCAATTCAGCAACGGTGCGCTCTGCGCCGGATCCAGGCCTGTCGATCTGGTCTATAATCGGTTGACGGATTTTCTGCTGGAGAAGCCCGGCAGCGCTGCCATTCGCGAAGCCTACCTGGCCAATGCGGTGGTACTGACGCCCCATCCGCAGGCCCATGCCCTGTATGCGGACAAGCGCAATCTGGCGCTGCTGACTGATACGCTGGAACTGACTGCCCTGCAGGTACCTGAAAGCCAGCAACAGATTCTCCTGCAGGGTATTCCCCGAACTGAAGTCGTCGACCCCGCCCATGCCGAGCGTCTGTGGGCCCAGCGCAAGCGGCTGTTTTTCAAGCCCGCGAGCGGTTACGGTAGCAGGGCGGCCTGGCGCGGTGACAAGGTTACCAGGCGGGTGTGGAGCGAGATATTGGCAGGAGATTTTGTGGCCCAGGCGCTGGTACCCCCGGGCGAGCGTTTCGCCCTGGGTGCAACGACGCCGCTGGTCTTCAAGTACGACCTGCGCAACTATGTCTACGAAGGCGCGGTGCAATGGGTGGCGGCGCGACTGTATCAGGGCCAGGCCACCAACTTCCGCACTCCCGGTGGTGGCTTCGCACCGGTGTACCACAGGCAGTTCTAAAGCGGACATCCGCGGAACAAGAGCGCGTCGGGTTCACTCTGTCTGAGCGGATAACGGCACTGCGTATAAGTTCCCCCCAAATGGCAGAATGTCCTTGCCATCGTAAAATACCACGCCAGCAGCAAATTGTTTGCCGCAATTCTCCCTCAACTTCTTCAGTCCTTTGAAGTCGCTCTGGGTAATGGTGGCAGCCGTCTTGATTTCGATGCCGGCGATTTGTCGACCCTGCTCAATGATAATATCAACTTCCACTTTATCCTTGTCGCGATAGTGGTAGAAACGCAAATCTTCCTCATGCCAGTCGGCATGCTTCCGCAGCTCTTGATAAACGAAAGTTTCCAGCAGTTGCCCAAGCAGCGCCTTGTCCTGCCATAAATTTCGGCTGTTGATCCCAAGTAAAGAACAGGCCAGGCCGGTATCTGTCAAGTGCAGCTTGGGGGTCTTGATGAGTCGGCTCAGTCGGTTGCTATGCCAGGGCTGCAGCTGCTCAATCAGAAAAATCTGCTCCAGTAGAACGAGGTACTCGCGGATAGTGGGGCGGCTGATTGCGAAGGGCGAGGCAAGGTCGGTGGCATTGAAGAGGCGAGCAGTTTGGCTGGCGGCCAGAGAAAGAAGTATTGGCAGGCTATCCAGGTTGCGAATATTGGCGATGTCCTGGATATCGCGTTGAATCATGGCGGAGCCGGTCAGGATAAAGCGACCCGGTTGACGGTTCTGATCGACGTTGGCCTTGATGCTGGTGAACAGCTCCGGTGCGCGTTGGATTTCGTCCAGGATGGTCCGCTCGGGCAAGGTCTGCACGAAGCCCACTGGATCAGCTTTGCGGCTTGCAACTGGTTATCGTCGTCTAGACTGACATAGCGGTATTCGAGGTCCGCGCCGACAGCTTGAGCCAGGGTAGTCTTGCCACATTGACGCGACCCGTGGATCAGGACTACTGGAGTGTCCTGCAGGGCTTCGCGCAAGGGTGCTTCAGAGAATCTGGGGTAGCGCATGTTGCCTGCCCTTTGTTTGCACCTTAAGAGCGGCTAAACGTAAATAAAAGTCCGTCCAATTGAAAGTTTATATTCGTCCATTGGTAAATAAAGTATCGTCCGATTGAAAGTTATGGCGCAACGCAACACAAGCACCTGTCTCGGCCAGCACCGATGTCTCCTTCAGACATTGAAACGGAAGTGGATCACATCACCGTCCTTGACGATATATTCCTTGCCTTCAAGGCGCCAGCGGCCCGCGTCCTTTGCTCCCTGCTCACCCTTGTAGGCGATGAAGTCGTCGTAGCTGATCACTTCGGCGCGGATAAAGCCCTTCTGGAAATCGGTGTGGATGACAGCGGCGGCTTCGGGTGCGGTGGAGCCTATCTTCACCGTCCAGGCGCGCACCTCTTTCACCCCGGCGGTAAAGTAGGTTTGCAGGTTGAGTAACTGGTAGCCGGCGCGAATCACCCGGTCCAGCCCCGGCTCTTCCATACCCAGGTCCTGCAGGAACTCCTGGCGCTCCGCGTCCTCCAGTTCCACGATCTCCGACTCCAGCTTGTTGCAGATGGCCACGACCACGGCGCCTTCGCTGGCGGCAATCTCACGCACGGTGTCCAGGTAGGGGTTGTTGTCAAAACCGTCTTCATCCACGTTGGCGATGTACATGGTCGGCTTGACCGTAAGCAGGTGCAGGGTCTTGACCAGAGCCTGCTCGGCCGGGTCCAGCGCCAGTGACCGCACCGGCAGGGCTTCATTCAGGTGTGGCAGCAGCTTGTTTTCCAGCAGCGCCTTGATGGCAATGGCTTCCTTGTCCCCGCCCTTGGCGTTGCGGGTGACGCGCTGCAACTGTTTCTCGCAGCTTTCCAGATCGGCCAGCGCCAGTTCGGTGTTGATGACGTCGATGTCCGCGCGCGGGTCCACCCGGTTGGCGACGTGGATCACGTTGTCGTCATTGAAGCAGCGCACCACGTGGGCGATGGCATCGGTCTCGCGGATGTTGGCCAGGAACTGGTTGCCCAGGCCCTCGCCCTTGGAGGCCCCCGCCACCAGGCCGGCGATGTCGACAAACTCCATGGTGGTGGAGACTTCCCGCTGCGGTTTGACGATCTCGGCGATCAGTTTCTGGCGCGGGTCGGGTACCGGCACGATACCCGCGTTGGGCTCGATGGTGCAGAAGGGGAAGTTCTCCGCGTCGATGCCGGCCCGGGTCAGGGCGTTGAACAGGGTGGACTTGCCGACGTTCGGCAGACCGACGATTCCGCATTTGAAACCCATGTGTGAATCCTGTAGTTGCAGACGTTGGGTGAAGGCCTGCAGCGCCGCTCAGGCGGCGCTGAAGCTGTGAAGTTGAGTCATGGCCCGGGTATCCTCGCCCGCCAGCAGCAGGGGCAGGGCGGCCATCGCCGCATCGATACTGGCGTCGATTTTTTCCCGCTCGTTCGCGGGTGGCCTGCCAAGTACGTAGCCGGTTACCCGGGAAGCGTGGCCGGGATGGCCGATGCCGATGCGCAGGCGTGCAAAACTGCTGTTGTTGCCGAGGCTGGAGACAATATCGCGCAGGCCGTTGTGGCCGCCGTGGCCGCCACCGCGCTTGAACCGGGCGGTGCCGGGGGGGATGTCCAGTTCGTCGTGTGCCACCAGGATGCCCTCTGGCGCCAGCTTGTAGAAGCCCGCCATGGCGGCAACCGCCTGGCCAGACCGGTTCATGAATGTACTGGGAATAAGCAGGCGCAGGTCGTGACCCGCACACTGGATGCGGGCGGTAAGCCCGAAAAAGCGGGACTCGGCCTGCAGGGTGGCGCCGTGCGTGCGCGCCAGAGCCTCGACGAAATCGGCACCGGCGTTGTGACGGGTTCCCCGGTAGTCGCTGCCCGGGTTGCCCAGTCCGGCAATCATGGAAATTGAAGTTGCCAACGCCAGTGCCTCGCTCGCGCGAGGGTTTAGTCCTCGCTGCTGTCTGAGCTCTCGTCCGAAGAGGAGTCCTCGTCGGCATCGCTGCCGCCTTTTGGTGCAACCACGGAGGCAACGGCCAGGTCGTGGTCTTCGCCCAGGGCCAGGGCCACTGAGGTCACACCCTTGGGCAGGGCAATATCAGACAGGTGAATGATGTCACCGGTCTTCACATCGGCCATGTCGACTTCGATGTACTCGGGGATGTCTGTCGGCAGACAGAGCACTTCGATGTCGGTTTCCTGATGCTGGATCATGCCACCCTGGACCTTCACGCCGTGGCAGGTCTTTTCGTTCAGGAAGTGGATCGGCACATGCACCTTGATCGCAACTTTTTCATTCACGCGGAGGAAGTCAGCATGGGTGACGCTGTTCCGGGCCGGGTGGCGTTGCAGGTCCTTGAGAATGGCCTTCTCCTTGGTGCCGGCTACGTTGATAACCAGTACATGGGAAAAGAATGCCTCGTTCTCCAGGGCTTTCTCCAGGTCCTTGCGGATAATGGACAGGGGCTGGGGATCCTTGCCGGCACCATAAATGATGGCTGGGACCTGATCAGCGAGACGACGCAGGCGGCGGCTCGCACCTTTCCCCAGGTCCTCACGCACCTCTGCATACAATTCAAATTGGTCAGACATTGTCTGGACTCCTTTGATAACACTGCCTTGCCTGCGACCGGCGCAACAGTGGGCTTGGTTAAGCGCTACTCCTATTGGAACAGCGCGCTGATGGATTCCTCGTTGGACACCCGGCGTATCGATTCCGCCAGCAGATCCGAAATGGTCAGCTGGCGGATCTTCGATATCGCCCGGGCTTCCGCGCTCAGGGGAATCGTGTCTGTGACCACCAGCTCGTCGAGCTGGGAGCCCATAATATTGTCCAGGGCGCGGCCGGACAGCACCGCATGGGTGCAGTAGGCCAGAACCTTGCTCGCGCCGCGCTCCTTGAGGGCGTCGGCGGCCTTGCACAGGGTTCCCGCTGTGTCGACCATGTCATCCACCAGCAGGCAGATGCGGCCGTCGACCTCGCCGATCAGGTTCATGACCTGGGCCTCGTTGGCCTGCGGCCGGCGCTTGTCGATGATCGCCAGGTCGGCGTCGTCCAGCTGCTTGGCGATTGCCCGCGCCCGGACCACACCGCCGATGTCGGGCGACACCACGATCAGGTTATCGTAATTGCAGGCCAGGATGTCCTCGTTCAGGACCGGCGAGCCGTAGACGTTGTCTACCGGGCAGCCGAAGAAGCCCTGGATCTGCTCGGCGTGCAGGTCGACGGTGAGTACCCTGTCGACCCCCACTGTCACCATCATGTCAGCCACGACCTTGGCGGTGATCGGCACCCGCGCCGAGCGTACCCGGCGATCCTGGCGGGCGTACCCGAAGTAGGGCACCACCGCGGTAATCCGCGCAGCCGACGCCCGTCGCAGCGCGTCGATCATGACCAGCAACTCCATCAGGTTGTCGTTGGTCGGCGCACAGGTCGGCTGCACCACGAAGACGTCCTTGCCGCGAACATTTTCGTTCAGCTCTACCGCAATCTCGCCATCGCTGAACTTGCCGACGCTGGCCTTGCCCAGGGACAAGTACAGCCGGTTGGCGATTTTCTGGGCCAGCTCCGGATTGGCGTTACCGGTGAAGACCATCAGCTTGGAGGACACGGCACTTCTCTCCTGGGGAATACATGGCTGGGGTGGGCCGGTCGGCCGTCAGCTCCGCAACCGCCGCCTCATGCGCTCAGCTTGCGAAGCTCTTCTGTATGGCTGGGGTGGTAGGATCGACTCGGGCCTTCGGCCCTCGGGCTGCGCCCGTCGTCGCGTTGCTCCTCCGCCCCACTGCCTGCGGTAGTGGTCGAACCTGTTCGAACCCTACCGGTCGGCTTTCCTCCTTCGTTGCAACCGCATACCGCGGAATCGCCACGAAGTTCTTCTGTATGGCTGGGGTGGTAGGATTGACTCGGGCCTTCGGCCCTCGGGCTGCGCCCGGCGTCGCGTTGCTCCTCCGCCCCACGGCCTGCGGCAGCGGTCGAACCTGTTCGAACCCTACCGGTCGGCTTTCCTCCTTCGTTGCAACCGCATACCGCGGAATTGCCACGAAGTTCTTCTGTATGGCTGGGGTGGTAGGATTCGAACCTACGAATGCCGGGATCAAAACCCGGTGCCTTGCCACTTGGCGACACCCCAATAATCTGTTGTTTACCTCAGGCCAGGGCCTTCAGTACCGGTGACACATTCGTGCCCCGGGCAGTGAAACTCTTCCATTGTGCCGGCACCTGCTGCTGCACCGCTGTCGCTGCACGCTGGCTGCCAAAAGCGGCAAAAACACAGGCGCCGGTGCCGGTCAGCCTCGCCTCGGCGAAGGTCCGCAGCCACCGCAGCGCTGCTCCGACTTCAGGGTATCTGGCCACCACAACCGGCTCGCAGTCGTTGCGGTGGACCCCCTGAAAAAAGGCGGCTATTGTGCTGGGCGAGGTGTCCCGTGTCAATTCTTGGCTGGAAAAAATTTCCCCGGTGGGCACTGAGCAGCCGGGCTTGATGACCAGGTACCAGGCGTCCGGCAGGGCGATGGGTGTGAGCTGTTCGCCGATCCCTTCCGCCCAGGCGCTGTGGCCGCCGACAAACACCGGCACGTCGGCGCCGAGGCGGGCGCCCAGGGCCTGTAGTTCAGCCGGCGCGAGCCCCAGTTGCCAGAGGTGATTCAGGGCCAGCAGCGTGGTGGCGGCATTGGAGGAGCCTCCCCCCAGCCCGCCGCCCATGGGAATGCGTTTCTCGCAGGAAATCCGGGCCCCCTGGCTCCCGCGCTGCAGCAGGTGGGCGGCCCGCAGGATCAGGTTGTCCTCGGCGGGCAGCGCGAAGCCCGGCATGTCCAGCTGTACCTGGCCGCTGTGGTCGGGGGTAAAGCGCATGCTGTCGCCCCAGTCCAGCAGCTGGAATACCGTCTGCAGGTTGTGGTAGCCGTCGCTGCGGCGGCCGGTGACATGCAGGAACAGGTTCAGTTTGGCGGGGGACAGCAGGGTCAGTGCGGCTGCCATTACACAGCGCCCGGCTGCCAGTCCTGGATAATAACCCGCGCCCTGGTGTCCCCGCGTTCGATGCTGAGGCGGGTGGGGAGCAGGTAGTCACCGAACTGTTGGTAGCGCTCGTAGCGAATAACCCAGCCGTTCTGGTCGAGCTGTTGCAGCAGTTCGTCAGCAATATTCACGGCGGTGGCGCGCGGTTCCGGCGCGGGCATGCCTTTCAGCCAGAACGGCAGGGCCTGCAGCGGGAGGTCCCAGCCGGTCTGCAGGCGCAATGCATCCGGGGTGGTGATGTCCAGCCGAGTAAGTTCTTCACCGCGCTGGACCAGCAGCTCGCGGCCATTGCTGTGAATTTCCGTGGCCTGCAGGCCCATGGGGCCGGCGAGCTGGAGCCGCGTGTCGCTGCCGCGCTGTTGCCAGTCGAGGCTGGCGGATTCGGACTGCTGGCCGCTGCGCAGGGCGATCTTGCCGCGCGCGGTCCAGTTCTCGAGGGCCGCCAGTTGCTGGGTCCGCAGCTGCCAGGGATGTTCGGCCACCGGCGCGGGTCCGGTGGCGCAGGCAGCCAGGAACAGCGGCAGCAAAAGCGGCAGCAGGCGCAGCAAAGCCAGGCTGGAGCGCCTCACTGCCGGAGGTCAGAGATGGAGACATCCAGCCGCTCGAGGGTCTCCCGCAGGACCCCGTGCTCCGGGTCCTGTCGCAGGCCTTCGCGCCAGATGCTATAGGCTTCTTGCTCCTCGCCCAGCGACCAGAGGACTTCACCCAGGTGTGCCGCCACTTCGGGATCGGGTAGGCTCTCCCAGGCACGCTGCAGGTAGCCGACGGCTTCCTCTGCCTTGCCCTGGTGAAACAGCACCCAGCCCATGCTGTCGAGAATGGCGGGCTCATCGGGCGAGAGGGTGAGTGCGCGCGCGATCAGTGCATAGGCCTCGTCATAGCGGGTCGTCCGGTTGCTCAGGGTATAGCCGAGCGCATTGAGGGCGGTGGCATTGTCCGGGTTCAGGGTCAGGATGTGGCGCAGATCGGACTCCATCAGTGCCAGGTCGTTGACCCGCTCGCCGAGCATGGCGCGGCTGTAGCGCAGGGAAGTGCTGTCGGGTAGTTCGGCCACGGCCTGGTTGAGCAGTGCCATGTTGGCATCGAGCAGTCCCGCCTGGGCCAGCAGTTCCGATTCCAGCGCATAGAGCTGCTCCCGCAGCTCGGGATAGGCCTGCCGCTGCAGGTCGAAGAACTCGGCGCTGCCGCTGCTGTCACCGCTTTCGATAAGCATCCTGCCGACCCGGCCGCGGGCGCTGAAGAACTCCCGGCTCTCGGGGTCTTCCACCCGACTGTAGGCAGCAATGGCCTCATCTGGCCTGTTTTCATCCTCGGCGATGCGCCCCAGGTAGTAATTTGCCTCATCGACGCGTTGCTCCAGTGCCAGGACCTGGCGCAGGTAGGCCTTTGCGGCGAGGGTGTCACCGTGGTCCTGGTTGAGCAAAGCCAGGGAGAGCAGGAGGTCACCATCCCGTGGCGATTGCGCTGACAGGATTTCAAACTGGCGGCGAGCGGCATCGATGTCCGAGCGGGTCAGCAGTCGCGCATACTGCAGGCGCAGGGCGCTGTTCTCCGGCTCCGCCACAAGCGCCGCCTCGATGCGCGCAAAGGGGGCGGGATGATCCGCCTGCAACCGCAGCTTGGCATCCAGCAGCAAGGCCTGCGTTTGCCCGGGCTCCAGTGCAAACAGCTGTGCCAGGACGGCGCTGGCGGCTGTCGCCTGCTTCAGTTCATCGAGGATCAGGGCGCGGGTCAGCAGCAGGCGGGTGTCGTCCGGAAAGTCATCTTCCAGGGCGCTCACGGCGTCGGAGAGTGCCTGTTTTTCAGTGTCGGACAGCTCGCGGAAGCCCCCCAGCAGGATCGGAAAGTTGGGCTGCAGCCCCTGTCGGGCGACGGTCGCCAGGTGCGGGACCGCGGCCGCCGGCCTGCCCTGGCGGATAAGCAGGGTGGCCAGGGTGTTGTTGGCTTCCGGGTGTTCGGGCTCCAGTTCCACCCAAAGCTGTACAGCCTGCAGGGCCTGGGGCTCGCGCTTCATGAACTGCGCGAGGTGCGTGGCGTGGGCACTGACCCCGGGATCGCGCAGCCGGTCCGCCTGTTCCAGGTAATTGCCCAGAGCGGTGTCATAGGCGCTGCGGCGCAGGGCAAACTCGGCGACCAGCAGCGGGTAGATGCTGTCCTCGGGGAAGGCCCGTTCCGGCGGTTCCGGCGCTTCCACATCCGCTGCGGCCCCGGCGCCCTGGCCCGCCATGGATGCCGGGGCTGATCCGGGCGCGGTAGCGCAGCCGGACGCCACCAGCAGCAGCGCAGAAGTCAGGAGTAGTCGGAACATGGTCAGGGCAGGCATCGGTATCCAGCGAACACGGCGGTATAGTGACATAGTCGGGACACTAATCCCAACATCTGTGGACCCCGCAGAAGCGCGGAGGTTCCAGTGTTCAGTTACGCAAACACCTGTCTTTTGGGTTGTAACTTGCTAGAATCTGCACATATTTTTACTGGATGTGGTTTGGTCCGCGGCCCTGTGGCCCGCCGCCACGGGAGCTGACCACAAACGCCATGAACCTTATCGCCCTGGGCATCAACCACAACTCCGCGGGGGTGGAAGTGCGCGAGCGGGTGGCGTTTGCGCCAGAGCAGGTGGCCGAGGCACTGGAAGACGCCTGTGAGCAGGCCGGCCTGGACGAGGTTGTCATTCTGTCCACCTGCAATCGCACAGAGCTGTATGCCATGGCCCCGGACAACAGCAGGCTGGCGGAAAAGTCCGGCCTGCTGATCGAGTGGATGGCCAACTACCACCATCTCAGCAGCGAGGAGTTGCGCCGGGCCGCCTACTTTCACGAAGCAGGAGCCGCGCTGCAGCATATGGTGAAGGTTGCCAGCGGCCTGGATTCCATGGTGCTGGGCGAGCCGCAGATTCTCGGCCAGCTCAAGTCCGCTTATGCAGTGGCGCTGGAGGCGGGCACCATCGGTGGCGAACTCGACCGCCTGTTCCAGCGGGTCTTCGCGATTGCCAAGAAAGTGCGCACCGATACTGCGATCGGCGAGAATCCGGTGTCGGTGGCCTACGCCGCGGTCGACCTGGCCGGGCACATTTTTTCCGACCTCAGCCGCTGCGACGCGCTGCTCGTCGGTGCCGGAGAAACGGTTGAGCTGGTGGCCCGCCATCTGATCGAGGCCGGAGTCCGGCGGATTGTCATCGCCAACCGCACCCTCGGCCGGGCGCGGGAGCTGGCGCAGAAGTTCAATGCGGAGGCGGTGTTGCTGGCGGACATTCCCGAGCACCTGCTGCACTCGGACATCGTGATTACCTCGACCGCCAGCCAGCTGCCCATTCTCGGCAAGGGCGCGGTCGAGCAGGCCATCAGGGCGCGCAAGCACCGGCCCATACTCATGATCGATATTGCCGTGCCGCGGGACATTGAACCCCAGGTGGCCGAGCTGGCCGACATCTACCTGTATACCGTGGATGATTTGCGGGAGGTCGTGGAGCAGAACCTGCGCAGCCGCCAGAGCGAGGCGCGCAAGGCGGACCTGCTGATCGAGGAGGGTGTCGCCCAGGTGCTGGAGGAAGTGCGCAGCCTCGCCGCGGTAGATACCGTGCGACAGTACCGGGAGCTGGCCGAGAACATCAGGGAGCAGGAAGTGCAGCGTGCGCTGCGTGGCCTGGCGCGCGGTGACGACCCCCAGCAGATTGTCGCCCAGCTGGCGCGCGGGATTACCAACAAGCTCATTCACGCCCCGACCGCGGGTCTCAAGCGGGCCAGTGCCGAGGGCCGTCAGGACCTGCTGGCGGGCGCCCGCAAGCTGCTGGGGCTGGAATCCGCGCCCCGGGCGGCTACCGGGCCGGCGGGTGCCGCTACCGGGGCCAGCGGCCCGGGCGCAATCGAGGGCGAACTTCCGGGCCCTGAACCGGAACCCACCAACAGGGACATTCCCAGCTCACAACCCGGCAAACGCACACTGCAATGAAAGCTTCGCTGCTGACCAAACTTGATGCCCTCGCGGACCGCCACGAGGAGGTGTCGGCCCTGCTTGGGGATGCCGACACCATCGCCGACCAGAACCGGTTTCGCGATCTCTCCCGCGAATACTCGGAACTGGAAGCGGTAGTACAGTGTTACGCCGAGTACAACCGGGTCCGGGAGGACCTGGCCGAAGCCCGGCAGATGCTGACGGAGTCCGATCCGGAAATGGTCGCCATGGCCGAGGAGGAAATCGAGAGCACCGGCCAGCGGCTGGCCAGCCTGGAGCTGGAGCTGCAGACCCTGCTCCTGCCCAGGGACCCCCACGACTCCGCCAACGTGTTCCTCGAGGTGCGCGCGGGCACCGGCGGTGACGAGGCGGCAATCTTTGCCGGCGACCTGTTTCGCATGTACTGCCGCTACGCGGAACACATGGGCTGGCGCATCGAAGTGCTGTCGGAGCGCCACGGCGAGCACGGCGGCTACAAGGAGGTCATCAGCCTGGTGGAAGGGCGCGACGTCTACGCCCATCTCAAGTTCGAGTCCGGCGCCCACCGCGTGCAGCGGGTGCCTGCTACCGAGTCCCAGGGTCGTATCCACACCTCCGCCTGTACCGTGGCGGTGATGCCGGAGCCGGACGAGGTGGATGTCGGTGAGATCAGCAAGGCAGATATTCGTGTGGACACCTTCCGTGCCTCGGGCGCCGGTGGCCAGCACGTCAACAAGACCGATTCGGCCGTGCGGATCACCCACCTGCCCAGCGGTATCGTGGTGGAATGCCAGGACGAGCGCTCCCAGCACAAGAACCGGGCCCGGGCCCTGTCCCTGCTGCAGGCGAAACTGATGTCGTCGGCGGTGGACAAGCAGGCTGCGGAGCAGGCCGAGCAGCGCCGCAATCTCGTCGGCAGCGGCGACCGTTCCGAGCGAATCCGCACCTACAACTTTCCCCAGGGCCGGGTCACCGACCACCGCATCAACCTCACCCTGTACAGCCTGGATGAGGTGATGGAGGGCAACCTCGGTGCCATCGTCGGTCCCCTGCGGCAGGAGTACCAGGCGGATCAGCTGGCGGCGCTGGCCGCACACTGATGACGACGGTCGGGGCCTGCCTGCGCGCCGGCGATGAGCTGCCGGGCGACAGCCCGCGCCGCGACGCTGAAATCCTGCTCGGCCACCTTCTCGAAAAACCCCGCAGCTGGCTCTACGCATGGCCGGAACATCGGCTGAGCGCGACGCAAGCGGCCGAGTTCGCGGCCCTGCTGGAGCGGCGCCGCTGCGGCGCGCCGGTGGCCTACCTGACCGGCGAGCGGGAGTTCTGGTCCCTGCCGCTGCGGGTGACCGAGGCCACCCTGATTCCCCGTCCGGAAACCGAGACCCTGGTGGAGTGGGCCCTGGAGCTGGCGCTGCCCGCGACCGCAACGGTGCTGGATCTCGGCACTGGCAGCGGCGCCATTGCCCTGGCCCTGGCGACCGAGCGCCCCTCCTGGCAGCTGACTGCAGCCGACGTCTCCGCGGCGGCGCTGGCAGTGGCCGAAGACAATGTCCGGCGGCTCTGCCCGGGGCGCGTGCGTCTGCTGTCCTCCGACTGGTTTGCCGCCCTGTCCGGCGCACGCTTCGAACTGATTGTCAGCAACCCGCCCTATGTGGAAAGTGACAGCCCCTGGCTGGCCAGCGGGGACGTGCGCTTTGAGCCTCGCAACGCGCTGGTGGCCGGGGCCAGCGGTCTCGACGACCTGCGGCAGCTGGCGGCGGGCGCGTCCGCGCACCTCCGGCCGGGCGGGTGGCTGCTGCTGGAACACGGATTCCAGCAGGGCGAGGCGGTAAGGCAATTGCTGGTTGCCGCCGGCTTTGACGAGGTGGCGACCCGTCGCGACCTGGGTGGCCGGGAACGGATCTCCGGGGGGCGCCGCGGTGCTGGATGACGTGGATCTGGAGCGCTACAGCCGGCAGCTGCTGGTGCCGGATGTGGATGTCGCCGGCCAGGAAATGCTGGCGGCAGCGACGGTGCTGGTGGTGGGTCTGGGCGGCCTCGGCTGTCCCGCCGCCCTGTACCTGGCCGCTGCCGGCGTCGGGACCCTGCGCCTGGCGGATGGCGACCGGGTGGAGCTCAGCAATCTGCAGCGCCAGATTGCCCATACCGAAGCGGGCCTGGGCGACAACAAGGCGCGCTCCGCCGCCCGTGCCGTGAGCGCCATCAATCGCGGGGTCCGGGTGGACGTGATTGATCGTCATCTCGATGCCGTCAGTATGCCAGCGGCGGTGGAGGGTGTTGACCTGGTGCTCGATGCCAGCGACCGTTTTGCCACCCGCTATGCCCTCAACCGGGCCTGTGTGGCGGCGGGTGTCCCCCTGCTGTCCGCCGCCGCCATTCGCCTCGAAGGGCAGCTGGCGCTCTTTGACACGGCAGCTGGCGGACCCTGTTATCGCTGCCTGTACCCGGAGGCGGCAGCGGATGACGGGGGCCTGTCCTGCAGCGAGAACGGCGTGCTGGGTCCCGTGGTCGGGGTTCTGGGTTCGCTGCAGGCCCTGGAGGCTATAAAATACCTGGTCGGCATGGAGTCGACCCTGCGCAACGCCCTGCTGGTGCTGGACCTGCGCAGCCTGGCCGTGCAGCGGCTGACCCTGGGCCGGCGCCCTGAATGCCCGGATTGCCGGCCATAGGGCGCGTTGCTTGCTGCGGCAGCCGATGCTGCGGCAGCCGTTGCTGCGACAGCCGACGCTGCGGCAAACTTTTTGCCGCCGCCACTGTCACAATGCCTGAATTCCACGAGGCTCGAAGATGAATCGCCTGGCATCCTGTTACTACACGCTGCACGAGGGGGTATTTGGCTCCCTGCGCCACCTGGACTGGCTGCCAGCGCTGGCCTTGCGGCTCTACCTGGTGCCGGTGTTCTGGTTCGCCGGGGTGCAGAAGATCGGGGCGATGGACAACACCATCGAGTGGTTTGGCAATCCGGACTGGGGTCTGGGACTGCCGTTTCCAGCGCTGCTGGCCCACCTGGCGGCCTATACCGAGGCCATTGGCGCGCTCCTGCTGCTACTGGGCCTCGCCACCCGCTGGGTCGCGCTGCCCCTGCTGGTGACCATGGCCGTCGCCGCGCTGACTGTGCACTGGCAAAACGGGTGGGCGGCCATCGCCGATTCCGGCTCGGAGGAGATCGCGGTGCGCCTGGGTACGGCCCATGATCTGCTGCGCGAGCACGGCAATTACGCCTGGCTCACGGAGCACGGCAACCTGGTGATTCTCAACAACGGAATCGAGTTTGCCGCGACCTATTTCATCATGCTGCTGGCGCTGGTGTGGCTGGGGGGAGGGCGTTTCTTTAGCGTCGACTACTACCTTTCACGCCTTTTCCCCCGGCACAGCTATTCACGGCCAAAAATGCTAGACTAGCGCGCCATTACGCAGCGGTATATTGTGAACCCGGACAGGAAATTACCTTGATCAAGAGTCTACTCGGTCGCGGCGGCAGCAGCTCTGCTTCCCCCGCTCCCACCCCGGAAGCCCCCAGCAGCGATTCCACCCATGGCAAGCCACCTCGCAGTCCCGGTCACAGCGACCGCGGCCAGGGCAAGTCCGGGCGCTCTCGTCCGCGGCAAGCCGCCAGGGTCGAGGATACGTGGTCGCTGGACGATTTCCAGGTGCCGCCGCAGGAAGGACAGACCCGGTTCCACGACCTGGGCCTGCGCGAGGAGCTGATGCACGGCATCGCCGACCTCGGCTTCCAGTACTGCTCGCCCATCCAGGCCGCCATTCTGCCCCATACCCTGCAGGGTCACGACGCTATCGGCAAGGCCCAGACCGGCACCGGCAAGACCGCTGCCTTTCTCATCACGGTGTTCAACGATCTGCTCTGCAACCCCGAAGAAGGTGAACGCTTTCTGGGCGAGCCGCGGGCACTGGTGATCGCACCGACCCGGGAACTGGTGATGCAGATCGCGGCGGACGCCGAGGAACTGGCGCGGCACACCGGGCTCAAGGTGGCGACCCTGATCGGCGGGATGGATTACCAAAAGCAGCTCAACCGCCTCGGTTCGGTGGTGGTCGACCTGGTGGTCGCGACCCCGGGGCGCCTGATTGACTTTATGCAGCGCCGGGACGTGTTCCTCGACCGGGTGGAAATCCTGGTGCTCGACGAAGCTGACCGGATGCTGGACATGGGCTTCATCCCCCAGGTCAAGCGCATCGTTCGCGCCACGCCGCGCAGGGAAGACCGTCAGACCCTGCTGTTTTCGGCCACCTTTACCCAGGACATCATCAATCTGTCCGAGCAGTGGACCTACGAGCCGATAACGGTGGAGATCGAGCCCGACCACGTGGCCACCGATTCGGTCGACCAGAAAGTCTACCTGGTGAGCAGCGAGCAGCGCTACAAACTGCTGGTCAACCTGGTGCGCAGTCCCGAGGCTACCAGCGTCATCGTCTTCGCCAACCGTCGCGACCAGGTCCGCCGCCTGCACGAGCGCCTGCGCAAAGCCGGCGTCTCCTGCGGTATTCTCTCCGGTGAGATCCCCCAGGCCAAGCGCAGCAGCACCCTGGCCCAGTTCAAGAAGGGCGAGATAAAGGTGCTGGTAGCCACCGATGTCGCCGGCCGCGGTATCCATGTCGAGGGTGTCAGTCACGTGGTGAACTACAACCTGCCCGAAGACCCGGACGATTACGTGCATCGCATCGGCCGCACCGGCCGTGCCGGCGCCACCGGTACCTCCATCAGCTTTGCCAGCGAGGACGACGCCTTTCTGTTGCCCGACATCGAAGCCCTGCTCGGGGAGCGGCTGGAATGCACCCACCCGCCGGCGGAGTTGCTGGCGTAGAGCGAGCGCGCCGCTAGCGGAGCTCCTCGCACCACAGCAGGGTGGCGCCCACCACCGCGGCGGGCACCACGAAGAAGTTGACCACCGGGATTCCCGCGCACAGGGCCACGAGGCCGCCGAAACCCAGGCTGCTGAGGCGGCGCCGGCCGACGGCGACCTTCACCTCCGCGAACCCCAGCTGGTGGTTGTCCACCGGGTAGTCCACGAACTGGATGCTCATCATCCAGGCGCCCAGCAGGAACCAGAGCAACGGCGCGGCGAGGTTGAGGCCCGGCACAAAGCTCAGGATCAGGACCAGCAGGGCCATCGGCAGGTAATACAACAGCTTGGCAAGTTCCCGCAGCACGGCCCTGGGCACCGACAGCAGTGCCGCCAGCGGGCCCTCGAGGGCGTCAACGGCTTGGCCGGTCACCAGTTCCTCTGTTTTCTCGGCCAGCAGGTTGTTGAAGGGCGAGGCCAGCAACAGGGCAACGGCGGTAAAGGCATAACCGGTGAGCAGGGCAAACACCACCACCAGCAGGGGCCAGATAATCCACTCGAGAAAACCCAGCCAGTCGGGCAGGGCCGCCATCCAGCTGCTGATGCTGCGGTCGAGGAAGCTGAATGTCAGGCCCAGCAGGGACCCGAAGATCAGTATGTTGACCAGCAGCGGCACGATCACGAACAGCCGCAGCGCCGGATGTGTCAACAGGCGGGCGCCGCGCACCAGGTAGTCGGCGCCGCGCACCAGGTTTCCTTCCATAATCAGCTTGTGCTCCCGGGTGTCGGTTATAATAATGCATCGCATGGGAGCGCGAAGCCATGGCTGACGACGACAAAACGCTTTTTCACCAGGAAATGGTCGACGTGGTGCCACTCAAGCGGGAGCGCAGGGTGGCGTTGGGCGGTGGGTCCGTGGACGACCGCGACAGCTCCCTGGCAGAGCGGCGGCAGGCAGCGGTGTCCGCTCCGGAGGCGGACCGGAATACTCTCAACGACCGCGAGGCCGAGCCGCTGGACCCCTGGTATGTGCTGGAGTTCAAGCGGCCGGGGGTGCAGAACGGGGTCTATCGCAAGTTACGCCAGGGCCGGTATGACCAGGAGGCCCGGCTGGACATGCACCGGATGACGGTGCGTGTGGCCCGCAGGGAACTGTTCGACTTTGTCGAGCAGTGCTTCGAGCTGGGGGTGCGCAGTGCCCTGCTGATCCACGGCAAGGGCGAGCGCAAGGCCGAGCGGGAGCGCAGTGCAGTGCTCAAGGGGCATGTCGATGTCTGGCTGCGGGAGATGCCGGTGGTGCAGGCATTCCACAGCGCCCAGCCCCGCCATGGCGGTACCGGCGCCGTTTACCTGCTGTTGCGCAAGAGTGATGAGCAAAAGCGCCGGAATCGCGAGCGGTTTCTCAAGGGCAGGGTACCCAGCGACAGTTAGGAGTGGTCGGGCCTGGCCGGCCTCAGGCGCTGGCGCCGGCGCGGCGAAGGATGTCCGCGTACTCTTTCCCGTGGCGATGCTCGTCGACGATCTGCAGCACGCTGCGGCCGTCCTTGCCCGTGGCATTCAGCTTGCGTCCGTCGCTGATGAAGAAGTCCACGAACAGCTCGAAATCCGAGGCGCGCATGCTCTGGTAGGCTTTCAGCAGCATGTGGAAGTCAGTGTCGCTGCCATCGTGGGCGCGGACCTGCAGGAAGCTGCGAACGTGCTCCTCGGTCCAGACCTCGTCGATGACCTTTTCCTTGTCTTTTTTCATGATTCCCCATCACTGCCGGCCGCTGCCAGCTTTTGGTTGAGCAGTTCGTTGACCATTTGCGGGTTGGCCTGGCCCTTCGACAGCTTCATGATCTGGCCGACGAAAAAGCCCGCCAGCTTTTTGCGTTTGCCCTCGTCCGCCGCCAGATACTGGGCGACCTGGGCCGGGTTGCCGCTTACGACCTCGTCGACCAGGGCCGCCAGCGCGCCGCTATCGCTGACCTGCCGCAGGCCGCGTGCGGCGATGATTGTGTCGGCATCGCCTTCTCCCGCCCACATCGCCTCGAACACCTGTTTGGCGATCTTGCCGGATATGCTGTGGTCGAGGATCCGCCGGATCAGGCCGGCCAGGGCAGTGGCGGCTACCGGGCTCTGGTGCAGTTCCAGTTCGCCGCGGTTCAGCTGCCCCAGCAGTTCTACCTGCACCCAGTTGGCGGCGATCTTGGCATCGCCGCAGCCCTCAACCACGGTTTCGTAGTAGTCGGCCAGGGGGCGGCTGGCGGCAAGCACCCCGGCATCATAGGTGGACAGGCCGTAGTCGCTGATGAATCGCTGGCGCTTCGCCGCAGGCAGCTCGGGCAGGCTGGCGCGGAGACTTTCGACCCAGGCCTCATCAATGACCACCGGCAGCAGGTCGGGCTCGGGAAAGTAGCGGTAGTCGTTGGCCACTTCCTTGCTGCGCATGGAGCGGGTTTCATCGCGATCGGCGTCATAAAGCCGGGTTTCCTGCACCACCTGGCCGCCGGCTTCGAGGATGTCGGCCTGGCGCTCGATCTCGTGGCGGATGGCCTTCTCCACGAACCGGAAGGAGTTGACGTTCTTGATCTCGGCGCGGGTACCCAGGGTGCTGCTGCCGCGGGGCCGCAGGGACAGGTTGATATCGCAGCGCATGGAGCCCTCGGCCATGTTGCCGTCGGAGATACCGAGGTAGGTCACCAGGCTGTGCAGGGTCTTCAGGTAGGCCACGGCCTCCTCGGCGCTGCGCAGGTCCGGCTCGCTGACGATTTCCAGCAGGGGGGTGCCGGCGCGGTTGAGGTCGATGCCGGTCATGCCGTGGAAATCCTCGTGCAGCGACTTGCCGGCATCCTCCTCCAGGTGGGCGCGGGTGATACCGATGCTGCGCGTGCTGCCGTCCTCGAGCTGGATCTCGAACTCGCCGCGGCCGACGACGGGCGCCTGGAACTGGCTGATCTGGTAGCCCTTGGGCAGGTCGGGATAGAAGTAGTTCTTGCGGTCAAACACCGAGCGCAGGCCGATGTCGGCACCGATGCCGAGACCGAACATCACCGCATAGCGCACCGCCTGCTCATTGAGCACGGGCAGCATGCCCGGCATGGCGAGGTCCACCGCGCAGGCCTGGGTATTGGGCTGCGCGCCGAACTCCGTGGCGGCACCGGAAAAAATCTTCGAGCGGGTGGCCAGCTGCAGGTGGACTTCCAGCCCGATGACAACTTCCCAGTTCATTGCTCACCTCCCGCCGGGGCCTGCAAGTGCCAGTCCGAGGCCTGCTGCAGCTGGTGCCCGACGTTGAGCAGACGCGCTTCCTGGAAGTGCTGGCCGATCAGCTGCAGGCCCACCGGTCTGCCATCCACCATCCCGGCGGGCACGGACATGCCGGGCAGGCCGGCCAGGTTCACCGCCAGGGTGTAGACATCCTCCAGGTACATGGCCAGCGGGTCGCTGCCCTTGGCGCCGAGCGCGAAGGCGGGCCCCGGCGTAGTGGGGCCGGCGATCACATCCACCGCGTCAAAGGCGTCGAGGAAATCCTGCCGGATCAGGCGCCGGACCTGCTGGGCCTTCTTGTAATAGGCGTCGTAATAGCCGGCGGACAGCGCATAGGTGCCCACCAGGATGCGCCGCTTGACCTCGTCGCCGAAGCCCTCCTGGCGGCTGCGGGTATAGAGATCGTGCAGGTTCTGTGGCTGCGTGCAGCGGTAGCCGTAGCGCACGCCGTCAAAGCGCGACAGGTTGGTGGAGGCTTCCGCGGGCGCGATGATGTAGTAGGTTGGAATGCTGAGCCCGGTATGGGGCAGGGAAATGTCCACCAGTTTCGCGCCCTGCTGCTCCAGCAGTGCCAGGGCGGCGTGGATTCGCTCTCCGGTGGCCGCGTCCAGGCCCTGGCCGAAATACTCCCGGGGCAGGCCAATGCGCAAGCCGGCCAGCGGCTGCTGCAAGCCGGCGCTGTAGTCTTCTACCGGCAGTTCGGAGGAGGTGGAGTCCAGCGGGTCAAAGCCGGCCATGGCGTTCAGCAGCAGGGCGCAGTCCTCGGCGCTGCGGGCCATGGGCCCGCCCTGGTCCAGACTGGAGGCAAAGGCCACCATGCCCAGTCGGGACACCCGCCCGTAGGTGGGCTTGAGGCCGGTGATGCCGCAGAAAGCCGCCGGTTGGCGGATCGACCCGCCGGTGTCGGTGCCCGTCGCGAGCGGCGCAAGGCGGGCTGCGACCGCGGCGGCGGAACCGCCGGAGGACCCGCCGGGCACACAGTCGGGGCGCCAGGGGTTGTGAACCGGGCCGTAAAAACTGGACTCGTTGGAGGAGCCCATGGCGAACTCGTCCATATTGGTCTTGCCGAGCATGACGGTGCCCGCCTCGCGCAGGCGCGAGGTGACTGTCGCGTCATAGGGCGGAACGAAATTGTCCAGCATTCTGGAGCCACAGCTGGTGCGGATGCCGCGGGTGCAGAAAATGTCCTTGTGGGCCAGCGGTATACCCAGCAGTGGTCCGGTTTCCCCCGCCGCCAGGCGAGCGTCCGCCGCCGCGGCCGCCGCCAGGGCGCCTTCTTCGTCGACGGTGACAAAGCTGTTGTACTGTCCGTCGAGCGCGCGGATACGGTCGAGGTAGCGGCGCGTGAGTTCAAGGCTGGAAAACTGCTTCTCGCGCAGCCCGAGGCTCAGCTGGGCGACTGAAAGTTCATGCATGAGACGTCCTGCAGGCGGCCTGGCCGCTATTCGATGACTTTGGGGACCAGGTACAGGCCGTTTTCCACCGCCGGTGCGATTGCCTGGAAGGCCTCGCGCTGGTTGATTTCGGTAACGGTATCCGCGCGCAGGCGCTGGACCGCATCCAGAGGGTTGGCCATGGGCTCTACCCCGTCAGTGTCGACGGCCTGCAGCTGGTCCACGAGGGTCAGGATATTGGCGATGCGAGCGGTGACCTCGGCCGCCTCTTCCGGAGCGATCCGGACTCGCGCCAGCTCGGCGATTTTCTCAATTTCGTCCTGCTTTACTGTCATCGACTTCGCTACCGTTGGTAATGTGCCGCCTGCACGGCGGGGGCGTAAAGTTATCACATTTGCGCCTTGCTCAAAATCCCCGCGATTGATACAGTTGCGAGCTAAGTCCCACACCGCAGAATAATGATATTGCCGCGTTTTGTCCGAGGGCAGTCCCAACCCGGAAAGGTGGCAGCAAGGGGTGCTTGCAGAGCTCCGCGACCGGAGTTCCCCGATCTATTCACAAGGTAGTAAAAATTCATGTTGAAGAAGCTGCGCGGAGTGTTCTCAAACGATCTCTCTATCGATTTGGGCACAGCGAACACTCTTATCTACGTGCGCGACAAGGGAATAGTACTGAACGAACCCTCGGTGGTGGCGATTCGCTTCCACAATGGGGTCAAGACCATTGAAGCGGTGGGTACCGAGGCAAAGCGCATGCTTGGCCGCACCCCCGGCAATATCACTGCTATCCGCCCCCTCAAGGACGGCGTCATCGCCGACTTCCAGGTGACCGAGAAGATGCTGCAGCACTTCATTGCCCGGGTGCATGAGAGCCGCTTCATCCGTCCCAGTCCGCGGGTGCTGGTCTGTGTGCCCTGCATGTCCACCCAGGTGGAGCGGCGCGCTATTCGCGAATCCGCGCTCAGCGCCGGGGCGCGGGAAGTGCGCCTGATCGAGGAGCCGATGGCGGCGGCGATTGGTGCCGGCCTCGATGTCGAGGAGGCGAGTGGCTGCATGGTGGTCGATGTCGGTGGTGGTACCACTGAAATCGCGATCATCTCCCTCAACGGGGTGGTCTATCGCGACTCCCTGCGCGTCGGCGGCGATCGCTTTGACGAGGCCATCGTGTCACATGTGCGCCGCCGCTACGGCAGCCTGATCGGCGATGCCACGGCGGAGCGGATCAAGCAGGAAATCGGCTGTGCCTTTGCCGGCAGCGAACTGCGGGAAATCGATGTCCGCGGCCGCAACCTGGCGGAGGGCGTGCCGCGCAGCTTTACCCTCAACAGCGACGAAATCCTGGAAGCACTCGCGGATCCGCTGTCTTCAATTGTGCAGGCGGTCAAGTCCGCGCTGGAGCAGTCGCCGCCGGAGCTGGCGGCCGACATCGCCGAAAGCGGCATTGTCCTGACCGGCGGCGGTGCGCTGCTGCGTGACCTCGACCGGCTCATTTCCGAGGAGACCGGTTTGCCGGTGATTGTGGCCGACGACCCTCTCACCTGTGTGGCGCGGGGCGGCGGCCGGGCAATGGAGCGCATGGACCGCCATACCATCGATCTGCTCTCGACCGAGTAACCCTGTCGCGGGCGCTGCTATCAAGCCGCTATTTCTCAAGGAATCCCACCTCGGCCTGCGCATTTTGCTGGCGGTCCTGGTGGTCGTGTGCCTGATCACCGCCGACCTGCGTTTCAACAGCCTCGCGCAGACACGCGCCGTGCTGGATAACCTGGCGGCGCCGGTGACCTGGATCGCCGACATCCCTGCCAGTCTCGGCGCCTGGCGAGACACCCATATCCGCGCTCGCCGCCAGCTGCTGGAGGACAACCAGCGCCTGCACCGGGAAAACCTCCTGCTGCAGGGGCGCTCGCTGCAGATGGCGTCCTTGCAGGCCGAGAATACCCGCCTGCGCGGGCTGCTCAATTCCACCGCCATGTTGCGCAATGACGTGCTGGTCGCCGAGCTTATCGGGGTGTCACCGGACCCGGTCCGACATCAGCTGGTGCTCAACAAGGGGGCCCGGGATGGCGTCTATGTTGGCCAGCCGCTGATTGACGCCGATGGGCTTATGGGCCAGATCATCGATGTCGGTGAGCTGACCTCCCGGGTGCTGTTGCTGACAGACCAGACCCACTCGCTGCCGGTTCAGGTCAACCGCAACGGTATTCGCGCCATCGCCGAGGGTACCGGCTCTCTGGACGCCCTGGAGATCCAGCATATTTCCGCGACCACTGACATTCAGGAAGGAGACCTGCTGGTGAGCTCCGGTCTCGGGGGCCGCTTTCCCGTGGGTTACCCCGTGGGCGAGGTCGTGTTGGTGCAGCGTGACCCCGGCCAGCCCTTCGCGCGAGTCATTGCCCGCCCGAGTGCGGCCCTGAACCGCAGCCGCCACGTCCTGCTGGTCTTTATCGAGGCGCCGGAGGAACCGGTCCCCGCGGCCCCGGAGTCCTGAGTCGTGACGGCGGGGAACGCGCTGGTATTCACCGTGGTGGCGGCCAGCTTCTTGGTGGCAGCGGTGCTGGCGGTGGTGCCCCTGCCGCAGTGGCTGCTGTGGGCTCGCCCGGAATGGATTGCACTGGTGGTCATCTACTGGTGTATCGCCCTGCCGCACCGCGTTGGTATTTTCACCGCACTGCTGCTGGGGCTGCTGGTAGACGTACTTGAGGGTGCTGTGCTCGGCCAGAATGCATTCTCTCTCTCGGTGCTGGCGTTCTGCTCGCTGCTGGTGTACCAGCGACTGCGGGTATTCAGCCTGTGGCAGCAGTGTGGCGTAGTGTTTTTGCTGATTGGTTTGCACCAGTTACTCGGGCAGTGGGTGCAGAACCTGGAGGGCGCCGGTGCCCGCAGCCTTCTGTTCCTGCTGCCGGCGGTGTCCAGCGCCCTGCTCTGGCCCGTTGTCCTCCACCTGCTGCGCGGTATCCGTCGCCACTACCGGATCAGTTGACATGCAAACGCTTATCCTCGCATCCGCTTCCCCTCGCCGGCATGAACTGTTGACCCGACTCGGTGTCCATTTCGTAGTGGATGCTGCGGCGATTGATGAGAGTGTATGTTCGGGTGAAGCTGCCCTCAGCTACGTTATCCGTATGGCCCGGGAAAAGGCGGAGACAGTCTGGAACCGGCGCGGCGATGGGGCGCCGGTACTGGCGGCCGATACCACCGTGGTGATCGATGAGGATGTCCTCGGCAAACCTGCGGATCACTTTGGCGGTCTCGCCATGCTGGCCCGTCTCAGCGGGCGCACCCACTCGGTGATTACGGCGGTCTGTCTGCGTTCCGCCGATGGCGCCGCGGCGGTTGAGGTGGAAACCCGGGTGACTTTCCTGACCCTCTGCCGCGAGGTATGCGAGAACTATCTGGCGACGCCGGAGCCCTGGGACAAGGCCGGCGGCTATGGAATCCAGGGTCTGGGCGGCGCCCTGGTCAGCAGTATTGAGGGCAGCTACAGCAACGTGGTCGGTTTGCCGCTGGCGGAAACCTGGCAGTTGCTGGCCCGGCACGGTGTCGCAACCACCCTGGGTTCCCCGGATGGCTGAAGAAATCCTGGTCAGTGTCAGCGCTGGCCTGACCCGGGTCGCACTGCTGGCCGACGGGGTGCCCTGTGAGCTGCACATGGAATCTGCGGACCGCCCCGGTCTCGTGGGCAATCTCTATGTCGGCAGGGTTCGGCGGCTGGTGCCCGGCATGAACAGCGCCTTTGTTGATATTGGCGAGGGCATCAACGGTCTGCTGAGCGCCGCTGACACGCCGCAGCGGGGCGAGATCGGCGATCAACTGTGCGTGGGACAGGGGCTGCTGGTCCAGGTCACCCGCGACGCCATCGGCGACAAGGGCCCCCGGTTGACCACCTCAATTACGCTCGCCTCGCGCTACCTGGTGCTGGCCACCTCCGGCACCGGGGGCAGCGTGTCCCGCCGTATCCGTACGCCGTCAGAGCGGCAGCGGCTGCAGCAACTGCTGTCGGCGCTGGTCGCGGAGCCCGCACTGGGGGGCGGCGGCCTGGTGGCTCGCACGGCGGCGGAGAACATCCCGGAGCCCGTGCTGCGCGCGGATGCCCGAAAGCTCGCCGCACGCTGGGATCAGCTGCGGGACAGCGCGGCGCATACAGTCGCTCCGCGCCTTGTGCTGGCTGAGCTGCCGTTACCGCAGCGGGTGCTGCGCGACAGTGCCGCTACGCGATTGACCCGGGTTACCGTGGACGATGCAGCCTGCGCGTCTGCCATCAACGCCTGGTGCGCGGACAACCTCGCCGTTCCCGTCGCGGTGGTTGCGGATGGCGAAACCTCCGGGACCCTGTTCCAGCGCCGCGGGGTCGAGGCGGAAATCGACGCCGCGCTGGCGGCGGAAGTGCGCTTGCCCTCGGGCGGCAACCTGGTCATCGAGCGCACGGAGGCGATGACTACCGTCGACGTCAACAGCGGCGCTTTTACCGGTTCTGGCGACCTGGAGGAAACACTGCTGCAGGTCAACCTGGAGGCTGCCGCAGCGCTGCCGCGGCAGCTGCGATTGCGCGGTCTCGGCGGCATTATTGCGGTCGACTTCATCGACCTGCGGGAGGCGGGGCACCGCCGTGCCGTGTCGATGGCGCTGGAACAGGCACTCAGCAGCGATCCCGATGCCGGTCCGGTCAGCAGCGCAGGCCGACTGGGGCTGGTCATTTTCAGTCGCCGGCAGTCGCGGCCACCGCTGGCCGACCTGCTGCTCGGGCCCTGTCCCCACTGCGCCGGCAGTGGCCGTGTGGCCCTACCGTCCGCGGCGCATCAGTGACGTGCTGGTGATCCCGTGAAGCCGTCGGTGTACCAGCGTCTGAGCAACGTCCTCTGGGGCAGCATTGTCGGCTTCGTGGTGCTGTTGGCGGTCTTTGTCAGCAGTGGCCGCCTGTTGGTGTCCATGGTCGGGGAAAATCAGGGCTGGCTGGTGGAACAGGTGAATGCGCGTGCTCCCTTCGCGGTAGAGGAGGGGAGTTTGTCCGCCGAGTGGCACGGCTTCAGCCCGGTGCTGGTATTTCAGGGCCTGCGCCTCGGGTTTTCCGACGGCGAGCCACTGCTCCTGGGCGGTGGCCGGGTGACGCTGGATGTCTGGCACAGTCTGGTCAGCCGTTCACTGCGGTTTAGCCACCTGCGGCTGGAGGATCTGCTGCTGACGGGCGAACTGGATGCGGAGGGCCGCTTCCAACTCCAGGGCCTCGGTGGTGGCGGTGGTACCGCGGCGGCCTGGCTGCAGGCCCTGTTGCTGGATATTGAGCGGGTGGTGCTTGTGGCCAATACCCTGCAGCTGCGGTTGCCGAATGGCGAGCAGGAATTGCTGGCGCTGGATCTGTCCCTGTCGCGGGATGGCAGCCGGCGCCAGCTGCGGGCAGGGCTGGCCTCGGTGGATGGCTCCCAGCTGCTGATTCTCGCCGATGGCATGGGCAATCCACTGGCGGAGGACGATTACACTGGCGATGTCTACCTGCGCGCCAATCTGGTCGACCTGGAACAGCTGGCTCGCTGGCAGCCCTTGCTGGGTGAAACCCTGCCGCTCCGGGCCACCGGCGGTGCGGTTGTGGAGGGCTGGCTCGCCTGGGCGGGCGGTATCTCCGGATTGCAGCTGCGGCTGGCGGGGAAGGATCTCCTGCTTGAGGGCGACAACAATGCCTGGTCCCTGCCCCTGGACTCGCTGCGGCTGGAGTCCAGTCTGCTGCAGCGCGGACAGCGCCTGACCCTGTTCACCTCGGACGTGGAGATCGGCTACCAGGGGGAGGCATTTACCCTCCCTCGCCTGCAGCTTGACCTGTGGGGAGACTCGCTCCGTGTTCGAGGCAGTGGGCTGCCGCTGGCGGACAGCAGTGAGCTGTTGCGCGGAACGCGTCTGCTGCCACCGGCGCTCGCCGCAGTGATGGCTGAGCTGGACCCGGTGGGTAGCCTGGGCGGCCTGCAACTGTACCTGGAGGATGTCACCTCCAGCGCCAGGGCCTGGTCGCTGGACCTGGGCTTTGAGGACCTGGCACTGAATTCCTGGCGCGGCGCTCCGGGAGTGGCCGGAGCCCGCGGCTTTCTGCATCTGGAACCCGGCGCTGGCGAGCTGATTCTCGACAGCGAGGACGTGGTACTGGACCTCCCCAGGGTGTACCGGGAGCCGCTGGCCTATCGCGAACTGTTCGGCACCCTGGATATGGCCTGGAACGCTGACGGCCTGCGCCTGCACAGTGGTTTGCTGACCGCGGTGGGGGAAGAGGGCACGGCACGCGCCCTGTTGGGGCTCAATATCCCCTTCGCCGCCAGCACTGCGGGTGTGGAGATGGACCTGCTGGTGGGGCTGCGCGACACTGATGCCGGCTATCGCGCCCGCTACCTGCCCTATATCCTCAATGAAAACCTGCTCGCCTGGCTGCAATCCAGCCTGGAGCAGGGGTTGGTGGATGCCGGTGCCTTCCTGTGGCGCGGCAGCCTGCGTCCCGGCGCCGCCCCGTTGCGCACAGTGCAGCTGTTTTTCGACGTTCGCGATGCGCGGTTGTCGTACCATCCGGAGTGGCCGGTGCTGACCGGCGTTCAGGGTACGGTGCTGATCGATGACACCAATGTCAGCGTCTGGGCGGATAGGGCGAGTCTCTACGAGACGGACATCGAGACCCTGTCTGCGGAAGCCTGGCGCGATGCCGAGGGCAGCATGCATCTGGCAATCGCCGCCAGTCTGGCTGGAGCTGCCAGTGATGGTCTGCAGGTGCTCAACCAGTCACCTGCGGGGGCCGGTCTCCGTGGTGCACTGACAGAGTGGCAGGCCCGGGGCAGCATGAATGCGGATATTCGCCTGCAGTTGCTGCTGGCGAAGGCGCCGCCTCCACCCCTGGTGGACCTGCGAATTGCGGTAAGCGAGGGGGCGCTGGACATCCAGCCGGGCAACCTGCAGCTCGAGGATATCGGCGGGACACTCTCCTACAACTCCGCCAGCGGTTTCAGCGCTGAGCAGTTGACAGCCAGCCTCTGGGGACGACCGCTGGCCCTCGTTTTGCGGCAGCTGCCAGCGGCGGCGCAGTCTGGAAACCGCGCGGAAAGCATGGCGCCGGTGCAGCTCAGCTTTGCATCCGACGTCGAGGTAGATGATCTGCGCGAGTGGCTGGGGCCCGTGCTGCCGCCGTTGGTCAGCGGTGCCGCGGGTTTCAACGGCACCCTGGACTTTGCCCCGGGCAGGCTGCCGCGATTGCAGCTCAACTCGGATCTCCAGGGGCTGGCGCTGGACCTGCCGGCGACCTGGGCCAAGCCCGCCGGCGCAGTCCTGCCCTTCACATTGCAGGCCGAGCTCGGTGCCCGGCCGCTGCAACTGGAGCTGAAAGGAGGGCGTCGCTGGCACGCACAGTTGAGTATCGGCGACGGGCGCCTGCAGAGCGCCGCCCTGGGCTTGCAGGATCGCTCACTGCCGCTGTTGCCCGGGCAGCTGCGCGTCTCTGGTCATGCGGCGTTGATCGATGTAGCCGCGTGGCAGTCGCTGGTGGCGAACCTGTGGGGGCAGCAGGCGGACCTGCAGGCGACCGGCGGCCTGCGCCTGTCGGTGGAGGACCTTCTGGTCGACAGTCTTCAGCTGCAGGGCCAGGACTGGCAGCGGGTGCTCCTGGATCTGGAACAGGAGCCCGGGCACTGGCGGGTCAAGCTGGAAACCGACTGGATGCAGGGTGCGGCCAGGGTTGCCCGCGATCTGGCCAGCGCCCGCGTGGACCTGGACTACCTGGATATCGCGGGGCTCGGTGGCGGCGGGGGCGATGAGCCAGACCCCGGGCAGTTCCGCGACTGGCCTGCCGTGGAATTCGATATTGCTGATTTGCGGCGCCGCGCGCGACCCCTTGGTGAATTGGCCTTTGCGCTGGCACCGGGCGAAGATCGCCTTGATGTGCGGCGGATTCACGGTGAACTGCTGGGATTCAGCATACCTGCGGAGGCCCCCGGCAGTCTCTTGTGGACGGCGGAAGGTACCCGGTTGCAGGCCGAGCTGTTCGCCGGCGATCTCGGCGCCACCCTGGCAGCATTGGACTATGAACGGATTCTGGAGACCAGTGGCGGTCGGTTTGGTCTGGATCTGCGCTGGCCCGGTGCGCCGCAGCAGTTCGCTCTCGCGGCCAGCAGCGGTTCGCTGTCGGTGGCCGTGGAGGAGGGCCGGTTCCTGACCGCCTCGGCGAGCGCCTCGGGCACCCTGCGGGTAGTCAGCATTCTCAACCTGGCCGACATCATCCAGCGTCTGAGCCTGAGCCAGCTGTTTGAGTCGGGTATTCCGTTTGACAGCATGGAGGGGGATGTGAACTTCGCCGCGGGCCAGATTGAGGTGCCGCGGCTCGACGTCGCCAGTGCCGCCACGGGCTTCCGTTTCAGCGGCAGTTCCGACATCGCCTCCCGCACACTCAATGGCGAGCTGGTGGCCACGCTCCCGGTGGCCAGCAACCTGCCCTGGGTGGCGGCATTGACCGCCGGGCTGCCCATAGCGGCGGGTGTTTTCGTGGTCAGCAAGCTGTTTGAAAAGCAGGTTTCCCAGCTCTCCAGCGCGGTGTACAGCATTACCGGCACCTGGGACGATCCGCAGATCCGCCTGGACCGCATTTTCGACACGGGCGGGAGCAGGGCCGGGCCGGACGACAGCGACAGCGGGGAGCTTGCGCCGGAGGCGGGGACCCCGGCTCAGTCTTCGGCGCCTGAATCCTCTTCGGCACCCGAATCATCGTCTTCGCCAGCCGCGGATTCGTCCAGCTCTCTGAGGTAGCGGAAGAGCTTGCGCCGGGCGGCGGGCGCCTGGTCGCGCTGGCGCTCGCGCTGCTCCTGCAGCAGCAGTTGGCGCAGGTGCTGACGGTCGGCGTCGGGCCAGCGCTCGACGACTTCCTCGATACCCGGCAAGCCGGCCGCCAGCAGGCGGTCACGCAGCTGCTCCAGGCCCTGGAACCGCGCCGTGTCCTGATGGCGCTCCCGGTCGAGGGCGGCCAGGGCATCGGCGATTGGCGCAGAATCGATATCGCGCATCAGTTTGCCGATGAATTGCAGATGGCGCCGGCGGGCGCTGTTGGAATTGATCCGACGGGCCTCCTGGATCGCATCTGCCAGCCGCTGGTCGTCAATCGGGATCTTGCGCAGCTGCTTGTCACTGAGGCCGGTCAGGGTTTCTCCCAGGGCCTGCAGAGCGGTCATGCGCCGCTTCAGCTCGCTCTTACTGGGAGCATCGGGCGCGGATTCGTAATCATCTTCGGAATTGTAGTCAGGCATAAAACCAGGTCGCCAGGCCGAGGAAAGAGAAAAACCCAACCACATCCGTTACCGTGGTCAGGACAACGCCGCCGGCGAGTGCCGGATCAATCTTCATCCGCTTCAGCATGAGCGGCAGGGCGGCTCCCGTGAAGGCGGCGGTGACCAGGTTGATGATCATTGCCAGGGCAATGATCAGGCCCAGGTTCCAGTCGCTGAACCAGAGGGAAGCGGCGATTGCCACGACCGATGCCCAGAGCATGCCGTTGAGCGCACCGACCGCGACCTCGCGGTTGATCAGCCAGGATTCATTGTTCTTGCCGACCTGGCCCAGGGCGATACCGCGGACCATCACGGTCAGGGTCTGGGTGCCGGCGATACCGCCCATTGACGCAACAATGGGCATCAATACCGCCAGCGCCACCACTTTCTCGATGGTGTCCTGGAACAGGTTGATTACCGAGGCGGCGAGAAAGGCGGTCGCCAGGTTGATCCCCAGCCATACGGCCCGGCGGCTCGCGGTCTGCACCACCGGCGCAAAGGTGTCGGTATCCTCGGCGAGGCCGGCCATGGAAGTCAGGGAGTGATCGGCGTCTTCGCGGATTACATCCACCACGTCGTCAATGGTGATCCTGCCCAGCAGGCGGCCGCCGTCGTCCACCACCGGCGCGGATACCCAGTCGTTGCGTTCGAACAGGCGCGCCACCTCGTCGTCGGGCATCCACGCCGGTATCGGCGCGATGTCGGTAACCATCATCTCGCGCACGGTCGACGAGGGGTCCGAGACCAGCAGCGTGTTGAGCGGCAGCAGGCCGATGAACTGGTCGTTGCGGTTGACCACGATCAGATTGTCGGTCATGGCCGGGATTTCGGTGTGCCGGCGCAGGTAGCGCAGTACCACATCCAGGGTCAGCGGCGGGCGAATGGTGATGGTGTCCGTGCTCATCAGGCCGCCGGCGGTATCGTCCGGATAGGTCATCACCTGTTCCAGGCGTGCCCGGTCCCGGTGATCCATGGAGTCGAGGACTTCCCGGGTTATCCGATCCGGCAGCTGCTGCAGAATGTCGGCGAGATCGTCGTCCTGCAGGTGTTCGGTGATCTGGGCGACTTCCGCGGCGTCCATGTCGCTGAGGAAGTGGGCCCGCAACTCGTCACCGAGTTCGTTGATGACGTCGCCTTCGTTGTCCAGCTCCACCATCTGCCACAGGATGTGGCGGAATTTGGGCGGCGAGGACTCCAGCAGGTGGGCGACGTCGGCCGCTGGCAGGCCGTTGAGCATGCGTTTGACGTCGGCAAAGGTTCCGCTGCCCAAGGCGTCCGCCAGGCGGTCGAGTCTAGCCTGTGATGTCGTGGAGCGCTGGGCCATGGGGACAGAAATCCGCTGTAGTCTGCTGCGGTGGATCCGCGCTGCCAATTATCGGCCAAAGCGCCGTGAGTAACAATGTGGCCGGCGAGGTGCGGCCGGCGAGGTGCGGCCGGCGAGGTGCGGCCGGCGAGGTGTCGCCCGCGAGGTAGGACCTGTGAGTGTGCGGCCGGCGAGGTGTGGCCGGCGAGGTGCCGCCGGCGAGTGACGGCGATGCTGGCCGCTATTCGCCCTCGTCGAAACGGTTTCCGATCAGGTCTTGCAGCGCTGTCAGGGCCGCGTGCTCATCCTCGCCATCAATTTCGAGGTCGAGTACAGTGCCCTGGCCCGCGGCCAGCATCATGACCGCCATGATGCTCTTCCCATCCACCATCTGGCCGTCGCGGCCCGCGCGCACCGTGCTGGCATAGGCCGTGGTGCAGCCGACGAACTTGGCAGCAGCCCGGGCATGTAGCCCCAGTTTGTTGATGATTGTGATTTTTGTCTGGATCACAGTGCCCGCTGCTATTGCAGCTCCCGGTGTCGAATGTGGACCTGAGGGTATTGCTGCTGGTAATGCCGGAACAGCCTGGCCGCCAGATATACTGACCGATGTTGGCCACCGGTACAACCGATGGCCACGGTCATGTAGCTGCGGTTGCTGTCGCGGTAGTGGGGGAGCCAGCGGTCCAGGTAGTGGCAGATGCTGTCGAACAGCTCTCCGGTCAGCGGCTGCTGTTCCAGGAAATCAACCACATCCTGATCCATCCCGTTCTGCAACCGCAACTCCTTTACCCAGTGGGGATTTGGCAGCATGCGCACGTCGAAGACCAGATCGGCGTCGGTAGGCACGCCGCGCTTGAAGCCAAAAGACTGGATCAGGATGGACATGCTGCCGGACAGGTCACCCACCAGCCGCTGGCGAATGGCGTCGCGCAGTTCGTAGATGGTCATCTGGCTGGTGTCCAGCACCAGGGCGGCGGCACTGGCGATGGGCTCCAGGAGCTGCCGCTCTCGCTCGATCGCTTCGGCCAGCGGCATCCGTTCGCCGCTGAGCGGGTGTTTGCGCCGGGTTTCACTGAAACGCTTGATCAGGACACTGTCCTGCGCATCGAGAAACAGGATCTCGCTTTTCACCGTGTCTGGCAGCGCCTCGACAATGGCACTGAAGTCCTCGAGGTTGCGCCAGGCGTTGCGGGCGTCAATGCAGACGGCGGCGCCGCGGAAGTGTTCGAATTCGGGGCGGCTGGCCTCCTCCACCAGAGCCGGCAACAGCGCCACGGGCAGGTTGTCGATACAGTAGTAACCTTCGTCCTCGAGCTGGTGCAGGGCAGTACTTTTCCCTGAGCCGGAGCGACCGGAGATAATGACCAGCTGCATGATGGGCAACTCAGGCGGTCCAGCCGGTGGCGCGGCGGTACAGGGTTTCCGAGTCGGGGGCGCTGCGCAGTTGCTCGCAAAAATCTGACTGGCTGAACAGTCGCGCAATCCGCGCGAGGATGTCGAGGTGGGCCTGGTGCGCCTCCTCGGGGACCAGCAGGACGAAGAGTATGTCTACGGGGATGTCGTCCGGCGCATCGAAATCGATAGCTTCCTCCAGGGTCGCGAGGCAGCCAATCGGTTCGCTGCAGTTGGCGATGCGACAGTGGGGAATGGCGATGCCGGCGCCAAGGCCTGTGCTGCCCAGGCGTTCACGCGCAATCAACTGGGCAAAAATGTCGGTGTCTACGAGATGGGGGTTGTCCTCGCTGATGACCCGGGCAAGGATCTCGAACAGCCTTTTCTTGCTGCTTCCCGGCGCACGGGAGACCGTGCGCACGGGGGACAGCAGTTCGGAGAGAACTTGCATGATGGGATCCTAGTGACCTCGGGATTTTTCTTTGTGCTTGATCAGCTGGCGATCCAGCTTGTCGGCCAGCGCGTCAATGGCGGCGTACATATCTTCGGACTCTGCCGCGGCGAAGATATCCGCGCCCGAAATATGAATCGTGGCCTCGGCCTTCTGCACCATTTTTTCGACGATCAGGGTCACGTCCGTGTTGGTGATCTGGTCAAAGTGTCGTTGCAGCCGCTCGAACTTGCTTTCCACGTATTCACGCAGCGGATTGGTGACATCAACGTGGTGACCACTGACATTTAATTGCATACCTGACTCCTTCTTCATCGGAAAGCCGGGGTGTTACTCCCGGAGTTGGCGGGCCGACGTGCTGGCGGCCGCCTGGTAACGTACTGCAGTGCAGTACTCTGGTATTCTAGACCAATCTCTTGCGCTCGTTAGAGGGTGGGATCAGCAGCATCTCCCGGTATTTGGCTACCGTTCTTCTCGCTACTTGCAGACCCTGTTCTTCCAGCAGGTTTGCGATCTTGTTGTCACTGAGTGGTTTGCGCGGGTTTTCCGCGGCAACCAGCTTGCGAATCAGGGCCTTGATGGCGGTGGATGATGCCTCGCCGCCTGCGGTGGTGCCCACGTGGCTGGAAAAGAAATACTTGAGCTCGAATATGCCCCGCGGGGTGTGCATGTACTTGCGCGTTGTCACCCGCGATATGGTGGACTCGTGCATCTCGACTGCATTGGCGATATCGTGCAGCACCAGTGGCTTCATGGCCTCCTCTCCATATTCCAGGAAGTTGCGCTGGTGCTCGACAATCTTGCTGGCCACCTTCATCAGGGTTTCGTTGCGGCTGTAAAGACTCTTCAGGAACCAGCGCGCCTCCTGCAGGTTGTCCTTGAGGAAGGTGTTGTCGGCGCTGCTGTCCGCTCGCTTGATCAGGCTCGCATAGCTTTCATTGATACGCAAGCGGGGGGCAATGTCGGGATTGAGCTCGACGACCCAGCGGCCATTGCGCTTGCTGACAAAGACATCGGGAACCACGTACTCGGTGGCGTCATCGCCCACGTTCTCGCCCGGATTGGGGTCCAGGGAGCGAATCAGGTCAAGCACTGCCTTCAGCTGGTCCTCAGTCAGGCGCATGCGACGCATGATCTGTTTGTAGTCGCCACTGCCGAGTTGCGCCATGTGGCGGTTGATCATCAGCCTGGCCTGCTCCAGGTAGGGGGTATTGGCAGGCTTTTGCTGCAGCTGGACCAGCAGGCATTCCTGCAGGTCGCGAGTGCATACACCGGCGGGTTCGAACTGCTGCAGGCAGTGCAGCACCGCGACGACCTCATCGAGGTCGATATCCAGCTCCGGGGTCAGCGCCTGGTGGATATCCTCCACGCTGGATTGCAGTCTGCCGTTGCTGTCCGTGGCATCGATCAGTGCCAGGGCAATGACCCGGTCGGTGTCCGACAGGCGGGTGAGGTTGAGCTGCCAGCGCAACAGGTCCTGCAGGCTCTCGGTCGCGTTGTTACGACTGTCATAGTCACTGTCGAAGCTGTCCTCGCCATTCCCGGCGGGCGCGGAGGAGGTGGGCATCAGGTCTTCCCACTGGGTATCCACCGGCAGCTCCTCGGGCAGGCTGCCGGGCTGCCAGTCCTCGGCCAGGCTCTGGCTCTCGGTGTTTTTTCCTTCGAGGCTTTCCAGCAGGCTCTCGCCGGCCTGTTCACGGGTGCGCTCCAGCCGCGTGGTGTTGTCCACCTCGACATCGGCGTCGAATTCGTCCTCCGCCACCTCGAGGAGCGGGTTGCTGTCCAGGGCCTGCTGGATTTCCTGCTGCAGGTCCAGCGTGCTCAGCTGTAGCAGCCGGATAGCCTGCTGCAACTGTGGGGTCATGGTCAGCTGTTGGCCGAGCTTGAGCTGTAGCGACTGTTTCATCAGCGTGGAGGAATCATCCCGTGTACCATCTTGGATGTGGCGGTCAGCTGAGTGTAGCGCCGGCTTATAGCGGCGCGCAACAGGATGGCGTGAATTTTGCTAGGACGCGTTCTGGCGCTACAGGCGGAAGTGCTCGCCCAGGTACACCTTGCGTACCCGCGGATTGTCCAGCACTTCCTGGGCGGTGCCGTCGGCGATGATGTGCCCCTCTCCGACAATGAATGCCCGTTCGCAGATATCCAGGGTATCGCGCACGTTGTGATCGGTGATCAGGACGCCGATGCCGCGTTTGCGCAGGTGCGTAATGATGTCCTTGATGTCACTCACTGAAATCGGGTCAACCCCGGCAAAGGGCTCGTCCAGCAGGATAAAGTCCGGCTCGGTGGCCAGTGCCCGGGCGATCTCCACCCGGCGGCGCTCGCCGCCGGACAGGGATTGCCCGAGATTGCTGCGCAGGTGGGTGAGGTGGAACTCCTCGAGCAGGCGGTCACAATGACTGTGACGCTCCGACTTGTTCAGGTCCGGGCGCGTTTCCAGGATCGCCAGCAGGTTGTTCTCCACTGACATTTTGCGGAATATCGATGCTTCCTGGGGCAGGTAGCCTAGCCCCCGTCGCGCGCGCTCGTGCATGGACAGCTGGGTGATGTTCTCGCCGTTGAGTTCAATGCTGCCCTCGTCTGCGGCGATAATACCGACAATCATGTAGAAGCAGGTGGTTTTGCCGGCGCCGTTCGGCCCCAGCAGCCCCACCACTTCCCCGCTGCCGAGTTCCAGCGAAACGTCCACCACCACCTTGCGGCCGCGGTAGGCCTTGGCCAGGTTACTCGCTTTCAGCTGCGCCACTGGGTGCTCCGTCCTGCTCTCCGTCCTCAAGGGCCTGCGCCGGAATGACGACTTCAACCCGGCCGCCGTCTTCCCGCCGGCCCGCGTCCGCCCGTACCCGCTGTTCGGTCATGAAATAGTCAATCGTGTTGCCGGTCACAATCGAACCATCCTGCTCTATCCGGGCCTGCCGGCGTAAATGCACCCGGTCCTCTGCCTTGAAATACTCGATAACCTGCGCGGAGGCGTGGACGATACCCTTGCTGGCTTCGGGCTGCTGCTGCAGGCGGGCGGGACTGCCTTCGGCGAGAATGCGATCCGCGGCCACCTGTTGATGGAAAACGGTGATCTTTTCGGCTTCAATCTGCAGGCTGCCCTGCTGCATGCGCACATTGCCAGTGTACTCGGTGAATCCCTGCCGCTCGTCCCGCAGTGCCTGATCGGCGCTGATGCGTATGGGCTGCAGCCGGTCCTCGGGCAAGGCGCTGGCGCCCGCCGCCAGCAACCAGGCAGCCGCGGCAATTGCCGCCCGCAGGGTCCGCCGCGGTGCGCGTCCCTGGTCAGGGGCCAGTCGGAACATAAGTGCCCTCCACATTGGGCTGCAGCAGGATGGTTTCCTTGGCGAGGTTGGCGAACATTCCGTCCGCGCGCAGGATGTTGCCATCCAGCTGCGCGGTCACGGGGACCTTTGACTGGGCAGTGCGCAGTCGCAGGTTCAGGGTCATGGCCTGTGCCTGCAGGCTGCCCCCCGACTGGTCGTTGCTGAGCACGACGTTGCGGCGCAGGATCAGCACGTTGGTGCGGTGCTTGAGTCTGCCCTGTTCGGCGGTCGCCGCCCAGGTGCGGTTGTTGCCGTCGTGCGAATAAAAGCGCGGCTGCTGTAGGCTTGAGACCTCGTCCCCGGCAAAGTGTTCAATACGCGTGGCTTCCATGACCTCGGCCAGGGCGCCATCCTCGGCGAAGGAGAGGCTGCGGGTGTTGACCAGGTAGGTCTGTACCACTTCCGCGCCCTTGCCCCGGGTGCTGCGGTCAATCCCGCCGTCTCCCACCATGGTCCAGTACCAGGCTGATAGCAGGGCCAGCACCGTGGCCAGCACCCAGGTTCTCCGGCTGCCCCCCATCAGCTGAACTCCGCCAGGGTGGCCGTCCATTCGCCCCGCTGGCGCAGCAGCCATTCACAGGCCTCGCGCACGGCGCCCGCGCCGCCAACTGCGGCGCTGCACCAGTCTGCAGCCTCCCGCACTTCGGCCACCGCGTCCGCTACCGTCAGGCCCAGGCCGGCTGCCCTGATCGCCCCGAGGTCTGGCAGGTCGTCACCCATGTAGGCACACTCTGCCAGGTCCAGGCCCAGGTGGTCACACAGCTCCCGCAGCGCGGTGAGCTTGTCTTCCCGGCCCTCGAGCAAATGTGTGATACCCAGTTCCCCCGCGCGGCGCCCGACCACCTCGGACCTGCGCCCGGTAATGATCGCCACCGTGACGCCGGCGCGCTGCAGCAACTTGACGCCCAGGCCATCCTTGATATTGAAAGCCTTGAGCTCGCTGCCATCGCTGGCGTAGATCACGCGGCCATCGCTGAGGACCCCGTCCACATCCAGTGCGAGCAGCCGGATACCCTGTGCCAGTGCTGCGGGATCGGAGTTGCCGGCAAAGCCCACGTCAGGCTATCCCCGCCTGCAACAGGCTCATCAGGTGAAGTACGCCGACCATGCGCTCCCTGTCCTGGACCACCAGCGAGGTAATCTTGTTTTCTTCCATGATGCGCAGTGCTTCCGCGGCGAGCATATTGGGCGCTATGCTCTTGGCGTTGCGGGTCATAAGCGCGTTGATCCGGGTGCTGCGGACGTCGACATCCTCATCCAGTGCCCGGCGCAGGTCGCCGTCGGTGAAGATTCCCAGCAGATGATCATCGGCATCGGTGACCGTGGTCATGCCCAGGCCCTTGCGGCTGATTTCCAGCAGGGCGGCAGCCAGGACGGTGTCGGGCTGCACCCTCGGGATGGCGGTGCCGGTGTGCATGACATCCTCAACCTTGAGCAGCAGTTTCTTGCCAAGCGTGCCGCCGGGGTGAGAGAACGCGAAGTCCTCGGCGGTAAAGCCGCGCGCTTCCAGCAACGCTATCGCCAGTGCGTCGCCCATGACCAGGGCCGTGGTGGTGCTGGAGGTGGGCGCCAGGTTGAGCGGGCAGGCCTCAATGCTGACGCCGGTGTCCAGGTGGGCATCGGCAGCCTCCGCCAGTGGTGAGCAGGCGTCGCCGGTCATGCTGACCAGCGGAATACCTAGGCGCTTGAGCAGCGGCAACAGGGTAACGACTTCCGGGGAGCGTCCGCTGTTGGAGAGGGCAACAACGGCATCATCGGCGGTAATCATCCCGATGTCGCCGTGACTGGCCTCCGCCGGGTGCACGTAGAACGCGGGTGTGCCCGTGCTGGCCAGCGTGGCGGCGATCTTGCTCGCGATGTGGCCGGACTTGCCCATGCCGGTGACGATCACCCTGCCGCGGATGGCCAACAACAGTTCGCAGGCCCTGACGAAGGCGCCGTCTATGCGCTGCTCCAGCGCGCCCACAGCCTCGCGCTCCATGCGGATGGTGCGCAGCGCGGAGGCAACGTAGCTGTCGTGGTCGTTTGCGTGCATGGTGGCCAGGTGGCTCAGCGGGTCCGGTATAGCCAGTAATAGTACAGGGCGTATAGCGAGAGTAACAGCATGCCGACCGAGCGTCCCAGATAGGCGTGGCCGCCATCACCGGATTTGCGCCGGTTGCGGCTCAGGAAAATGGCCGCCGCCAGCAGTACGGTGATGGCGGTCATGGTCAGGTAGTCCCGGTACAGCACCAGAGGCTCCAGCGTTTCGGGCGTGATCAGGCCGGGTATCGCCATGACCGCCAGCAGGTTGAACAGGTTGGAGCCAATGACGTTGCCGACGGCGATATCCGTGTGGCCGCGCAGTGCGCTGGCGACGGTCGCGGCCAGTTCAGGCAGGCTGGTACCGATGGCTACCACGGTGAGACCGATCACCAGTTGTGATACCCCCAGCTGCTCTGCCACTTCGGTTGCGCCCCAGACCAGCAGCCGGCTGCTGGCCACCAGGAGAACCAGGCCCAGGAAGAACGTCAGCCAGGCCTTGCTCATGCGCGGTGGCGCCGCGGTCATGTTGGACACTTCCTCCAGCAGGTCCGGATCCGTTTCTTCGCTGCGCACCATCTGGGTCATGATGACGGCCAGGGTTGCCAGCATGATCAGGCCGTCTACCCGCGACAGGACGCCGTCGAGGATCAGCAGCGCAGTACCCAGGGTCACCATGAGCAGGGTTGGCAGCTCGCGCCGCATGCAGCCGCGCTGCACTGTCATGGGGGCAATCATCAGGGTCGCGCCAAGGACCAGGCCGATATTGGCGATGTTGGAGCCAATGGCGTTGCCGATGGCAAGTTCGCCCGCGTCCGACAGCGCTGCCGTTACCGAAACCAGGATTTCCGGTGCCGAGGTGCCGATGGAAACAATGGTAAGACCGATGATAATGGGGGACAGACCCATGTTGGAGGCAATGGCAGCTGCGCCCGCTATGAACAGGTCGGCGCTCCAGATCAAGACAATAAATCCGACAAGAATGGCGGCTGTTGCTAACAGCATAAGTCTGGAAATCCTGTTAAAGTACGCGGCGGCCGAGCTATTGAACTGTACCCCCGGGGGCTTGTCAAAATGCAAACTCCGGTGGGTGCGCCCAGCGCGGGAGGCAGGCCGGCAGTATACAGAGCGCCAGCGGACTTGTAATTCAATTCAGGAATCACTTTATGAAGCAGTTGCTGCATCTTGCCGCAGCCATGTTACTGGCAGCCGGCTCAAGCCTGGTCCATGCCCTGGACACAGACCCGCCACAGGGCGCCCACGAGGTGGTGCGCCAGGCCACCGACGCGGTGATGTCGGCGGTAGATGAGGCGCAGGCCTACGTCGATGCCGAGCCGGAGCGCTTCTACGACCAGCTGCAGGAGATTCTGGACTCTGTGGTCGACTTCCGCGGCTTTGCCCGCGGCGTGATGGGACCCTACGCCAGCAGCGAACGCTACCGTTCCCTGGACGCCGAGGGCCGCGAGCAGTTGCGCGAACAGCTGGAGCGCTTCACTGAGGTCATGCGTGTCGGCCTGGTACGCACCTACGGCAAGGGCCTGCTGGCCTTCGGCGGCTCCCGGATCGAGCTGCCAGAGCTCAGCGAGGAGGAGTCCGCCGGGTCCCGCGTTGCGGTCAGGCAGCTGATTTTCAGTGAGGGCACGGAGCCCTATGTGCTGGTCTATCACATGGGTCGCGACCGGGACGGGTCCTGGAAGCTGCGGAATATGGTGATCGAGAATGTCAATCTCGGGGAAATCTACCGCAGCCAGTTCGAGTCCGCCGCCCGCAAGCACGGCGGTGACCTGGACCAGGTGATCGCCAGCTGGACCGCGGTAGAAATCGACACCTGAGGCTGTTGCAGACGGCTGGCTGCGGCAGGTCCCGGCGGCCCCGCCCTCGCCATGGCGGTTGAATTCTCCTAGAATGCGCGTCTTTTGCCCCGCGCGGGCAGGTGGCCAGAGGAATGGACATGATGGATGCAGCGACGGTAACGGCACTGCTGGAGGCGCACCTCGAAGGGTGCCAGATCCAGGTCGAGGGCGCCGGCAACCGCTATGAAATCACGGTGATTGGTGATGTCTTCGAGGGCAAGCGCCCGGTTCAGCGGCAGCAACTGGTCTACGCGGCCCTGGGCGAGCAAATAGCCGACGGCAGTATCCACGCGGTCAGTATCCGCACCTTCACCCCCGGGCAGTGGCAGGCTGACGCCTGAGGCCCGGCCTCATCAGGAGCAACTAGTGGACAAACTGGCTATTCGCGGCGGGCAGCGCCTGGACGGGGAGTTGCGTATCTCCGGGGCCAAGAACGCCGCGCTGCCCATTCTTGCGGCGACGCTGTTGACCGAAGACCTGGTCACCATCCGCAATCTGCCGCACCTCAACGACATCACGACCATGATCGAGCTGCTGGGCTGCCTGGGCGTCGATCTGACCCTGGACGAGAAACTCAGTATTGAGGTCAATGCCAGTCGGTTGACCGGCTTTTCGGCGCCCTACGAACTGGTCAAGACCATGCGCGCCTCTATCCTGGTGCTGGGGCCCATGGTGGCCCGCTTCGGCAGGGCGCATGTCTCCTTTCCCGGTGGTTGCGCGATTGGCAGTCGCCCTGTGGACCTCCATCTCAAGGGCCTGGAAGCCATGGGCGCCACCATCAGTGTGGACAACGGCTATATTAATGCCGAGGTGCAGGGGCGCCTGCAGGGTGCCCGAATCGTGATGGAAACAGTGACGGTTGGCGGCACCGAGAATCTCATGATGGCCGCCACCCTCGCCAATGGCCGCACGGTGCTGGAAAATGCAGCCCGCGAGCCCGAGGTGGTGGACCTCGCAGAGTGCCTGATAGCGATGGGGGCCCAGATCAGGGGGCATGGCACCGATACCATAGTGATCGATGGCATCGAGCGCCTGCACGGTTGCGACTACACGGTCATGCCCGACCGCATCGAAACCGGAACCTACCTGGTCGCAGCGGCGGCAACGGGGGGCAGAGTGCTGCTGAAGGGGACCTGCCCGCACACCCTGGAAGTGGTCCTGGCGAAGCTTGAGGAAGCGGGTGCCCGGATTGAACAGGGCGAGGATTGGGTGTCGCTGGATATGGCGGGCAGGCGGCCCAGGGCGGTGAGCGTCAAGACGGCACCCTATCCCGGCTTTCCGACTGACATGCAGGCCCAGTTCACCGCCATGAACGCCATTGCCGAGGGAACGGCGACGGTCACCGAAACCGTCTTCGAGAACCGCCTGATCCAGACCCACGAGATGAACCGTATGGGAGCCCATATCGTGATCGAGGGGCACACCGCGATCATCACCGGCCAGGCTCTCCTGCAGGGCGCTCCGGTGATGGCCAGCGACCTGCGCGCATCCGCCAGCCTGGTTATCGCCGGTCTCGTCGCCCAGGGCGAAACGGTCATAGATCGCATCTACCATATTGACCGGGGATACGAGCGCATAGAGGAAAAGCTGCAGACGCTGGGGGCGGATATCCGCCGCCTGTCGAGCTGAGGTTGAGATGAGCAAGCCGCTGACCATGGCCCTGACCAAGGGCCGCATTCTCAAGGAAACGCTGCCGCTGCTGGCGCGAGCCGGTATTGAACCGCTGGAGGACATCCACAGCAGCCGCAAGCTGGTGTTCGCCACGACGCGCGCCGACCTCCAGCTGGTGGTCATCCGCGGCACCGACGTTCCCACCTATGTGCGCCACGGTGCCGCTGACCTGGGCGTGGTGGGCAAGGATATCCTGCTGGAGCACGGTGCGGAGGGGCTGTACGAGCCCCTGGACCTGGGGATTGCCCGCTGTCGGCTGATGACGGCCGGACCCGTGGGGTGGCAGGGAAGCGGTGCCCGGGTGCGGGTCGCGACCAAGTTTGCCAATATCGCCCGGCGCTTCTTTGCCGCGCAGGGCGTGCATGCCGACGTCATCAAGCTCTACGGCGCCATGGAACTGGCACCGATGATGAACCTGGCCGACCTCATCGTGGACATTGTCGACACCGGCAATACCCTGCGCGCCAACGGCATGGAGCCGCTGGACGAAATTGCCCGCATCAGTTCCCGGCTGATCGTCAACAAGGCGGCAATGCGTTCCCAGTACCGCGCGATCCAGAACCTGGTGGATCGGCTGGCAGCCGCAACCGGGAGTGCCTGATGCAGCGGCTGTCCACAACCGATACGGATTTCGCGGCGCGGCTGGCGGCCTTGACCGAGTGGGAGGCGGGGCTGGATCTGGCGGTGGAACAAACCGTTGCCGGCATCCTCGCTGACGTCCGGGCCCGCGGCGATGCGGCACTGCTCGAGTACACGGCCCGATTTGACCGCCTGCAGCTGGGCGGGGCCGCGGAGCTGGAAATTCCCCGGGCCCGTATTGACGCCGCGCTGACCGCGATTCCGTCGGCCCAACGCGAGGCGCTGGAGCAGGCTGCGATCCGGGTGCGCAGCTACCACGAGCACCAGCGCCAGGAAAGCTGGCAGTACCGCGACGCCGAGGGCAACCTGCTGGGCCAGAAGATCACGGCGCTGGACCGGGTCGGTATCTATGTGCCGGGTGGCAAGGCCAGCTATCCGTCCTCGGTGCTGATGAATGCGCTGCCCGCCCACGTGGCCGGTGTCGGCGAGATCATCATGGTGGTGCCGGCCCCGGGCGGCGAACTCAACGACCTGGTGCTGGCGGCGGCGGCCATTGCCGGGGTCGACCGGATCTTCACTCTGGGCGGGGCCCAGGCCGTGGCGGCGCTCACCTTTGGCACTGCCACGGTGCCTGCGGTCGACAAGATCGTCGGCCCGGGTAATATTTATGTCGCCACCGCCAAGCGCCAGGTGTTCGGGCGGGTGGGGATAGATATGGTCGCGGGGCCCTCGGAGATCCTGGTGATCTGCGATGGTTCCACCGATCCCGACTGGGTGGCGATGGACCTGTTTTCCCAGGCCGAGCACGATGAGAATGCCCAGGCCATTCTGTTGTGCCCCGACGCCAGCTACCTGGATCGGGTGGGCGCCAGCATCCAGCGCCTGCTGCCTGCCATGGAGCGGGCGGATATTATCCGCGCCTCCCTGGAGCGCCGCGGTGCCATGGTGTTGACCCGTGACCTGGATGAAGCCGTGGCGGTCAGCAACGAGCTGGCGCCGGAACACCTTGAGCTGTCGGTGGCCGAGCCGGAGGCGCTGCTGGCGGCGGTGCGGCATGCCGGCGCCATCTTCATGGGTCGCTACACATCAGAGAGCCTGGGGGATTACTGCGCCGGGCCCAACCACGTCCTGCCCACCTCGCGCACGGCGCGGTTCTTCTCGCCGCTGGGAGTCTATGACTTCCAGAAACGCAGTTCGCTGATCATGTGCAGCGAGCAGGGGGTGCAATCGCTGGGGCGGATTGCCTCGGTTCTGGCGCGGGGCGAGCAGTTGACCGCCCACGCCCGCAGCGCAGAGTATCGGCTCAAGTAAGCCGGCGCGAGGCTGTCAGGACGTCGGTGACTGTCGCAGGGTGCCGACGATGGCCTGCAGGTCCACTGTCTGGTTGTTGCGCACCACGGTAATGTCGATCTTGTCGCCGGGCCGCAGCTGGGCAATGCGGTGCATCGTCAGGCGGCCATCGCGAACCGGCTCGCCATCGATGTGGGTGATGATGTCCCGGACCATGACCCCAGCCCGCTGGGCGGGGCTGTCGGCGGCGACGGCGGTGACCTCCAGCAATTGCAGGCCCGGCGGTTGTCCGTCCAGGCCTCGCACCGGTGCCACGCTCACTCCCAGCCAACCGCGAATGACCTCGCCGTAGCGGATCAGGTCTGCCATGACGAACAGGGCCATGTTGGCCGGAATAGCCAGGCTTATGCCGATACCTGTGGAAACGCCGCGGGACTGGTCGGTCCCCGTATAGATCAGGGTGTTGATCCCCAGCAGTTCCCCCCGGGCGTTGATCAGCGCACCGCCGGAATTTCCCAGGTGAATGGTGGCGTCGGTCTGGATGTAGTCCTCGTAGACGGACAGCTGCAGGCCATAGCGGCCAAGCGCGGAGACAATGCCCTGGGTCACCGAGTGGCCAAAGCCCAGCGGGTTGCCGATGGCGAGTACGACGTCGCCCACCCGGGCGGTGTCGGAATCCGCGATGGAGATAGGTTGCAGGTCCTGCAGTTGCACCTGCAACACCGCGAGATCAGTGGCCGGATCGGTGCCAATGACGACAGCGTTGGCCGAGCGGCCATCGTGCAGCAAAACCTGGATGGCATCGGCTTCATCAATGACATGGTTGTTGGTGAGGATGTGCCCCTCCTCGGTCATGATCACGCCCGAGCCCAGCGAGCGTTCGATACGCTGTCGCTGCGCGGGGGCTGCATCGAAGCGGCGGGAGAGTAGTTCGTTCTGCAACAGGTTGCTGCGGGATGGCACCAGTTTTGCCGTATAGATGTTGACGACCGCCGGAGTGGCGCTGCGCACGGCCGGCGCGTAGCTCGCTGTAGCGCCATTGGCGCTGACGGTGGCGGGACGCGGCAGCACCCAGCGGTCCAGGATCAGCAGCGCCGCCAGCAGGCCGGCGATGGCTGGCCACATCATAAAGCGCAGGCTGTTGGTCATAGAGCAGGGGCCGTGTGTCGAATCGCGACTGCATTGTATATGATGGCGGGCGATACAGCAGCTGTGAACCCGCCACCACCTTTCCGGAACTGCATTATGCCCGTCGATCTCGACCAACTGGTTGCCTACACTGATGAACTCCTGCAGGCGGGGCGCTTCAGCGATTACTGCCCCAACGGCCTGCAGGTGCAGGGTCGTCCACGGGTGCAGCGTATCGTCAGCGGCGTCACCGCGTGCCAGTTACTGCTGGACGCCGCCGCTGAACTTGCTGCGGATCTGGTTCTGGTGCACCACGGCTTTTTCTGGCGGGGCGAGCCACAGCCGGTGGTGGGTATGAAGCGTCGGCGCCTGGGCACCCTGCTGCAGCACGACCTCAGCCTCCTGGCCTACCACCTGCCATTGGATGCCCACCCGGAACTCGGCAACAACGCGCGGCTCGGTGCTCTGCTGGGGATTCTGGAGCCGGAGGACCTGGATGCCGGAAGCCCCGAATCCGTGGGCAGCGTGGGGCGACTGCCGGAACCCCTGCGAGCTGCGGACCTGGTGGCGCGGCTGGAGTCATTGACCGGGCGGGCACCGCTGCACATTGGTGACCCGGACCAGCCGGTACAGCGCATTGCCTGGTGTACCGGCGCCGCCCAGTCCTATATTGGCGCGGCGGTGGCCGCGGGGGCTGACCTGTTCCTGACCGGGGAAGCGTCAGAGCAGACGGTGCATATCGCCAGGGAGGAGGGCATGCACTTTGTCGCTGCGGGCCACCACGCTACCGAACGCTACGGGGTCCAGGCCCTGGGCGAGCATCTGGCGGCGCGCTTCGGGCTGGATCACCGGTTTGTGGACATCGACAATCCGGTGTGAACCAGGGCTTCAGGCCTCCGCGTCCCGAGCCTCCCGGATCCGTGCCCGTTCAATGCCGAACTCTTCGTTGAGCATGCCTTTCTCCTCCGGCGAGGCCTTGGGGGCGTAGTCCAGGGGAGGCTGGATGCGGGCGAGGTGGGCGGGGATTTCGGCGTCATCGGCGCGGCCCTGTAGCCGCTCCAGCGAGACCGGGCCGCGCTCCTGGCACAGGGTCTCGGCTCCGGTAGCCAGGTGGTTGTGTACGTTGCGGTAGCTGTCAGTCAGGGTGTTCAACAGCGCGGCGGTCTGGGTGAAGTGCTCGACGACCTCCTCCTCGTAGGCGCGTTTGTCCTGGGTCAGCTGGTCCAGTTTGCGCTCGGTCTCGCGCAAGCGCTGTCCGTTGTCGGAGGTGCGGCGGCCCAGCAGGATGCCAAGGCCGAGGCCAACCAGGAGCGCGATGGCGCCGGTGGCGACAAGTATCGTCAAACTATACACGGGAAATCCTCTAGCCAGCGATAAGGGCCGCCCCAGTATACCGAGACCAGGGGCCCCAGGTCTCGTTTTGTAGCATTTTCGGCAGGACCTGGCTTCCCCGCCCAGTGTGGCCTCGGTTGCCAAGGACCCGGGGCATCGTTAGAGTGTGCCGCCGATACCATCTCCAGACTCTGACCGGATACCCGCTTGAGCCAGATTTTGACCAGCCCCTGGCAGCGCTACCAGGCCGATTTGCAACGGGAAGGGTTTTCCCGGGACCCCGCCCAGGAGGCGGCGGTGCGCCTGCTGCAGGACCTGTATGAGCGCCTGTTGGTCCGGGAGTCGCAGCGCCGGCCCTGGTGGCGGTTCTGGCAGCGGCGGCGGCAGGAGCCCGAGCAGGGCTTGTATCTGTGGGGAGGCGTCGGTCGCGGCAAGACCTACCTGGTGGACACGTTCTACGAATGCCTGCCCATTGAGGCCAAACTGCGGGTACATTTCCATCGCTTCATGCAGCGGGTACACGCCGAGCTGAAACAGCTGGGTGGGGAGAAGAACCCGCTGTTGCTGGTCGCGGACCGGCTCGCGGCAGAGGCCCGGGTGATCTGCTTTGACGAGTTCTTCGTGACTGACATCGCCGATGCGATGATCCTGGGAGGCCTGATGGAGGCGCTGTTTGCCCGCGGGGTGACCCTGGTGGCCACCTCCAATATCGAGCCTGCGCACCTGTACGAGAACGGTCTGCAGCGGCAGCGCTTCCTGCCCGCCATTGCCCTGCTGGAGCGCCACACGCTGGTGGTGAATGTGGACGCCGGTATCGACTACCGCCTGCGCACCCTGGAACAGGCCGAGCTCTATCATTACCCGCTCGACGAGGGCGCGGATCGCAGCCTGCAGCAGAGCTTTGAACGCCTGGCGCCCCATCCGGGGCAGCCCGGGGAGAACCTCCTGGTCAATGGTCGCCAGATCCGCTGCCGCAGTTTGGCGGATGACGTAGTGTGGTTCGATTTCAGCGAGCTCTGCGGTGGTCCGCGTTCCCAGAATGACTACATCGAGCTGGCCCGGATTTTTCACGCCGTCGTGTTGTCCGGGGTGCCGGCGCTCGGTGCCGGCAATGACGATGCGGCGCGCCGCTTCATCAACCTGGTGGATGAGTTCTACGACCGCAACGTAAAACTCGTCATGGCTGCTGACAGACCCCTGTCCGGCCTGTATGATGGCCACCGCCTGCAGTTCGAATTCCAGCGCACTGTGTCCCGCTTGCAGGAAATGCAGTCCCACGAATACCTGGCCAGGGAACATCGCCCCTGACGTTGAGAACCTGTGGTACAGCTTGTTGGCGGCCCTGGCGACGGGGCGCCGGCAATCGTTATTTTTGAGCTTGAAAAGCCGGGTGCGAAGCAGTAGTATTCGCGCTCTCGAAATTGGAGCCCTCCAAGAGGCGTTTATTCATGAAAACTTTTAGTGCCAAAGCCGAAGAAGTGAGCCACGACTGGTTCGTGGTAGACGCTTCTGACAAGACCCTGGGGCGTCTGGCCAGCGAAATTGCTCACCGCCTGCGCGGCAAGCACAAGGCGGAGTACACGCCGCACGTCGACACGGGTGACTACATTGTGGTCATCAACGCGGAGAAGGTGCGTGTGACCGGTGCCAAGGCAACGGACAAGATGTACTACCACCACACCGGCTTTATCGGTGGGATCAAGTCAATTTCCTTCGAGAAATTGATCGACAAGGCCCCGGAGCGTGTCATCCAGACCGCGGTCAAGGGCATGTTGCCCCGCAATCCGCTGGGTCGTGCCATGTTCAAGAAGTTGAAGGTGTATGCGGGCGCCGAGCATCCGCATACTGCGCAGCAGCCGCAAGCACTGAACATCTAACGGAAACTTTCTATGTCAGCAACCCAATATTACGGTACCGGCCGTCGCAAGACCTCCACGGCTCGCGTGTTCATCCAGAACGGTGGTGGCAGCATCACGGTCAACAAGCGTCCGCTCGACCAGTATTTTGGTCGTGAAGTGGCGCGGATGATCGTGCGCCAGCCCCTGGAACTGGTCGAACTGGCCGACAAGTTCGACATCAATGTCACGGTGGAAGGCGGCGGCAGCTTCGGTCAGGCCGGCGCTATTCGCCACGGCATTACTCGCGCGCTGATGGATTACGATGAGTCGCTTCGCGGCACCCTGCGTCGCGCCGGGTATGTGACTCGCGACGCCCGGGAAGTCGAGCGGAAGAAAGTGGGTCTGCGCAAGGCGCGCAAGCGTCCCCAGTACTCCAAGCGCTGATTGTTCGGTTGGCCTCTCGGGCCGACTGTCGCGTCTCGAAAACGTCCGGTTTGGAATACAGGCCGGGCGTTTTTTTGTGAAGGAAAACAGGGGCTTGCGCCTTCCGGTGGTTGTGTAGACGGGGCTTTACCTTGTCACGAACGGGCAAAGTCATTACTATTTGCAGCATTTTTTGCGAAGTGGTCCCTACGGTTTGGTGGCTCTTGCGCCCGGCCGGTAATCAGGAGAAAAAAGCATGAGTAGCGATGGCGTGAATACCGGCAGGAGACGTTTCCTGACGGCCGCGACGAGTGTGGTGGGCGTCGCAGGCGCTGTGGGCATTGCCGTACCCTTTGTCGGGTCCTGGAACCCGTCCGCCAAGGCCAAGGCAGCAGGCGCCCCGGTAAAGGCGGACATCAGCAAACTCGAGCCCGGCCAGATGGTGGTGGTCGAGTGGCGCGGCAAGCCGGTCTACGTTGTGTATCGCACGGAAGCCCAGCTCGCTGACCTGGACAAGCTGACCCCTGAACTCAAGGATCCGGACTCCGCCATTTCCATCCAGCCTGACTACATTGAAGGTTCCGCGCGGGCCATACGCCGCGAGATCTTTGTCGCCGAGGGCCTCTGTACCCACCTGGGCTGCGCTCCCAAGTATCGCCCCGAAGTCGGCGCCGCAGATCTCGGTGGCGACGCATGGCTGGGCGGGTTTTTCTGTCCCTGTCACGGCTCCAAGTTCGATCTGTCCGGACGCGTCTATAACACTGCCCCGGCATCGACCAATCTGGTGATCCCGCCCTACTTTTACGAGAGCGACGACGTCATGGTAATCGGCATGGACGGGGAGGCAGCCTGATGATCAATATGCTTGTTGGACTACGGGACTGGGTGGATGAGCGCCTGCCGATCATGCGCGCCTGGAACACCCACATGGGCCAGTACTACGCGCCCAAGAACTTCAACCTCTGGTACTACTTCGGGGTGCTCTCCCTGCTGGTCCTGGTCAATCAGCTGCTGACCGGCATCTGGTTGACCATGAACTACACGCCCAGCGCGGAAGAAGCTTTCGCCTCCGTCGAATACATCATGCGCGACGTCGACTACGGCTGGATGCTGCGCTACATGCACTCCACTGGCGCTTCGGCCTTCTTCGTAGTCGTCTACCTGCACATGTTCCGCGCGTTGATCTACGGGTCCTACAAGAAGCCGCGCGAGCTGATCTGGATCTTCGGCATGCTGATCTTCGTGGTCCTGATGGCGGAAGCGTTCGTGGGCTATGTACTGCCCTGGGGCCAGATGTCCTATTGGGGAGCCCAGGTGATCATCTCCCTGTTCGGTGCCATTCCCGTGGTCGGCGAGGGCCTGGTCACCTGGATCCGCGGCGACTACCTCATTTCCGGTGTCACGCTGAACCGGTTCTTCGCCCTGCACGTTGTCGCCCTGCCCATTGTCCTGCTGGCGCTGGTGGTACTGCACCTGCTCGCCCTGCACGAGGTGGGCTCGAACAATCCCGATGGCGTGGAGATCAAGAAGAAGAAAGGTCCGGACGGTATCCCGCTGGACGGCGTGGCCTTCCACCCCTACTACACGGTGCACGACCTGCAGGCGATCGGGGTGTTCCTGTTCATCTTCTGCGCCGTCATGTTCTTCATGCCGGAAATGGGCGGATTTTTCCTCGAGTACGCCAATTTCGAAGAGGCGAACCCGCTGAAAACCCCGGATCACATCGCGCCGGTATGGTACTTCACGCCCTTCTACTCGGTGCTGCGGGCGGTACCGGACAAGTTCTGGGGCTTCGTCGCCTTTGCCGCCTCGGTGGCGATCCCGTTCCTGCTGCCCTGGCTGGATCGTAACCCGGTCAAGTCCTGGCGCTATCGCGGCAACCTCAACAAGATCATGCTGGTCCTGTTTGTGGCGTCCTTCCTGATCCTCGGGGTGCTCGGTGTCAAGGCGCCCACGCCGGAACGGACCTTCCTGGCCCAGATCTGCTCGGTGTTTTACTTTGCATTTTTCCTGCTGATGCCGATCTGGTCGACGCTCGACAAGACCAAACCGGTGCCAGAGCGCGTTACCATGGACGGTGGTATCGGGTTCTGGGGTAGCGTGGCTGGTCTGGCCCTGATCCTGGCCCTCACTATCCTGCCGCTGAAAGCGGTGGGCGCGGGCGGTGAGTTCAACTGCGGCGCCATCCCCTGTGATGAGATCAGTGTCGACCCGGCAGACAAGGCGTCGTTGCAGAACGGCGCCAAGCTGTACATGAACTATTGCATGGCCTGCCATTCGATGAAGTTCTCCCGCTACAACCGGGTGGCGGCGGACCTCGGCATCCCCGAAGACCTGTTCGCGGAGAACCTGATCTTCGATCCGGATGTGCGCATTGGTTCATTGATGGACAATGCCATGGATGACGCCCTGGCCAAGGTCTGGTTCGGCGTGACACCGCCTGACCTGACCCTGGTGGCACGAGCTCGCCAGCCCGAGTGGTTGTACACCTACCTGCGTACCTTTTACAAGGACGACAGCCGCCCGTACGGGGTCAACAACAAGGTGTTCAAGGACGTGGGGATGCCCCATGTGTTGCTCGGCTTGCAGGGCCTGCAGGAGTGCGCCATGGGTCCGGGCAAGGCTGAGAATGGCGGCATCAAGCGCGATCCCCTGACGGGGGAGGCGCTGCTGGAAGAGCCCTGTGGTCAGTTTACCCTGGCCAGCGAAGGCTCCATGTCGCCGGCGGAATTTGACGACGCGATGTACGACCTGGTCAATTTCCTCGCCTATACTGCAGAGCCGATGGCAGCTGATCGCAAGCGGATTGGCGTGTACGTACTGTTGTTCATAGCCCTGTTCTTCATCTTCGCCTGGCTGTTGAATCGCGAGTACTGGAAAAATATTCACTGATTTGTCCCCGGCCCGGGGCCGCCTGGCCCCGGCCCTTCACTGTCCTGGACTGCACTATGAAACGAGTTGATGAAAACGCAATGGGCGCCGTGGCCAAACGGTCCTCCATGACTTTCTTTTCCGATAGCACCAGCCAGTACAGCCACCGCGTCCGCATCGTGCTTGCGGAGAAGGGGGTCACGGTGGACATGATCGAGTCCGACAGCGCGCATCCGCCGGCGGAGCTTGCTGACCTGAACCCCTACAATTCCCTGCCGACCCTGGTGGACCGCGACCTGGTGCTCTACGAGTCCAAGGTGATGATGGAGTACCTGGACGAGCGCTTCCCGCATCCGCCCCTGCTGCCCGTTTATCCCGTTGCCCGGGCCGAGAGCCGGCTGTACATTCACCGGATCGAGAAGGACTGGTGTTCCCTCGTGGATTCCATCCTCCATTCCCGCAGCGACAATGTGGTCAGCAAGTCCACCAAGGAACTGCGCGACGGGATAGTCGGTATAGCGCCCATCTTCGCCGAAAAGCCGTTCTTCATGAGCGATGAGTTCACCCTGGTCGACTGTTGCCTCGCTCCCATCCTGTGGCGGTTGCCCTCGCTGGGTATTGATATCAAGCCCGCGAAGCAAACCAAGCCCCTGCTGGCCTATATGGACGCCCTGTTCAACCGGGAGTCTTTCCAGGAGAGCCTGTCCGAGCAAGAGCGCGAGATGCGCCTGTAGCGCGTCCCGAAGCCGTGAAAACCACAGCCACCATGTCCGCCAGTCGCCCGTACATCATGCGGGCGCTGTACGATTGGATTGTCGACAATGACTGTACGCCCTATCTGTTGGTGGACGCTACCCGGCAGGGGGTGGAGGTGCCCGGCCAGTATGTCAAGGACGGCCAGATAGTCCTGAATGTCAGCCCCAGTGCGGTGATCGAGCTGCAAATCGGCAATGAGTGGGTCAGCTTCAACGGGCGGTTCGGCGGCACGCCGACGGACATCCTGGTGCCGGTGACGGCGATTATCGGTATCTATGCCCGGGAAAATGGCCAGGGTATGGTGTTTGAGCCCGAGGACCCGCCGGAGAGCCCGGACGATCCCCCCGGGGGTGACAGTGGCCCGGCGACGGGCAAGCCCGAGGTGAGGCCGTCCCTCAAAATCGTCAAGTAGGGCGGCGCGCGAGAACCCCGTCAGGGCAGGGTCTCAAACAACTGCACCACGCGGGTCACACCGGTGACCGAAGCCGCCACGTCGGCAATGCGCCGCGCTTCCGCTTTGGTCACCAGCCCCATCAGGTAGACCACGCTGTTCTCGGTGACCACTTTGGTGCGCACTCCGGGGGTGTCCACATTGGCCAGCAGCCACGACTTGATCTTGGTGGTTATCCAGGCATCGCGGGTGCGGGTCAGGGCCCCGATGGCGGGGCTCACTTCCAGTTCGTTGTAAATCCGGCGCACGCCGCGGATCTTGCGCACCTCGTCGGCCGCCAGAGTCTTGAGTCGCTCGGTATCCACCTGTCCCGTGAGCAGGACGAAGCCGTTGTAGCTCACCGCCACCAGGTGGGCTTCGTCGTAGCCGGGGTCCGCGGCGTGGATGTTGACCACCGCCTTGACTTCAATGCTTTCGTCCTCGAGACGCTGGGCCATGGTGCGCCGGCTGGGGTCGTCTTCAATGGGGTTGGCCTCCACCGAGGCCAGCATGCTGCCACAGCCGCTGGCGAACAGCGTGCCGAAAAGGATGATGAGGGGGGCGATGAGTTTCATGATGAGCTTCCGTTGTGGTTTCCAAACAGGTTCTGGTCTACCAGCTCGCACAGCAGGTGAATGACCATTGTATGTAGTTCTGTGACCCTTGGGCGCCTCTCGGCACTGCAATTGATGGCAACATCGTCGCCCTGGAGGAGCTCTGCCAGGGCGAGGTCCTCGGTATTGGATAGCGCAATTACCACCATGTTCCGCTCGTGGGCGGCCTGTGCGGCACCCAGTACCGCGCCGGGGACCCTGCCACTGGCGATACAGACCAGCGTGTCCGCGGGCTGGCCCAGGGCGCGCACCTGGCGGGAATAAATGTCCTCGAAACCCTGCTGGCTCGCTATCCCGGTGACGCTGCTGCAGTCACCGGTCAGGGCCATTGCCGGCAGCGCCGGGCGGTCCTGTTCGAAACGGCCCAGCAAAGTGCCCGACAGCAGCTGGCTGAGGCTGGCATCGGCGCCATTGCCGCAGACCAGAATCTTGCCTTCTGCAAGCAGCGTCGCTGTCATCCGCGCCGCCGCCTGCTGTATGGGGATGGCCAGGTCGTCCACGGCCATCGCCACGGTGGTGATGACCTGCTGGAAGTTCGCGGCGATAAGCTGGTAGTCATCATCCATGGGTCGGGTCCGGAGTGGGCCTGTCAGGCGGTGAAGGCACTGCGAATCCACCGTAGTTCTGCGTCCTGGCCGGATTGTCGCGGGTCAAAGGCAATGACGTCAAATCGGCAGGAAAAATTCTTCCCTACGCGGACGCTGCGCAGGTACACCGCGGCGGCCCGCAGGAGCTTCTGTTGCTTGCGCCAGTCCACCGAGGCCGCGGCGGAGGCGAACCTGGGATTGTTGCGCGCCCGCACCTCAATGAAAACCAGCTGGGATTCATCCATCGCGATGATATCGATCTCCCCCACCTTGCAGCGGTAGTTGCGCTGCAAGATCCGCCATCCCTGTGCCGCTACCCACTGCGCCGCGCGCTCCTCGAAACTGTAGCCCTTTGCCAACATGTGCCGACTCCATGGAAAACGCCAGTCTATGTCAGGGGCGGGTCAGCTCGCTGCCATCAAATGTGGCCAGCACGGGCTCGCGCAGGATTCGCAGGCCGGGATCCAGCTGCAGCAGGCCGGTGTTGCCGCGAATCAGTGCGTCCGCGCCACTCTGCAGCTGGGCGAAGCGCGACTGTAACAGCCAGGCGTCTGCGCCCAGCGCGTTGAGACGGGCGAAGTCATCGTTGCCGCTGGCCCCTGCGGCGATGGCCACCCGCAGCGGCGGATTGGCGCCCAGCAGCCACGGCAACTCTACCAGGCGAGCGCCGTTGAGATCGCGATTGCGGGCGTCCGGCAGGCCGCCGTATATGCTGGAAGTGGCGTAGACAGGCAGGGTGCCGGCATAGTGGAACGCCAGCAGCGGCTTCAGCGAGCGCGCTTCCGCCGGTGTCGCGGCCACCAGGAACACGGCATCAATGTCCTGTCGGCGCCGCGCGGTGAATTCAATATTGGTCGCCAACATGCTGCGGATCGTTTGCGCCCGCTGCTCGCTCGCGCCGAGGTTGAGCGCATTTTTTATCTGGTCTGAATAGGCCTCCGGCGAGCTGTAGCTTGCGCTGGTGACGATGTCGCCCCCCAGCTCCTGCCAGCGCTCGCGCAGTACTTCCTCCAGGCGCGCACCGCGAGCGCCGGCGGGTCGCAGCACCATTGCTCTCCGTGCGCCCTGGCCAAAGGCGAGCTCGGCGATGCGGGTGGCGTCATCCTCCGGAGCCAGGGACAGTTGCACCAGCGCGCTGCCATCCTGCCTGACCGCTTCCTCAATACGGTTGAGGGCCAGGACCGGGACCGCCCGCGGGCTTAGCTGGCCCAGCTCGGCAACCCCCTCTTTGCTCAGCGGGCCGATCACCAGGTCGGCGCCCAGGGCGACCGCGTGCTGGTAGGCGGCGACCGCTGAAGAGAACTCATCGGTATCGACTATCGCCACCTCGTGACTGGCATCCCCGCGGGCGCGCGCGGCAAAGTAATGGGCCAGGTAGCCTTCGCGCACGGCCCTGGCGGCGGGCTCCAGGCGGCCACTCAGCGGCAGCAGCAGCGCAACCTTGTTTATGGGCTGCAGTGCCTGGGCGAGGAACTCCAGCCCGCCGGGCAGTCGTGCGGCCGCCGGGTGTCCAAAGTGATTGCCGCGCCAGCGCTGGAGACCCGCTTGCAATTCCCCGCGGCTGCCGGCAGTCGCATTGAGCAGCGCGAGTTCCAGCCAACCGCGCCACTCTTTCTGTTCAGCCTGTTCCAGGGCTGCTGCGAGCTCCGTGTCTGTCAGCCGGTTGAGGTCCTGCCACAGCTCGCGCTGGAGCGCGGCGTCATCCGCCCCCTGCCCAAGCTGGCCCGCCCCGATCCTGGCACTTTCCAGCCAGCGTCCCGCGAGCGTGGCGATCTTGCGTGCCAGGTCATCCCGCTGCAGTTGCAGCGCCCGGGCGATGCCTTCTTCGGGGTCGCTCTGGAGCAGGGATTCAGCCCGGGTGAGGTCGCCTCGCATGAAGGCGGCCCTGGCCAGCAGGTAGTCCCTGCGCGCACGGTCATTCGCCTCCAGAGGCGGTTGCAGCGCCGCCAGGGCCTGCTCTGCCTGCATCCAGTCAAAGCGGTCCAGGTAGGCCTCAGCCGCCGAGAAAATCGGTTCCCACTGGCTCTGGGGCATGAGCGGTGCGGTCACTGCCTCCGGCTCGGCGATGACGCCGGTTTCGGGCTCGACCTCGGGTTCCGGTTCCGGCAGCGGCGGCGGGGGTGCGCTGGCGCAGCCTGCGAGCAGGCTCAGGACCAGTGCCGGCCAGAGTCGGGGCGCCAGCTGTTTTCGCTTGGTGATCAACGTGGTCATGTTATCCTTCCGGACCGGGTGGGGCGGCTGCTGCCGACTGCACCGTGAATGCACAAGCAGGCATTATAAGGCCAGGGACGAGCAGTGGAATCGGGACTATATGTTGTTGCCACGCCTATCGGCAACCTGGGCGACATCTCCCAGCGCGCACTGGCGGTATTGGCCGCCGCGGATCTGGTGGCCGCGGAGGATACCCGGCATAGCTCGCGCCTGTTGCAACACTTCAGCATTGACGTCCCGCTGCAAGCCTACCACGATCACAGTGATGCTCGCGCCCAGGCGAGGATAATGACCTGCCTGGCCGCGAACGGCATCGTGGTGCTGGTGTCCGATGCCGGCACCCCGTTGATCTCCGATCCCGGCTACCGGCTGGTGCGGGAGGCCCAGGAGCAGGGCTACCGTGTTGTTCCAGTACCGGGCGCCTGCGCCGCCATCGCCGCCCTCAGCGCCTCCGGCCTGCCCACCGACCGCTTCCTGTTCGAGGGGTTTCTCCCCGCCAAGGCCGGCGCCCGGGCTGCCCGCTTGCAGGCCCTGTCGGTGGAGGCTGCCACCCTGGTCTTCTACGAGGCGCCACACCGGGTCGTCGAAACCCTGGAAGCCATGGTCGCGGCCTTCGGCGCCGAGCGCGAGGCGCTGCTGGCGCGGGAGCTGACCAAGACCTTCGAAACCCTCAGGCGTGCGCCGCTGGCCGAGCTCGCCGCCTTCGTCGCCGCCGACAGCAATCAGCAGCGCGGGGAGATCGTGCTCGCGGTCAGCGGCCAGCGCGGGCGCGATGAGGAGCTCACGCCCGACATCACCCGGCTGCTGCTGCGTCTCGCTGAAGAACTGCCCGCCAAGCGCGCATCCGCTGTGGTCGCCGACCTCACGGGCCTGCGCAAGAAGCTGCTGTACGACTACCTGCTGGGGCAGAAGGAGTGACCACAACTCTGGCTTTCCTCCATGTTGGCGAAGGTCGCCCGGCGGGGTAAGGGGCCGCGGGTCGGTAAGGGCACTCCCCGCGACCCCTTACCCCGCCGGACTCCCCCCACTTTGGGTGCCAAGCCTGGCTCTCCCCAGTCGACCAAGCAGCCAGAATTCACTCCGTGATTGGGAGGGCCCTGCGCTGGATCCCGTCCTGACTGGAGTGAACTTACCGACAGGCCGGGCCGCGCAGGCAGGGCGGGATCCGGCCCAGTGCCCCTGCGCCAATCCAGGCAAGTTTGTGTTGCCCGGGGGCCGCACAGCGGGTAGGCTTGCCGCCGAGTCGGTCAGGCGATCGCTTCTGGTTTCGGCCAGGGGAGGAAAGTCCGGGCTCCACAGGGCAGGGTGCCAGGTAACGCCTGGGGGGCGCGAGCCTACGGAAAGTGCAACAGAAAGGATACCGCCCGGCGCAAGTCGGGTAAGGGTGAAAAGGTGCGGTAAGAGCGCACCGCGCGGCTGGTAACAGGCGTGGCGATGGTAAACCCCACTCGGAGCAAGACCAAATAGGAATCCGTATGCTGCGGCCCGCAGTGGATTCGGGTAGGTCGCTACAGGCCGGCGGCGACGCCGGTCGCAGATGAATGATCGTCCACGACAGAACCCGGCTTATCGACCGACTCATTTAATTTCTCTCGTTCCAGTGCCGCCAGGCTGTTCCGGGGACCCCGGCGCGGGCTGGTGGTGCAGGACCATCGCGGCGCATATGATTTTTTCTACTAATGCGACCGCTCTTGAATAAGTAAAAAGCCTTTAACTTAAAGTAGATCCTTAACACATCATGTTATTGCCATGTTTTGCTGAATTTTTTACCCTCTGAGTTTCCAGATTCCCTCCACCACAACACCCGAAAACCGCGCTAATTAACTGAAATTAAAACGTTTTTCGCGAGGACCTCGCTTGACACCCGGTTCGACGCAGACCTATAGTGTCGAAAAGTGGGAATAAGTGGAACTATCTGGCTTTTAGTGGTTTTTCGAGGCCGGATACGAGGGGGAAGCTGGCGTGTTTCGTGGGGTACAGCACATCAATATGGACGCGAAGGGGCGCCTGGCCATGCCGGCGCGCCAGCGCGAGCCATTGTTGTCCCAGTGCAGTGGCCAGATTGTCGTGACCATCGATACCCAGGCGACCTGTCTCGTTATCTATCCCTTGCCCGACTGGGAGCGCATTGAGCAGCAGATCCAGGCGCTGCCCGCGCTCAAGCCCGCCGTGAAGCGCTTCCAGCGCCTGGTGTTGGGCTACGCCACCGACCTCGAGCTGGACGGCAACGGCAGGATGTTGCTGCCCCAGCCCCTGCGCGACTATGCGCGCCTGGACAAGAAGCTGGTGTTGGTGGGCCAGGGCAACAAGCTGGAGTTGTGGGCGGAGGAGCTGTGGCTGGCGGAGCGCGAACAGGCGCTGCTGGAGTCCGGCCCCGAAGCGGAGTTGCCCGACGAATTGATGTCCCTGACCCTGTAGGTGAGTGGCATGCATCAAACAGTCCTGTTACGAGAAGCGGTGGACGCTCTGGTGACAACAGCCAGTGGTACATATGTCGATGGCACGTTTGGTCGCGGTGGGCACAGCCGGGCGCTGCTCGAGCGCCTCGACGACCGGGGTCGCCTGCTCGGGGTCGACAAGGATCCGGAGGCCGCGGCGGCAGCGGCCCAGCTGGCGGCCGAGGACCCACGGTTTACCTTCTTCCATGGCTCCTTTGCCCTCTTGCCCGAGCAGCTGCGGCGCATGGGCCTGGACACCGTCGACGGCATCCTGCTCGATCTGGGCGTCTCCAGCCCACAGCTCGATGACAGCAGCCGCGGCTTCAGCTTCCAGCACGACGGCCCGCTCGACATGCGCATGGACACCAGCAGCGGCGAGACTGCCGCGGAGTGGCTGGCCCGGGCCGCCGAGGGCGAGATTGCCCTCGTGCTGAAGGAATACGGCGAGGAGCGCTTCGCCAAACGCATCGCCGGTGCCATCGTTGCTGCCCGCGCCGAGGCGCCGATCACCACCACCGGCCGACTGGCAAAGATTGTCAGCGAGGCCAATCCGCGCTGGGAGAAACACAAGAACCCCGCTACCCGCTCTTTCCAGGGCATTCGTATCTACATCAATCGCGAGCTGGATGATCTGGTGGAGCTGCTGGCCCGGGCGCTGTCGCTGCTGCAGGTCGGCGGTCGCCTGGTGGTCATCAGCTTTCACTCGCTGGAAGACCGCCTGGTGAAGCGCTATATGCGCGACATGGCCCGGGGCGACGTGGTTCCCGCCGGGGTGCCGGTGCTGGACAGCGCTCTCAACCGGCGCATGCGCCTGCTGGGCAAGGCCGTGCGGGCCAGCGCCGAGGAAGTCGCCGCCAACCCGCGGGCGCGCAGCGCGATCATGCGCGTCGCCGAGAAGATCAACTGATGGCGGCGCCAATAGTCATGTTCGACACGCGGCCGGCGGCGGGCGAGCGGGGCGCGGCCATGCCGTCGCCGCTGGTGATTGCTGCCCTGTTGACGCTGATCCTGGGGTCGGCGTTCGCTGTTATCCAGAGCTCTCACGAGTGCCGCAAACTCTATACCGTGCTGCAGCAGCTGGAGGCCGATCAGTGGCACCTGCAGGAGGACTACGGCCGGCTGCTGCTGGAGCAGAGCACCTGGGCCTCGCACTACCGGGTGGAGCGGGTCGCGACTCGCGAGCTGAATATGCAGGCGCCAGTCCTCACTGAGCGCAAGGTGGTCCGGCCATGAGCCGCACCCGTCAGCCCGCCGTTGCGCCCTGGCGCTTTTATCTGGTGGCCATTGCCCTGCTGGCGCTGTTGGCCCTGCTGATCGGGCGGGTGCTTTCCCTGCAGGTGCTGGATACCGACCGCGGCCGCAGTTTCCTGCAGAGCCAGGGCGACAGCCGGGCGGTGCGCACGGCAGAGATCCCCGCCTATCGCGGCGTCATTTCCGATCGCCGCGGTGAGCCGCTGGCGGTCTCCACGCCGGTGATATCACTGTGGGTGGATCCGACCATACTCTCCACCGTGGAAGACCTGGGGCCGCTGGCAGCCGCTGTCGATATGCCGCTGGCAGAGCTGCGCGAGCGGCTCGAGCGTTTTGCCGGGCGCCGTTTCATGTACCTGCAGCGCCACCTGGTGCCCGCGGTCGCACGCGAGATACTGGCCTTGCGGGTCCCCGGGGTCTTTGGCGAGCGGGAGTACCAGCGCTACTACCCCGCGGGCGAGGTGGTCAGTCATCTGGTGGGCTTTACCAATGTCGACGGCAGCGGAATCGCCGGTCTCGAGCTGGCTTACGATGACTGGTTGCGGGGCACTCCGGGCAAAAAGCAGTACATCAAGGATCTGCACGGGGACGCGGTGCGCGACATCGGGGTGCTGGAGCCAGCGCTGCCGGGCAAGGACCTGAAGTTGAGCATTGATCTGCGCCTGCAGTACCTGCACCACCAGGAGTTGCAGCGGGCCATGGCCGTGACCGGCGCGACTTCCGGCAGCATCGTGACTCTCGACAGCCACACCGGCGAGGTGCTGGCGATGGTCAACCATCCGGTCTACAACCCCAACAGCCGCCGCGGCGTCGGCGCCGATGTGACCCGCAACCGGGCGGTAACCGACATGTTCGAGCCCGGCTCGACGATGAAGACCTTCACCCTGGTGGCTGCTCTCGAAAGCGGCCGCTATACCACCGAGACCCTGATAGATACCTCCCCCGGTCGCATTCGCGTCGGGCGCAAGACCCTGCCCGATCCGCGCAACTACGGCGAAATCACCGTGTCCCGGGTGATCGAGAAATCGAGCCAGGTGGGCGTCACCAAGATCGCCCAGGACCTGGGACACGAGCCGATCCGGGAGGTCTTCGGGCGCTTCGGCTTCGGCGAGACGCTGAATACCGGCTTCCCCGGTGAGAGCGCGGGCCAGCTGCCCAATCGGCGCCGCTGGAGCGATATCGAGAAAGTCACCCTGGCCTTCGGCTATGGCCTCACCGCCACGCCCCTGCAACTGGCGCATGCCTACAGCGCGTTTGCCAACGATGGCGTGCTGCAGCCGGTAACGCTGCAGGCCGCTCCGGATGTGCTGGCGCCCGGCAAGCGGGTGCTGCAGTCGGACATCGCCCGGGAAGTGCTGGCCGTGTTGCAGCGGGTTACCGGCGAGCACGGCACGGCGCGACGGGCGCGGGTGGCCGGGTACGAGGTGGGCGGCAAGACCGGTACCGTGCACAAGGTCGGCCCCGGCGGTTACCAGGACAACAAATACATTGCCTTCTACGCGGGCGTGGCGCCCATTGCCGATCCGCGCTTTGTCACGGTGGTGGTGATCAACGAGCCCCAGGGCGAAGCTTACGGCGGCGGTGCCGCCGCGGCACCGGTCTTTGCCCGGGTCGCGGAGGGAACGTTGCGCCTGCTGAATGTGCCGCCGGATGAGCCGGAAGCGGTCGTGGCGCTGGCAAACAGCCGGCCGGGGGTGTCGGGATGACGGCGTCAGCTTCCCCGGTGGCACGCAGCATGCCGCTGCCCGCCCTGCTCGGCAACTGTGCAGCTGCCTGGCCACAGGTAAGGGTGCGCGGAGTGCAGCTCGACAGCCGGCGAGTGCAGCCTGGCGATCTGTTCCTGGCGGTGCCGGGCGAGAGCCACGATGGTCGTCAGTTCATTGAGCAGGCCATCGCCAGCGGAGCGGTGGCGGTGGCCGCGGAACCGCCGGTGGCGGCCTATGTGGATGCGGTTCAGGTGCCGTTGCTGGAAGTGCCCGAGCTGGCGCGGGAAGCCGGCGTCATCGCCGCGCGTTTTTATGGTGATCCGAGCCTGGAGCTGGACATGGTGGGCATCACCGGCACCAACGGCAAGACCACCACCACCCGCTTGCTGGCACAGCTGCTGCGGGCGCGGGGGCGCAGCTGCGGGGTTATCGGCACGCTCGGCGCGGTGCTGGATGACTCGCTGATGGCGGCGGCAAACACGACGCCCGACGCGGTGGCGCTGCAGCAGCAACTTGCCGCCTGGCGGGATCAGGGGGTGGCGGCAGTCAGCATGGAGGTCTCTTCCCATGCCCTCGACCAGGGGCGCGTCAACGGCGCCCACTTTGATATTGCCGTGTTCACCAACCTGTCGCAGGACCACCTCGACTACCACGGCAGCATGGCGGCTTATGGCCGCAGCAAGCAGCAGTTGTTCCGCAGCGCGGGTTTGCGCCATGCGGTGATCAATCTGGATGACGCCTACGGCGCCGAGGTGCTGGCCGGACTGCCGGCCACCGTCCAGGCCTGGACATTTTCTGTCGCTGGCCGGGTCGACGCCCAGGTCCGCGTCACAGACGCCGCATTTCACCCCGGCGGCGTGCGCGCAACCCTGCATACCCCCTGGGGCAGCGGAACATTTGCCAGCCCGCTGCCCGGCGACTTCAATCTTGCCAACGTGGTGGCGGCCGTGACCTGTGCCCTGTTACTCGACCCCGAACTGACGGCGGCGCTTGCAGCCGTTGCCACGCTCAAGCCGGTGCCCGGACGCATGGAACCGGTACCCAACAGCTGCGGGCTGCAGGTGCTGGTGGACTACGCCCACACACCGGATGCCCTCGCCCAGGTGCTCGCTGCCCTGCGCCCCCATGTGGGCGGCCGATTGATCGCGGTTTTCGGCTGCGGCGGTGACCGCGACCGGGGCAAGCGCGCGGCCATGGGCCATATTGCCTGCGCAGTGGCGGACAAGGTGATCCTGACCTCGGACAATCCGCGCCATGAGGACCCAATGATGATCCTGCGGGATATCCAGCAGGGCTGCAGCGGCGATGTCGAGGTTCAGCCTGATCGCGCAGCCGCGATCAACGCGGCCATCACTGGCGCCCGGGCCGGCGACTGCATTCTCATTGCCGGCAAGGGCCACGAGGACTACCAGATCATCGGCAGCGAGCGCCGTCCCTTCAGCGATACCGACATGGCTGCCCGTGCCCTGCAGGGGAGGACCTCCGCATGATGCGTCCCTTCCTCCTCAGCGAACTGGAGCAACCCCTGGGCGCCCTGCGTTCCGGCGCTGACGTCGAGGTCAGCCGGGTGACCACGGACAGCCGCGAGGTGCAGCCGGGTGACCTGTTCGTGGCCCTGCGCGGCGAGCGCTTCGACGGCCACCAGTTCCTGCCTGCCGTTGCCGCCGCAGGCGCCGCTGCCGCCGTGGTCAGCCATGCGGTGGACTCGCCGCTGCCGCTGCTGCAGGTGGCTGACACCCAGCGGGCACTCGGGCAATTGGGTGCCTGCAACCGGGCGCTGTTTGAGGGACCGCTGGTCGCCATCACCGGCAGTTCTGGCAAGACCTCGGTCAAGAATCTGGTCAGCGCCGTCCTGGCGCGGCGAGGGCCCACCCTCGCCACCACAGGGAATCTCAACAACGAAATCGGCGTGCCCCTGACACTGCTGCGCCTGGCGCCCGAGCATGCCTTCGCGGTGGTGGAAATGGGCGCTACCCGGGCCGGCGACATTGCCTGGTTGTGCGAGCTCGCACGTCCGACCATAGCCCTGCTGCTGAACGCCATGCCCGCTCACCTGGACGGGTTCGGCAGCGTCGAGTCGGTGGCCACGGCCAAGGGTGAAATCTACGATGGCCTGCGCGGCGCCGGGACCGCGGTTATCAATGCCGACCAGCCCTGGGCCGGGCGCTGGCGCAGCCGCGCCGCCGGCGCGGCAATTCTCGACTACGGCTTGCGGAATCCGGCGGCCATCAGCGCCAACAGTATCCAGTCCCGGGGCATTGCCGGTATCAGCTTTGTCGCCACGACTCCCGCGGGAGACGCACCGATCCGGCTGCAGGTGCCAGGCCTGCACAACGTATCCAACGCCCTGGCCGCGATAGCCGCAGGTTTGGCCTGCGGTGTGTCGCTGGCGGAGATTACCTCCGGCCTCGCCAGCGTCACGCCGGCTCGCGGTCGCGGCGCCCTGGTGCGCGGCCTGGGCGGGTCAACCCTGGTCGACGACACCTATAACGCCAACCCGGGCTCGGTGCGTGCAGCCATCGACCTGTTGGCTGATTGCGGGGGTCGCCGCACCCTGGTGCTGGGCGAGATGCTGGAACTCGGGGAAGACAGCGCCCAGCTGCACCGGGATATCGGCGTCTATGCCCGTGAGCGCGGTCTGGACCGCTTCGTTGGCGTCGGCACTGCACTTGCCGGTGCCGCCGAAGCGTTTGGCGGCGAGTGCTTCGCGGACGTCGCATCGGCGGTCGCGGCGCTCGCAGGCACACTGACCGCGGACGACACCGTATTGATCAAGGGGTCGCGCGGCGCATCCATGGAGCGGGTGCTGGCAGCGCTGAGCGAGCCAGCACCGGAGGCGGGGAACTGACATGTTACTGTTTATTGCAGAGTACCTGACCCAGTTCGCCACCGCTTTCCAGGTAGTCCAGTACCTGACCCTGCGCAGCATCCTCGCGGCGGGAACCGCCCTGGCGATCTCGCTGCTGGTGGGGCCGGCCATGATCCGCAAGCTGAATTTCTACCAGGTGGGACAGGCGGTGCGCAGCGACGGCCCCAAGTCCCACCTGAGCAAATCCGGTACCCCCACCATGGGCGGCGCATTGATCCTGGTCGCCATCGCGATCAGCAGCCTGTTGTGGGCGGATCTGCGCAATCCCTACATCTGGATCGCCATGGGGGTCACTGCGGTATTCGGCGCCGTCGGCTGGGTGGACGACTACCGCAAGGTGGTGGAGAAGGATTCCCGCGGCCTGCCGGCCCGCTGGAAATATTTCTGGCAGTCGCTGGCGGGGCTGGCGGCAGCACTGTACCTGTACCTGGCCTTCGATACCCCGGTGACCACGGAACTGTACATCCCCTTCTTCAAGGACTTTGCCTGGGGCATGGGGCCGCTGTTTATCTTGCTGACCTACTTCGTCATTGTCGGTGCCAGCAACGCGGTCAACCTGACTGACGGCCTGGACGGCCTCGCCATCCTGCCAACGGTCATGGTCGGTTCCGCCCTGGGCATCATTGCCTATCTCACTGGCAACGTGAATTTCGCCGATTACCTGCATATTCCCTACGTCGCCGGCAGCGGTGAACTGGCGGTGTTCTGCGGCGCGATGGCCGGCGCCGGCCTGGGGTTTCTCTGGTTCAATACCTATCCCGCCCAGGTATTCATGGGTGACGTCGGCGCCCTGGCCCTGGGGGCCGGGCTGGGCACGGTGGCCGTCATTACCCGCCACGAGATTGTCTTTTTCATCATGGGCGGGATCTTCGTGCTGGAGACGGTATCGGTGATCCTGCAGGTCGCGTCGTTCAAGCTGACCGGCAGGCGCATTTTCCGCATGGCGCCCATCCACCACCATTTCGAGTTGAAGGGCTGGCCCGAGCCGCGGGTCATTGTGCGCTTCTGGATTATCACCGTGATGCTGGTCCTGTTCGGGCTGGCCACCCTGAAATTGCGTTAGGCAACAGCGGAGTAATGGCAACTGTGACACAGGATCTGATAGCGAGCAGCGGCGACGAGGTCATTCTGGGCCTCGGCGTCACCGGCTTGTCCTGTGCCCGCTACCTGCACCGCCAGGGACGCCGCTTCACCGTGATTGATACCCGCAGCGCGCCGCCGGAACTGGCTACCCTGCAGCGGGAGATGCCCGACGTGCCGGTTTTCGCCGGGGACATTCCCGAGTCCGTCATCAATCGCGGCGGTGAGTGGGTGGTGAGTCCGGGTATCGCGCTGGAAGACCCGCTGGTAGAGCGGGCGCTGGCCGCCGGGGCCGAAGTGGTCGGGGACATTGACCTGTTCATGCGCGCGGCGCGGGCGCCCGTGGTGGGTATTACCGGTTCCAACGCCAAATCCACCGTGACCGAGTTGCTGGGGGAGATGGCCCGGGAGTCCGGGCTCAATGTCGGCGTGGGCGGTAATCTGGGCACGCCGGCGCTGGACCTGCTGGCCGACGACAGGGCGCTCTATGTCCTTGAGCTGTCGAGCTTCCAGCTCGAGCGCGCCGGTGATCTCGGGCTGGCCGTGGCCACGGTGCTCAACGTCAGTGCAGATCACCTGGACCGTCACGGTACCCTGCCGCGGTATCACCAGGCCAAGCACCGGATTTTCCGCGGCTGTCACAAGGCGGTGGTCAACCGCGATGATCCGCTGACCCTGCCGTTGCTGGCACCCGATGTGCCGGTGATCAGCTGGCGCCTGCGCGAGCCGGAGCTGGACGGCTTCGGCCTGCGCCTGATCGCCGGCACGGAAACCCTGTGCCTGGGTTTTGACCCGCTGCTGCCGGTGGCGGAGCTGGGTATCAAGGGGCGTCACAATGTCGCGAATGCCCTGGCAGCCTTTGCCCTGGGGCACGGCGCGGGGCTGCCGCTGGAGGCGATGGTGGTTGCGGCGCGGCGCTTCCAGGGGCTGCCCCACCGTTGCCAGCTGGTGACCGAGGCCGACGGCGTACGCTTTGTGAATGACTCCAAGGGCACCAATGTGGGCGCGACGGTTGCGGCGCTCAAGGGCCTGGCGAGCAACCGCAACATCGTGCTGATCGCCGGCGGGGTTGGCAAGGGCCAGGACTTCCGCCAGTTGCGTGCGCCATTGCAGGCGAGTTGCAAGGCACTGGTGGTGATCGGCGAGGCCGCCGCGGAGATAGAAGGTGCCGTGGTTGACGTCGTACCGGTGCAGCGCGCCGCTGACATGGCGGATGCGGTTGCCCGGGCCGCGGCTCTGGCGGTGACGGGCGATGTGGTGCTGCTGTCGCCGGCCTGCGCCAGCTTCGACATGTTCACTGGCTATCCCGCCCGCGGCGCCGCCTTCGTCGCCGCGGTCGAGTCCCGGGTCGCCGGGGGGGCCGCATGAGTACGCTGGCAGGCAAGCGTTTCGGCGCCGATCCCGCGCTGCTGCTGCTGGGGCTGGCTCTGCTGTTGGTCGGGCTGGTGGCGATCAGCTCGGCCTCCATCGAGTATGCAGACTGGCACTATCGCGATGCCTGGCACCATACCCGCCGGCATCTGATGTACATCGTGATCTCGGCCAGCGCGGCGGTCGTGGTGTACCGGCTGCCGCCGGGCTTCTGGCTGGCGAGCGGCTGGATGTGGTTGCTGGCGGGACTCGCTTCGCTCGTACTGGTGCTGCTGCCCGGGATTGGCAAGGACGTCAACGGCGCCCAGCGCTGGCTGCCGCTGGGGCCCTTTACCCTGCAGCCGTCTGAATTCGCCAAGTTTACCGTGGTGATCTACCTGGCGGGCTATCTGGTGCGGCAGGCCAGTGAGGTGCGCAATGAGTGGCCGGGGTTCCTCAAGCCCATGGGTGTGCTGGCGCTGGTGACGGTGCTGCTCATGGCGGAGCCCGATTTCGGTGCCACCGTCATTACTGTCGCCACGGCATTCGGCATGCTGTTCCTGGCCGGAGTGAAGCTGCGCCACTTCCTGTCGGTGCTGGCGCTGAGCCTGGTGGGTCTGGTGGGCTTGATCTTCGCGGCTCCCTACCGTGTCCAGCGCCTGACAGCGTATACGGATCCCTGGGCCGATCCCTACGGCAGCGGTTTCCAGCTGATCCAGTCTTTGATCGCTTTTGGGCGCGGTGAATGGCTGGGTGTAGGCCTGGGCAACAGCGTGCAGAAACTGTTCTACCTGCCAGAGGCTCACACCGACTTCGTGTTTTCCATCTGGGCGGAGGAAACCGGCTTTGTCGGCGCACTGCTGGTCATCGCTCTGTTCACCGCCCTGATCGCCCGCATCCTCTGGGTCGCGCGGCGAGCCCAGGCGGTCGGCGAAGACTTCGGTGCCTACCTTTGCTACGGGGTGGCCCTGGTATTTTCGGGACAGGCCTTCGTGAATATGGGAGTGAGTTCCGGACTGTTGCCGACCAAGGGTCTGACCCTGCCTTTCGTCAGCTACGGCGGCACCAGCCTGATCGTCTGCTGCTGCATGCTGGCCCTGGTGCTGCGTATAGAGCGTGAGCTGCCCGAGGGCGGGGTACGCAAGCGGCGCACTGCGGGGGGCAAGCCATGACAGCGGCTGCGCCCCTGGTATTGATGATGGCGGGTGGAACCGGCGGCCATGTCTACCCTGCACTGGCGGTGGCGGAGGCGTTGCGCGGACGCGGCTACCGGGTTGCCTGGGTGGGGACTGCCCGCGGCCTCGAAGCGCGCGTGGTACCTGCGGCCGGCTTCCAGCTGCACACGCTTCCGGTGCGCGGCGTACGCGGCAAGAACCTGCTGCAAACGGCACTGGGTCTGTGGCTGGTGCTGTGGTCGTCGTTGCAGGCGCTGCGCCTGGTGTGGAGCCTTGCCCCGGCCTGTGTGGTGGGCATGGGAGGCTATGTGGCGGGCCCCGCCGGACTCGCGGCCTGGATGCTGCGCAAGCCGCTGCTGATTCACGAACAGAATGCAGTCGCCGGCACGACCAATCGCCTGCTGGCACCGCTGGCGCGAGCCATCGTTTGCGGGTTTCGGGGCGCCTTCCCGGACAACCGCCCGGTACGGGTACTCGGGAATCCCGTGCGCCAGGCGCTGCTGGAGGCCGCCCGCGAGCAGCATTGGGACTATCACGGCCAGCGGCCCCTGCAGGTACTGGTGCTGGGCGGCAGCCTGGGCGCCCAGGCCATTAACCAGCTTATGCCAGAGACCTTGCGGCAGCTGCGCAAGCGGGTGGGTGAGGGCGCGGTCAGCGTCTGGCACCAGTCCGGCGAAGCCCATATCGACAGCCTGCGCCAGGAGTACGGCCCGCTGCTGGAGCAGGGCGTGCGGGTGAGTGCCTATATCGAGGACATGGCCGCGGCCTACGCCTGGGCGGATATCGTGGTCTGCCGTGCCGGTGCGCTCACGGTCGCCGAGCTGGCCATCATGGGGCGTCCGTCGCTGTTGATTCCCCTGCCCGGCGCCATCGATGACCACCAGACCGCCAATGCGCGCTCCCTGTCCGATCGGGGTGCGGCCCTGCTGTTGCGCCAGGCCGGTCTGCAGGCGAAGGACCTGGCGGCAACGCTGGCGGGGTATATTGCCAGCCCCAAACGGCTGGCGGCGATGGCCCACGCGGCCTCCGCGGCGGCCCTGCCGAAGGCGACCTCGCAGCTTGCGGATCTGTGCGAGGAGCTGATGCGTCATGACTGAGAAGAGCCCCTACACAGTGCCGGAAATGCGCCGCATTCGTCGCATCCACATGATTGGTGTGGGCGGAACCGGCATGAGCGGAATCGCCGAGGTGCTGGTGAACCTGGGCTATGAGGTTTCCGGGTCCGACCTGCGTCCAAGCTCGGTCACCGCGCGCCTGCAGCAGAAAGGTATTCGCGTCTTTATCGGCCACTCGGCGGACAATGTGCAGGCGGCTAACGTAGTGGTGAGTTCCAGCGCCGTGCGCGCCGACAACCCGGAAGTGGTGGCGGCACGGGCGGCGCGGATCCCCGTTGTGCCCCGCGCCGAGATGCTGGCGGAACTGATGCGCTATCGCCACGGCATCGCCGTGGCCGGGACCCACGGCAAGACCACCACCACCAGCCTGATCGCCGCAGTATTTGCAGAAGCGGGGCTGGACCCAACCTTTGTCATCGGCGGCCTGGTCAACTCCGCAGGCAGCAACGCCCAGCTCGGTGCCAGTCGTTTCCTGGTGGCAGAGGCCGACGAGAGCGATGCCTCCTTCCTCCACCTGCAGCCGATGGTCACGGTGGTGACGAATATTGAAGCCGATCACATGGAAACCTACGGGGGCGACCTCAACGTCCTGCGCAGTACGTTTCTCGAGTTCCTGCACAACCTGCCTTTCTATGGGCTGGCGGTACTGTGTATCGACGACCCGGCGGTGGCGGGCCTGCTGCCGGACCTGTCGCGGCAGTTTCTCACCTACGGATTCGCGGCGGACGCGGACTACCGGGTCACCCATGTTTGCAAGCGGGGCCTGACCACCGCCTTCACTGTGCAGCGTCCGGGCGGCCAGGCCCCCCTGGACATAGAGCTGAACATGCCGGGCGAACACAATGTATTGAATGCCACCGCGGCGGTGGCCGTCGCCTGTGACGAGGGCATTCCAGACGCGGCTATCCAGCGTGGACTGGCGGGATTCGCGGGGGTCGGGCGCCGCTTCAGCGTGCTGGGGGAACTCACCTTCGCCGCCGGCAGCGCCGTGCTGGTCGACGACTACGGTCACCACCCCACCGAGGTGCGGGCGACCCTGGAGTCCGCCCGCCAGGCCTGGCCGGAGCGGCGCGTGGTGATGGTCTACCAGCCGCACCGTTATTCACGCACCCGCGACCTCTACGAAGACTTCGTGGCGGTGCTGTCACGCTGTGACGTGCTGCTGCTGCTGGAGGTGTATGCGGCGGGCGAGGACCCGATCGCGGGCGCCGACAGTCGCAGCCTGAGCCGCAGTATTCGCCAGCGCGGGCAGGTGGAGCCGGTATTTGTCGAAGGGATCGATGAAGTGGCGCCGGTGCTGGCCGGCATCCTCCGCGACGGCGATGTGGTCATCACCCAGGGCGCGGGCAACATCGGTCGCCTGGCGCAGGATCTGCAGGCACTGGGACATTTAGGGGAGAGCAGGGTATGAGCTGGGAACAGGCGACAGCCGGGCCGGTTGCGGTGTTGCTGGGCGGGCGGTCGGCGGAGCGGGAAATTTCGCTGCAGACCGGTGCCACCATTGTCGCTGCCCTGGCCAGTCTCGGCTGTAACGTGCGCCAGGTCGATCCCGCGGTAGACGGCTGGGTGGGACAGCTCGAAGGGGTCAGCTTCGCCTTCAACGCCCTGCACGGTCCCGGTGGTGAAGATGGTGTGATTCAGGGTGCGCTGGAGATTCTGCGGGTGCCGTACTCGGGTTCCGGTGTGCTCGGTTCGGCACTGGCCATGGACAAGCAGCGCAGCAAGCAGCTGTGGCAGGGCGTCGGAGTCGCCACCGGGGGCTTTGTCACCCTCGCCGCTGACAGCGATTGGGAAGCGGTTATTGCCCGGTTTGGCAAGGTCTTTGTCAAGCCCGCCTGTGAGGGTTCCAGCGTCGGGATGGCCCCCGCGGCAACGCCCGCGGCGCTGGCTGCCGCGTATCGCAACGCCGCCGCCTTCGGCACCACGGTGCTGGCGGAGAAGTTTATCAATGGCCCCGAGTACACCGTCGCCGTGCTGGGCCGCGAGGCCCTGCCTTCGATCCGCATGGAGACGGATCGCGAGTTCTATGACTACGAGGCCAAGTACCTGTCGGACGACACCCGCTACCACTGCCCCAGCGGCCTGAGCGCCGCGGATGAGGCCGAGGCTGGCGCGCTGGCGCTGGCCGCGTTTCACAGCCTGGGTTGCTCGATCTGGGGCCGGGTGGACCTGATGCGGGATGCGGACGGGCGTTTTTATGTGCTGGAGGTAAACACTATCCCGGGCATGACCTCGCACAGCCTGGTACCGATGGCGGCGCGGGCTGTGGGCATGCCCATTGAGACACTGGTGCGGCGTATCGTCGAACTGAGCTGGGAGGGCCGCAGGCAGCATGGCTGAACCGCGTACATCCGCCAACACCCGGGTTGCTGGCAAGTCGCGTCGGCGCAGTGGTGGTGCGACCCGGCGGCAGCCGGCAGCGGCACCGCGCACGGGTGCCCGGGCGCGACTCGGCCTGCGTCTGCTGGACGGCTGGGTCAACCGCATGCTGGTGCTGGCGGCGGTGGGTGTTGTCGGCGTCGCGGGGATGCAGGGGTGGATCGCGCTGCAGGAAATCCCGGTGGAGCGCATCACGGTCACCGGCACGCTGCACCGGACCCAGACCGAGGCAGTACAGGAAATTGTGCATCCGGCACTGGTCGGTGGGTTCCTCAGCGCCGACCTGGACCAGGTCCGGGCCCAGCTGCAGGCGCTGCCCTGGATTTACCAGGTCTCCGTGCGCCGGCGCTGGCCCAACGCGCTGGAGATCCAGGTACAGGAACAACTCCCCATAGCGCGCTGGGGTGAGGGCGGCTTTCTCAACCACGAGGGTGAGGTGTTCCAGTCAGCCGGCATTGAGGGCGAGCACAGTCTGCCGCGGCTGGAGGGGCCAACCGGTTCGACGGGGCAGTTGATCCTGAGCTACCAGCAGCTGGGCGAACTGCTGCAGCCGCTGGGGCTGGAGTTGCGCGAGCTGTCCCTGGACGAGCGCGGCCACCTCAGGGCGGTACTGGCGGGGGGTATGGAGCTGGTGCTGGGCAATACCGAATTTGGCGAACGCCTGCAGCGCTTTGCCGTGGTCTACCGCAGGGAGCTGGCCGAGCGCGCCGGTGAGGTGAAGCGGGTGGACCTGCGTTACGAGAGCGGTGTGGCGGTAGCGTTCCGCGAGCCAGAGTTACCCGCGGGTGAGGGCGCCGCAGCCCAGGTCGCGGGTATTTCGATAATCGATTCAGTGGGGGAGTGAGACTGCCATGGGCAGCGTACAGGACAAGCGGATGATCGTCGGGCTGGATATCGGCACCTCCAAGGTGGTCGCCCTGGTGGGCGAGTTCAATGCCGAGGGTGGTATCGAGATCGTCGGCATCGGTTCCCATCCCTCCAAGGGCATGAAGAAGGGCGTGATCATCAATATCGAATCCACCGTGCAGTCGATCCAGCGCGCGGTGGAGGAGGCGGAGTTGATGGCGGGCTGCCAGATCCATTCGGTCTACGTCGGGGTCGCGGGCAGCCATATTCGCAGCCTGAATTCCCACGGCATCGTCGCCATTCGCGATCGGGAAGTGCAGCAGGCGGACCTGGAGCGGGTCATCGATGCCGCCCAGGCTGTGGCGATCCCCGCGGACCAGAAGATCCTGCATATCCTGCCGCAGGAATATGTGATCGACAACCAGGAAGGCATCAAGGAGCCGCTGGGCATGTCCGGCGTCAGGCTGGAGGCGAAAGTGCACCTGGTGACCTGCGCCGTGAACGCGGCGCAGAACATCGAGAAATGCATCCGCCGCTGTGGCCTGGATGTGGAGGAAATCATCCTCGAGCAACTCGCCTCGAGCTTCTCGGTGCTGACCGAGGATGAGCGGGAGCTGGGGGTCTGCCTGGTGGACATTGGCGGCGGCACCACCGACATCGCCATTTTCACCGACGGTTCGATCCGCCACACCGGAGTGATCCCGATAGCCGGCGACCAGGTGACCAACGATATCGCCATGGCCCTGCGCACGCCGACCCAGTACGCGGAGGAGATCAAGATCAAGTACGCCTGCGCCCTGACCCAGCTGGCCGGTCCGGACGAGACCATCAAGGTGCCGAGTGTCGGCGACCGGCCGCCGCGGGACCTGTCCCGGCAGTCCCTCGCGGAGGTGGTGGAGCCGCGCTACGACGAACTGTTCACCCTGATCCAGGCCGAGCTGCGCCGCAGTGGCTACGAGGAGATGATCCCCGCGGGTGTGGTGCTCACCGGCGGCACGGCCAAGATGGAGGGGGTGGTGGAACTGGCGGAGGAGATCTTCCACATGCCGGTGCGGGTGGGCTATCCGCAATCGGTCAAGGGCCTCAACGATATCGTTCGCAACCCGATCTACGCCACCGGCGTGGGGTTGCTGCAGTACGGGCAGAAGAACAGCAGTGAGCGCGCGGGCAGCGCCAGTCGCGGCAGTGTACCTGGCGAGGGAATGATCGCGCGCTTCAAGGGCTGGTTACAGAGCAATTTCTAGGATTTCAGGTGGTTAACCGTCGCACCCCGGTGCGGCGCCATGCAAAAAGGGGAGTAATATCATGTTTGAGCTTATCGACAACGTACCTCAGAACGCCATTATCAAAGTCATCGGAGTCGGTGGCGGCGGTGGCAATGCTGTAAAACACATGATCGAGAACCTGGTCGAAGGGGTGGATTTCATCTGCGCCAACACCGACGCCCAGGCACTGTCGGATATCCGTTCCAAGACGGTCCTGCAGCTCGGTGGCGCTATTACCAAGGGCCTGGGTGCAGGGGCCAACCCGGATGTCGGGCGGGCAGCGGCGCTGGAGGACAGGGACCGTATCGCCGACGCCCTGCGCGGGGCGGACATGGTCTTCATCACTGCCGGCATGGGTGGCGGTACCGGCACCGGCGGCGCCCCGATCGTGGCCGAAGTGGCCCGCGAGATGGGGATCCTGACGGTAGCGGTGGTCACCCGGCCGTTCCCCTTCGAGGGCAAGAAGCGACTGGCAATCGCCGAGGCGGGGGTGCGCGAACTGCAGCAGCACGTGGACTCCCTGATCACCATTCCCAACGAAAAGTTGCTTGAGGTTCTCGGAAAAAGTACCAGTTTATTGGATGCCTTCAAAGAAGCGAATGATGTATTGTTGGGCGCAGTTCAGGGTATCGCCGACCTGATTATTCGCCCCGGCATGATCAACGTGGATTTCGCCGATGTGCGCACGGTGATGTCTGAAATGGGCATGGCAATGATGGGTACCGGCAGCGCCCGCGGGGAGAATCGCGCCCGGGAAGCGGCAGAACGCGCCATCAACAGCCCGCTGCTGGACGATATCGACCTGCGCGGTGCTCGCGGTATTCTGGTGAACATTACTGCGGGGCTTGATCTGTCACTGGGTGAATTTTCCGAAGTTGGCGACACGATTGAGGAATTTGCCTCGGATGACGCCACCGTAGTGGTCGGCACCGTGATCGATCCGAACATGACGGATGAGATCAAGGTGACGGTAGTCGCCACCGGTTTGGGTGGCGAGGTGGTGAGGACGGCTACACTGCAGGTGGTGGAAGCTGCTCCACGTGCGGTCGAGCCGACAGCGGACGAGCCGGACTACCGGGAGCTGGATCTCCCCACCGGCCTGCGCAGGGCCCGCTCCGCGGATGGCGGCCAGGCGGCAGCGGCGGGTGGCAGTGGCGATTATTTTGACATCCCCGCATTTTTGCGGCGACAGGCGGACTAGCGAGGGTCTCCCGACACCCGGATCGGGTCGGCCCTGCAAGTCGCAGAGCACCGAGGATGGGTGAAGGACTATGATTCGACAGCGCACTTTACGCAATGCCATCAAGGCGACTGGCGTGGGCTTACACACCGGTGAGAAAGTGTATCTCACCCTGTGCCCGGCTCCGATCAATGCCGGTATTGTGTTTCGGCGCGTGGATCTGGACCCGGTGGTCGAGATTCCGGCGCGGGCCGAGAACGTGAAGGAAACCACCCTGTCGACGACCCTGGTCGCCAATGGCGAGAAGGTGTCGACAGTCGAACACCTGCTGTCCGCCATGGCGGGCCTCGGGATCGACAACGCGTTCGTCGATGTCAGCGCATCGGAAGTGCCGATCATGGATGGCAGTGCGGGCCCCTTTGTGTTCCTGATCCAGTCCGCTGGCATCGAGGAGCAGAACGCGGCCAAGAAGTTTATCCGCATCAAGCGTCCGGTCACGGTGGAAGACGGGGACAAGACAGCCAGCTTTCTCCCCTTTGATGGCTTCAAGGTCTCGTTTTCCATCGATTTCGACCACCCGGTGTTTCGCGAGCGCTCACCCCACGCCGAGATCGATTTTTCCAGCACCTCCTTCGTCAAGGAGGTAAGCCGCGCCCGGACTTTCGGGTTCATGCACGAAATCGAGTATCTGCGCTCCCAGGGTCTCGCGCGTGGCGGCAGCGTGGACAACGCCATCGTCGTGGACGAATACCGCATCCTCAATCAGGACGGTTTGCGCTATGACGACGAGTTCGTCAAGCACAAGATCCTCGACGCCATCGGTGACCTGTATCTGCTTGGCTACGGGGTGATCGGTGAGTACCGTGCCCACAAATCCGGCCACGCGCTCAACAACACTTCCCTGCGGGCGCTGATTGCCCAGCCCGACGCCTGGGAAATGGTCACCTTTGAAGACGAGGCCACCGCCCCGATCTCCTACTCCCTGAGCCCGGTCGCCGCCTGAGCTGGCCCCTGCGGAGCAGGGACCCGGAACTGCCCGTCACCTGACCGTCGGTAACTTCACTCCGGTCAGGTGGCGGCCAGTCCCGGGCCCCCATCCACCCACCGAGCACATCCCGCCACAGCTTCCCTACACGGTGGTCGATTATTGGTGTTGGTAATATTCACGTGACTATGGCACACTCCCGCCTCAGTTCATTGCAGCCGGTTGCTAATGAAGGTCATTCTGATAAGCCGAAAGCACGGCGGCTCCCGCTCGATAGAGTTGGGTCGCTGGTCCCGTGCCCTGGTATCCCTGTGCTGTCTGGGACTACCCTTGGGCCTGGTTGCACTCGGCTATTTTGTTGGCCAGGAGACGCAGGCTCGCGATCTCCGTGATACGTCACTCGATTCCCTGCAAGACGAACTTGCCTCCCAGTCCACCGAACTCGATTCCCTGCGCCTGGAAGCGGAGCGCAAGCTGCAGGCCATGACCATGGGGTTGGCGGAGCTGCAGGCGCGCCTGGTACGCCTTGATGCCCTTGGCGAGCACCTGACTGCCATGGCCAATTTGCAGGACGGTGAGTTCGATTTCAGCCAGCCACCTGCCCTGGGGGGGCCCCTGGCGGGCGAATTCAGCGTCGAATACCTGGCGCCGGATCTCACCGGAGAGCTGCAGAGTTTCGCCAACAAGCTCGACCAGCGCGAGCAGCAGCTGGAAATCCTGGAGTCCCTGCTCGCCCACCGCAAGCTTGATGAGCAGGCCTGGATATCCGGCCGGCCGGTGCAGAAAGGCTGGATTTCCTCCGGTTTCGGGGCGCGCACGGATCCCTTCACCGGCAAGCGCGCCTCGCACTACGGAATTGATTTTGCCGGCAAGGCCGGGTCCGAGGTGATCGCTGTCGCCGCTGGCGTGGTCACCTCCGCGGGCAAGGACAACAGCGGCTACGGCAGGATGGTGGAAATTTCCCACGGCGACGGCCTGCTGACCCGCTATGCCCACAACCAGGAAAACCTGGTGGAGCCCGGCGATGTCGTGCGCAAGGGGCAGCCGGTGGCTCTCATGGGCTCCAGTGGTCGTGCCACCGGTCCTCACGTCCACTTTGAGGTCTACAAGCACGGCCGCCCGGTCGATCCTTCCAGCTACGTGCATCGCACCCGACGCTGAACCCGCTCCATTCCTGATATTATTCCTCCGCCGGCCACTCCCGTGAGTGGGGCGGCGCCCTGACGTTTAACGCAGTGACCCACAATGATTACGACCACAATGAAGAAGATCTTTGGCACCCGCAACGATCGGGAGCTGAAGCGCATGGGCAAGATGGTGCGGCAGATCAACAGCCTGGCCGATGCCATGAAAGCCCTGGACGACGCCGCCCTGGCGGCGAAGACTGACGAGTTCCGTCAGCGCCTGGAGGCTGGAGAGAGCCTGGACCAGATCCTGCCGGAGGCCTTTGCCGTGGCCCGCGAGGCCAGCGAACGCACCCTCGGCATGCGCCATTTCGATGTCCAGCTGATCGGCGGCATGGCGCTGCACGAAGGCAAGATTGCCGAGATGCGCACCGGCGAAGGCAAGACCCTGGTGGCGACCTTGCCGGCCTACCTCAACGCCCTGGCGGGCAACAGTGTGCACCTGATCACCGTCAACGACTACCTGGCGGGGCGCGATGCCCACTGGATGTCGCCCCTGTATCGTTTTCTCGGTGTGTCGGTCGGCGTGGTGAAGTCCGGCCAGACCCAGGAGCAGAAACGCGAGGCCTACAGCGCCGACATTATCTATGGCACCAACAATGAATTCGGCTTTGACTACCTTCGCGACAATATGGCCTTCCGCATTGAGGATCGCATGCAGGGCGACCTCAGTTTCGCGATTGTCGACGAGGTGGACTCCATCCTGATCGACGAGGCCCGCACGCCGCTGGTGATTTCCGGTGCCTCCGAAGACAGCTCGCAGCTGTACAAGAAGATCAACCAGTTGATTCCCTCGCTGCGCCGCGACAGCGAGGAAGAGCCCGGCCACTACAGCGTTGACGAGAAGCAGCGCCAGATCGAACTGACCGAGGCCGGTCACGAGCATGTCGAAGAGCTGCTGACCCGTGAGGGCCTGTTGCAGGAGGGCGAGAGCCTGTACGCGGCGACCAACCTGAACCTGCTGCACCATGTCTATTCCGGCCTGCGGGCTCATGTCCTGTTTCACCGCGACGTTGAATACATTGTCCAGGGTGACCAGGTCGTGCTGATCGACGAGCATACCGGCCGCACGATGGCCGGGCGGCGCCTGTCCGAGGGCCTGCACCAGGCCATCGAGGCCAAGGAGGGCGTGCGGATCCAGAGCGAGAGCCAGACCCTGGCCTCCACCACCTTCCAGAATTATTTCCGGCTGTACAAGAAGCTGGCGGGCATGACCGGCACCGCCGACACCGAGGCATTCGAATTCCGCCAGATCTATGGCCTGGAAGTCTTGGTCATCCCCACCAACAAGCCGGCACAGCGTGTCGACCTCAACGACCTGGTCTACCTGACCCGGGAGGAGAAGTTCGACGCCATCCTGGCTGACGTCAGGGACTGCATGGAAAAGGGCGCCCCGGTGCTGGTGGGTACCGCATCGGTCGAGACCTCGGAAGAGCTGTCCCAGCGGTTCCGCAAGGCCGGGATCCAGCACAAGGTCCTGAACGCCAAGTACCACGAGCAGGAAGCCGAGATCATCGCCCAGGCCGGCCGTCCCGGGGTGGTGACCATCGCCACCAACATGGCTGGCCGGGGCACCGATATCGTGCTGGGTGGCAACCTCGATGCCGAGTTGGAAGCCGTGGGCGAGGTCACTGACGAGAAGCGCGCAGAGCTGACCGAGAGCTGGCGCCAGCGTCACGAACAGGTGCTCGCCGCCGGCGGGCTGCACATCCTCGGCACCGAGCGCCATGAATCACGGCGCATCGACAACCAGCTGCGGGGCCGTGCCGGGCGCCAGGGAGACCCGGGTGTATCCCGCTTCTACCTGTCGCTGGAAGACAACCTGATGCGCATCTTTGCCTCCGACCGGGTCAAGGGCTTCATGCAGGCCCTGGGCATGGAGAAGGGCGAGGCTATCGAACACCGCATGGTGACCAACGCGATCGAGAAAGCCCAGCGCAAGGTGGAGGGTCGCAACTTCGATATCCGCAAGCAGCTGCTGGAATACGATGACGTGGCCAACGACCAGCGGCAGATCATCTACAACCAGCGCAATGAACTGCTGGGGGAAGCCGACATTGCCGATACCGTCACCGCAATCCGCGAGGACGTGGTCAACGACGCGATTTCCAGCTACATCCCGCCCATGAGCGTGGAAGAGCAGTGGGACGTGCCGGGCCTGGAACGCCAGCTGGAGGCGGAGTTCGCGATCAAGCTGCCGCTGCAGGCCTGGCTGGACGCCGACGACAACCTGCACGAGGAGGCCCTGCGCGAGAAGATCGTGGCGGAGATCCAGGCCGCCTACGATGCCAAGTGCGAGAACGTGGGGCCACCCATGCGCAAGATCGAGAAGCAGATCATGCTGCAGGTGCTGGACAATCTGTGGAAGGACCATCTGGCGACCATGGACCACCTGCGCCAGGGCATTCACCTGCGCGCCTATGCACAGAAAAACCCGAAGCAGGAGTACAAACGGGAGTCCTTCGCACTGTTCGAGCAGCTGCTGCAGAACCTGAAATACGAGGTGGTCAAGTTCCTGAGTCACGTGCAGATCCAGCACCAGGACGAATCCGCGCTGATCGAGGCGCGGCGCCGGGAGCAGGCCGAGCGCGAGAAGCTGGCTTTCCAGCACGCGGCCGCATCGGCCATGGCGGAAGAAGCGCTGGCGGAAGGTGCCGCCCCACGCCAGCCCGAGCCCCCCCAGACCTTTACCCGGGAGCAGCCCAAGGTCGGCCGCAACGAACCCTGTCCCTGCGGCAGTGGCAAGAAGTACAAGCAGTGTCACGGACGGATTGAATAGCCCGGGTCGGGCGGCGGCGGAGAGCAACAATGGCGGTAGGGGAACAGAACCTGGGAGAGCTGCTGCCGGTGCCCGGCCTGCGGCTGGCAACGGTATCAGCGGGAATCAAGAAACCGGGCCGCAGGGACCTGGTGCTGCTGGAACTCGCGCCCGGCAGTCACTGCGTCGGCGTGTTCACCCGCAATGCCTTCTGTGCGGCGCCGGTGACGGTGGCAAAGGCCAGCCTGCGCGCGGTGGCCAATCGGCCCGCCTATTTGTTGGTCAATACCGGCAATGCCAACGCCGGCACCGGTGAACGCGGCCTCGCGGATGCGCGCCGCTGCACCGGGGCCCTGGCCGAGATGACCGGCGTGGCACCGGAAGCGGTGCTGCCTTTTTCCACCGGTGTTATCGGCGAACCCCTGCCGGTGCAGAAAATCATCGAGGCGCTGCCCAACGCCCTGCAGGATCTGCGCGCCGATGGCTGGCTGGATGCCGCCCACGGCATCATGACCACGGACACCCGCCCCAAGGCCCACTCCCTGCGCTTTCACTGTGACGGGCGCGACTACGTGATGACCGGTATCGCCAAGGGCGCGGGCATGATTCGCCCCAACATGGCGACCATGCTGTCCTATGTGGCGACAGATGTGGCGGTTGCACCGGCGCTGCTGCAGGCGCTGCTGAGCGAGGCGGCGGAGCTGTCATTCAACCGCATCACCATCGATGGCGACACTTCCACCAACGATGCCTGCATGCTGGTGGCCACGGGTGCGGCCGGCAATCCCCTGCTGGAGTCGACGGATGCACCGCTGTACCACGCCCTGCGGGAGGCCCTGCAAACCCTGTGTGTCGAACTGGCCCAGGGTCTGGTGCGGGACGGGGAGGGCGCCAGCAAATTTGTCACCGTCCGGGTCAATGGCGGCCGCAGCGAGCAGGAATGCCTGGACGTGGCCTTCACCATTGCCCACTCACCCCTGGTCAAGACCGCGCTGTTCGCCTCCGATCCCAACTGGGGGCGGTTGCTGGCGGCAATCGGACGCGCCGGGCTGGAAGCGCTGGACGTCGGCCGGGTTGGCGTCTACCTCAACGAGGTGCTGATTGCCGAGAACGGTTGCCGCGCCGCCAGCTACTCCGAGGAGCAGGGTGTGGCGGCGATGGCACCGGAGGAGATCGTCATCCGCATCGAATTGCAGCGCGGAAGCGCCACCGCCACGGTCTGGACCACCGACTTTTCCTATGACTATGTGCGCATCAACGCCGAGTACCGTACCTGAATGGCGGCGGTCCATGTGGCGGTGGGTGTGGTAGTCGATGAACAGCGGCGCATCCTGATCAGCCAGCGCGCCTCCGCTGCCCACCAGGGAGGGCTGTGGGAGTTCCCGGGTGGCAAGGTGGAAGCCGGCGAGTCCGTGACCCGGGCGCTGGCGCGGGAGCTGCGGGAGGAGCTTGGCATTGGTTTCAGCGAGTCCCGGCCGCTGTTGCTCGTACCCCATGACTACGGGGACAAGGCGGTGTTGCTGGATGTGCATCTGGTCACCCAGCTGAGCGGCAATGCCCGCGGCCTGGAGGGACAGCCGCTGGCCTGGGTGACTGTGCAGGAGCTGGCCCGCTACGAATTCCCCGCCGCCAATGTGCCTATTGTAGAAGCGCTGCGCAGCGAACTGGTCGATTCCCCGGGGAGTTAGCGCCGCTGTTGCTCCGCCCGCTGCAGGAATTCCTTGTGCAGCTCGGCGACAATCTCATCCAGCGCCGCCAGCGGACCGCTGTTGTCCACCACGATATCAGCCAGGGCGAGGCGCTCCTGGCGCGACAGCTGCGCCGCCATGATGCGGCGTACCTGGGCTTCGTCGTTGGCGTCCCGGCTCATCGTGCGTTCGAGCTGTACCTCCTCGGGTACGTCCACAACCACCACCAGTTCCGCAAGCTGGCGCTGGCTGGAGGATTCCAGCAACAGGGGCGAGCTCAGGATGGTGTAGGGTGAGTGGGACGCGGCCAGCTGGGCGCGGATTTCCTCGCCGATCAGCGGGTGGGTAAGCTGCTCCAGCCACTGCCGCTGCGCCGGCTCGGCGAACACGATGCGTCGCAGGGCGGCCCGGTCCAGACTGCCATCCGGCTGCAGGATCCCGGCGCCAAAATGCCCGGCAATGGCCCGCAGGGCGGGGCGGCCCGGCTCCACTACCACGCGCGCCGCCAGGTCGGCGTCCACCACGGTGATGCCCATGCGGGCAAAACGGTCAGTCACGGCGCTCTTGCCACTGCCGATACCGCCGGTGATACCAATGATCAGGGTCATGACTTGCCTGTTGTCCTCGCTACCACGTCAGGGCTGCGGCGCCGCCGTGCCCAGCCAGGCGGCGAGAATCTGCTCACCCCAGATAAGCCCCAGCCACCCGGCGGCGGCGAGGTAGGGGCCGAAAGGGATCGGGACTTCCCGGCCGCGGCGCTTGATCACCATCAGCGACAGGCCCACTGCTGCGCCCACCAGGGACGACAGGAGGATAATCAGCGGTATCGCCTGCCACCCCAGCCAGGCGCCGAGTGCGGCGAGGAGCTTGAAGTCGCCATACCCCATGCCCTCCTTGCCGGTGAGCAGCTTGAACAACCAGTATACGCTCCACAGGATGCCATAGCCGGCGATCGCCCCCAGCACCGCGTCCACCAGTGGCACGAAAGTGCCCCCGAGGTTGAAGGCCAGCCCGAGCCACAGCAGGGGCAGGGTGATGTCGTCCGGCAGCAACTGGGTGTCGTAATCGATCAGGGTCAGGGCGATCAGGGCCCAGGTCAGCAGCGCCGCGCCAACCAGCTGCAGCCCGGGGCCAAAATGCAGGCCCAGCCACAGGGTCAGGAGGCCGGTCAGCAGCTCCACTACCGGATAGCGCGGGGATATGCGCGCCCTGCAGTTGGCGCACTTGCCACCCAGGGCCAGGTAGCTGAGCACGGGAACATTGTGCCAGGGCTTCACCGGGGCCTTGCAGACCGGGCAGTGGGAGTTGGGGGCTGCGAGGCTCAGGGCCGGCTCGTCTGCCGCCGGTTCCTGTTCCAGCAATTCGCAGCAGTCCCGCCGCCACTGTGCCTGCATCATCAGCGGCAAGCGGTAGGCCACCACGTTGAGGAAGCTGCCAACGACCAGGCCCAGGAGCAGCAGGCAGGTCGCCAGCCACCAGGGGTGCTGGGCAAAAACGTCTAGCAAACTGGCTCCCCCGCCGACAGCGACCTCAGATGACCGAACCGAGCATGAAGATCGGCAGGTACATGGCGATCATCAGGCCGCCCACCAGCACGCCCAGTACCGACATGATGATGGGCTCCATCAGCGAACTGAGGCTGTCCACGGCGTTGTCTACCGCTTCCTCGTAATGCTGGGCCACCTTGTCCAGCATGTCGTCCAGGGCCCCGGACTCCTCGCCGATGGAGACCATCTGCAGCAGCATGTTGGGAAACAGGCCGGTGGCCTTGACCGCCTGGTAGAGGGTGGTACCCGTGGTAACATCGTCGCGAATCTGGATGATCGCCTTGCTGTATACCGAGTTGCCGGCGGCGCCGGCGGTGGAGTTGAGCGCATCCACCAGCGGTACCCCGGCGGCAAAGGTGGTGGCCAGGGTGCGGGAGAACCGCGCTACCACCGCGTCGTGGACAATGCCGCCGACTATCGGTATGCGCAGGGCCAGGCGGTCGAGAAACTCGGAGAACTTCACCGAGCGGTGCTTGAACTCCTTGAAGGCAAAGCCGGTGGCGAGCATGCCCAGCAGGATGATGAACCACCAGTCCTGCATGAAGTTGGACAATCCCACTACCAGCAGGGTAAAGGCCGGCAGGTCCGACCCGAAGCTGCGGAAGGTCTCCGCGAACTGGGGCACCACCTTGATCAGCAGGATGGCGGTGACCACGATGGCGACAATCACCACCGCGGTTGGATAGGTCATGGCTTTCTTGATCTTGGCCTTGAGCTGCTCGGTTTTCTCCTTGTAGGTCGCGACCCTGCCCAGCATCACTTCAAGGGTACCGGAGGCTTCGCCGGAGGCCACCAGGCTGCAGAACAGGTCGTCAAACTGGCGCGGATACTTGGCCAGGGAGGGCGCCAGGCCCGAGCCGGAGGCCACGTCATTCTTGATGCTGACCACCAGTTCGCGCATTTTGGGCTTCTCCAGGCCCTCGGCCACAATGTCGAAGCTCTGCACCAGCGGTACACCCGCCTTCATCATGGTCGCCAGCTGGCGGGTGAAAATGGCGATATCCGCCGGCTTGATCGGCTTGCCGCTGCTGAACAGCGGCTTGGCCTTTTTCTTCACGGTTTTGGGCTTGATACCCTGGGTTCGCAGCTGGGCCTTGGCCATGGCCGAGCTCTGGGCCGCGATCTCGCCCTGGGTAGTGCGACCGTTGCGGTCGACCCCGCTCCAGACAAACACGTTTTTTGCAACACTCGTAGCCATAGTCGTATCCGCTCAGCGCTTGCGCGCTATCCTGATGCTAGTCTGTTGTCACCCGATTGATCTCTTCCAGGCTGGTCAGGCCGTTGGCAACCTTGATCAGCGCCGATTGGTGCAGGTCCCGGAAGCCCTCGGCGCGGGCCTGCTTGTGGATTTCCATGGCGTTGCCCTGGGCCAGGATCAGTTGGGCGATGCTGGGGGTGATACGCACCACCTCGTAGATCCCCACTCGCCCCTTGTAGCCGTCATTGCACTGCTCGCAACCGACCGCCCGGCGGATATCCGCGGTGGCCAGCTGCTCCTCGGTGAAGCCGTGCTCCAGCAGCACTTCCCTGGGGATATCGTCTGCCGGCGCGCTGCACTCCTTGCACAGGCGCCGCGCCAGGCGCTGGGCGATAATCAGGTTGACCGAGGTCGCCAGGTTAAAGGAGGGTACGCCCATGTTTAGGAGGCGGGTGACCGTTTCCGCCGCACTGTTGGTGTGCAGGGTGGAAAGTACCAGGTGACCGGTCTGGGCGGCCTTGATCGCGATCTCCGCGGTCTCCAGGTCCCTGATCTCCCCCACCATGATCACGTCCGGGTCCTGGCGCAGGAAGGAGCGCAGGGCCTCGGCAAAATTCAGCCCCACCTTGGGATTGACGTGGACCTGGTTGATGCCTTCCATGTTGATTTCCACCGGGTCTTCCGCGGTGGATATGTTGCGCTCGGGCTGGTTCAGCAGGTTGATGCCGGTGTACAGCGACACGGTTTTACCGGACCCTGTAGGGCCGGTCACCAGGATCATGCCCTGGGGCTTGCTCAGGGCGTTGAGGTACATGTCCTTCTGGTCTTCTTCGTAGCCCAGCGCGTCGATACCCATCTGGGCGCTGCTGGGGTCGAGAATCCGCAGCACGACCTTTTCCCCGAACAGGGTGGGCAGGGTATTGACCCGGAAGTCGATCGCCCGGTTGCGGGACAGCTTCATCTGGATACGCCCGTCCTGTGGCACCCGGCGCTCCGAGATATCCATTTGCGACATGATCTTCAGGCGCGCCGCCATCCGGGCGGACAGGTTCTTGGGCGGCTTCACCACTTCCCGCAGGATGCCGTCGGTGCGGAACCGCACCCGGTAGTTCTTTTCATAGGGTTCGAAATGGATGTCCGACGCGCCCTGCTTGATGGCGTCGATCAGCACCTTGTTGATGAAGCGCACGATCGGCGTCTCATCGATATTGTCGGTATTCTCTTCCTTGCCCTGTTCCTCGCCCCCGGAGATATCGATGTTGTCGAAATCCTCGGTCTCCAGGTCCCCCAGGCCCTCGGTCAGGTTTTCCTGTGCTTCCGCCCACTGGGTGATGACTTTGCTGAGGGCGCGCTCCTCTACCAGCACCGCATCGGTATTGATGCCGGTGTGGAACTTGATTTCATCCAGCGCGGCGAGATTGGTGGGGTCTGAGACCGCGATGAACAGGCGGTTGCCGCGGCGGTACAGGGGCAGGGCGTGGTGCTTGGTCACCAGGTTCGCATCGACCAGGCCGACCGGTTGGGCCGCCAGGTTGAATGCGGCTATGTCGAACAGGGGGACGCCAAATTCCAGTGAGGCGACCTCGGCAATGCGCTGGCTGTCCAGGTTGAGCTTGTCCACCAGGTATTTCACCAGCGGCACGCGCTCATAGGCGGCTTCGCGCTGGGCTTCCTTGGCGTGTTCGGCGCTGAGCAGGCCCTCCACCACCAGGCGACCAGCCAGGCCGCTCAGCTGCCCTATCGCTCTTTCATTCATTCAGTGTGCATCCCCGACGGTCGCGTTATTGTCTGCACGAGTTAAGCAAGCCTTTGTAGTATAACCACAGTAACTTAATGCTAATACCCCGTATCGGCTGTAAAAGCATGATTTTATGTGGATTTTTTGCAAAGTTTGGGAACTGGGTCCGGCCGGGCCCGAGGGCTCTGGCGAAGGCGAGAGGCAGGGAGCTGACAAAAAACGTCACATTGCGCCGTGTCATGCCCCATTCGGGTCATATTGGGATGGCAGGGTGAGCACCGAGGCTTCGGGTGTGAGCCGATAAGCTGTTGAAAAACATCGGGTTAAGCCCATGATGGTGGCGGAAGCGCGAAACTGGCACAGAGTGTGCTTGTAAAAACATGCTAGATGCTGCCCTGGGCGGCAATGCAAACAGACAACCCCTCTGGGGAAAGGAGTAGGGAACATGAACATGCAGAAAGTGCAAAAGGGTTTTACCCTGATCGAACTGATGATCGTGATCGCGATCGTCGGCATTCTGGCTGCGATTGCGCTGCCGGCGTATCAGGATTATACGGTGCGGGCGAAAATGTCGGAGCCGATGGCCAAGTTGGCGGAAGCAAAAGCTACGGTCGCCGAGTACTACTCGTCCGAAGCAGAATCGCCAGCTACTTTGGCCGATGCCGGCCTGCTTGGCTTGGAAACGGAGATAGGCACTGAGATAATCCAGAGCATGACGCTTGAGGTTAACAGCCTTGCCCCTATCGTCAGCATCTACGTGCACGCCTCAGTCCTTCCCGGGGAGACCGCTGACCTTGCGTTTCAGCTGTCCGGTGTGACTCGCGCTGATGGCTCGATCACCTGGACGTGCCGCCCGGGTGCAGGCAACGGAGCGACTGCCCCTATGCCCACCAAGTGGTTGCCCACCAACTGTCGCGGCTAAGTTTGGCGCTACGCTTGAGAGCCCGGCCTGGCCGGGCTTTTTTTATCCAGCTATGTAGTCTTGCGGATTGGAATCTGGCACCCGGCTTGTGAATATTCGTTGGACCTGTTGTGCGGTATTTGTCGGCGCCCTGTTGACAATTCTGCTCTATCTGCCAGGACTCTCTGGTCCGTGGCTGTTTGACGATTATCCCAACCTGCTGCAAAACCACCAGCTCGACATTGATCCTGTGGTGGCGGATGATTGGCGCACCGCGGCGCTCAGTTCCGGTTCCGGGCCGCTGCGGCGGCCGCTCGCGATGCTCAGTTTCGCGGCGCAAGCCGCGGTCGACGGTGAACTCGACGCAAAGGCCCTGAAGGCCGGCAATCTCGCTCTACATCTGCTCTGTGCCCTGCTGCTGGGTGGGCTCGCGCGTTCTCTTTATGCTGTTCTGGATCCGGGCGGAGAGGTGGCCAGACATCGGCTAGTGGCCCTGCTGGCGGCCAGCCTGTGGGCACTGCAGCCGCTGCATGTTTCAACAGTGTTGTACCCGGTGCAGCGCATGGCACAGTTTGCTGCACTGTTTATGCTGGCGGGTTTATGGCTTTACATACACTGTCGACAGCGCTGGGCGCTTAAGGGAGCATCGACGTCGGAGCTCTTGGCGGTGGCCATTTGGCTGGCGCTACTGACAATACTGGCTGCCTTGGGCAAGGAGAATGGATTGCTCCTGCCGTGGCTGGTGGTGGCAACCGAGGTCAGTTTGTTCCGGGGCCGTTGGGCGGCTCGCGACTCTCCCCTGCTGCGTGGCCTGGGCTGGTTTCTGCTGCTGTTCCCGCTGTGGTTGGGCCTGGCGTTGCTATGGCATGTGCCGGATTGGTTTCTTGGCGGTTACGCCAATCGGGAATTTACCCTCGTCGAACGGCTGTTGACTCAGGCTCGCCTGCTTTGGCACTACCTCTATCTGCTATTTGTTCCTGCTATCGGCGATATGGGGCTGCATCACGATGATCTGCAAATATCCCGCAGTCTGTTCGAGCCTTGGACCACGGTGCTGGCGTTGACAGCCTGGCCGATTTGTCTGGTGACAGCGTTTCTGCTCAGAGCGCGTCTGCCGCTGTTGCTGTTTGCGCTGCTGTTCTACCTGATAGGCCACAGCATGGAATCCGGGTTTTGGCCCCTGGAAATGGTATTCGAGCACCGGAACTACCTGCCGAGTGCGGGCCTCGCGGTCTTCGCAGCCTGGCTGTTCGCGAGTGTTTTCTCTCGCCGGAGTTCGCTCACCGCGGTGTCCATACCGGCGTTGTATTGCCTGGTGTTGGGCGGTTTTTTGTTCGTGCGCACCAGCACCTGGTCCGATGAGCTGCGCCTTGCACAGGTAAATAGCCTGAACCACCCTGATTCGGTCCGTGCCCAGCACGCCGTTGCCAATGTTTTTATGGAACGATTTCTGGCGCCGGATGAGTACGGGTTGGATCGCGAGCAGCGCCAGATTTACCTGGCTGAAGCGCGGCACCGTTATGAGGCAAATTATCAGGGCAGCGCCAATGATTTGGGCTCTTTGATCATGCTGTACCAGATCGATAGCGGTTATTACCCACATCTTGGTGATGCATCGCGGTGGCTGGCTTTGGCACGGGAGGGGCTGCAATCCAAGGTGCTACAGGTGTCCGATTACGTTGCACTGCAGTCCTTGATGCGCTGCCTTGGTGAGGGTCGCTGTAGCGCCGAAGCAGGGGCGGCTGAGGATTTCGTGGCGGACCTGGCACGGCGTTTTCCGGGGTCCCCACGCATTGTCCGCCTGCAATACGAATACCTGCGCGCCATTGATGCTCCCCGCACTCAGCGAACTGCACTTTTGGAGCAGGCCCTGGTTCACTCGCCGGCCACGCACGAGTTGCGCTATCGCCTGATCGAGGAACATGGCGCGGAAAATCGTTACGGCCAGGTCTTCGAGCAGGCGCGAGCGGTGTTGGCCAATGATCCCCACTACCGTCAGCTCAGTACCTTGCGCGGGCTGTTTCCCCATACCGCCAGCGATCTGCCATGAGATATTCTTCGTCCCGCTCTGAGGTTGTCGCTCTGCCCCTTCTGGGGCTGTTTTTGGTGTTGACTGCCTGGCTGTACTGGCCCGGCACCAGTGGGCCGCCGCTGTTGGATGACATCTCCAGTGTGCTTGTGATCAATGATTTGCAGGCCCAGCCCGAGCGCCTGTGGGACGTCGTTTTTGGCGATGGATCGGGGCCGCTGGGGCGCCCGGTGACCATGCTCAGTTTCGCCCTGGAGAAACTTTGGCTGGGTGACAGCCTGCAAATCAGCAAGCGGGTCAATCTGGCACTGCACCTGTTGAATGGCGTGCTGGTGTGCGCGATATTCAGCTTGTTGCTGTCGCACATAGCCGCCCCGGCGGCGCCGGTGCTGGCGACCCTGCTTGCAGGGGCTTGGCTGCTGGCACCCCAGCAGGTTAGTACGGTTCTCTATGTGGTGCAGCGCATGGCCATGCTCAGCACGACCTTCATGCTGTGCACCCTGTTGGCGTGGCTGGTTTGGCGCCGGCGCCTGGCGGCCGGTCGTATGGCCTGGCATTGGCTGGCACCAGTGCTGCTCTCGGCAGCGGCCGCGGTCTTTGCCAAGGAAAATGCGGTAGTGATTGTCCCGGTGCTGCTGTTGTTGGAAGCCCTGTGGTTCCAGTGCCGGGATGTGCAGGGATGTGTTATGCCGCGCTGGCGGCGGGCTGTGCACGGCGCTATCGGCGCCGGTGCAGTGGTTCTGTTGGCTGTTGCAGCACTGCGCTGGGAGGCGCTTGCGGGGGCTTTTCGACACCGGCCGTTCAGCCTGGAGGAGCGGCTGCTGACCCAGCTGCGTGTGCTCTGGGATTACCTGGGGCAGCTGTTGTGGCCGGACCTGCAGCGGTTGGGGGTGTACCACGATGACTTCGCGATCTCCCACAGCCTGACGGATCCGGTCACTACCCTGTGGGCCGCGATCGCCTGGGGTGTTGTCGGCGCTCTGGCAGCGCTGGCATTGCGCTGGCGGCAGGGGCGCTGGGCCGCGCTGGGGATTGCCTGGTTTCTCGTGGGGCATGCGGTCGAGAGCAGCGTCCTGCCGCTGGAGCTGTACTTCGAGCATCGTAACTACTTTCCCGCCCTGGGGCTGTGGTTGCTACTGGGTCTGGGATTGTTGGCCCTGATGCGCCTCGGGCCGCCGATGGTGGCTCCGGTGCTCGCCCTGCTGGCGGTGTATGTGTGCTGGCTGGCGTTGCAGACCTCGCCGCTGGTGCAGATCTGGTCCAGTCGGCCGCTGTTGGCCATGCACCACGTCAACGGCCATCCCGATTCGGCGCGGGCGAACACTGACATGGCCGTGTTGATGGCAGACGCGGGCGCTCTGGCAGAAGCGCGGCAGTACTCGGAGCAGGCGTTCAAGGCCAGCAGCGGCGAACGGGATGCGGATCGGGCACTGCGCGATCTCGCGCTGGCGTGTATTGCCGGTGTTGCCGTTGATCCAGCCGAAATCGAAGGTATTGGTGCGGTCGATCCGCAGCGGCCAGTGAGCTCGGTGACAACGCTGCTGACCCTGGTTCGGCTGCTGCAGGATAATGCCTGCCCGGGTTTTCCGCGGGAACAGTTTGCCGATCACATGGCGACCCTGTTCCTGGTGGATGACTTCGAGCGCAGGGCGGCGGCCAACGTCTATTCCAGCCTGGCGGTGCTCGAAAATGCCCTGGGGCGGTTCGAGTACGCCCTCGAATACACTGAGCAGTTCCTGGCGTTGTCCCCCAACAACACTCGCGGCCAGCTTATGAAGCTGCATTTCGCCACCGCCTTGGGTAAAGTGGGGGTCGCAGAAGAAATGATCGCGGCGCTGCAGGCAAAGCAGGCCGCGGGTGAGCTGAATGTCGGTGAGCAGCAGACGCTGGCGCTATACACGGAGCAGCCATAGTTGAAATTTTCCATCGTCATTCCGGCCAAGAACGAGGAACAGGGTCTCGCCCTGTTTTTGCCGCGGCTGCGGAAGCTGTACCCCGAGGTGCCCATAACCGTGGTCGACGACGGTTCCACCGACGGCACCCGCGCCGTGTGTGAGTCGGCCGGGGTGCGGGTGCTGTCGCAGCCCTATTCCAAGGGCAACGGGGCCGCGATCAAGGCCGGTGCCCTGGCGGCGAGGGGCGAGTACATTGTATTCATGGACGGGGATGGTCAGCACCAACCCGAGGATGTCGCGCGCCTGCTGGAAAAGCTGGATGAAGGCTTTGACCTGGTGGTCGGGTCCCGCAGCGGCCGCGGCATGCAGGCCAGCATCTTCCGCTGGAGTGCCAATGCCTTCTACAACCGCCTTGCCAGCTGGATGGTCAACCGGCGCATTGACGATCTCACCTCGGGCTTCCGCGCCGTCAACCGGCGCAAGTTTCTCGGCTTCCTCTACCTGTTGCCCAACGGTTTCAGCTACCCGACCACCTCCACCATGGCCTTCTTCCGGGCCGGTTACTCGGTGGAATTTGTCCCCATCGAAGTCAACCAGCGCCTCGGCAAGAGCCACATCAACGTGTTGCGGGACGGGGTGCGATTCTTCCTGATCATCTTCAAGATCGGTACGCTGTATTCGCCTCTCAAGGTGTATTTCCCGGTATCGGTGCTGACCTCCGGGCTGGGCGTGGTCAACTACCTGGCCGCGGCCCTGACCAGCGGTTCCTGGCGCTTTACCAACATGAGCACCTTATTGGTGCTTGCGGGCATGATTGTATTCCTGATTGGCCTGCTGTCGGAGCAGCTTACGAACCTGCAGTACAAGGACGTGGATCACGAGGAAGATCGTTGAGGCGGCGTCAGGGGATGTGCAGCGCCAAGGTTTCCTTGACCTGCTCCATCACCACGTAGCTGGTTGATTCCTGCACCCCGGGCAGGGTCAGCAGGGTCTCTCCCAGAAAGGCGCGGTAGGCATTCATGTCCGCGACTCGCGCCTTGATCAGGTAGTCGAAGTTGCCGGACACCAGATAGCATTCCTGTACTTCGGGCAGCTCAAAGGCGCTCTGCTTGAACTCCTCGAAGATGTCCTGGGACGTGCGATTGAGGCGGATCTGTACGAACACCACCAGTCCCGCGTCGAGAAAGTCCGGGTCCAGGATCGCCTGGTAGCCGCGGATGACCCCCTCCCGCTCCAGGCGTTTAATCCGCTCCTTGCAGGGCGTGGTGCTGAGACCGACCTGCCGCGCCAGCTCGGCGTAGCTGCTGCGGGCATCCTTTTGCAGCAGCCGCAGCAGGCGGCGATCTGTGCGGTTGAGGGTATGCAGTTTGCGCTCCATGATCATCCACCATCAGCCTGGTTATATCCGTTCGTTCCGACTGTATATTACGGTTCTAGGGTGGTCGATTCCACTAAAAATGCGCCATAAAAAAGTTGAAACAGCCAAATAGGAGTGGAAAATACCGAGGAAAAGTCGACAACTCCGGTCTAGCATGCGCTGTATCAATCACTGCTCGCAGGGAGCACAGTCATGCTGATCGGCGTTCCGAAGGAAATCAAGAATCACGAGTACCGCATAGGTCTCACCCCGGCCGGGGTGCGCGAGCTGGTGCACGACGGTCATCAGGTGCTGGTGGAGAAGGACGGCGGCGAGCCCATCGGCTTTGACGATGCCCAGTACGTTGATGCTGGCGCCGAGATCGTCGCCGGCCCGGAGCAGATCTTTGCCCGGGCGGACATGATCATCAAGGTCAAGGAGCCGCAGCCCGGTGAGTGCCAGATGCTGCGCCCGGGCCAGCTTCTGTTCACCTACCTGCACCTGGCCCCGGACCCGGACCAGGCGCGCGCCCTGCTGGCCTCTGGCGCCACCTGTATCGCCTACGAAACCGTCACCTCGAAAGGGCACGGCCTGCCGCTGCTGGCCCCCATGAGCGAAGTGGCCGGGCGCATGGCCATCCAGGCCGGTGCGCACAACCTGGAAAAGGCCCAGGGCGGCAACGGCGTGCTGCTGGGGGGCGTACCCGGTGTGGAACCGGCCAGGGTGCTGGTGATCGGCGGCGGCGTGGTCGGCATCAACGCCGCCCGCATGGCCATGGGCATGGGTGCGGATGTCACCCTGCTGGACCGGGACCTCAATCGCCTGAAGGAACTGGACATGGTCTTCGGCGGCCGCCTGAAAACGGTCTACTCCACCAAGGAAGCCGTGGAGCGTTATGCGCTGGAGGCGGACCTGGTGGTCGGCGCCGTGTTGATACCCGGTGCCTCGGCGCCAAAACTGATTTCCCGCGAACTGGTCACGCGAATGAAAAAGGGCGCGGTGATGGTGGATGTGGCGATCGACCAGGGCGGCTGCTTCGAAACCAGCAAAGCCACCACCCACAAGGACCCCACCTATGTGGTTGACGGTGTCGTGCATTACTGCGTGGCCAACATGCCCGGCGGCGTGGCGCGCACATCGACGATCGCGCTCACCAACGCCACGCTGCCCTATGCGGTGAAGCTGGCCAGGGACGGTGTCGGCGTTGCGCTGGAGCGCGATGAACACCTGCGCAACGGCCTCAATGTCCACGCCGGCATGGTCACCCACCCCGCCGTGGCGGAGGCGCTGGGTTACGAGTATGTGGAACCCATGGCTGCCCTGGCCCGCAAGCCGCTGGAGCAGTGCGCCTGACCGGCGCCGGGCTGTCGTGGAGCGAACCGGGGCGGTAATCCCGCCCCGGATTGTCAGCAGCCGTACTTCGTCTTGGCTTCACGCCGCCGGGCGTGCAACACCGGCTCGGTGTAGCCGTTCGGTTGCTCGCAGCCCTTCAGCACCAGGTCCAGCGCTGCCTGGAACGCCACACTGCCGCTGAAATCGGGCGCCATGTTGCGGTAGGCCGGGTCGCCGGCATTCTGCTGGTCGACGACCGCCGCCATGCGCTGCAGGGTCTCCATTACCTGGGCTTCGCTGCACACGCCGTGGCGCAGCCAATTGGCGATGTGCTGGCTGGAAATGCGCAGGGTGGCGCGGTCTTCCATCAGGCCGACGTTGTTGATGTCCGGTACCTTGGAACAGCCCACGCCCTGGTCGATCCAGCGCACCACGTAGCCGAGAATACCCTGGGCGTTGTTGTCCAGTTCGCGCTGGATGTCCGCGGCGCTGAGCCCGGCAGCACCCTTCAGCGGTATGCTCAGGATGTCGTCCAGTGACGCCCGCGGCCGCGACTTCAGTTCCTCCTGCCGTGCGGCGACGTTGACTTCGTGGTAGTGCGTGGCGTGAAGGGTCGCCGCGGTGGGTGAGGGTACCCAGGCAGTGCTGGCCCCCGCGCGCGGATGGCCGCTCTTGGCGGCGAGCATGTCCGCCATCAGGTCCGGCATTGCCCACATGCCCTTGCCGATCTGGGCCCGGCCCTGCAGGCCGCAGGCCAGGCCGATATCCACGTTCCAGTCCTCGTAGGCATTGATCCAGGGTTCCTGCTTCATGGCGCCCTTGGGGGTTATGGCGCCCGCCTCCATGCTGGTGTGGATTTCGTCGCCGGTGCGGTCCAGGAACCCGGTGTTGATAAAGACCACACGCTCCCGGGCGCGCTCGATGCAGGCCTTGAGGTTGACCGTGGTGCGCCGCTCCTCGTCCATGATGCCCAGTTTGATGGTGTTGCGGTCCAGGCCCAGGGCGTCCTCGATGCGGTCGAACAGCTCACAGGTAAAGCCGACCTCCTCCGGGCCGTGCATTTTTGGCTTCACGATATACACACTGCCACGGCGGGAATTGTGCAGGGGACCGGCGCCGCGCAGGTCGTGCAGGGCGATCATGGTGGTGAACATGCCGTCCATGATGCCCTCGGGAATCTCGTTGCCGTCGGCATCGAGAATGGCGTCATTGGTCATCAGGTGGCCGACGTTGCGCACGAACATCAGGCTGCGGCCCGGGAGCACCAGGTCCCGGCCGTCGCTGCCGGTGAACACCCGGTCCGGGTTCAGGCGCCGGGTGAGGGTGTCGCTGCCCTTGCGGAAGGAGTCTTCCAGGTCGCCGCGCATCAGCCCCAGCCAGTTGCGGTAGACCAGCACCTTGTCCTCGGCGTCAACCGCGGCGATGGAGTCCTCGCAATCCTGGATGGTGGTCAGGGCCGCCTCCAGTACCAGGTCCTTGACGCCCGCCGCATCGGTGGCGCCAATGGGGCTGAGGGGGTCGATCTGGATATCGATGTGCAGGCCGTTGTGGCAGAGCAGAATGTTGCTGGGCGCGTTGCGTTCGCCGCGGTAGCCGCGGAACTGGCTCTGGTCAGCCAGCGAGGTGATTTGTCCGGCCTGCAGTACGACCTGCAGGTTGCCGTTGACTACGGTGTAGGCCCGGGCCTGGCTGTGGTCGCCGGTGGACAGCGGGCAGTGCCGGTTGAGGAAGTCCCTGGCCCAGGCGATCACCTTCGCCCCGCGCACCGGGTTATAGCCGCCCGCGCGCTCGGCGCCGTCGTCTTCGGCAATCACATCGGTGCCGTAGAGGGCGTCGTAGAGGCTGCCCCAGCGCGCATTGGCGGCATTGAGGGCGTAGCGGGCGTTCATTACCGGCACCACCAGCTGGGGGCCGGCGAGGGTGGCGATCTCCGCGTCCACGTTCTCCGTGCTGATCGTGAAATCGGCCGGCTCCGGCAGCAGATAGCCGATCTCCTGCAAAAAGGCCTTGTAGGCAGCCCGGTCGTAGCCGGGGCCGGGGTTGGCGCGATGCCAGGCGTCCACCTGCGCCTGGATGTCGTCGCGCCGCTCCAGCAGGGCGCGATTGCGGGGCGCGAGGTCATGAACGATGGCATTGAGGCCGGCCCAGAACTGCGCCGCGGACACGCCGGTGCCGGGGGCGATGTCCTGCTCCAGGAGCTGGTGCAGTGTGGTGGCGATCTGCAGGCCGCTTTCGGTGATGCGGTCGGTCATGGTCTGTCCTCATGCGCTGGTGGAGGCAGATATCGCCTCACGCTAAGCTGAGCCCGTAGTCTAGGGTCGGCTTGAAGATTTAGCTAATTTATCGTTTTTATCGCGGTCATTCCCCTGGTAAATGCAACACCGGTCAGGGCAGCGGCGGTTTCTGGTCCAGTTCCCGCGCTGTATCCGCGATCAGCTTGCGCAACCAGCGGTTGGCCGGATTATGTTGCAGCAGCGGACTCCAGGCCATTTTCAGCTCCAGCGGCGGGATCGCCAGGGGCGGCTCGCGCAGCACCACCCGCGGGTTGTTGCGCTTGAGCAGGGCGGCCCGGGTGGGCAGGGTGACGATCAGGTCATTCTGCTCCGCCAGGGTCATGGCGGCCTGGTAGTGGCGGGTGAAAACGCGAATCTGGCGCTTCTTGCCGATTTTCGCCAGCGCCGCGTCCACCCAGCCGAGGCGCTGGACATCGTCCGGGTCCACGCCCACACCGACACCCATGCCGGTCTTGCTCACCCAGATGTGCTTGGCCTGCAGGTAATTTTCCAGGGAGAAATCTTCCAGCACCGGGTTTTCCGGGCTCAGCAGGCAGGAGAAACTGTCATCCCAGAGGTGGATCTGGTGAAAGGATTGGGGCATGGAGTCGAAGCGGTTGATCACCATGTCCACCTTGCCGCGCTCGACATCGAGAAAGCTGACATCCGAGGGCGTCATGATATCCAGGGTGAGCCCCGGCGCCAGCAGCCGCAGTTTGCCCAGCACCGCCGGCAGCAGGGTGGACTCGGCGTAGTCACTGGCCATGATGCGAAACACCCGCGAGGCCTGCTCCGGCTCAAAAGCGGTGCGCGGTTGCACCGCCTGCTCGATATTCATCAACACGTCCCGCACCAGCGGCTCCAGTTCCAGGGCGCGCTCGGTGGGGGTCATGCCGTCGGAGGTGCGCACCAGGAGCGGATCGTCGAACAGGTCGCGCAAGCGGCGCAGGCCGTTGCTCATGGCGGGCTGGGACAGGTTCAGCTGGTGCGCGGCCTGGGTGACATTGCGCTCCCGCAGGAGGGCATCGAGGTAGACCAGCAGGTTGAGATCGATGCGGTTGAGTTTCACGGTCTGTGCCTATTCACTGGATAAATGATGGGGTTGAAATTTATAGATTTGGAGAATTATACGCGGGTGGCCAGGATTTCCAAGCCAAAGGGTCTGTGCTCATTGCAAGAAAACGCGGGTTCCGAAAGTAAAACTGCTTACCGAGACGTTTGTTGTGGTCTTCTCCAGGGCCCGGTTTCGACGGTTACCGGCCTCGAAATATCCAGGGTCACGTCATGCACCCTGCCTCACGAGTGGTCCGGTGAGAGGCGGCGTCGCGGGCGAGTACGGCTATTCTGCCCACAGGTCGGCATCCATCTTCTTCGTCAATTTGTGCTCGCTTTCCGACTGGCCCATTTTCCAGTAACTCGAAATGTACAGATGTGACCTCGGGACAGCGCGTCGCTGTTTTACCAATTGCCTGAGGCTGCGCATGCTGTTGAACTCGCATGCAGACCACACTGACGCAGCTCCGGGCAGCCAGGGAAGGTCACGGATTTGGGCCGTCAGAAAATTCCCCTCGGGGTCGTGATGTGGGTTTATGGCCCATCGAACCTGAATACCCTTCGGGTGTTCCAGTGTCTGGATATCTGCCGCGCAGGGGACTTCTATGACGACGTAGCCAATGGCATTTGCCGGTAGTTGACCTAGATTGACTGCGATAGCCGGTAGAGCCGTCATGTCCCCTGCCAACAGGTACCAGTCGGCCTGGTGGTTAACCAGCTTCCTGGGCCCCGGGCCGCCAACGAGAATGCGGTCTCCTGGCTGGGTATTCATTGCCCAATTTGACGCGGGCCCCGCGTTTTCGTGCAGGGCGAAGTCAATGTCAATTTCATTCTGACGTTGGTACCTGATGGTGTAGGTGCGGACTAGCGGTCGCTCATCATTCGTCTGCGGGAAAATCAGCTTCACGTAGCCGCCTTCGCTATCTTCCGGCAGCGAGTCCAGTGCCGCTCCGCCCAGAGTTACGCGGCACATGTTTTTCGTGATCTGGTGGCGTCGAATTACCTCGAGCTCTCTCGGGGCCGGCTTAGTCATAAATGCTCACTCGCCAGTGTGGTGTTCGGGTGTGGTTGCGTTGTCGATCATAATGTTGCCCAGGCGGCGAAACTCATCCACTTCTTTCGCGCTCAGGGTACGGGTTAGCCGGGCGGCCACCTCAGCCTCTATTGCAATCAGTGTCTGCACCAGTTGCTTGCCTGATTTCGTGGGTATGAGTAGTTGGCTACGACGGTCGTCTGGATTGCTAGCCTTTGCAATCAGCCCCGATTCCATCAACCCACTCAGTACCCGCGTGATCTGCGCTTTGTCTCTGTTCATTGCCAGGGCAATTGATCGAGCCGTGCTGCCCTCAAGTCTGCAGATCCCTTTCAACGCCCGGATATGCGAGACGGGAAGTGAAATTTGGTGACGTAGAGCGGTTGCCCGAAGCTGCATTTTGTAGGCGTGCATAAGCCGGTGCAGTGTGTCACTCAGGTCTGGGTAGGGCATATGAGTTGCCTGATTGGTTGAGAGTGTCAACTTTATGCCAAAAGGTTGATAGTGTCAACTCAATGAGGTGCAATCGGGGGGGGTGGTGTTCGTGCCTGGAGTGGAGCAGTGCGATGTGAATGCGCCGCTTGTCAATATCAATACGGTGTTCGCCGGATCCTGCTCAGTGGGGGTCAAGCGGAGGTTGGCACTGCTCTTGCAGCCGCTCCAGGAAGCGTTGCTGTACCTGGGTCGGCTGCCAGCCTTTGCGCAGTGTGATACCAATTTCCCGCCCGGTACCCTGGAGATTCTGGGTGCTCACGCTGAGCAGGCCGAACTGTACATCTATCTCGACCTGCCTGGCCGACAGCAGGGCGGCCCGATCACTTTCCATCAGCATGCCCCGGATGGCGACGAGAGAACTGCATTCGATCACATGCGACGGCGGAGAAAGGCCATTGCTCTCAAAAAAATGTGTAAATGCCTCCCGGGCTGGTGTTTCTTCACGGGGAGCGACCCAGTCCAGTGCGTGTAGCTCGGTGGCGCTGATGACACCCCGTTTTTCCAGCGGGTGTCCGGGGCGCACGACGATATTGAGGGAGTCTGCGAACAGCCGCTTTTGCACGATATCGGGGCTGGGAAGCGGTTCTCTCAGCGCTCCGACGATAAGGTCCAGCCGGCCATGGAGCAGGGCGTGCAACTGCTCATTATAGGGGCCGTCGATAATGCTGACCCTGGCTTCCGGAAACTCCCGGAGCAGTGTTACTACCGCGCGTGGCACCATGCGTGTCCTGGCCAGTGGAAGACTGCCAATGCGCAGTCGCCCAGTCATTCGTCCGTCGTGCTCCTGTACTTCTTCGATGCCCTGGGACAGTTCGCTGAAGAACAGGGCGATGTAGCGGGCGAGCTGCCGGGTGTGCCAGGTGGGTTCCAGGCCTGCCGGAGACTTGCCGAAGAAATGAAGGCCACAAATTGCCTCCATATCCTGTACGGCCCGGTGCACCGTGGGTTGCGCCAAATTGAGTCGCCTCGCCGCCAGGGTGTAGCTGCCCAGTTCGACAACGGTCATCAGTGCGCGCAGTTGCTTGGTGGTGACTGAGCGGTAGATCCTCGATGGTCTGGTTTTGTCCCGCTGCGGTAACACCCTGTCCATGCTGAATAGAAACTCGAAGGCCTGCTGTGCCCGCCGCAGAAATATCTCTCCGGCCTCAGTGGCTGTTAGGCCGTCGTGGGAGCGGGTAAACAGGCGAAAGCCCAGCTCTGTTTCCAGCCGGTTAAGGCCCTGGGTAATGGCGGACTGTGACAGGTGAACCTTGTCGATGGCGCCACTGATGGAGCCCAGTTGACGGATCGCCAGTGCGGCAGTGAGGTGGCGCAGATTGAGGGCAGGGGGCATGTGGAGGCCTCAAGTTCGGTGGGTACTATAGTAAATTCTAATACCCTCTCACGGCAATTGAACATCCCACGCCGCCCCGGCGGCTGTATGCTGGACTTGTTGCATCTGAAACCTGACCGAGAAGCGGATTATGTCTGTCTGTGTTACCGAGATTGAGCGCACACCGAGCGCGACAGTGGCACTTTACCGGGGAGCCGAGGTCGCCACGGTTCACGAGGCGCAGGGCCGCAAGGGGTTGTTGGCATCGTACATGCGGCCCATCTACCGTCCTGCGTCGATAGCGGGTACGGCCGTTACCTGTGAGGTGGCTCCCGGAGACAACTGGATGCTGCATGTTGCTGTTGAGCAGTGCCGGCCGGGAGACATTCTTGTCGTCGCGCCCACAAGTCCCAGCACTGACGGCTATTTTGGCGATCTACTCGCAACGTCGTTGCAGGCTCGCGGTGTGCTCGGGCTGGTGATAGATGCGGGCGTGCGCGACACGGCCACGCTCACCGACATGGGCTTTCCGGTGTGGTCCCGGGCGGTACACTGCCAGGGCTGCGTGAAGGAAACGCCTGGCAACGTCAATGTCCCCGTGGTCTGCGCGGGAGCGCTGGTCAATCCCGGGGACCTCATTGTTGCGGATGATGACGGTGTGGTGGTTGTGCGCCGCCAGGAAGCCGAGTCTGTGCACGCCCGGGTTGTGCATCGCGTTGCCAACGAGGAGTCGAAGCGAGAGCGTCTGGCCGCCGGCGAGCTGGGGCTGGACATCTACAATATGCGTGAACGCCTGCAGGAAAAGGGTCTGCGCTACGTTAAAACCCTGCAGGACCTGTAGGCGATGCAGGCCGCGATTCCCTGCATGATCCTACGGGGCGGTACGTCCAAGGGTTTGTATTTCCTTGCCTCCGATCTCCCTGACAGTGTCGCTGAGCGCGATCGGGTGCTGCTCGCCGCCATGGGTTCGCCCGATACGCGCCAGATAGACGGCCTGGGCGGTGCGCATCCACTGACCAGCAAAGTGGCGGTCGTCAGCCCGTCGGCTGACCCCGGCTGCGATGTGGACTACCTGTTCTTGCAGGTGGCGGTGGACCGCGCCGAAGTGTCCGGCGGGCAGAACTGCGGCAATATCCTTGCGGGTGTGGGTCCCTTCGCCATTGAGCAGGGCCTGGTTGCAGCCACCGGTGACATCACCGAGGTGCGCATTCACATGGTCAATACGGGAGCCCGCGCTGTGGCCAGTGTCCAAACACCGGGTGGCCGGGTTAGTTACGAGGGCGAGGCGCGCATCGACGGTGTGCCCGGCACCGCGGCGCCGGTGCCTCTGGAGTTCCTTGATATCGCGGGTTCCAGTTGTGGCAGCCTGCTACCCACCGGCAATGTGGTTGACCGGGTCAATGGTCTGGCGGTCACCTGTATTGATAACGGTATGCCCGTGGTGCTGATCCGGGCTGCCGATCTGGGTGTGTCGGGTGCGGAGTCGCCCGCTGAACTGGAGTCCAACGCAGCCTTGAAAGATCGGGTCGAAACGCTTCGGCTGGTGGTAGGGCCGCTGATGGGGCTGGGCGATGTGCGCGACAAGACAGTACCAAAAATGTGCCTGGTCTCGGCACCGGTTGACGGCGGCACTATCAATACCCGGACTTTTATTCCGCATCGAGTCCATGAAGCCATCGGTGTGCTGGGGTCGGTGAGTGTGGCAACTGCCTGTGTGTTGCCCGGCTCGGTCGCTCAGCAGGTCGCCGGGATGCATCCCGCCGATGGTGTATATTCATTCGAGGTCGAACATCCCACGGGTTTTTTTACCGTGGAAATGAATGTGGCAGGCACGCAGGCAGCTGCGACATTCAAGGTCAACAGCGCGGCACTGCTGCGAACCGCGCGTCTGTTGATGCGTGGCGAGGTAATGGTACCGGAAGGGGAGGCGAGGGCAGGTCATGACGATTGAACGGATCGCGGTGATCGGCCTGGGTGAGGTTGGAAGCATCCTTGTGGAAGACCTGTTGAAAAATACCCGCGCCGCAGTCCGGGCCTGGGATATCCAGTTCAGTAACCCCGAAAGTGCGCCGGCGCGGAATCTGGAGCGGTTTGCTGCCAATCCCCGGTTTGCCGTGGCATCAGGGGCCTCCGAAGCGGCGATGGATTGCCAGCTGGTGCTCTCGGCGGTGACCGCGGATCAGGCCCTTAATGCAGCGCAATCCACACAGTCCGGCTTGACGCAAAACGCCTTTTTTGTCGATCTCAACTCGGTGTCGCCCGGCACCAAGCGTGGAATCTCAAGTATTGTAAGCGCTGCCGGCGGGCGTTTTGTCGAGGCCTCGGTCATGTCTCCGATCATGCCCCTGCGATCGTCATCGCCTATTCTCCTGGGTGGCCCGCATGCGCGCGATCTGCACGCTCTGGGGGCGGATATCGGTTTCAGTGATCTGCTTGTCGTGTCAGAAGAAGTGGGCGTTGCCTCAGCCACCAAAATGTGCCGCAGTGTGATCGTCAAAGGTATAGAAGCGTTGGTGACTGAGTCTCTCCTCACTGCCCGTTTCTACGGGGTTGAGGCTTCGGTGCTGGCGTCCCTGGACAACCTTTTCCCGGGCCCGGACTGGCCCGGACAAGCCCGTTACCTGATTTCCCGAACCTTGCAGCACGGCACGCGACGCGCCGCGGAGATGCGCGAAGCTGCCAAAACAGTGGAAGAGGCGGGCTATCAACCATGGATGAGCGACGGTTGTGTGGAGCGCCAGGCGTGGGCGCCCCAGTTCAGCTCGGCGCTGGCTGAGGAATCCCTTGGCGGTCTCCTCGACGTCATTCGCCACCAACATACCCACCACGCGGATTGAGAGAGCAGGATGATTATCGATTGTCACGGCCATTACACCACGGCTCCGGAGCCACACCAGCTGTTCCGGGAGGCGCAGCTCCAGGCCTACGAGCAGGGCAGAGCGCTGCCGGAAGTGCCGCAGATCAGCGACGAGCAGATCCGCGAAAGTATCGAGCAGAACCAGCTGCGACTGCTGCGGGAGCGCGGAGCCGACATGACTGTTTTCTCGCCCCGGGCCTCGGCGATGGCGCACCACGTGGGGAATGAGGCCGTGTCGCGGCAGTGGACCTCGGCCTGCAACGACCTGATCAAGCGGGTGGTTGATCTCTACCCCGAGCAGTTTATCGGTGTGTGCCAGCTGCCCCAGTCTCCCGGGGTCCCGATTGAAAACTCGGTCGCTGAACTGGAGCGCTGCGTCAACGAGCTGGGATTCGTGGGCTGCAATCTCAACCCGGACCCGTCGGGTGGCCACTGGACCTCAAAACCGTTGACTGACCGCAGCTGGTACCCTTTGTTCGAGAAAATGGTCGAGTTGGATGTTCCGGCCATGATCCATGTTTCCGGTTCCTGCAATGAAAATTTTCACGCCACCGGTGCCCACTACATCAATGCCGACACCACGGCGTTCATGCAGTTTATCCAGGGTGATCTGTTCCGCGATTTTCCCGATCTGCGCTTCATCATCCCGCACGGCGGCGGTGCGGTGCCCTACCACTGGGGGCGCTATCGCGGGCTGGCGGATATGCTCAAGCAGCCCCCGTTGGTGGAGCACGTCATGAAGAATGTGTACTTCGATACCTGTGTCTATCACCAACCCGGCATCGACTTGCTGTTCCGGGTAATTGATATCGACAATATCCTGTTCGGCTCGGAAATGGTGGGGGCGGTGCGCGGTATCGATCCGGAAACCGGCAACTATTTTGACGATACCAAGCGCTATGTGGATGCACTGAAGCTCTCAGCCAGTGATCGTTACAAGGTCTACGAGGGCAACGCCCGGCGCGTTTATCCGCGCCTGAATACGGCGCTGGAGGCTCGCGGGTTATGAGCGGTTTTACGCCCGACGCCGACTGGCTGCACTGGCAGCAGGCGCCCCGCAAGCCCGCCTACAAACCCCCGCCGGGAGCAGTGGATGCACACTGCCATGTGTTTGGTCCAGCGAGGGATTTCCCATTTGCCCCCGAGCGCAAGTACACCCCTTGCGATGCCTCCAGAGACCAGCTCTGGGCCCTGCGGGATTATCTCGGGTTTTCCCGAAATGTCATCGTGCAGGCGACCTGCCACGGCTCGGACAATCGGGCGCTTGTGGACGCGCTGGAGCATTCTGCTGGCCTGGCGCGGGGAGTCGCCACGGTCAGGCCTGAGATCACGGATGCGGAATTACGGAAGCTGCACCAAGCGGGTGTGCGCGGTGTGCGTTTCAACTTTGTGAAGCGACTGGTTGATGCACTGCCCTTCGATTCCCTGCACTCGTTGGCGGCACGTATCAAACCCCTGGGTTGGCACATCGTCATCTACTTTGAGGCGCAGGAGCTGCCCGAGCTCTACGATTTCTTCACCAGGCTACCGACGACCGTAGTGGTTGACCACATGGGGCGCCCGGATGTCAGCAAGTCGGTGGAGGGGGAGGAATTCCAGTTGTTTACCCGCCTGCTGCGCGAGCACGGCAACTTCTGGTCAAAGGTGAGTTGCCCGGAACGGCTGTCCCTTGCCGGCCCCGATACTTACGACGACGTGGTGCCATTTGCCCGCCACATTGTGGAGCACTTTCCGGAGCGGGTGCTGTGGGGGACCGATTGGCCCCATCCCAATATGAAAAGCCACATGCCCGACGACGGTGCACTGGTCGACATGATTCCGCGCATCGCCCCGGCACCGGAATTGCAATACAAACTGCTGGTGGAGAACCCGATGAAGCTCTACTGGCCTGAGGAATGGGAGGCACCGCATGGCGCTTGACAAGTCCTACCGGGATATCCCCGGCACTACGATTTTCGACGCCGATATGGCGCGACAGGGGTTCGCGTTAAACCAGTTCAGCCTGTCGCTGATGAAGGCGCCCAACCGGGAGCGCTTCAAGGCCGACGAGCGCGCTTATCTCGACGAATGGCCAATGACCGAGGAGCAGAAGCAGGCAGTACTGGCCCGGGATTACAACCGGATGATGGCCCTGGGTGGAAATATCTACTTTCTGGCGAAAATATTCTCCACTGACGGACTGAGTTTCCAGTATGCAGCAGCGACCATGACGGGAATGTCCCAGGACGAATACCGCGACATGATGCTGGCCGGCGGCCGCTCGCCCGCGGAAAGCCAGCACAAAGAGGAAAGCAGCGATGGCTAGAATCAATGCCAGTGTTTACAGTTCCCATGTACCCGCCATCGGGGCGGCCATCGACAATGACAAGACCGGGGAAGACTACTGGAAGCCCCTGTTCGCCGGCTACGAATACTCGAAACAGTGGATTGTCGAACAGAAGCCCGACGTTGTCCTCCTGGTATACAACGATCACGCTACGGCCTTTGATGCCAACTTTGTTCCCACGTTTGCCATAGCCACTGGTGAGGAATTCCAGCCTGCGGACGAGGGCTGGGGCCCGCGACCAGTGCCTGTGGTCAAGGGTCATCCGCAACTGGCCGCACATATCGCGCAGTCTGTCATTCAGGATGACTTCGACCTCACGGTGATCCACAACCTGGACGTAGACCACGGTTTGACGGTGCCTCTGTCACTGATGTTCGGTCAGCCGGAAGCCTGGCCCTGCCTGGTGATTCCGATAGCGGTCAACGTGGTGCTGTATCCTCCGCCCTCGGGCGGGCGCTGCTATGCCCTGGGCAAGGCCCTGCGGCGCGCGGTTGAATCCTTTGACGAGGATCTCAATGTGCAAATTTGGGGTACCGGTGGCATGAGCCACCAGTTGCAAGGTCCGCGTGCGGGTCTGATTAATCAGGCCTTCGACAACGCGTTTCTGGACTGCCTGGTCACTGACCCGGAAACGCTGGCGAAAAAGCCGCACATCGACTATGTGCGGCTGGCGGGTTCGGAGGGTATTGAACTGGTTATGTGGCTGATTGCGCGCGGTGCGATGAATGACGATGTCGAGCAGAAACACCGCTTTTACCATGTGCCCGCATCGAATACTGCCGTGGGCCACCTCATTCTGGAAAATCGCTAGGAGGAAGAAATGACAAAGGTGCTACTTGCAGGGCCAGGGGCTTTTGGTATCAAACACCTGGACGGCATCAGGAATATTGACGGCGTGGAGGTCGTTACCCTGGTCGGCGACCAGCCAGAGCAGACCCGCGCAGTGGCGCAGGAATACGGGATAGGCCATGTATCCAATGACCTCACCCAGGCTCTTGCCGACACCGATGCGGACGCCGCAATCCTGTGTACGCCGACGCCTCAGCACGCCGCGCAGGCAATCGAGTGCATGAAGGCCGGTAAGCATGTCGAAGTGGAGATTCCACTGGCCGACAGTTGGGCTGAAGCAGAGGCCGTGATGAAAACACAGCGGGAAACCGGTCTGGTTTGCATGGTGGGGCACACTCGGCGCTTTAATCCTTCCCACCAATGGCTGCACAAGCGCATCACTGCCGGTCAGCTTAACATTCAACAGATGGACGTCCAGACGTATTTTTTCCGTCGCAAGAATATCAACGCCAAGGGTGAACCGCGAAGCTGGACCGATCACCTGTTGTGGCACCACGCCGCTCATACCGTGGATCTGTTTGCCTACCAGGCCGGTTCGCCGATAGTCGCGGCCAATGCCATACAGGGCCCGATTCATCCGGAGCTCGGTATCGCCATGGATATGTCTATCCAGCTGAGGGCAGAAAACGGGGCTATTTGCACACTGTCCCTGTCGTTCAACAATGACGGCCCACTGGGTACCTTCTTTCGGTACATCTGCGACAACGGCACTTACATTGCGCGGTACGACGATCTCTTTGACGGCAAGGAGGACGCGATCGATGTCTCCCGAGTGGACGTCTCCATGAATGGTATTGAGCTTCAGGATCGGGAGTTCTTTGCCGCTATCAAGGAGGGTCGCGAGCCGAACGCGAGTGTCGCAAGTGTATTGCCGTGCTACAGGGTACTGTACAACCTGGAGCAGCAACTGGAATGTTGATCCATACGTGATCCCGGGGTCAGTGCCATGCTTAGATCGAGATCAGCGTCAACGCTTCCGCATAACATTTGGAATACATTCGACACAACATCCTCAAGAATACCCAGTCACTTGCCAATGCTCAGGAGCTGAAAGCAATGAAAATTCCCGTAATGCACATTCCCGGGGTTAGTGATACCACGGATGAAACCAGAACCCCATTTCCCCTGGATCAGTGGTATGTGGCTGCGCTTAGCAAGGAGCTTACTGACCAGCCACTGGCCCGGACATTGCTCTGTCAGAAAGTGGTCATGTTCCGTGCCGGCGATGGAAAAGCGTCTGCGCTGGAAGACCGTTGCTGTCATCGTGCACTGCCGCTGTCTTCAGGCACTGTTGAGTCCGCCGGAATTCGCTGCGGCTATCATGGCATGCTTTACGATGGTCAGGGAGCATGTCTGGAAGTTCCTGGACAGGACATGATCCCTCCCCGGGCCAAAGTAAAGAAATACCACATTCTGGAAAAGGACGGTTTCATCTGGATCTGGTTTGGTTCCGATGAGGCAGCGGAGCCGGGTTTTGCGCCGCCGGATTATCCGCTGCACAGCGACCCGACGTACCTGTGGGACGGCGCAGCCTATCATTACGAAGCGCCCTATCAACTCATTCATGACAACCTGCTCGACCTGAGTCACCTGGGCTACGTACATCTGAAAACTATTGGTGGCGATGCCAAAACCCATATGAATGCCAAGATGGACGTCACGGTCGATGGAAACACGGTTCGGGTAGTCCGCCAGATGCTGAATTCCGCACCGCCTCCGACCTATACCGCAGCCTATCCCTTTGAAGGAAACATCGATCGCTGGCAGGAAATCGAGTTTCACCCCAACCACCTGCGTATCTGGACCGGCGCGGTTCCTGTGGGCGCCGAGGATATCTCGAACCCTGCACGCGGCGGATTCCACATGCGTGGATTCCACGGTGTAACGCCGGAAACCGAATCGACATCCCATTATATCTGGACAATAGCCACCAACCCGGTTAGCAACCATGATGAAATACTACGCAAGGTTTTCGATCAGACAGCGGCGACCTTTGATGAGGACAAAGTGATTATTGAGGATCAGTATGCCAACATGGTGAGTTTCGGCCAGACACCACTGGTGAGTATTCACGTTGATGCTGCTGCTAATCGGGCTCGTCGAATCATCGATAATCTTCGTACCATCAGGTAGCCGCAACGAAAAAGTGCGGTGAGCTCGATCCCTGCGTGTCGAGAGCTGGAAGGTTACTTTGGACAGGCCAGTATTTGCCAGGATCGGAGCGGCGGAAGACTGCAGTGTACAGGTAAGGGGGCATGGATGGCACAGAGGAAAATTGGCAAATGCAGCGTTCCCCCCATCGGCCTGGGGTGTATGAACCTGAACCACGGCTACGGCGCCGCACCCGAGGAGGCGTCGGCGACTGCGCTGTTGCATGAGGCTTTCGATCTTGGCGTCCGACACTTCGACACGGCGGCACTCTACGGTTTTGGCAGCAATGAGAAACTGGTCGGCAGGGCATTGCGCGGGCTGCGTCCAGAGATTCATCTTGCCAGCAAGTGCGGTGTGACGGGGGTCAATGGAAAGCGCGTAATTGATAGTAGACCTGAGACCTTGATGCGGACGGTCGAGGAATCTCTGCTCAGCCTGCAGACGGACCATATCGATCTCTACTATTTGCACCGCTGGGACAAGAGTGTGCCCATGGAAGATTGCATGGGTGCGATGTCCCGGATGGTTGAGCAGGGCAAGATAGGCGCTGTCGGTCTGTCCGAAGTGTCGGCAGCGACCTTGCGCAGAGCTCATGCCACGCATCCCGTTTCAGCGCTGCAGACCGAGTACTCGCTGTGGACACGCAACGCGGAGATCGCGGTTCTCGATGCTTGCCGCGAACTCGGTGTGACCTTTGTTGCCTTCAGTCCGCTGGCTCGCGGCTTCCTCAGCGGCAGTGTACTCGACATTACCCAGCTGGGAGAGAACGATATACGGCGCAACATGCCGCGCTTTCAGGAGCCCAATTTCTCGGCGAACAAGCTTTTGTATCGGAAACTGGCTGCTCTCGCGGAGCAGGCCGGCTGCACAGCGGGCCAACTTTCACTCTGCTGGTTGCTGCATCAGGGCGAGCACATTATTTCCATTCCCGGCACTCGGTCCGTTAAACATTTACGTGAGAATATTGCGGCGGGTGATCTGCAACTGGCCCCGGACACACTGGCAGCAGCGGGTCAGATTATCAATCAACACACGATACATGGCGCTCGCTACGGCGCCGCCACCCAGATGGAAATTGATACAGAAGAATTTGCCTAGCGAACAGGGCGATCACTCCTTTGGTCCGTAGCTGCGTCTGCCTGCTTGCGGTATTCACCCGCGGTGATCCCCTCTCGCTGTCGGAAGAAACGGGCAAAATACGGGTAATCCCTGAAACCCAGCGTGTAGGCGATTTGCTCCAGCGACTGCCGGGTGTAGACCAGCCTGCGACGTATCTCGCTCAAGAGCCGTTGATCAATCAGGTGTTTGGGGGAGCTGCCGAGAAGCCTGTGGCAGAGTCGTGCCAGGGTGGACGTAGAAATGTTCAGGTGACTGGCGTAGCGTGAGACCGTCCAGTGCTCGCGGTAATGCGTCTCCAGCAGCGATCTGAACTGACCTATTGCCTGTAAATCCTTCCCCCCGGGTGTCGTTCGGAACCGCTGGTTTTCCAGCCGGCGGTGCAGTGCCAGAACGGCGAGTCGTGACAGTAAAGCCAGCGCTTGATGGCGACCTGGCCGCTGATATTCGAACTCTTCGCGAATCCTGCTGACATAATCCATGAAGGCTTGCAGGCCTGGGTCATCATCGATGAACTCAATCAGCTGGGGCGTCTGAAACATGTCGCTTCCGGAACCTTCATAGCCCTGGGGAAGTTCTTCAGCCAGGACGGTGTCCTTGAGGGAAAGCACGAAGCCATTGCTGTCCGGGCGGAAACGAAAACCGTGGACGGCGCCGGCTGGTACAGTACAGATCCAGCTGCCGCTGAGCGGCTGGGTGACGCCCTGGAGGTTAATTTCCAGTTCACTGTCCAGGACACACAGTACCTGGAATAGTCGATTGTGGCGATGTGGCCGTATCGTCCAGTCGAGACCGCTGCTGCGGGTGGCTATGTCCTCAATATGTACGAATCCAGGATCGCTGTCGACGAAGCTATCGCCGTACAGACCATAGAACGGAATACTCGGGGGGCTCCGTTTCATGTTGTTCCCTCGCGCGCGACGGCAGCTTCCTCCATTGATGCTGCTCCAGTTGCACGAAAAGTACAACAGATTGCCTGATTGTTGAATGGTTTACCGGCCGACAACGCGACAAAATCGGGAGATAATCCAAACAAACGGAACGAAGTGTGAAAAGTCTGGTTACTCAGGTCGCAATCATTGGTGCGGGACCTTCGGGACTCCTGCTGGGCCAGCTGCTGGCCAGACAGGGTATTGAGACCATCATTGTAGAGCGGGTCAGCCCTGAGTACGTGCTGGGTCGCATTCGCGCCGGGATTCTGGAACAGGGCTTTGTGGACCTGGTGCGGGAAGCGGGTGTGGCACAGCGCATGGAGAGCGAAGGCGAAGTACACGACGGCTTCGAAATCGCCGTTGACGGACAGCGGACGCATATCGATCTCAAGAGACTGACCGGCGGTAGAACCGTACTCTGCTACGGTCAGACAGAAATTACCCGGGACCTGATGGAGGCGCGTAGCGAGTCGCAACTGGTCACCTATTACGAGTCTTCCGCAGTCGAACTGCATGGACTGCAATCGGAAAAGCCCTGGGTTACCTTCAAATGCCGGGGTGTAAGTCACCGCCTTGATTGCGACTATATCGCAGGCTGCGATGGATTCCACGGCGTGTCTCGGCAAACCATACCGGCGAGTGCGCGCAAGGAGTACGAAAAGATCTATCCCTTTGGCTGGCTTGGCCTGCTCAGTGAAACGCCGCCTGTCAGCGAAGAGCTTGTCTATTGCAAGAGTGAACGCGGTTTTGCGCTTGCGAGCCGGCGCTCGCGCACACGGTCCCGCTACTATCTACAGGTTCCCTTGACCGACAAGGTCGAGGACTGGAGTGATGAGGCATTCTGGGACGAGCTCAAGCGACGATTGCCGGCCGATGCCGCTGAACAGCTGGTGACGGGGCCAAGCCTGGAAAAAAGCATCGCCCCCCTGCGTTCCTTTGTTTGTGAACCGATGCAGTACGGCAAGCTGTTTCTGGTAGGTGATGCCGCTCATATCGTGCCGCCGACCGGCGCCAAGGGTTTGAACCTGGCGGCGTCGGACGTCGCAATCCTGTTCCAACTGCTGAAGCGTGCCTATCGCGATGGCGATGTGGCGTGTGTTGCCAGATACTCGGAGATTGCTCTGCGTCGAGTCTGGCATGCTGAGCGTTTTTCCTGGTGGATGTCCAGTTTACTGCATGATTTTGACGCCTGTCAGGTCAATGACATGGACAGTGAGATCGCCAGCCGATTTACGGCTTCCGAGTTGGATTACTACCTGAATCACGAAGAGGGTCAGGCGGTTATCGCCAACCAGTATGCAGGCCTTCCCCATGAATCGATCATTTGAACCGGGTCCTGAGTGCCATCGGTAGAGCGCTTTGGTTTAATCTGGATCCGGCCTGGAGATACGGCTGCGGCCAACGATTAGTAAATCGAAGATGCTCCGGTCGAATCGATCGGTACTGGGTATGAGGTGATTACCCGTTTCCCTGGGCGCGCGAAATTTCTTATATGCGTTGGTTTTTCCATGGACGTGATGGCGACTGGCATGGATGTCAGACAAACAGTTTCATCTGGTCGATCAGCCAGTGTAGACCTGTGTCCTGCCTCCTTGATTCGTGATACTGGACCATCTCGCGCATCACAGGGAATTCGAAAGGCATCTCGGCAATGGCGATATCCAGGCGCTGGGCAAATAGCCGCGCCAGCCGCTCGTGCATGACAGTCAGCTTGAGGGTGTTCACGACCATTTCAGGTGCGATCAGGAAAGACGATACCCTCATGTCAACTCGACGCTGGCTCGGAAGGTTCTGCAAGTGGCGTTCTGCGAAAGAGGGTCGCGTCAAGCGGCCAATTTCCACAACGACGTGACTCAAGCGGAAGAACTCCTCCTCGGATATCACGCCCTGGCTGATGGCGGGGTTCTTTGCCCAACCTACCACGACATGTTTTTCTTCAAACAAGAGATCGGCAGGGTGATCGCGGGATAGATGCTCTTCGGGTGTAATGAACATGTCGATATCACCCCGCTCCAGCATCGCTTCAGTCTGATCCGAGGGGTGAAAGCAATCCATGACAATTCCCGGAGCGACACGGACAAGCTTCTGCGTAAGCCCCGGGAAAATGACAGAGAGCAGGTAATCTGAAGTGACGACCCGGAAGCGTCGCTCGGAGCTTTGTGGGTCGAAATGGGTAATCCCGGTCACCAGGATCTCCACGTCCTGGAGCAGGTTTTTCAGCGGCTCGGACATCTTCAGCGCGGCCGGTGTCGGAATCATGCGCTTGCCGTGTAATACCAGAAGTGGCTCATTGAAGTGCTCTCTGAGCCGCGACAGGGCAGCGCTCATGGCTGGTTGGCTGACATTGAGACGTTCGGCTGCCCGCGTGACGCTTTTTTCATCGAGCAGCGCATCCAATGCCACCAGCAGGTTGAGGTCCAGGGATTTGTATCTCATTGTATGTCCTATAGATAAAACGAATAAAATTCTATAAATATAAACAATTTTATCTATTGCAAGTCAATGGCCAGTATCCGGTGTCGGAATTGCTCTTCGTCCTCGCGAGTGCTGATAGACGTCTCAAGGGGGGAGATACGGGTTTTCGCGGCCTGTTCCTGCGGTACTTGCTGGCACTGCCAATTGCTGGTGGCTGGCCTGGTCCTGTTCGAGCCAGCGCAAGCCGGGGAGGTTGATCGATCAGTGAAAACGGCCCTTCTGGGCATCCACCCAAATCATTCTTATATAGCCGAATAAATTCACGCTTTCAGACCGGCAACTATCTGCTCACTGCAAAGCGTGTTTCAAAGTGCCCTGGCACCTTTGCCGTCTCCATTCTCGGTAACAATGAGATCACTGCACACCAATATCCCCTGCGACGCATAATTAATTCATACATTTTTATTATGGTAATAGATAAAAACAATAAATTTTACCGATTCGGTGATGGGCGCTACAGTGTGAAGGTCAAACAACGTAGTTGCCCCGCATAAATATAAGGAGTTTCTCCATGGTCAAGTCAACCCTAACTGCATGTAGCGTTACTGCTCTTTCATTGGCTCTCGGCTTGCCGACGGCTTCTGCTCAGCAGGCCGAAGATCCAACGGCAAGTGGTAACGCGGGCCTTGAAGAGGTGCTGGTTACGGCACAGCGCCGAGAACAATCACTTCAAGACGCGGCAATACCAGTTCAAACCTTTGATCAGGATCAGATGACCCAGGCGGGAATGGAATCTGCCCAGGACCTGGCATTACTCTCTCCGGCACTGGGTATCAGTGCCGGCGGCGGCCCGTTGACAAGCTTCTTTGTTCGGGGTGTTGGTGCCCTGACTGTGAACCCGTTGACGGATTCTGCCATCGCACAAAACTTCGACGGTGTCTATCTGGGTCGATCAAGTGGCGCTGCTGGACAGGGCTTATATGACCTGGAACGGGTCGAACTGCTCAAGGGCCCCCAGGGAACACTATACGGTCGTAATGCCACAGGCGGCGTGGTCAATTATATTCCCGTCAAGCCGATCCTCGGTGAAAACTCAGGCTACCTGCAAGCCGAGATTGGCGATTACTCAAAAATTGGTTTGCAGGGTGCAGCAAACATTGCAGTTTCAGACACCGTAGCAATTCGGGTTTCCGGTAACAAGCTGGAACGCGATGGCTACTCGGATGATGAGACGAATGACCAGGATGCATACAGCCTGCGTGGTCAGTTGCTGTTCGAGCCCACTGACAAGCTGTCAATTCGTCTATCAGCGGATTATTCCAAAATAGATAGCGTTGGCCCCGGCGGCGACCTGATCGGCACCTACGCCAACCCCACCGGTGCTCCTGGCGGACCAGCGATTACCGACTTCATGCCTTCAGGTTTGTCGAAGAACACGGGTCCTACAGATCAGGGCGCCAATGCCATTCGCACAGGCGTGCTGCACACGCCGTCTTTCGCCTTTTTCCAGCCGATTCAGCAGGATGACCTGTACCAGGATATAAGCTGGACAGGCTTCATGGCTGAAGTTAACTACCAGACAGATCTTGGTACCTTAACGTTTATTCCGGCTTATCGTGAATCGGAACAGGACTACCAGTTCGCGGGCCCGGGATTCGCGCCGGCGAAAACGCTGGAGGACAACGAACAGACCTCGTTCGAATTGCGCTTTGCAACGGATTTGGACGGTCCCGTGAACGGCATCGTGGGATGCGTACTATTTCGAGGAAGAAATCAGCACCAGCACCGTTTTTTCACAGAACTTTGCGTCACCAGTGCAGAACTATGACAATGGCGCTGAAAGCTGGGCTGTGTTTGGCCAGGGCACATTCGAACTTACGGATACCTTCCGCTTAAGTGCCGGGATACGCTACACAGAAGACGAAAAAGACGTGGACGGTATCAGCGACACCTTTATTACCTTCTGTGGCGGTGCGCCATTCACAGGCAACTTCCTGACGCCCCCCGCAAGCTTTGGCAATGGCTGCGCCTCCGGCGCTATGCCCGCGCACCCCATTATCAGTGATCGCGACGAATTTATTCAGTACTTCGTTGATAACGGGTTGATAGCACCAGGCTCTGCAGCCGATATTCCCGGTATGGGGCCGCCTCCTTTCTACGATTTGACCATCCCCGGCGGCATCTCTCCCATTCTAGGGTCTATTGTGAATGTCGGCGATGGTGCGCTTACATCTGAGCTTGACTACTCCGAGACCACGTACAGGATCGGCGCGGAGTGGGACTGGGCTGACGACAGTCTCCTCTACGCCACCTTTGAAACCGGCTATCGCGCAGGGGGTGTTGACCTTAGCATTGTATCGCCGACCTATGACCCGGAATACATTGATGCGTATACCATTGGCTCCAAAAACCGCTTCTTCGACAACACCTTGCAGCTTAACGCGGAGCTGTTTTACTGGGAGTATGACGGGCAACAAGTTACGTACTTTACTACCCTGGAAGGGGCTTCGGCGTTCCCTATCGCCAATGCCGATGCGACCATTCAAGGTCTTGATCTGGACATGATCTGGGCCGCGACCGCTGACACAACCCTGGGTTTAAGCATGCAGTTCCTGGATGCCACCTATGACAGCCTGACCCTGGTTTCTGATCCTGGCCAGGGGCGATTTGGCTGTGCATCTCAGGGAGTTAGCGCCGGCCTGGAAACTTACAGTTGTGCAGGAAACGACATGCTGTACTCGCCGGAATTCGGTGCTGACCTGAACATCAACCACGTCATCAATATTGGCGACTATGATTTGTCCCTGACTGCCGTTGTCTCGCACCGAACCGAGCAGCAAACCAACTTCCTCTTTCTGGATGAAACGGAGTCGGAGTCGTACACAACGCTCAACCTGGATGCGACGCTGTTTGCAAACGATGCGGGGTGGTCGATATCGGCATTTGTCAGAAATGTCACAGACGAGCAGATTATCACGAACACGAACGTATCCAACCGTGGTCTTAATTACGCTGTTTATTCGCCACCGCAAACCTTCGGTCTTCGTTTAAAAGTTGACTTCTAGCAGCCCCGGGAAGCAAAGAGTGGATGGCCCTTGCCGCAGACTTTCGAGTTGTGAGCCGGGGCCATATTTTCCTCTTTGAGTACGCCCGGAGTTTTGTTTCACCACTCTCGCTGCCTCCGAATTGAGCAAGCTATGTCGAAAGGCATCTCAAGCCAAAGGTAGTGTCCCCATGAGTGCGGTAAATCTTCACGGTGGTGTCGGCTACCCTGGGTCTCAGCATCATCTCTACTAATTTTCCAGGTATTTCAAGGAGGCCGTGCGGTGCGCCGAACCATATTCTGGTTGCATCTGGCCGCGGGTGTGTCTGCCGCGCTGGTAATTTTCTTTCTCTCAGCCACCGGGTTTCTGCTCACCTATGAGCGGCAGATCATTGGTTGGGTCGAGCAGCGCGGGTTCGACAGCGAGGGCGGTACACGCCTGGGCGCTGATGTGTTGCTGGAAGAGGCCAGGAGAGTGTCGGGAGGCAGGGCGACTGGCCTGGTCTTCAGACGGTCGCCAGAAGCACCGGTTACGGTGGAAATAGGCCGGCGCGATAGCCTGCTGCTCAATCCTTTCACGGGTGCCCGTATTGAGGCCGGGGCTTCAGCACGAGCATTTTTTCATCAGGTCACACTGTTGCATCGCTGGTTTGCGTTGGAGGGAAGCAGTCGGGACACCGGTCGAGCTATTACCGGTGCGGCCAACCTGGTATTTCTCTTCTTGTTGCTATCGGGCTTCTATCTATGGCTGCCACGAAGATGGATGTGGCGCGTCCTGAAGATCAATTTACTGTTCCGTCGTGCCTATCCGAGCAGCAAGTCGAGAGACTACAACTGGCACCATGTGTTTGGTATCTGGAGCCTGGTGCCGATGTTTCTTATTGTGACAACAGCGCTGGTGTTTTCCTACGGGTGGGCGAACACACTTGTCTTTCAGGTATATGGCGAAACACCGCCCGCGGGTGGTGGGCCTCCAAAGGCACTTGCGCCAGTGGAGCAGGAGTTGGTGGCTGAACTGGAATCACTGGAAAGTATGGAGTCGCTGTTACAGATAGTCGGGAGTCGCGAACGAAATTGGACCACGCTGACCTTGCAGATAGCTCCGACCGGCGCCCGGAATATCAGCTTCGAAATCAGCACGGGCACCGGTGGCCAGCCGCACAAGAGCAGCACGGTCACTCTGGATGCAACATCTGGCGAGGCGGTTGGCTTTGGCGGGTTCGAGGATCGCTCGCCGGGGCAGCGGGCACGGGCAGTAATTCGCTTTCTGCATACTGGCGAAGTGCTCGGTATTCTGGGGCAGACACTGGCCGGGCTCGCGTCCCTGGGTGCCTGCTTTCTTGTCTACAGCGGGCTGGCGCTGGCTTACCGGCGACTGATCATGCCTTTGCTGAGGAAGTAATCTGTGCCCGGGTGCAGTTGATTTGCCGGGGTTCTGCGGCTGACGCTTTGTTCTTCGAGCAGCGTATCCAGAGTGACAGGCAGGTTGAGGCCCGAGGTTTGTGTCTCATCGTCATATCTATAAATAAAACAGATTAATATTGATAAATGGAAACAATTTTGTTTATTAAAATTCATTGGCTAGTATCCCGTCGATCGAATTGCTTTTACGCGCACGTGATCGCTGTCCGGCAGCAACGTGACTTTAAACATAAGAAGAAAACCTGAGGAGACTGGCGAATGAATTCTCATAGTCCTGCGGACTCTGGCCAGACCGCGCAGACGCGCCACGGTGTAGTGATTCTTGCCGCGTCGATCATGCCGATTATGGCAATCATATCACTGGTTCCCGTGCTGCCACTTTTGATGCGTGAGTTCGCCAGCGTCAATGGCAGTGAATTCCTGGTGCCAATGGCGCTGACCATTCCAGCCCTGTGTGTCGCTGTATTTTCTCCACTGGCCGGCTGGCTATCTGATCGGGTAGGGCGCAAGAACCTGCTGGTGCTTGCGCTGGTGCTGTACGCCGGATTCGGAATCCTGCCCTGGTTTCTGGACAACCTGTTTCGGTTCATTGCCGCTCGCATCGCCCTGGGCGTGGTCGAGGCGATCATCATGACAGTGGCTACTGCACTTATCGGTGACTATTTCGAAGGGGAGCGGCGCGGAAAATGGATCGCCCTGCAGGTTGCCTGCGGCAGTATTGCGGCGATCGTGCTGATCGCCATCAGCGGAGGTCTGGGTGAATTGCTGGGCTCTCGCGGGCCGTTCCTGCTGTACTTGTTGGCGCTGCCGATTGCCCTGGCGGCTGGCTTGATCCTGTTCGAGCCATCGGTCACTGCAGATCGTGAGCAGGCGGCAACGCCAGCCTTCCCGTTTCAAACGGTAATGCCACTGGCGTTTACTACCCTGGGTGTCGGCATCATCTTTTATACGGTGAATGTTCAGTTGGGCCCTATCCTCGAGGTTTCCGGTCCGGTGTCACCTGCCGTGATCGGCCTGATCGGCGCCCTGTGCAACCTCGCGATTGGTGCCGGTACCATAATTTTCCACCGGCTAAAGCAACACGCTGGCCCCCGGGTTCTCATTCTCGGTCTGATGGTGGCGGCGCTGGGCTACGGCGGTGCCGGCATGTCCTCGGTATTGCCGGCGGTTGCGGCATTCGTGGTGCTGGCCTGCGTCGGCAGCGGCATCATGCTGCCGAACATGCTCACCTGGACCATGGCGTCTTTGCCCGCGGAGGCGCGGGGCCGCGGGATGGGGTTGTGGACCGGCGCGTTTTTTCTGGGGCAGTTCCTCGCACCGCTGGTGGCTATGGCTGTGACGACTGTGACAGGCACGCTGAGTTGGACGCTGCTTGCCTATGCGGCGGTCATCGCTACGGTGGCGGTAGGACTATTGGCCTTTAGGGCTTCCAAAGCCGAGGTTGTTGCACAATGAGCCATACAGCGCTGCGGATTCCTGATTTCGCGCTGGACCCCTGCGCTCGCGATACCTCAATGGTACCGGAGGAAACCGGGCAGCACTTTGGGGCAGGTGCACAGGCGCCAGTGACAGCTAACAAGTCCGCGATCGTCGGATTGATACTTTTCCATAAACAAAAAATATGCATATCAATAAATCTAAACAATTTTATTTATTCATGGAGAGGGGCTAGTCTTGTTACACGTTAGATTGCACGCACCCGAGCGGCTCCAACAGGAGCATTTGTCGAGCCAGCTTGGACCAATGTTACGGAAGCCTTGTTTTCCAACCATATAAGTAAAGGTGATAAACATGCGTAAATCCCAACTGGACCTGGCGATCTCCTCCTAGTTAGACCTCAGTCCTGTCTACGGGCAGGCAATTTTTCGTAGCCAAATCGATATTTGGAGGTGCTTTTACAATGAAAATCACGAGATACCTGAGCATTGTGGTCTGCGCTGTAGCGTTTTCGATTCCGGCGCTTTCCCTTGGCGCTGAAACTGCTAACGAGTGGATTACTCTCGGAACCATGGGCGGTCCTATCCCGAGTCCAACGCATTCCCAGCCGGCCAATGCCCTGGTTGTCGATGACAATGTGTATATCGTCGACGCCGGTGACGGAGCGGCAGGTCGCCTGGCAGCGGCGGGAGAATCCTTTCGTAATGTGCGCGCGGTATTCATCAGCCATTTGCACTTTGACCATACCGCGGGATTGCCGGCCTTTATAGCGCTGCGGTGGCAAACCACTAACCCGAACACGCTGACTATCTATGGCCCACCCGGTATCAAGCAGACCGTCGAAGGCATATTCAAATTTATGGAATATGGTGCCGAGGGGAACTACGGTGTTCCGGGCCAGAAGCCCAAGCCTGCAGATCACAATGTTGAAGTGATAGAGATGACTGATGGATCAGTAGTCAAACTGGAAGACTTCACGCTCACCGCGATTCGCAATAGCCATTTCAGCTGGCCGAAGGGCGGCGAGGAATGGGATAAATTCCAGTCCCTATCGTTCAAGTTTGAGTTGCCGAATAGAACCATTGTCTATACCGGCGACACTGGTCCCAGCGACGCTGTTGTCGCGTTGGCACGAGGTGTGGATCTCTACGTCAGTGAGATGATGGACATCGACCACACGGTAGCATTGGTCAAGAGAATGAACCCGAATATGCCGGCGCCTGCGCTGAAGAACATGGAATCACATTTGCGCAATCACCATGTGACCCCGGAGCAGGTTGGCGATATGGCTGCACGCGCTGGGGTAAAGAAGGTGGTCGTGACGCATATGGCGCCTGCCGTAGACGATGACGAGACCATTGAGTACTACACGCAACGTGTCAGAACCGGGTTTGAAGGTGAGGTCGTTATGGCAAAGGACCTGCAACGCTTCTAATGACCCTCACGAACTACCGGTCGATCGAATGATCATGATTGAGAGATGCGAACCATGAAACTTGCAACGCTGCGGAACGAGACCCCTGATGGGCGTTTGGTCATAGTTTCCAGAGACTTGAGTATGGCCGTCGATGCAGGCTCCATCGTTCCGACGATGCAGCAGGCCATTGAACAATGGGATAGCGTTGTCGACGAGCTTCAAAAACGCTACGACGGGTTAAACGAAAAGGTGCTGGCGGACAGTTTTGAGTTCGATCCGTCTCTGGCACTGGCACCGTTGCCCCGTGCCTGGCAGTGGCTGGACGGTTCCTGCTTCCTCGCACACGGCGAAAGAATGCAGAGGGCCTTTCACCTGGAGCCCATCGACAATGCCGATACTATTCCGCTGATGTATCAGGGCGCAGGAGACAACTTCCTCGGTCCCAGGGAGGACATTCTGGTACCCAGTGCAGCTCACGGAATCGACTTCGAAGGGGAATTCGCGGTGCTGGTGGATGAAGTTCCCATGGGATGCTCTGCTGAACAAGCTGTCGGGCATATCAAGCTGATTATGCAGCTCAACGATATCAGCTTGCGGTCTCTCGCCCCGCGTGAAATGAAGACCGGGTTTGGCTTTGTCCAGGCAAAAGCGCAAACGAGCTTCGCTCCCGTCGCTGTTACCCCTGACGAACTTGCAGGCGCGTGGCGGGATGTGCGTATTCACCTTCCTCTGAATGTTGAATGGAACGACAAGTGGTTTGGCAGCCCGAACGGTGGGGAAATGCATTTCGGCTTCGACAAACTGATAGCCCATGCGGCGCTGACCCGCACCCTCGGCGCCGGGACCGTTATCGGTTCAGGGACGGTTTCCAACGCCAATACAGGAGATGGGGCGGCATGCATCTCCGAGAAGCGTGCCCTGGAAATGGTCGAGTATGGCGAGCCCAGAACGGGTTACATGCAGTTTGGCGACCAGGTGCATATGGAGGCGTTTGACCTTGAGGGCAAGCCACTGTTTGGTGCGATCACTCAACGTGTCAGAGCTTACGGAGGGCAACCATGAACCTGAAGAAACGCCGCCTCGTCGACCTTTCGGTGACGCTGGACAACAACCCCAATAACGACCCGCCACCGCTGCGGCCGCATATCGATTATATGGATCACCAAGAGGGGTGGCCGGAGATGGAGGCCATGTTTCCCGGCCTGACCATTGACCAGATGCCCGGCGAGGAAGCCTGGGCTGCGGAGCGCCTGCAGATAACCACGCATAGTGGCACGCATATGGATGCACCCTGGCATTACGCGTCGACGACGGATGGCGGCAAGCCTGCCTATGGGATAGATGAGTTGCCACTCGACTGGTGCCTGCAGCCCGGAGTGAAGCTCGACTTTCGGGATTTTCCGGATGGTCATGTTGTGACCGCCCAGGAGGTCGAAGATGAACTTCGGCGTATAGAGCACAAGTTGGAACCTCTGGAAATCGTGCTGGTAAACACCCGGGCCGGTAGCGTCTTTGGCCAGCCGGAGTATCTGGGCGCCGGAGTGGGTCTCGGTCGCGAAGCGACGCTTTACCTGCTGGAGCGCGGTGTCAGGGTTGTCGGCACCGATGCCTGGAGTTGGGACGCGCCCTTCAGCTATACGCGAGAGCGTTATGCGGCGAGCGGAGATGCTTCCATTATCTGGGAAGGCCACAAGGCGGGTCGGGATATCGGCTATGGGCAGATGGAAAAGCTGGCGAATCTGGATCAGCTACCACCCAGTGGCTTCACCGTTTCCTGTTTCCCCTACAAGATTAAACACGCTTCGGCCGGCTTCGTAAGAGCCGTGGCAATTTTTGAAGAGTAATGCCTCCGCAATGTTCACCGTGCAGGCATTGACACAAAAGGAACTCAAGGAAAATTATGTTTAAGTACTTTCCCACCAATTACGTATGGAACCTGTCGGTTGATCTCGCTATTGAAATGGGTGCTCGAATCGGCGAAATCGAAGAAATGTGCGCTCCACTGCAGGAGGCAGCCAGGCAACCCGATGCAGCCGGAACCCAGGCGTTTCGCGATACCTGGGCAAAAATGGCAGACAAACTTTGTGTGCTCGCGGAAGAGGATGAGCAGAAAGGGCGGCTGCTGTCGGCCGGTGAAAAATACAATCGTGCGGCAGTTTACCTTATTACCTGCGAGCGGCTGCAGGGGCACAAGGCGCCCGGACGACTGGATCTCTACAAGCGCGAGCTGGAACTGTTTCAGAAGGGTGTAAAGCTGTCAGGTGAGAACTGTGAGCGGGTTGAAATACCCTACGAAGGCAAGCATCTGTCAGGTCTTTTTGTCCCCGCAGAGGGTGTTTCGGGCCCCGCCCCGATACTGGTGCAGGTCAATGGGCTCGATTCTACCAAGGAAATGAAATATCGGGTCGGCCTGCCGGCGTGGTTGGCCAAACGCGGTGTGTCTTCGCTGATTGTTGATCAACCCGGTACTGGTGAAGCCCTGCGACTGCACAACCTTACAGCCCGGTATGACAGTGAGCACTGGGCCAGCCCGATTGTGGATTGGCTGGAAACACGGAGCGATGTCGATCCCAAACGAGTCGGCATGGAAGGGGTTTCGCTCGGTGGTTATTTCTGTCCGCGCGCGGTGGCCTTTGAACCGCGATTCGCTTGTGGCGTGTGCTGGGGCGCCAACCACGATTGGCGGGATGTGCAGAAGCGCCGTCTGGAGAAAGAGGGGGACTTTCCGGTCCCGCATTATTGGGCGCACGTACGTTGGGTCTGGGGAGCAAAGGATATGGATGAGTTCATGTCAATTGCGGAAAACGTGCACCTCGATGGCGTTGTCGAGAAAATCAAGGTGCCGTTCCTGGTAACGCATGGGTCGAAGGACTCCCAGATTCCGCTCAAGTGGGCCGAGCGCACCTACGATCAACTCGTCAACAGCCCCAGGCGGGAGCTCAAAATATTCACCGAACGTGAAGGTGGGGTCCAGCACTCCAGTTTCGATAACAGCATTAACGCCGGTCACTACATTGCTGACTGGGTGGCGGAAACATTGGGCGGAAGAACCGCCGTCTGAGAGGGAATATCTTCATGAATATTATTGGTCCTGATTTATTGGTTTTCGGCGTAGATAACGTTGACGATTGCACCCTGTTCGTCACTGACTATGGCCTTGAAGGGCGAGGAAACGGTCGGTTCGAGGCTCTGGACGGCACGGGCTTGTTGATCTTGCCCAAGGGCGACCCGTCACTTCCCTCCGCGTTGGATACCGGTACCACTCTGCGCAAGACGATTTACGGTTGTGGCGACGCGCAAACTCTGGATGCCATAGAGGCCGAGCTGAAAAAGGATCGCGAGGTCAAGCGTCTGGAGGATGGTTCGCTGGAGACGGTTGACGACCTGGGATTCACTCTCGGATTTCAGGTGAGCACAAGACGAGCGCTGGCGCTGCCCGCCGAAATGGTGAATGCACCAGGCGCATCGGCAAAGAGGCCAGTGAATTCAATTGGCATTGAGAAAGATGCGAGGCCCCGTCCCCGTAGCCTTTCCCACGTCGTCTACTTTGTTCCCGACTATGCCAGGGCGGAGGCCTTTTATCGTGATCGCCTGGGCTTTATCACTACCGACCGCTTCCACAACACCGGTCCGTTCATGAGGCCGGCGGGCACGGATGATCATCACACCCTGTTTTTTATCCAGACCCCACCGCACATGAAGGGGATTGAGCATTTTACCTTCCATATGGGTGGGCCGAGCGACGTCATGCAGGCGGGTACCAATATGGTCAACAAGGGCTATCAGAGCTTTTGGGGGCCGGGGCGTCACTTGTTTGGTTCCAACTGGTTCTGGTACTTCAAGAGTCCGTTTGGCTGCAACATGGAGTTCGATGCCGACATGGACCTGCACGATGATAGCTGGGTGGCGAGGGAGGCTCCTCCGGGGGCAGACACCTCACAGGCTTTCCTCCTTCAGTATCGCGAGAAGTGGGCGCCCATGGGTGGGCCGCCGCCGGGGAAATAGTGATGGAGGCACGGCGTGTCCTGTGCCATCTGGATGATCTGGAGGATGACAGCACCCGGGGTTTCGATCCAGATGGGCAGGGCAGGGATACCCTGTTTGTGGTGCGCAAGCGCGGCAGGGTTTTTGCGTACAGGGATGAGTGTCCGCATTATCGCGGTACTACGACCCTTCCCTGGCGCAAGGATGGCTACCTGGATAGCTCGGCAGAATTTATTGTTTGTGCTGCCCATGGTGCCAAATTCGAGATTGAAACCGGACTCTGTGTACACGGCCCCTGTCTGGGGGAGTCTTTACCCACGGTTTCGCTGTCGATATCGCAGGATGGAAAGGTCATTGTCGAGTGCTGACAACGACCGACAGCAGGCGCTGTAAGGCACCTAGGAGAGAGAAATGAAGCAGCAGGATATTCTGATTATTGGTGGCGGTATTGGTGGCCTGACCACTGCCATCGCCCTCGGCGAGTATGATCACAAGCTGACGATCATTGAAAAGGATCCTGAGTGGAGCGTTTACGGGGTCGGCATTATTCAGCAGTCGAATGTGATTCGCGCAATGGAGCGGCTGGGGATTCTGGATGACTATCTCGAGGCAGGCTATGGCTACGATGGTATAGAGGTTTATATTCCCACTGGCGAGCGTGTGGCAGAAATTCCTTCGCCCAAGCTGGTTGAGGGAAAACCCGCCAATGTGGGTATTGGCCGTCCCGCATTGCACAAGGTACTGGGCGACAGAGCCAAGGCTGCGGGTGCGGAGATCAGGCTGGGTGTCGTAGCCGATACTATTGAGGATGACGGCCAGAAAGTGAACGTCTGGTTCTCGGATGGAAGTCGCGGTAAATTTGACCTGGTGGTTGCCGCGGACGGCGTCTATTCCTCCACGCGTAGAATGTTGTTCGCTGGTGCGCCAGAACCCGAATTCACCGGCCAATCTGTCTGGCGGTACAATTTTACCCGCCCTGCCGACGTAACCTGCCTGCACGTATACGAAGGGCAAACCGGGCTTGGACTGGTGCCACTGTCCGATGAACTCATGTATATGTACCTGACAACCGCTGAACCAGATAACAAACGCTACCCCACAGAAGGCCTTGCCGCGGTGATGCGTGACAAGGTTCCCAAAACCTCGCCCAGGATTGCTGAATTGGCCAAACAGATAACTGATGATTCAGGTGTCGTATACCGGCCTTTGGAAGGTATGTTTATGGAGAGTGACTGGTATGTGGGGCGGGTTGTTCTGCTGGGTGACGCGGTTCATGCCACGACACCACACCTTGGGCAAGGGGCAGGGATGGCCATCGAGGATGCGATTGTCCTCGCGGAAGAAATCGATCGCGCCAGCACGCCAACTGACGCTTTCTCTGCGTATCAGTCCCGGCGCTATGATCGCTGTAAGTATATTGTCGATGCCTCATTGGAGATATGTCGCGGACAACTGGGTCTGGCGCCTCCTCCGGACCAGGTAAAGGCCTCAATAGAAATGTTTCGCGCTGTGGCTGAACCTATCTAGTCCATTTGACCGGTTCTGCTTCGCTTGCCGAACAGGTGTGTGTTTCCAGGTTTGGCGTAGACGGTGGCTGTGCCGCAGAACTTCGGGGATTTTGAGGCCGTTCCCTTTCCAGATGAAGGCAGGAAAAGTACGCGAACTGTTCTCTACTGAATAGCCAGTGTATTGTCGTGACCTACCAGTGCCGATGAGCGCCTCCAGCAATGCACAGGGGGCAGGGAAGCTGCGTTCGAAATTTGCCTCCAGGAGCACGATCCTGGTGCATAGCTGGTTATAATACGTCCTTTGTTGCACTGGAAGATAAGGACGACCGCCCAATGAGCAGTTATCGCGCCCCCGTTGAAGACATGACTTTCCTGATCGAGGAGCTGCTCGATGTGGGCGGCACGCTGGGCAACCTGCCCGCGTTCACCGAGCTTGGCCTGGGCCCGGAGCTTACCAGCGCGCTGCTGGATGAGGGCGCCAAACTCGCCGGCGGGGTTCTCGCGCCCCTGCGCCGGGTGGGTGATGAACAACCGGCGACCTGCAGCGACGGGGCCATTACCCTCAGCCCGGGCTACGCGGATGCCCTGCGGCAGCTGGGCGCGGGCGGCTGGATGGGGATTTCCTCGGACCCGGACTATGGCGGCCAGGGTCTGCCTGAGCTCTATGCCACGGCCGCCTGCGAGATGTGGAACAGCGCCAACCTCGCCTTCGGGCTCGCACCCATGCTCAGCAGTGGCGCCGCGCTGGCCATCCACGCCCACGGCAGCGAGGAGCAGAAACAGCTGTATCTGCCCAAGATGCACTCGGGAGAGTGGGCCGGGACCATGAACCTGACCGAGTCGGGTGCCGGTTCCGACCTCGGGGTGATGAAAACCCGCGCCGTCCCCGAGGGCGACCACTACCGCATCCACGGTCAGAAGATTTACATCACCTGGGGCGATCATGACGCCACCGACAACATTATCCACCTGGTACTGGCCAAGCTCCCGGACGCCCCCGAGGGCAGCCGCGGCATCTCCCTGTTCCTGGTCCCCAAGTTCCTGGTCAACGCCGATGGCAGTCTGGGTGAGCGCAACGATGTCTACCCGGTCTCTACGGAACACAAGCTCGGTATCCACGGCAGCCCCACCTGCGTCATGGCCTTCGGCGACGGCGAGGGAGCCATCGGCTACCTGGTCGGCGAGGAAAACCGCGGCCTTGCCTGTATGTTCACCATGATGAACGAGGCCCGCCTGAAGGTCGGGGTGCAGGGATTGGGTGCCGCGGAGGGGGCCTACCAGAAGGCGGTCGCCTATGCCCGCGAGCGGGTCCAGGGTGGCGTGGCCATCATCGAGCACCCGGATGTGCGGCGCATGCTGCTGACCATGAAGTCCCTGATTGAGGCCATGCGTGCTTTTGTCTACACCGAGGCGGTGACCATGGATCTGGCCCACCGCGGGCCTGAGGAAGAGCGCGCCCGGCAGCAGTTCCGCATCGACCTGATGATCCCGGTTATCAAGGGTTGGCTGACGGAAGTGGGGCAGGAGCTGACTTCCGTGGGGGTGCAGGTGCACGGCGGCATGGGCTATGTGGAGGAGACCGGCGCTGCCCAGTTTTTGCGGGACGTGCGCATTACCTCGATCTACGAAGGCACCAACGGCATCCAGGCGGCGGACCTGGTCAGCCGCAAGCTGGGCCGCGACCAGGGCGGTGCCATGCGCGACGCCCTGGAGCAGGTGGCGGCAACCGTGGCGGCGCTGAAAGGCCACGAGGCGGGAGATCTGCAGCAGATCGGCGCCGGCCTGGGGCGTGCCCTGGCCGGTACCGAGGAGGCCACGACGCAGGTGCTGGAAGCGCTGCAGGCGGATCCGGAGGTGGCGCTCGGGGCCTCCTTCGATTACCTGATGCAGTGTGGCTACCTGTTCGGCGGCTGGCATCTGGCGCGCTCGGCACTGCTGGCGACCGAGCGTCTTGCGGCGGGCGAGGACAACGACTTCTACCGCAGCAAAATCGCCACGGCCCGGTTTTACGCCGAACAGATCCTGCCGCGCTGCACAGCCCACGGCGGTGCGATCGCCACCGCTTCGGGCGCCCTGAACAGCTACCCGGTCGACTGGCTGTAGGAGGCCCGTGATGACGGACATATCCACGCCCGACCTGACTGATTCTGCGCCGGAGGCGGTTGTCATCGACCTGCAGTTCCGCAACTTTGGCGCCCACCCGCGGTTCTCCGGCCGGGTGGTGACGATCAAATGTCACGAGGACAACTCCCTGGTCAAGCAATGTGTCAGCGAAGCCGGCGAGGGCAGGGTGATCGTCGTCGACGGTGGCGGCTCCCTGCGCCGCGCCCTGCTGGGCGACATGCTGGCGGAAGAGGCCGCGCGCAATGGCTGGGCCGGCCTGGTGATCAATGGCGCGGTGCGGGACGTGGATGAAATTGCCGTGACCGCGCTCGGGGTCAAGGCCCTGGGCGCCACCCCGCTGAAAACCGAGAAGCGGGGTGAAGGACAGCGTGACATCTCAATCCAGGTCGGCAGCGCCCGCATCGCGCCGGGCGATTACCTTTACGCCGACAACAACGGCGTGATTGTCAGCGCGCGGGCCTTGCTGTAATCAGCGCTGCGGGCGGCGCGATCAGTCCAGCAGGCGCAGGGAGAGGTCCAGCGCCTTGCAGTCCTTGGTCAGTGCGCCAATCGAGATATAGTCCACGCCGGTTTCCGCGACCGCCCGCAGGTTGTCGCTGGTGATATTGCCGGAGGCCTCCAGTTCCAGTTTTCGCGCTACCAGCGCCACGGCCTGGCGCATGTCCTGCAGGCTGAAGTTGTCCAGCATCACCCGGTCCGCGCCGGCGGCCACCGCCTGCTGCAATTCCTCCAGGGTCTCCACTTCGACCTCCACCGGCTTGCCCGGAGCCTGGGCCCGGGCCTGGCTGACCGCCGCCGCGATACCGCCACAGGCGCTGATATGGTTTTCCTTGATCAGAAAGGCGTCGTACAGGCCTATCCGGTGGTTGTGGCAGCCGCCGCAGCGGACGGCATACTTCTGCGCCTTGCGCAGCCCGGGTATGGTTTTGCGGGTATCCAGCAGGCGTACGCCGGTGCCCGCCACCACAGCGGCATAGTGGCTGCAGCGAGTCGCGGTACCGGAGAGCAACTGGAGGAAGTTGAGGGCGGCGCGCTCGGCGGTGAGCAGGGAGCGGGCGGGCCCCCGGGCGGTGAACAGGGTGCTGTTGGCCTGGATTGGCGCCCCGTCCTCGGCGTTCCAGTCCACGGTCACGCTCGGGTCCACCTGGTGAAAGACAGCGTCCACCCAGGCGCTTCCACAGAGAACGCCGTCCTCGCGGGTGATGACCCGGGCGGTGGCGAGGGCCTCCGCCGGAATCAGGGCGGCGGTGATGTCGCCGCTGCCGATGTCCTCCGCCAGCGCGGCGCGCACATTGTCCTGGATATCGGTGTCGGTTAATGCGGGCATGGTGGTCAGCATCCTGTGGTTTGGGGCCGGCGTAAAGGGCGGGAATTGTAGCAGCAGTGACGGTCCGCGTTGAGCCCCCGCCACGGCTCGTCTATGATGGCCGGAAAGCGGCGGGCGAGCCATGCACTACACACTGGACAGGGGTTGGGTTCCACAGGCGCGGCAGGTAGCGTCCCCGAATTGTGGCCCGCGGCCCGCGGGGGCGGTGCCCGAGCTGATCGTGATCCACAACATTTCCCTGCCGCCGGACTGTTTCGGCGGCGAAGAGGTGGAGCGCCTGTTCACCAATTGCCTGGACTGGGATGCCCATCCCTACTATGAGCAGATCCGGGGGCTGGAGGTCTCCGCGCACTTCCTGGTGCGTCGCTGCGGCGAGCTGGTACAGTTTGTCGCGGTCGATGATCGCGCCTGGCATGCGGGCCTGTCCTGCTGGCGCGGCCGCGACAATTGCAATGATTTCAGCATCGGGATCGAGCTGGAGGGCAGCGACAATCTGCCCTATACGGATGCGCAGTACCGGACCCTGGAGGCGTTGACCCGGTGCCTGTTCGCCCATTACCCCGCACTTGATCGGGAGCGTCTCGTGGGACATGCGGACATCGCTCCCGGTCGCAAGACGGACCCCGGTCCCGCCTTCGACTGGTCGCGCTATCGAGCCAGTCTGGCAGCCACAGGAGAGCATGCATGAATTTTCTCGCGTTTATCGTGGCGCTGGTCCTGCGCCAGCTGTGGGGTGCCGAGGCCTGGCTGCACCGGGACGGGTGGTGGCTGGACTGGCGCGACCGCGCCAACGGATTCGGCCTGCTACCCTGGCTGCAACTGGTGCTGACGGTTGGCCTGCCGTTGTTGCTGGTGCTGCTGCTACTGGATCTGCTGCGGCCGCTGCTGTTCGGCCTGCCCTGGATCGCCGCCGCCGCGCTGGTGCTGCTGTACGCGTTCGGTCGCGGTGATTTTCACGCCCGTATTGCCCGCTATCGTGATTATTGCGAGCGGGGCAACCGCGAGGGGGCCTGGCTGTACCTGCGGGAGGAGCTGCATGCCGGCGATCCGCAGGAGGTGGATCCTGGCCTTGAGCCCGAGCAGCTGCACCAGCAACTTCAGGCCAGTCTCTACTACGATGGCTTTCAGCGCTGGTTTGCCGTGGTCTTCTGGTTCGTCCTGCTGGGGCCGGCGGCTGCGCTGGGTTATCGCCTGCTCCAGCTGTACCGGGAGGCTGAAGGGGACGACGGGCCCGCGGTGGTGCTGCTGTTCCTGCTCGACTGGTTGCCGGTGCGCCTGTTGCTGGCCACATTTGCCATTGCCGGTGATTTTGTGCGCAGTCGCGATGAGCTGGTGGCGGCGCTGCTGGACACCTGGGCTGACGGCTCGACTCTGCTGCTGGCCGTCGGCAGCGCGGCGGCCGGAAGCGCAAGCGGTGACTCCGCTTCCCGCCAGGCCGCTGGTGACGTGGCGGCGCTGGCCGGCCTGCTGTTTCGCAGTGGCGTGGTCTGGGTGGTGGTGATCGCGGTGTTTGCCATTCTGGCCTGATCGCTGCCGCGGCAGCGCAGGGCGCGCAACGACGTCAAATGCGGCCAAAATGGGCGGGGTGGCAACACCCCTGCTAGACTCCGTATAACGTACGGTTGCCCAGAGCAGCACAGGTTTGCCTATGTCGGAATATTCCCGCACGGACGCGACCCTGCCTTCGGTGTTTGCCCGGCTCGCTGGGAACCAGGCTGGCACCGCCCGGGTAGTGACCATTGTCTTTCATCCCGACCCTCGTCGCATCGGTGAACGCTGGCTGGTTCCCGAGCGCGTCACCAGGCCCCTCGTGCTGGGTCGGCAGCAGCCGCTGTTCAGTCGTACCAGCGCAGCCCGGGCCCGGCCACTGGATGACCCCCACGTCAGCCGCCAGGCCCTGTCCTTGTCGTTCGCGGCCGCGGGCGTAACCATCGAGCCGCATCCTGCAGCCTGCCGCTGTCGCGTCGACGGCAGCTGGGTGAACTCAGCGCAAATCCTGGATCGTGCCGCACTCCGTCGCGGCGTTGCCCTGCAGCTGGCGCACAGCGTCGTGCTGCTGTTACGTGAGCAGCCGATGCCCCGGGAGCTCGACGCGGACGCACCCCTGGCGGATGAACACGCAGCCCTGTGCGGCAGCAGTTTCTACATGCAATCCCTGCGGCGGCAGATCGCCCGGGTGGCGCACAGCGGCCTGGATGTACTGGTTCGCGGGGAAACCGGCAGCGGCAAGGAGCTGGTTGCGCGGGCGCTGCACCAGCTGAGCCCGCGTGGGTCGGGGCCGCTGGTAGCGGTGAACATGGCGGCGATTCCCGCGGGTGTCGCCCCCGCAGCCCTGTTTGGCAGCGTGCGCGGCGCCTTTACGGGGGCGGATCGCAATAACCCCGGCTACTTCCAGCAGGCCCATGGCGGCAGCCTGTTCCTGGATGAAATCGGCGATACCCCCGACGACGTCCAGGCCCAGCTGCTGCGCGCCCTGCAGGAGCGGGAGGTGCAGCCCGTGGGCGGCAAGCTGGAGAAGGTCAATGTGCGGGTAATCTCGGCGACGGATGCGGACCTGGAGGGCTCCGACAGCAAATTCCGCGGAGCCCTGCGCCATCGTCTCGGGAGTGCCGAGGTGCAGGTGGCGCCACTGCGCGCGCATCCGGAAGATATCGGCGAGCTGCTCTGCTACTTCATCAACCGGGCCTGTGCCGAGACCGGGCGGCCATCGCTGCTGCCCGGGGAGGGCGCGGATGAACTGCGGGTTGCCCAGTGGGCGGAGTTGTTCCACCTCTGCCTGGGCCATGCATGGCCCGGCAATGTTCGCGAGCTGGCCAACTGCGCCCGCCAGATTGTGCTCGACAGCGATACCGGGCTACAGCCTCCCGCATTGCTGCTGCAGCCGTCGGTGGCCGCCGTGGCCGAGGAGTGTGCCCAGGCCCAGCAGGCGCCGGTGCAGCTTGGCGATGATGCCCTGCGTGCATTGCTGGAACAGGAGCGCTACGAGATCGCGGCAGCCGCGCGTCGCGCCGGGGTGAGCCGCCAGGCGCTCTACCGGCGCCTGCCCGAACTCGGCCTGCGGCTGGCTTCGCAAGTGCCAGAGCCCGAGTTGCAGCGGGCGCTGGTCGACAGCGGCGGCGACATCGGGGCGGCGGCAGGGCTGCTGCGGGTATCGGCGGTTGCCCTGCGCAACCGGCTGCGCAATCGACCCCGTGCCGCGGATGGCGGCTGCCCGGCGTGAGTATCGAGGACAGGATCGGCCCCTACCGAATTCTCCGGCTGATCCGCCGCGGCGGGCAGGGCTCGGTATTCCTCGGGTTTGACGACCGTCTCAACCGGCGGGTGGTCGCCAAGCTCTACCCCTTGCCGGCGGATCCGGCCCGCAGCAAGGAGGTGTTGCGGGAGGCCCAGCTGGTGGCCGGGCTGGACAGTCCGCGGGTGGTGCAGATCTACGATGTCATCGTTGGCGACACCCATCTGGCCATGATCATGGAGTATGTGCCGGGCTGTGACCTCGAGGAGCTGCTCAATCAGTGCGACCTGTCCCTGGACGGTATTCTGGCGGTTGCGACCGACGTCGCGGCGGCTCTCGCCCTGGCGCGACAGCAGCGCATCGTCCACGGTGACCTGAAACCGAGCAACGTGCTGGTCACGACGGACGGGCGGGTCAAGCTCACGGATTTCGGTATCGCCCAGGCGCAGGGAAGTGTTCACAGTCGTCGCGGCAGCCCTTCATGCCTGTCACCGGAGCAGCTGCAGGGCAGGCCACTGGACGTGCGTTCAGACCTGTTCGCGCTGGGTTGCCTCCTGTTCCGGCTGATTGCCGGGCGGCATCCCTTCCTGCGTAACGGCGCTGTCGAGCCGGCGGCCCTGTTGGAAGGTGCGCCAGCGCTGCCTGTAACACTCACGGATGGCACCCCCGTGCCATCCGACCTGTCCGGGCTGGTCACTGACCTGTTGTCTGCGGACCCCGCGCAGCGGCCCCAGAACACCCACGAAGTGCGGCAGCGCCTGCACGGTATCGCCTCCACGCTGCCGCGCAGTCTCCGCTTCCCGCTGGCCGAGGAGGCGCGGCCCGCGTTTCGCGAGGAAACCAGCGACGAATTGCCTTTGCAGATACCTGCGAGCCTGCGTCACCAGGGCCGGTCGCGAATGCCGTTGGCGCCAGGGCAGTGGGCGTTGTTTGGCCTTGGCCGCCATTGGGGCCGACGGCGCTGGCTGGCGATTGCGGCTGTGCCGCTGGTGGCGCTGGCCGGGCTGCTGGTTTCGCTCTGGCCCTCCAGCCACCGCGTCCATGTGCCGCAGCCGCAGATTGTCCTGGAGCCCGGGATTGCGCTGCCCGAGGGGCGCGATACCGACTGGCTGCTGGCGCAGGTCAGGGACCAGGCCCTGCAAGTCGAGCCGGGCCTGGTGCTCAGCGGGGAGGTGCCCCCGTTCCGCTCCAGCACGCTGGATCGCAGCCTCAGTGCCCTGCGCCAGCCGCCGCCACCGGAGCAGCTGCGCATAGTCCTGCACTGCCAGCAAGGGTGGTGCGTGCTTGGCCTGGAAAGAGAGCGTGAGACCTGGCGCCGCTATCGCCAGGCCCTGTTGCTGGCCGGCGCCCCGGCAGTGCACTGGCAGCAGCTGATCGAACTGACCGTGGCGGAGCTGTTTGCCGCCGAGGGTTGAGTGCGGGATTCAGCTGGGTGCCGGGCCTGCAGTCAGCGCCTTCACCGCTGCCAACAGGGTCGCGTTCCAAGGTGCCTCCAGGCCGAATCGCTGAGCCTGGGCCAGCAGGTAGCCGGTCAGGTAGTCGATCTCGGTCGCACGTCCCGCCAGGACATCCTGCAGCATTGAGGAGCGGTTGCTGGCGGTAGCGCGGATCACCGTCATCACCTGCGGGTGTAAATCTCGCACTGCCTGCTCCTGCCCCGCGGCGATGGCCACCGCGCGGATTTCGGTGCACAGCTCCCGGACCAGCGCCGCCAGGTCTGGCCGCTCCGCAAGCGCTCCGTTGGGACAATGGTGGAGGGCGGTCACGGGGTTGATGGCGCAGTTGATCGCCAGCTTGCGCCAGAGCACCGTGTCGATATCGGCACTCCACTCACAGCTGATCGGCAGCTCCCGCCAAGTGGTGAACCAGTCCGGTGCCGCGGCCCGTCCCGGCTGGCCAACCAGGGTGCTGCCGTGGCCGGCGTGGCAGATGCTGCGCCGGGCCTCGCGGAAGGCACCCTCGGTGGTGCTGCCGGCAAAGCAGTCCAGCTGTGGCCAGCGGCCCCGTACCTGGTCCTGGTAGCCCAGGCCGTTGGCGAGCAGGAGGACGGTCGCGCCCGGTACCAGCCGGTGCCCGACCGCGGCGATCGCGGGGACAATGTCACAGGCCTTGGTGCACACCAGAAGATGCGCAACCGGGGACCTGTCGCTGCAGGCGGATACCGCGAACCGGTGCCGGTGGAGCTGTTCGCCCCGGCGCAGCGTGATGCAGGCATTGCCGGCGACCAGGTCGGGGTCGTTGTCCCGCAGCAGCAGGGTGCAGGGGGTGCCCGCATCCTGCAGCAGGGTGGCGAACAGGCCGCCGATGGCGCCGGCGCCGAGGATATGCCAGTGCTGCACCTGGGTCTCAGCGCTGGACAGGGATTGCAAAGCGGCGCGGGCAGATTACCATGGGGCTCCTGAAATCGAGGGCAAACCGGGGATACGCACTATGCCATCTTTTGACGTTGTATCGGAAGTTGACTTGCACCATCTCACCAACGCGGTCGATCAGGCCTCCAGGATCATTGGCAACCGGTTCGACTTCAAGGGCGTGGACGCGGGTTTCGAGCGGGAGGAGCGCACCGTCGCCCTGCACGCGGAGGCCGATTTCCAGCTGGCGCAAATGGAAGACATGCTGCGCAGTGCCCTGATCAAGTGTGATATCGACCCCGAGGCCATGGAGTGTGGCGAGCCCGCTGCCAGTGGCAAGCTGGTGCGGCAGACCATCACCCTGCGCCACGGCCTCGACAGCCAGCAGTGCAAGACCATCGTCAAGAGCCTGAAGGAGGCCAAGCTCAAGGTGCAGGCGCAGATCCAGGGCGATCAGGTGCGCGTGACCGGGAAGAAGCGCGATGACCTGCAGGAGGCTATCGCACTGTTGCGGGAGAGCCCCGTTGGCCTGCCGCTGCAGTTCACCAACTTCCGCGACTGAACCCGCGCGCGCCTGCGGTCAGCCCCCGGGCAGGGCTGCCAGGCGGGACTCCAGGGTCACGCGCTTGTGCGTGAGGTAGTCGGTGTCGGGGGGCTCGGGGGCGAGCTGGTACCACAGCAGTTCCAGGTAGCGGTAGGCGCATTCAAAACCGAGCATGCGCTCCCTTTCACTGGCCTCTGGCTCCCTGCCAAGATAGCTGGCCAACAGTGCATCGACAGCGGCCCCGGGCCATTCGTCGCCGGCGGTCACCGCGGCCAGGTCGAACCAGACCGGTCCCATCGCCGCATACTCCCAGTCCACCGCCCACAGTTGGCCGCTGCAGTGGAGGCGGTTGGCCCGCAGCAGGTCATTGTGGCACAGGGCCAGGGGTTCACTGTTCGCCGCCAGATGCGGCAGCAGCCCGGCGATGCGGGCGGCCAGGCCGCGTTGCGCTTGCCAGCTGTCGCGCTGGCTGCGTCGCAGACTGTGCTCGCTGCGCCGGCAGCGCTCGCCCAGGTCCAGCCGGGTGTGGACGGCGGGCAGCTGGTGGATGCGCCGCAGGAGCAGGGCAACGTCGGCAGGGTTGTCGGTGCAGTGGTCGTCGGCGGCGAGGTGGTCGCAGACCAGGGCGCCGAGCTCGGGATTGCAGTAGCGCGGGGCCGGCGCGATGCCTGCCAGGTGCGCCTGCTGCAGGATGCGCCATTCCAGTTGGCGGTTGAGGCCATTGGCGGCAGGGTTAAGGCCGTCCAGGCGCAGGACGAAGCGCTGTGCCCCCGCCGCCAGCAGAAAGCTGTGGTTGCTGAGGCCGCGACCGAGCGGGTGCAGTACCGTGGGCGGCGCCGACAGCGGCACTGGCAGTTGCCAGGTTCGCCACTGCCCCAGGGCCTGTTCCAGCCTCAGGCTGATTGGTGCCGGTAGTGTTGCAGCCATCTGCGGTAACCGAAGACCACGATGATGAGATAGATTGCGAACAGCCCGGCGGTCAACAGCAGGCCTCGCTCCAGGTAAAGGTAGATGGAGACGCTGTCGATGACCAGCCAGTACAGCCAGTTCTCGAGGACTTTTCGCGCCACCATCCAGGTGGTGAGGATACTGCCCCAGGTGGTAAATGAGTCCAGATAGGGCAGGGCCGCATCGGTGTGCCGGGCCAGCAGGACGCCGCTGCCGGCACTGATTGCCAGAACGGCGGCAATGGCCAGCAGGTGCGTGCGCGGGCGCCAGGTCACTATGGGCAGTGGTTGGCTGGCGGCGGCGGCAGTGGGCGGGGCCCGATCACCGCGACCGCCGTGGCGCCATTGGTACCAGCCGTAGACTGCCATGGCCAGGTAGTACAGCTGCAGCGCCGATTCCATCAGCAGGTTTACCTCCCGGAACAGCCAGAGGAAGATGGCCGTGCTGGCGAAGGCCGCATACCAGCACCACAGGCTTTCACGCACTGCCAGCAGCAGATAGGCAATGCCCAGCAGGACCGCTATCAGCTCCCAGGACGAGAGGCTGGTGGCCGCCGCCAGTTGTCCGAGCAGGTCGCTCTCCGTCATCAGTCGCCGATCGGCAGCAGGCCGGGAATGAACTTGCAGACCAGCACCTGCTTGCCAAACTGCGCATGGCTGGCGGTCAGCGTCTCTCGCACCACCGTGAAAACGCGCTCTGCTTCACCGCTGATCTGGGTGCTCATGGCGTTGGTGACGAGTGTGAGTTCGGTGTCGGCCGCCAGGCGTTCAATAAAGCCCTTGATGACCGGGATGTAGTCTTCCTGCAGCGGGTACAGGCTCAGTTCGGCAGTCACTTGCATGGTCCTGGTCTCCGGGTTCAAAAGGTATAGCTGGCGCTAATGCCCAGGCTGCGCGGTTCGCCGAACTGGTAGTAGGGCTCCACGATATAGCCCTTGCGGGGGTCGTTGCCGAAGTCGCCAAAGCCTCGCGTGGCATAGTCAGTATCGCCCAGGTTGCGCCCCCACAGCGCAATTTCCCACTGGGCCTGTTGCCAGCCCAGCCGCATGTGCACCAGCTCGTAGGCGTCAGAGCGCATGTCGTAGCGGTCAGAAAAATAGAAGCTGTCCCGGGCCTCCACATCCACCCTCAGGTACAGCTGGCGGCTGAGCTCGACCCGGCCTCCCAGCGCCGCCTGGTAGCCCGGCGCGTGGGCCTGGTCACGACCCGCCATGTCGGTGCCATCGGGACTGGTGTAGCGATCGAAGGTCGCGTCGAGCAGGCCGAGGTGGGCGTAGAGGCTCAGGCGCTCGCTGGCCAGCCAGTCCAGTTCCAGCTCGAGGCCATAGTTGGTGCCGCGGGCGGCGTTATTGGTGTGGTCGATGAACGCGGTGCTGCCGTCCTCCCGTGGCAGCACCAGGGAGCCCTTCACCTGCTGGTCCTCGCGGTCCATATAGAACAGGGCCAGGCGGGTTTGCAGGGTGCCGTTCCGGTAGCTGGCCTTGTAGCCTGCCTCGTAGTTGAGCAGGGTTTCCTCATCGAAGCTTCCCAGCCCCGCCAATTGTTGCTGCAGTGCGGGATTGGTGGTGGTCTCCACGCTGGCGAGGATACCGGCGTTGACCCCGTTGCCGCGGTAGCCTCGCGAGACGCCCGCGTAGAACAGGGCACCCGCAGGCCGCTGGTATTCGAGTACCAGGCGTGCCCCCCACAGGTCGCGGTCGCGACGGTGGCTGACACCATTGCTGTCCCGGTAGTCGGTGCTGCGCTGCTCCAGGCGCAGCCCGCTGACCAGGGTGAGCGTGTCGGTCAGGGCGGTATCGACCTGGCCGAAAACGGCGCTCGTGTCGGTATCGTAGCTGCTGGAGAAGTCCCCAGCCAGGTAAGTGTACTGGCGGCGCAGGTCCTCGCGGTCGGCCAGGTGATAGATGCCTGCCGCCCAGTCACCGCGGCCGCCGAAAAGGCGCGAGCGGTCGGTGGACAGCAGCCGCAGCTGGGCGCTGTTGCTGTCGCGCTCCCGGAGGTAGCGGTCGAACGAGCTGTACTCCAGATCCGGCGCAATGCCGACGAAACTCCAGTCCTCGTCAAAACTGTATTCGCTGTCGGTGTTGGCGGTGCTGAGGGTGGCCTCGAGGTCCAGGGCGTCTCGCTGGCCCGTCCACTGCAGGCTGACCGCCGCGGTTTCCTGGCGGTCCCGGCCGGGTTCATCGGAGAGCGTGCGGCGGTTATTGTCCAGGGAAAAGGCGTCATAACCGTTGTCCACATCCACGGCCAGCAGGCTCAGGTCGACGGTATCGGTATCCCCTGCCAGCCAGCGCAGGCGCCCTCGCACGGTAGTTTCGTCGCGGCGGTTGGTGTCGTCCCGCTGCAGGAAATCATTGCGGTAATGGCCATCACTGCGGTATTGCTGCACCGCCAGGCGATAGAGCAGACGCTCCTCTATCAGAGGACCCGTGCCCACTATGCCCAGGCTCCAGGTGTCGTACTCGGCGAGGCTTCCCTGCAGGGAAAGCCCCGGGGTCGCCTCGGGCGCAGCGCTGCGGATATTGATCAGTCCGGCGAGGGCATTGGCGCCGTGCAGGGTACCCTGGGGTCCCCGCAATACCTCGACCTGCTCGACGTCGAAGAGAGTGCCTATGGCGCCCAGGCCGCTGAAGTCGACCCCGTCCAGCAGCAGGCCAATGGAGGGGTTGAGTGGCTCCTGGAACTGACTGCGTTCACCGATACCGCGGATCTGGAAGAAGCGGGCCCGCGACGCGCCGCTGGCGTAGTTGAGATTGGGGATGACGTTGAGGACCTCTTCCAGGTGCTGGGCAGCCCGCTCCCTGATGCTGTCGGTCGTCAGTACGCTGGTGCTGCTGGACTGGTCAAGCAGGCGGGTTTCGCGCAGCTCGGCAGTCACCAGGATTTCGCTCAGCTCACCGCTGCGAACGTGGCTCGCGGTCGCCAGCAGCAGTGGTAGTAGCAGGTAAACAGGGCATTTCATCAGGTTCTCCTCGACAGATGGCAAGAGAACCGGTTGGATACGCGAATTGGATGAGGAGACGTGCACCTATCCCTACGCCGGTCCTAACCGGATCAGGTTCAAAGGGTTTACCGCGTGCGGTATCTCAGGCCGAAGCCACCCCCAGGTTGTGCAAAACCACTGCGCAACATTTTGCTTTTGCAACATGCGCCGAGTTTGCATCGCCAGTATAGGCGGCTTACACTGCAGAGCCAATAATTATATTTCAGGTTGTGGGTGTCCGGCCCGCAACGACTCACGAGAGCATTCGATGGCGGAAAAGGAATTTTTCGGGGGGTTCCCTGAAGAGGAAATCGAGGCAGCCCCGGCTTTGCAGAGTGCCGCCGAAATCCGTGAGGAGCGCCGGTCGGGGCGGGTAGAGCTCAATCGCTGGCTGTTGCGGCAGGCGCTGCAGCTTGAGTACATGCTGCTGGAAGCCCCTGACCTGCAGGCGCTACTGGAAGTCCTACTGGTCAGTATGCCTCGTCACTTCGGCTTCCGCGTCGCCGAACTCTGGCTCTACGATCCGGAACGTGTGCTCGAGGGACTGGTCAACTGTGGCGATCGCTATGGCCAGTACCTGCAACTGCACCACGATGTGTTCGAGATGCAGGAGCTCTACGACATGGAGCCACACAACCTGCTGCTGGACGCCACTGACTCGCGGATGTTTGAAGTGCTGAAGTCTGACCAGGGTATTCAGCACGCCCTACTGGTGCCCCTGCTGGACTCGGGGCGCCTGATGGGCAGCTACCACTGCGGTTTTGCAGAGCACCCCATGGAGACCACCGAGGACGACGGGCACCTCGTGGCCCACCTCGCCTCCGTCATCTCCATCAGTTTCAAGAATGCCGTCAGTCGCCAGCAGATTTCCCGTTTGACCATGCTGGACCCGCTCACCCAGATCAGCAACCTGCGCGGCTTCGAAAAAGACATCGCCAGGGAAATAGCCCGCGCCAGGCGCGCGGACCAGCCGCTCTCAGTGCTGATGCTGGAGATCGACGAGTTCCGTGAGCTCTACGAGCATTACGGGGAAGTTACCGGCCGGTTCGTCCTGAAGAAAGTGACGGAGCGGGTTTCATCGGGGCTGCGGGCGACAGATATGCTCGCCCGTCTGTCCGATTTTCGACTGGCCGCACTGCTGACGGGTACCGGGGAGGCACCCGCCAGCGATGTCGCCGAGCGTATCCGCAAGGATATCGAAGGGTTCCTGATCGACGATGGCCGCGGCGCCGTGATGCAGGTTACCCTGAGCCTGGGTCTGGTGACCTGGGAGCCACACCAGTATCCTGCAGTGGATATGGCCCAGCTGGCGAAGCAGATGCAGACGGTGGGTTCCAACGCCGTGCACGCTGCCACCGCTGGCAATGGCAACCAGCTCAAGCTGGGCCGTCTTTCCACCCTGATGATCTGACAGCTGGAGTCTGCCAAGTCTTGAAAAGTATCGATGAGCTGTTTGCCAACAACCGCGCCTGGGCGCAGAGCGTCAAAACCACCGACCCGGATTTTTTTGAGAAACTGGCCAACCAGCAGGCGCCCGAATACCTGTGGATCGGTTGCTCGGACAGCCGTGTGCCCGCCAACCAGATCGTCGGCCTGTTGCCGGGTGAAGTCTTCGTGCACCGCAACGTCGCGAATATGGTCGTGCATACGGATTTCAACTGCCTGACGGTACTGCAGTACGCCGTGGACGTGCTCAGGATCAAGCATGTTCTGGTCGTGGGACACTACAATTGTGGCGGGGTGCGGGCAGCCTTTGAGAACCGCGACAACGGCTTGATCGATAACTGGCTGCGCAATATCAAGGATGTGCAGCAGCGCCATCGGCGGCGCATCGCCGCCCTGGACAATGACGACGATCGGGTCAATCTGCTGTGCGAACTCAATGTCATCAGCCAGGTGTCCAATGTCTGCCACACTACCATCGTCCAGAATGCCTGGAGTCGCGGCCAGCCCCTGTCCGTGCACGGCTGGGTGTACAGTCTCAGGGACGGCCTGATCAATGACCTGAAGTGCACGGTCAGCGGCCCCGAGAAGATTTCCGACATCTACCGCGTGCTGCCGGATCGCGAGGACGACTGATCCCCCGAATGGGTGAGTACCGTGACGCCGGTCTGCGCTAGACTGGCGTCACTATCACTCATTTCGCAGGTGTCCTATGCCAGTCAAGCCAGTCACTATCGCCGGCAGTAAAATCCTGATCACCGGCCCCACGGGCCAGGTTGCGGCCCCGGTTATCGCGGCCTGGTCGGGACAGGCGGAGATCACGGCGCTGGCGCGATTCAGCGACCCCGCCGGACGCACGGCGCTGGAAGGGCAGGGTGTGCGCTGTCTGCAGGCGGACCTCGCGGATCCGGATGCGCTGACCGGCCTGCCGGCGGATTTCGACTATGTGTTGAATTTTGCCGTGGTCAAGACCGACAGCTTTGACTATGACCTGGCGGCCAATGCCGAGGGCCTGGGCCGGCTGATGGTGCACTGCCGCCAGGCAAAAGCCTTCCTGCACCTTTCTTCAACGGCGGTGTACCAGTACGCCGGGCAGGAGCCCCGGGCGGAGGACGCGCCACTGGGGGACAACCACCGGGTCATGTTTCCCACCTACAGCATCAGCAAGATTGCCGCCGAGACCGTCTGCCGGTTCACCGCCAGGCAGTTCGGCATCCCGGCCACCATTGCCCGCCTGAGTGTGCCCTATGGCAACAACGGTGGCTGGCCCTGGTATCATCTGTTGATGATGGAGCAGGGCATGCCGATTGACGTCCATCCGGATCGCCCCAACAGTTATAACCTCCTGCATACGGACGACTACATAGAAAAGTTGCCGCTGCTGCTGGCGGCCGCCAGCACCGAGGCCACCACGGTGAACTTTGGCGGTTCCCAGGCGGTCAGTATTGAGGACTGGTGCGGCTGGTTGCGGGAACTCACCGGCCTGGTTCCGGAATTCCGGGACAACCCGCAGGCCTTTGGCAGCCTGGCCATAGACACCACGCGCATGCACGAACTGATCGGGCCCACCCGGGTGGACTGGCGCGAGGGGGTACGCAATATGGTGGCCGCCCTGTCGCCACAGCTCCTCGAACCGGGTCGTTAACTGTCGGCGTCGAGTGTCGGCGCCCTCTGGCGGGAGAATCCGTGCACAATTTGTTGATGCTGTTGTTGTTTGTCTTTGGCAGCGTTGCCCTGATGGTCTTTCTGGGCGAGCGGTTCGCCCGCCCGGCCGACCCTGAGCGCATGGCGCGAATGCGGCGCTGGCTCATACCCCTCGTCGGTGTCATGCTCGTGCTGTCGCTGCTGGATTTCTACCTGTAGCGGAATCACCCTGACGGGTGATGTGTCCCGGCTCCGGGTTTGCCACACTGGGCGCTGCCACAGGTTTACTGGCCCATCTACGGAGAGCATAAAGACAATGTCGGAAACGGATCTGGAATCCCTGCGCAGTGGCCAGCTTTGGCTGGATTTCTGCGAGTCCCTGAAGAGCGCCGGCGCCGAAATCCTCGCTGCCGGCGCGCCTGCCGATGACCTCACCCGCGCCGAGGGCTTTCGCTACCTTACCCGCCTGCTGCGGCTCAGCCTGGAAAAGCACCTGGAGTTCAGCGACCCTTTCTGCCCCCAGTTCTATTCCCTGTCCCACGAAACCGCCAAGATCGGCAATGACAACCCGGACAATTACTATCAGAACTGCGCAATCGACGGTCGCTGCAGCTACCGGATTACCGGCAACGCCGGCCGGGCCGAGTACCTCAGTATTGAAACCAAGGCCGGCTCCTTCGCCGGCCAGGGCGACATGGCGCCCACCGGGCACGTGACCCTGGCCGAGCTGGAGCTGGGCCCGGACGGGAATTTCGAGCTGCTGGTCAGTGCCACGCCCCAGCCTGGCAACTGGCTGCCGATGACCCCGGAATCCGACAATATCCTGGTGCGCCAGACCTTCCGCGACCGGCTGCGGGAGCGCAAGATCGAGCTGCGCATCGAATGCCTGGATCCGCGCGGCGAGGCGGTGCTGGACCCGGCGCAGTTCGCGGCCCAGATGGGGCGGGTGGTGCCCTTCATCAGCGGCACCGCAGGCCTGTTCCGGCAGTGGATGCTGGGGTTTGCGGCCCACATCAATCAGCTGCCACCCAACGATCAGCAAATGTGCCTGCGCGCGGGCGGTGATCCGGCCATCTACTACCACAACAGCTATTGGCAGCTGGCGGCCGAGGAGGCGCTGGTAATTGAATTCACGCCCCCGCAGGAGTGTCGTACCTGGAATTTCCAGCTCTCCAACTTCTGGATGGAATCCCTGGACTACCGTTTTCACCGCATTCACCTGAACCGCAGCAGCGCGCGGCTGGCATCCGATGGGCGGGTGTGTATCGTGGTGGCTGGTCGCGATCCCGGGGCGGCGTTTCCCAACTGGCTGGACACCGCCGGACACGAGTGCGGGGCCATGCTGTTGCGCTATGTGGAAGCGACGGACTACCCGCCGGTGACGACGCGGGTGGTCGCATTGGACTCATTGATTGCTGAAGGAGCTGCTCGCCGTGACTGATATCCGCCTGGACGCCGATGAGCTGGTTGCCGCTGCCCGGGCCGTGGATGGCCTGCAGGATTTTGGCGATGACAGCTATCGCGAGCCGCTGGAGCGGTTGTTGTGGTCGCTGGAGCACGAGGCCGATCTCAACGCCATCGGCCGGCCGGCGATGTACCAGCGGATGCTGGATATCCTCAGCACCCGCTTGCGGGTGCAGGAGTGGCTGCGCCGGCACCCCGAGATTCGCGACGAGGAGATCGTTGCCCCGCTGGTGATTGTCGGCCTGCCGCGCACCGGCACTACCATGCTGCACCGCACCATTGCTGCCGATCATCGCATGTATGCGCCGCTCTGGTACGAGACCCGCTATCCCTGTCCCGACCTCGACTGGGATTTCACCGCCGCGGGCGACCGCCGGATCGCCGATGGCAAGGCTGAAGTGAAAATGATGATCGACAGCAATCCCGACCTGCTCTCGGTGCACCCGCTGGATGCAATGGAGCCGGACGAGGACATCATGCTTCTCGAGCAGTCCTTTTACAGCTTCAATATCCAGGCCCTGGCCAACGTTCCCAGCTTCGATGCCTGGGTAGAGGCCCAGAACCACACCATCGGTTACGAGTACCTGAAGCTGCTGCTGCAGTTCCTGCAGTGGCAGAAGAAGCGCAGCGGGCAGCAGGGTGAACGCTGGGCACTGAAGGCCCCTCACCACCTGCACTATATGGATCTCGTGTTCAAGGTCTTTCCCGACGCACGTGTAGTACAATCCCACCGGGATCCGGTCGAGACCATCCCCTCCCTGGCCAGTATGATCGCCAATGTGTGGATGGTGTACTCGGATTCTGCCGACCCGGTGGCTGTGGGCAAGCAGTGGGCACGCAAGTTTGCCCGTGGCTTGCAGCACACCCTGGAGGTTCGCCAGCAGGTGGGTGAGGACCGGTTCCTGGATCTCTGGTTCAAGGACACAGTCAGCCAGCCACTGGTGGAAATCGCCCGGGTGTACGATTTCCTCGGCATGGACCTGACGCCCGAGGCCAGCACCGAAATGGCGCGCTGGCAGGATTTCAACCGCCGGGAACTGCGGCCTGCCCACGCCTACACGCTGGAACAGTTCGGCTTCACCGAAGCGGGGTTGAAGGCGCAGTTCCGGGGCTACCGCGAGGCCTTTATCACGCCCTGACTGGTGGGCGGAAGCAGACAACCCGGGCCCGGAGTAACCGGTCGCCCACTACATGGAGCACGAGAGCACCGCTATGGCACAACAAAAGGCAACCAACGTTCACTGGCACGAAGGTGACATTACCCGCGAGCACCGGCAGCGCCTGCTGGGTCACAAGGGCGCCACTCTGTGGTTTACCGGTCTGTCCGGCAGCGGCAAAAGCACGGTCGCGGTGGAGCTGGAGGGCCGGCTCAACGAACTGGGCGTTCTGGCCTACCGCCTGGACGGGGACAACGTGCGGCTGGGGATCAACCGCAACCTCGGCTTTACTGCCGAGGACCGCACCGAGAACATCCGCCGCATCGGCGAGATCGCCAAGCTGTTCGTGGACACCGGTATCATAGCCCTCAGCAGCTTTATCAGTCCCTACGCCAGCGATCGCAACCAGGTGCGCGAACTGCACGAGGCGGCCGGCATGGATTTTATCGAGGTATTTGTCGATTGCCCGCTGGAAGCGGCGGAGGCCCGCGATCCCAAGGGCCTGTACAAGAAAGCCCGGGCCGGCGAAATCAAGAACTTTACCGGTATCGACGACCCCTACGAGGCGCCGTTCAAGCCCGAAGTCCACCTTCATTCCGACCAGCAGAGCCTGGATGAAGAAGTGGAGGAGATCCTGGCCCTGCTGCGCGAGCGCGGCATCATCAAGGCCTGAGCCACAATGACTGACACGGAGAACACCATGATCAAACCTCACGGCTCTGCGGAGCTGCTACCCCTGTATGTGGCCGACGATGCGCGCCGCGCCGCGCTGCTGCAGGAGGCGGAGCAACTGCCGTCCCTGCTGCTCAATTCGGCCGCCGCCGCCAATGCCGTCATGTTGGGTGCGGGGTACTTCAACCCCCTCAGCGGCTACATGAACCTGGCCGACAGCCTGAGTGTCGCCGCCAAGCTGCAGACGGTGGACGGCTTGTTCTGGCCGGTGCCTATCGTCAACCTGACCGAGTCCACCGCGGTGGCAGCGGGCGGCCGTATAGCCCTGCGCGACCCCAATGTCGAGGGCAACCCCGTACTCGCGATCATGGATGTGGAGGCGGTCGAAACGGTCAGCGATGAGCAGATCGATTTCATCGCCGAGAAAGTGTTCCGCACCCTGGACCCGCAGCACCCCGGCGTCGCGACGTTCAAGAGCCTCGGGCGCACCCTGCTGTCGGGGCCCGTCGAGGTGCTGAACTTCTCCTACTTCCCGGAAGAGTTCCCGGATACCTTCCGCACTGCGGTGCAGATCCGTGAGGAAATCGCCGCCCGTGGCTGGAACACCGTTGTTGCCTTCCAGACCCGCAACCCCATGCACCGCGCCCACGAGGAACTGTGCCGCATGGCAATGGAGGACCTGGACGCGGACGGTGTCCTGATCCACATGCTGCTGGGCAAGCTGAAGCCGGGCGACATTCCCGCCGATGTCCGCGACGCCTCCATTCGCAAAATGGTGGAGGTCTACTTCCCGCCCAATACCGTCATGGTGACCGGCTACGGCTTCGACATGCTGTACGCCGGCCCGCGGGAAGCGGTGCTGCACGCGGTGTTCCGCCAGAATTGCGGCTGTTCCCACCTTATCGTCGGCCGCGACCACGCCGGCGTGGGCGACTACTACGGCGGTTTCGACGCCCAGACCATTTTTGATGAGGAAGTGCCGGCAGGTGCCCTGGAACTGCAGATTTACCGCGCCGATCACACCGCCTACAGCAAGAAGCTGGACCGGGTAGTGATGATGCGCGATGCGCCGGATCACACGCCCGAAGACTTCGTGCTGCTGTCGGGGACCAAGGTCCGGGAAATGCTGGGCAACGGTGTCGCACCGCCGCCGGAATTCTCCCGCCCGGAAGTGGCGCGGATCCTGATGGACTACTACCAGAGCCTGTAACCGGCTCTGGCGAAGCCTACTGTTGGCCGTCGCGGATGGCGGCCAGCAGTGACTCCAGGGTTTGCGGCCCGATCAGGGCCTGCACCAGTGCCCCCTCGGGGTTGATGATAAACGTGGTAGGCAATACCGAGGGGCGGGGCTGGCCCAGTAACTCCGCCGGGTCTTGCTCCAGGGTGGGGAAGGCCACTCGCAGTTCCCGCAGCTGGGTGGCGAGATCCTCCCCGGTGGCCCCGTCATAGTTCACCCCCAGCACGGTGATGTCGTCGTGCTCCCGGTCCAGCGCGTTCAGTTCCGGTATCTCCTCAATACAGGGTTTGCACCACTTGGCCCAGTAGTTGATCACGACCCACTGGCCGCGCAGGCTCTCCAGCAGGGCGGCGTTGCCGACGGGGCCGGCGGGCGGTTGGCAGCCGGCGAGCAGCAGCAACAGGGCAAGGCAGGCGGTTCTCACGTCGAGGGGCTCCTTCAGATCCAGTACGGGCGAGCGGCGACCGGCCGTGCAGCTCCGGCGCGCAGGGCCGCAAGTATGGCATGATTTGATGGCGGTTCCACCGCGAGTCCTTTTGCTATAATGCTCGGCCACTCTTTCTGGAGCCTGCTGTGAGCGAGTATCAGATCTACCACAACCCGCGCTGTTCCAAGTCCCGCGCAACCCTGGCCCTGCTGCAGGAGCACGGTATTGAGCCTGAGGTTGTCCTCTATCTGGAGCGTCCGCCATCCCAGGCGGCGCTCAAGCGCCTGCTGGCCAGGCTCGACATCAGCGCCGGGGCACTGGTGCGGCGTGGCGAGGCAGAATACAAGGAGCTGGGCCTCAGCGCCGGCAGCAGCGAAGCCAGCCTGCTCAAGGCCATGTCCACCCACCCCAGGCTGATTGAACGCCCGATCGTCGTGCGCGGTGAGCGGGCGGTGCTGGGACGGCCACCGGAGAACGTGCTGGCGCTGTTCGACTGATGGCCGCACCCTATGTGCTGGTCCTCTACTACAGCCGCCACGGTGCCACCGCTGCCATGGCCGCGCAGGTAGCCCGCGGTGTCGAGAGCGTCGCCGGCATCAGTGCCCGGCTGCGAACGGTGCCCGCCATTTCCGCGAATTGCGAGCAGACCGAGGATGAGATTCCCGCTGATGGGCCGCTGTATTGCGAGCTCGACGACCTGCGCGATTGCGCCGGCCTGGTCCTCGGCAGTCCCACGCGTTTCGGCAACATGGCATCACCGCTGAAGTACTTTCTCGACCAGAGCTCCGCGCTCTGGCTGAGCGGTGCGCTGATCGACAAGCCAGCCGCGGTATTCACCTCCACCTCCAGTCTGCACGGTGGCCAGGAGTCCACGCTGCTCAGCATGATGTTGCCGCTGCTGCACCACGGCATGGTGCTGGCGGGGCTACCCTACAGCGAGCCAGGATTGATGACCAGCACGGCCGGAGGCACGCCCTACGGGGCTTCTCACTGGGCGGGAGCGGACAACAGTCGGTCCCTGGACGGGCCGGAGGCGGCCCTCTGTCGTGCCCTGGGCAAGCGCGTTGCCCGGCTGGCCCTCGGTCTGGGAGGTCTGTCATGACTGCCGTCGCCCGCGCCGGCCTGAGCCGCTGGGCCTGGTGGCTGACCTGGATCAGCTGGGGTCTGCTGCTGGCCCAGCAGCTGGGTGATGTGTTCGCCTCACAACCGCCCTGGATCATCTGGCTCGGCAAGTTGCTGCCACTCCTCCTGTTCCTGCCGGGCATGCTGCGCGACCGGCTGCGCAGCTTCATCTGGCTGTGTTTCGTTTCCCTGCTCTATTTTATAAGCCTGGTGGAGCGATTGTTCGCTACGCCACTGGCAGTGCTGCCCTGGCTGGGCATGGTGGCCGTGGTCACCCTGTTCTGCAGCGCCATGTTCTATGTGCGCTGGCGCGCCCGTGAATTGCAGCCCCCCGCCACAGCAATCGATCCGGAGTCCCCTGTATGAGCAAGCCATCCCTGCTGCGACGTGTTTTTTCCGGGTTCTGGGCCGGCCTCACCTGGTTCCGCCTGGCGCTTTCAAACATCCTGTTCCTGGTTTTTCTGGGGCTGATCTATGTGCTGTATTTCAGTGGCGGGCAGCAGCCGATGCCGGAGAAGGCGGCCCTGCTGCTGAATCTCGGCGGTACCGTGGTCGAGGAAAAGTCCCACACCAATCCGCTGCAGGCCCTGCTTGGCGAGCCGGCGCCCACGGAGCGGGAAGTATTGCTGCGCGACGTACTGGACGCGATTCGCCACGCGGCGGGGGACCCGGCGATCACCGCCCTGGTCATGGAGCTGGATTACCTGGTGTCTTCCGGGATCAGCAAAAACCTCGAAATCGCCGAGGCCATCAGCGTGTTCAAGGCCAGTGGCAAGCCGGTGATCGCGGTGGGGGATTACTTCAGCCAGGACCAGTACCTGCTGGCCAGCCAGGCCGACGAGATCATTCTCAACCCGATGGGTGCGGTGCCCCTGGAGGGCTTTGCCAGCTATCGCAACCATTTCCGTGAAGCGCTGGAGAAAGCCTCGGTCTCCATGCACGTGTTCCGGGCCGGCGAACACAAGTCCATGGCGGAGCCGTTCCTGCGTGACGACATGTCCGCGGAAGAGAAGGCGCTCACCGAGCGTTGGCTGCGGGATTTGTGGGGCCGCTACACCGCGGTGGTGGAGGAGCGGCGAGAGTTGGAGCCGGGGGCGATAGATCGCCTCATAGCCAGTTATCACAGCTTGCTGGCGGAGACCGGGGGTGACAGTGCCCGGCTGGCCCGGGAGCAGGGCCTGGTTGACCGGCTGCTGGTGCGCTCCGATGCCAACGATTACCTGATCCAGGTGGTTGGCGCCGAAGACGACGAGGGCTTTTACGAAGCCGTGGTCTTTGAGCGCTACATCGCTCACCAGCGTCCGGTCAGCTTCCAGCCGGTCACCGGTGACCGGGTCGCGGTGGTGACGGCAGAGGGCAATATCATGTCCGGGGAGCAACCGCCGGGAACCATAGGGGGCGACTCCCTGGCACGCCTGCTGCGGCAGACTGCGGAGCAGGATGGGGTCAAGGCTATCGTGCTGCGGGTAAACTCGGGTGGCGGCAGCGTGTTTGCCTCCGAGCGCATTCGCCAGGCGCTGGCCCGGGTGCGCGCGCAAGGCCTTCCAGTCGTGGTATCCATGGGCTCGCTGGCGGCGTCGGGGGGCTACTATATAGCGGCGGAGGCCGACCAGATATGGGCCACGCCCGCGACCCTGACCGGCAGTATCGGTGTGTTCATGGCCTTTCCCACGTTCGAGCAATTGCTCGATCGCGCCGGCATCCACACGGACGGGGTCGGCACCACCAGTCTCGCCGGCTCGCTGCGTTTCGACCGTCCTCTCAACCCACAGGTGGCCCAATCCCTGGCCAGCGGTGTGAACTTCACCTACCAGGGTTTCCTGGATCTGGTGGCTGCCGGGCGCGGTCTCGAGCGGGCGCAGGTGTTGGAGCTGGCGGAAGGCAAGGTGTGGAGCGCCAGCGACGCCCTGCGCCTGGGACTGGTGGACGACTTGGGGTCCCTGCGCGAAGCGATAGCAAGCGCCGCCGAGCTGGGTGGCCTGGGAGAGGGCTATCAGGTGGAGTACGTCCAGGAACCGCTGTCGCCACGGGATCTTCTGTTGCAGCAGCTGGCCTCGCGGATCGGAGTGCTTGCGCCGTGGCCGGGACTGGGCGCGGGGGTGCAGCAGCTGGTGCAGCCCCTGGCCAGCGTCGCCCGCATGCTTGCCGAGATGAACGACCCGGCGCACCTCTACATGCGCTGCCTGTCCTGCTCCGCGCTGCCCTGAGCGGGGATGGGTCCGGTCAGGACAGCGGCTCCAGCTCCAGGGGGGCGTCCCCGGGGCGCTCGCGCCAGGCCTTGAGATCCATCAGGATCAGGTAGAGGCTGGGCACCAGCAGCAGCGTAATCACGGTGGCGAAGACGATACCGAAGGCCAGGGACACGGCCATGGGCACGATTTCCTGGGCCTGGGCGCTGCGCTCCAGCAGCATTGGGGCGAGGCCGAAGAAGGTGGTGAGGGAGGTCAGCAGGATGGCGCGAAAGCGAGTGGTACCGGCCTCCACCACCGCCCGCAGGGGCTCGACGCCATCCTTGATCGAGCTGTTGATGCGGTCCACCAGGATCAGGCTGTCATTGACCACGACGCCGCTCAGCGCGATCACCCCCATCATGGACATCATGCTGAGGGGATAGCCGGTGACCCAGTGCCCGACAACCGCGCCAATCACGCCGAAGGGTATCACGCCCATGATGATCAGGGGCTGCAGATAGGAGCGGGTCGGAATCGCCAGCAGGGCGTAGATCCCGAACAGGGCGAGGCCAAAGCCGATCACCATGCTGGTGAGCATCTTTTGTTCTTCATCTGCCAGACCGGCAATGGCGTAGCTGAGGCCGGGATAACGCTGCAGAATGTCCGGCAGGACATTCTTTTCGATATCGGCGACGACCCGCGCCGGTTCCACCAGGTCCTTGTTCGCCTCTGCGGTAACCTCCGCCGCGCGCTGGTAGTTGATGTGGGTGACCTTCTGCAGGCCCTGCCTGACCTCCAGCCTGGCGACGGTATCGAAGGGAATCTCTTCCCCGGCGGGGGTGCGGATATTCATGTCGTTGAGAGTGTTGACAGTCTCCCGGTCGGCGCGCGGGTAGCGGACCATGACCTTGACCTCGTCCAGCCCGCGCTGTACCCGCTGTGCTTCGGCTCCGTAAAAGGCGTGGCGGACCTGGTTGGCCAGCTGCAGCCGGGACAGTCCCAGGGACTCGCCCTCCGGCAGCAGCTCAATGTGGAATTCGTCGCTGGTCTCGCTGGCCCCGTTGCGGATGTCGTAGAGCCCGTCGTAACGGCGCAGGGCGGTCTCCAGCTCTGCCGCGGCCGCGCGCAGCATGGTGAAGTCGCGGTGCATCAGGTCGAAGGCGATGGAGGGGCCGAAGCGGGGGCCATCGGCGCTGCTGATGGCCAGGATCTTCACCCCGTGAAGGGTACCCACTGCGTCGCGCCAGCGCTTTTCGATCTCGCGGGTGCTGATGCTGCGCTGGTCTTCCTTGGTCAGTTCCAGGTTGACGCCCCCGGTGGTGCGGCTGCTGCCATAGGCGAACACATGCTGTAACAGGCGTTCATCGTTGCCGGACTCCCGGCGGTAGTCCGCCTCCACCCGGTCCAGTGCCGCGACGATATGGGCAATGGTTTCCAGCGTGCGCTCCTCGGGGCTGCCCTCGTTCATTTCCACTTCCACGGAAATGAACTCCCCGGGCACATCCGGGGCAATGACGGTGCGCACCAGGCCGCCGGCAATCAGGCCGCTGCACAGGATCAGCAGGCCGACAAAGGCCGCCAGGGTGACGTAGCGATAGCGTATGCAGCGCTGCATCAGGGGGCTGTAACGCTGTTCCACGAACTGCCTCAGGCCCAGGTTCACGGTTTCCTGGACGCGGTCGACCGCCAGCAGGATGCGGCTGCGGGTGGGACTGCTGTGGGCCAGGTGAGCGGGCAGGATCCACTTCGACTCCACCAGCGAGAACATCAGGCAGAGAATCACCACCCAGCCACAGGCCTCGGGAAAAGCGGCAAAGACACCTTCCATGAACAGGGTGGGGGCAAAGGCGACGATCGTGGTCAGGACCCCGAATGTGGCGGGTACGGCGACCTTCTGTACCCCGTCAATCACGCTGTCGATGCTGTGGCCGTGTCGTTCTTCCTCCGCATAGGCGCTTTCTCCCATGATGATGGCGTCGTCCACCACGATGCCCAGCACCAGGATAAAGCCGAACAGGCTGATCATGTTCAGACTGGCGTGGATGTAGGGCGTGTTGATCATCGCCATGGCGCCGAGGAAACAGACGGGAATTCCCAGCATCACCCAGAAAGCCAGCTTGATCTCCAGGAACAGGGCCAGCACGATAAAGACCAGCAGGGCCCCCATGGCCAGGTTTTTCAACATCATGCCCAGCCGGCCTTCAAGGTAGTAGGTGATATCCGACCAGATATCCAGAGTCACCGCCGCCGGCAGTTCCCCCCGCTTCTGCTCCACCCAGGCACGGGTTGCGTTGGCGGTATCGATGATGTCCTGGCTGCCCATCGCGAACACCTGTATGCCCAGGGAGTAGCTGCCGTTGAACAGGGCGAAACCGCTGCTCTCCTCGAACTCGTCCCGGACCGTGGCGATGTCGCCCAGCAGCAGGCGCGTACCGTCGGGAAAGCTGCGCAGGACAATGGACTCGAAATCCTGCTGCACATAAGCCTGGCCCTGGGTGCGCAGCATGATGTCGCCCTGGCGGGTGCGCAGGGAGCCCGCGGGCAGGTCCAGGGAGGAGCTGGCGATGATGTCCGCGACCTCACCCAGGCTCAGGTGGTATTCGCGCAGCAGTTGTTCGGAGATTTCTACGGAGATTTCATAGGCGCGGGCGCCGATCACCTCTGCCGCGGACACTGCGGGCAGGGTCAGCAATTCCCGGCGCAGTTCATCGGCGAGGGTTTTCATGCTGCGTTCGTCCAGTTCCCCCGACAGTTGGAGCTGCAGCGCGGGAAACAGCAGTTCCGGCTGGCTGATGATGGCTTTTTCCGCGTTCTCCGGAAAATGCTGCACAGCGTCGATGCGGTTCTTGACGTCTGCCAGCAGGGCATTGATATCGGTGCCGTCCAGTGGCTCGATCATGATCCGGGCGAAAGATTCCATCGCATCCGACTCGACCCGCTTGATACCGTCGAGATCGTTGATGGCCTCCTCGATCTTCAGCACGATGCCCTGCTCAACCTCCTCCGGTGAGGCGCCGGGATAGGCCATGTTGATGAAAATCATGTCGATGTCGAAGGTGGGGAACATGGCGCGCTGGATGGTAAACGCCGAGCCCAGGCCGACCACCAGGATGATCGCCATGAGCAGGTTGGCGGCGACCGGGTTGTGCGCAAACCAGGCAATGATGCCCTTGTGGCGCCCCATGGTCACGGCTTGGAAGCGCCTGCAGTGCGCTGGCTGGCAGCCAACCCGGGGGTAGCCGGTGCTTCCGTCGGGGCGGTGGGCACGCTGGTATGCTGGCGCCGCAGCTCCGGGCTGCTGATGGTCGAGACCACGGCGACCTCGGCTCCGGTCAGGGCGCTGTCCAGGGTGGTGAGAATCACCCGATCGCCGTTTTCCAGGCCCGAGGATACATAGATCAGGTCGCCGCCGGCGCGCAGGGTGGTAACCTTGCGGTTGCGCACGAGCTTGTTGTCATCGACCACCGCAACCGTATCGCCGGCCCGCAGCACGTAGCGGGGCAGTGCTACCAGTCCCGGGATGGGTCGGCCCTGGATGCTGGCGTTGACAAACGTGCCAATGCGCAGGGGCGCGCGTCCGGGGTTGTTGAGGGCATAGGGGTCGTCGATGCGTGCGACGGCGAACAGTGCGCGGGAGCGCTCATCGAACACGCCCTCGCTGCGGTGCAGGCGCGCACTCCAGTGGGTGACGTCGCCGCCGACATCGGTGTAGAGGTCGATCAGGGCGCCTTCCGTGTCTGCGGTGATCCCGGGCAGTTCCAGGTAGGCCAGCCGCGTTTGCGGAATGGGCAGGCGCACCTCTGCCATGGCGACGGCGAAGACTTCCGCAAGCTGGGTGCCGGGGGTGACGTAGTGTCCCAGCTCGCTGTGCTTGGCGCGAATCAGGGCGTCGTAGGGAGCGCGCACGGTAGTTCGCTCAAGATCGTCCCGGGCGGTGTTTACATCCGCGGCGGCGGCCAGCAGCTGCGCCTCGGCCTGGGCCAGCTGCGGCTTGCGCAGGTACAGGTCGCGGGCCGCCTCAGAGCGCTGGCTGCCCGCGGGCAGTTTTTCCCATTCGCGCCGGGCCACGTCCGCGCGCCCCCGCTCCTGCAACAGCTCGCTCTCTGCGCTGCGCAGTGCGGCCTCGGCGCGGGCCAGGCGGGCCTCGTAGTCACGGGGGTCGATGCGCAACAGGACATCGCCCTGACGCAGGAAACCGCCAACGTTGAAATGGTCGGCGACCTCTACAATGCGCCCCTGCACTTCCGCCACCAGCGCGGTCTGCTGCAGTGGTGACACCGTACCCTGGGCCTGTACCGGAATGCGGATGGTCTCCTTCACCGCTTCCACCACGTCCACTGTCACGGGTATATAGACCGGTTCGGTAATCTCGGTAGAGGGGCGGTTCAGAAATAAAACAAAGGTCACAGCCGCCGCACCTGCGAGCAGGCCGGCGGCAAGTACGATCTGGCGTTTTACAGAAGCCACAGCAGGATCCGGTCAGAGGTTGCTGTGCAACCGCCATGGGGCGATGGCGCAGCAACTTTGGTGAAGGTCCTGTTATATCACAGCGAGCCGGATCGAGCCTGTGAAAAACTGTTAACAAACTGCCGGAATCAGGTCTTTTCCGGCATGTGCACGTCCATCTGCGGGAACGGAATGGTGATGCCCGCCTCGTCGAACTTCAGTTTTACTGCTTCGGTGGTGTCCCAGAAGACCGGCCAGTAATCCGCAGAATTGACCCAGGGGCGGACCAGGAAGTTGACGCTGGAATCTGCCAGTTCACCCACGACGATGCGCGGTGGCGGATCCGCCAGCACCCGCTCGTCGGCGGCGATAATCTCTTCCAGCAGCTGCTTGGCCTTGCGAATGTCATCGCCGTAGGACACCCCGAAAACCATGTCCACGCGGCGGGTCGGTCGCGCCGAGTAGTTGGTGATGTTGTTGCTGAGAATCGCGCCGTTGGGAATGATGACTTCCTTGTTGTCCGGCGTGGTCATGGTGGTGGTGAAGATACTGATGCTCTCTATCGTCCCCATGGCGTTGCCGGCCTCCACGAAATCGCCCTTGGTGAAGGGCCGGAATATGATCAGCAGCACACCGGCGGCCAGGTTCGACAGAGAACTCTGCAGGGACAGGCCGATGGCCAAACCGGCGGCACCCAGCAGGGCGACCATGGAGGTGGTGTCGATGCCCAGCTGGCTCAGCGCCGCGATGATGACGAACAGCAGCAGCACCCAGCGCAGGATGGCCGACAGGAACCGCACCAGAACCTCGTCCATGCGTCGCGCGCGCATGAACTTGACGATCAGGCCGACAACGGTGCCGACCACCATGCGGCCGATGTAGAAGATGGCCAGGGCCAGGATGATGCGGCCGCCCCAGGGAATGATGTAGGTTTGCAGCAGCGCGTTGATATCGATGTTTTCAGGCATATGCGCGTTTCCTCCGGCAAAAACCCCCAATATACCGGATTCAGGCGCTGCTTGCAGTGGGCCGGCCCGCCAGCTGGCGCGAGCCGAGGGTTTGCGCGCGACGTTTCCTGCGCCGGGAATCCCCACGCGGTTGGTGGGAAACATTGAACCGGCCGCGGCTGCCCCGGGAGGCTGCGGGTGATATAGTCCCGGCCAGGATCGACAACCGGGAAATGACGCCTCATGACGACTGTGTTCGACAATCCCGCTGCCCTGCTGGGCAGTGAGGGCCGGGACCTCGGCAGCAGTGACTGGCTGGAAATAGATCAGCAGCGGATTAACCAGTTCGCGGAAGCAACGGGGGACCATCAGTGGATCCACGTGGATCCCGAGCGCGCCGCCCAGGGGCCTTTCGGCAGGACCATTGCCCACGGTTACCTGACCCTGTCGCTGGCGAACCTGTTTCTGCCACAGCTGCTGCAGGTGAACAATGTGTCCATGGGCGTGAACTATGGTTGCGACAAGGTGCGCTTTCCGGCACCGGTGCCGGTCGGCAGCCGGGTGCGGGGCAGCGGCGAGATTCTCAGCGTGGAAGAGGTCAAGGGCGGTGTGCAGGTGGTGGTGCGCATGACGATTGAGATCGAGGGCAGTGAGCGACCGGCCTGCGTGATCGACACCATCAGTCGCTTCTTTCCCTGAGGCTCCGACGTGATCGAGATGAGTGAGCAGGCGGTCCCGGTGCACCCGGCAGCGACCGTGGTATTGCTGCGGGATGGTGCGCAGGGACCCGAAGCGCTGCTGGTGCAGCGGAGTGCCGCACTCAAACACATGGGTGGCGAGTGGGTGTTCCCCGGTGGCCGGGTGGATCCCGCTGACTATAGCGTCGCTGACGACGACTACCAGGCTGCGGTCAACGCGGCGATTCGCGAAACTGAAGAGGAAGCCGGGGTGATCATCACGCCGGACCAGCTGAGCTACTTTTCCCACTGGACCACGCCCGAGGGCGCCAAGCGCCGCTACAGTACCTGGTTTTTCCTGGCGGTACTGGAAGACCACCAGGAAATCCAGGTCGATGGCGGGGAGATCGCCGCCCACCGCTGGCTGCGTCCGGAGCAGGCGTTCGCGGAGATTCGCGACACGGACAACGTGTTTCGCCTGATGCCGCCGACCTTTGTCAGCCTCGCCGATCTCGCCGGACATGACTGCTGCGCCACAGCCCAGGCCGCTGTGCGCGGCCGGGAGCCATTCCTGTACGCGCCGCGCATGGTGATGCTCGAAGGTGGTATCTGTTTCCTCTACGCCGGCGATGCGGGTTACGAGGATGGCTGTGAAAACGCCAGCGGCCCGCGTCACCGGACGTATATGATCAACTACCAGCTGGAATATATCCGGGAGCCGGCGCCATGAAAGCCCCGGGGTTACAGCGCAGACAGGTCCTCGCCGGGCTGGGACTGGGGGCTGGCCTTGCCCTCTCCGGTTCCGCCGCAGCGCTTGCGCGTAGTGAGGTCAAGCGCTGGGATGAAACCGTCGATGTGCTGGTTGCGGGTTCCGGCTCCGCCGCCTGCAGCGCTGCCATCGAGGCGCGGCGCGCCGATGCCGGGGTATTGATGATCGAGTCCCTCCCCCGTTTCGGAGGCTCTTCCGCAATGTCGGGGGGTGTTGTCTATGCCGGCGGTGGCACCGCCCTGCAGAGAGCAGCCGGGTTCGAGGACACTGTCGAGGACATGTACCGGTTCATTGCCAAGAACAGCAGTGGTTATCCCCAGCTCGACAAGATACAGCTCTACTGCGAGGAGAGTGTCGCCCATTTCGACTGGCTGGTGGCGATGGGTGTTCCGTACAACGACCGCTACACCGACGTCAAGGAACTGACCCTGGGTGACGAGTCGCTCTACTACTCCGGCAACGAGCTCGCCTGGCCCGCCCGCGAGACGTCCCGCCCCGCGCCGCGCGGCCACGTGCCGGGCGAACCCGGGATGACCGGTGGACGACGCCTGATGCAGGCCCTGCTGGAACAGACGCGGGCCGCCGGCGTGGATATGCGGGCGCGGGTGTCCGGGCGGCGCCTGGTGCTGGAGAGTGACGGTCGGGTGGTCGGCATGCAGGTGGTGCAGGACGGCCGTGAGCACAATGTGCGCGCCCGGCGCGGCGTGATACTGGCCTGTGGTGGCTTTATCCACAACCGGGACATGGTGCAGCGCCACGCCCCCGCGCTGTTTGACTGCTCCGCGCCCTGGGGCAACGCCGGCGACCTGGGTGAGGGTATCGCCATGGGCTCGGCTGCCGGTGCCGAGACCCTGCGCATGAACGAAGGCTTTGCCATCACGCCCATTTATCCGCCGGAGTCCACCCTGGCCGGCATTGTGGTCAATGCCAGTGGCCAGCGCTTCATCGGCGAGGACAGTTACTACGGTGTGCTCGGTGACGCCATCGCCTACCAGCAGCAGGGCAGGGCGTGGCTGATCACCGATGCCGCCAGCAGTTTTGATTTCCACCAGGACAACTTCCTTGAAATTGCGGAGGCGGCGACCATGGGTGACCTGGCGGAGCGGGCCGGATTCCCCCAGGGCGCCCTGCAACAGACGGTGGCGTACTACAACCGCTTCGCAGCGACCCGGCGCGATCCCCTGTTCCACAAGCAAGGGCGCTACCTGCAGCCACTGGACAAGCCGCCCTTCAAGGTCTGGGACCTGTCTGTGCAGCGCGCATTCTTTACCGCCCATACCTTCGGCGGCCTGCACACCGATATCGATGGCCGGGTGATCAATCCCTTCGGCGAGATCATTCCCGGCCTGTATGCGGTGGGCCGCACCGCGGCGGGGTTGCCGGTGGCGCCCTATATTGCCAGCGGCCTGTCGGTCGGTGATTGTACATTTTTTGGCCGCCGTGCCGGCATTGCAGCGGCGCGAGTCGAGGTGGCCGCATGACGCGCTGGCTCGCTATTGTCGCGCTGGCATTCCTGTCGCCCCTGGCGCTGGCGCAGGACGCTGCGGTGGACATGCCCGAGGGCGACTACGAGCGCGGTCGCCTGGTGTTTGGCCAGTGCCGCACCTGCCACTACCCCGAGCCGGAAATGGGCCACAACAACGGCCCCAGCCTGTACCGGATATTTGGCCAGGTGGCGGGCAAGCAGCCGGGCTTTGAACACTACTCCGACACCTTCCGCGAGGCCCGGTTTGTCTGGACCCCGCGGCTGCTGTTCCTGTGGTTGGCGGACCCGCTGGCCATGTTCCCGGACACCACCATGATGGCCCGCGGCATTCCCGATCCGCAGCAACGCGCGGATCTGGTCGCCTACCTCAAGCGCGCTTCCATCAGAGGCCTTGAAGGCGCTCCGGAGAGCGCGACTGTGCCCACTACTGACCAGGAGAGAGAACCTTGACCGCCCTGCTGCGTTCCGCCCTGTACATGCCCGCCATCAACCAGCGGGCCATGGACAAGGCCCGCGACCTGCCCGTTGACGCGGTGGTTTTCGACCTGGAGGACGCGGTGGCCCCGGAGAAGAAAGCCGAGGCCCGGACCCAACTGGTTGCCCAGCTCGCCGCGGGTGGCTATGGACCGCGACAGCTGGTGGCGCGCTGCAATGCGCTGGCCACCCCCTGGGGCGAGGCGGATATCCGGGCCCTGGCAGCGACCCCGGTCACCTCCCTGTGCCTGCCGAAGGTGGAGTCGGTGGAGCAATTGCAGCAGGTGTCCGCGCTGCTGGAGGAGCTGCAGCGTCCGGACATGGCCCTGTGGGCCATGATCGAGACCCCGGCCGGCGTGGCGGATGTGGAGGCGATTGCCGGCTATGGCCGCCTGACAGCGCTATTGATGGGAACCACCGATCTGGCCTATGAATTGCGCCTGCCAGTGGACCCCGGGCGCACCGGTTTGCAGTACGCCCTGAGCCGCTGCGTCCTGGCCGCGCGCCTGGCGGGTGTTGTCGTGCTGGACGGGGTGTATCTGGATATCAAGAACGAGGCAGGATTGCGGGCGGTCTGTGAACAGGGACACGCCCTTGGATTTGACGGCAAGACCCTGATTCACCCCGGGCAGATCGCGGTAACCAACGCCGTGTTTGGTCCCGATGCGGCGGCCGTCGAGCACGCTCGCCGCCTGTTGGACTGCTGGGAGCAGGCGACGGTCCAGGGCAGGGGCGTGGCGGTGCTGGACGGCAAGTTGATCGAGACCATGCATGTGGACGAAGCGCGGCGGCTTCTGGACGCGGCAGCGCACATCGACAGCATTGAGCGGGGCTGATCAAGCCCCGCTGCCTGGGGCTTCAGCGCCTCACAATCACCGAACTGCCGTGCCCGAACAGACCCTGGTTCGCGGTAATCCCGACCTTCGCGCCCTCGACCTGGCGGTCGCCGCTCTGGCCGCGCAGCTGCCAGGTCAATTCGCAGACCTGGGCGAGGGCCTGGGCCGGAACCGCTTCCCCGAAACAGGCGAGACCCCCCGAGGGGTTGACCGGCATCTTGCCGCCCACCGTAGTGTCGCCCCGGCGCAGCCACCGGGCCGCTTCCCCCCGGGGCGTCAGTCGCAGGTCCTCGATCCAGTCCAGTTCGAGGGCGGTTGAGAGGTCGTAGACTTCGGCCACATCCACATCTTCCGGGCCAATGCCTGCCTCCTCGTAGGCCTTCATTGGCAGAGCCGCGCGGAAGCTGTGCGCCTCGATGCCGGCCGCCGCTGCGGAATCCGTGGCGATATCGGGCATTTCCACCACCGCGCTGGCGAAGCTGGGAGTGACCGTGGAGATGGCGGCGATGCGCGGGGCGTCGCCCTTGCCGATGCGTTTGGCGTAGTCCAGGCTGCAGACGATGAGGGCGGCGCCGCCGTCACTGGTGGCACAGATGTCCATCAGCCGCAGCGGGTCGGCAACCATGGCGGAGGCGGCCACATCCTCTGCGGTGAAGCACTTCCGGTAGCGGGCTCGGGGGTTCTTGCTGCCAACCAGGGAGTTCTTGACCTTGACGGCGGCGAAGTCCTCCAGGGTGTCGCCGTACAGGTCCATGCGCCGGCGTGCATACAGGGCGAAGTAGGTGGGGTTGGTGATGCCCAGGTAGAAACGCACCCAGTCGGGATCTTCCGGGCGATAGCCGCCGGCGGGGGCCAGAAAGCCCTTGGGGGTGGTGTCCGCGCCGACTACCAGTGCAACCTCACATTCCCCCGCCAGTATCTTGTTGCGGGCGGCGGCCAGGGCCTGGGAGCCCGAAGCGCAGGCGGCATAGGAGGTGTTGACTTCGCAGCCCTGCCAGCCGAGAGCCTGGGCGAAGGTGGCGCCGGCGACGTAGCCGGGGTAGCCGCAGCGCACGGTGGCGCCGCCGGACACAAATGTCACCTCGCGCCAGTGAATGCCGGCGTCCGCCAGGGCCTCGCGGGCCGCGGCCACGCCGTACTCGACAAAATTGTGGCCCCACTTGCCCCAGGGGTGCATGCCGGCGCCGATAATGGCGATCTCCTGACTCATCAGTGCTGTCCTCCCTGATTGGCAAGCGGGCGCCACTTCCACGTCATCTTGATGTCTTCCTCGGTCTCGTGCAGCGGCTCCAGCACCAGCTCCATCTCCATGCCCACCTTGAGGTCTGCGACCGCTACCCCGGTAACCACCTGGCCCAGGACAGTCATTTGTTCCTGTTCCAGGGTCACTGCGGCAATCGTGTAGGGCTCGAAGGGGTCGGCGGCGACGAACGGCGCGGGTGGCTGGTAGCAGGCATTGGTGTAGCTCCAGACCCGTCCGGTGCGGCTCAGCGGCACTTCCCGAAATTCGGTGCTGTCGCAGTCCGGGTTCTTGCAATAGCGGCTCTGCTTGGGAAAGAAGTAGGTGCCGCAGGCGCAGCACTGGCTGCCGATCAGCCGCGGCTCCTGGTCCAGGGTGAACCAGCCCTCAATGGCCGGGGCCAGGGGTTTCTTGCTCATGGAATGTACTCCGCAATGGCGCGGCCTGCAGAGTACTATCGCCCCCCGGGGCAGGCAAGTTCGCGGGCGCCGTGGCAAGCTTCTGCAGCGGCGGGTATACCAATGCAGACTTCGCGGTTACCACTGCGGCCACGGCTGGGCGAGAATAGCAGCCCGAGGACAGGATGAGGACAGACCAGCATGAAACTGTACGCAATGACCGGCGGTGCGACCGGGATCGGTGCGGCCCTGCGCGAGCAGTTAACGGCGGCCGGCCACCAGGTGATCTCCATTGACATCAAGGAAGGCGATATTATTGCCGACCTGTCGACCCCCGGCGGCCGGGCGTCAGCGCTGGCGGCGCTGCGGGCCCGTGCAGCTGACGGCCTGGATGGCTTTATCGCCTGCGCCGGACTGCCACCGGTAGCGGCGTCGCGTACGATCGCCGCGGTGAACTATTTCGGCGCTGTCGACATGGCGACCGGCCTGCAGGACCTGCTGGGCCAGCGCCGGGGTACGGTGCTGCTGGTGAGTTCCAACTCCGCGCCCATGACCGAGACCTCGCACCCGCTGGTGCAGGCATTCCTTGCCGGCGATGAGGCCGCTGCGCTGGCGCTGGCTGAAGCCGAAAACGGGCAGACAGTCTATTCCGGTTCCAAGTGCGCCTTGGTGCTGTGGATGCGCCGCAACGTGGTGGCGTGGGCGAAGGCCGGGGTGCGCGTCAACGCAGTCGCGCCGGGAATAACCCTGACCCCGCTGACGGAACAGGTGTTCAAGGATCCGCAGTTCGGCGAGGCGATGCGCCAGTTCAGCGCCAGCGTGCCCTGGGGAGAGGCTGCCCAGCCGGAGCAGATCGCCAATGTCATGCGTTTCATGCTCAGCGATGAAGCGGATTTTGTCTGTGGTTCGGTATTTTTTGTCGACGGCGGCTCCGATGCCATGTTGCGCAGCGACGCCTTCTGATCAGCTGTCTGCCGCTGCCGCTGCCGCTGCCTCGGCGTCGCGAATCACCGCGGCGATTTCCCTGCTGAGAGCCTGCAGCAGGTTGCTGTAGGCGCCGGCGGCATCGGCGGCCTGCCATTCGAGACCCGGCAGCGGCTGGGTCAGACGGCTGATACGCTGTTCCAGGGCTCCCGGCTCGCCCCGGCGCGTTACCCGCCACTCCACCACCAGTTCCGCTTCCTGGCCGGCGGCGTCCAGCGACAGAACCCAGAGCTGCACCGCGTAGGCGGGAGCATCTGTCCGCGGCCAGGGATGGGGCCGGATATTCTGGGTTCCCAGCTCGGCAGACAGATTCAGTCCCAGCACCCGCTGGATCCCTTCGGCCAGTGGTTCCGCCCAGCGTTCGAAGCTGGCGATGTGCAACTGGTTACTCCCGCGGCTGTACACCAGGCTGTTGCGGTTCAGGTATTCCGGAATCTCGATGGGGCCGATGCCGAGAGAGGGCGACTGACCGCTGGCGATTGCCCGGCTCTCGGCGCTGAGCAGGTAGAAGTTGTGCTGCGGCGAGCTGCCGCAGGCCACCAGCAACAGCGCCGCGACGGCGCCACAGAAGAGGCGAATCGGCTTCATGGCTTGTCCTCGTTTTTGCCGCGAAGCAGCGACTCCGGCTGCTCCTCGATGGTCTTGGCCAGTAACTGCAGCGCGCGCCCCGCCATCGCCAGCTCGCGCAGGGCCTGGTTGAGCTGGTAGGTCGTGGCGGAGTCCGGGGCTACCAGGCCGTCAATTTCCGTCATGGTTTTCTCGAAGGCGCTGGCCGCCGCCTGGAGTGTGGCCAGGTTCCGGTCCAGCATGGTGTTGAGTGTCGGCAGTGTCTCACTGGCCTGGTTCACCAGCTGGTCCGTGCTCGCGAGGACCTGATCCAGACCGGGGCTCGCGCTCGCTACTGCCGTCTGCAGCTCCGCGGTGAGGGATTGTATGCCCTCCAGGGTTCTGCCGAGTTCCCGTGGTAGCTGGCGGAATTCTTCCTGGCCAATGAACTCGTCGACACTGGCGGCAATACTCTGGACATCGGCGGCGATCTGGGCGATGTCCAGCGACTCGATCTGGCGGGTAAACTTTTCCAGTCCGGTGGGGATCGTGGGAATCTGGGTGTAGTCGCTGTCGATCCGGGCCAGCTGCGCCGGTGTGTCCGGGTGGAAGTCGAGCTGTACGTACAGGAGCCCCGTGAGGAGGCTCTGCAGGTTGAGCTGGGCGCGCAGCCCGCGGGCGATGAGCTCGTCAATCATTTCCTCGGAGGTCTGCCGGCTGCTCTGCACATTGGCGCTGGAAACGTCGGCTTCCACCAGCATAATCAGGTCGGCGGTGTCGCTGTCGAGGATCAGGTTGATCCCGGTTACCTGGCCGATCTCCACCCCGCGCAGTGCCACCGGCGCGCCGATGCTCAAGCCCTTGACCGAACTGTCGAACACCATCACCACCCTGGTGCGCTCGACGCCGAGGCCGGAGCCGAGGACAAACACGAGGGTGGCGAGCGCAATGAGCAGCGCGCCGAGAATGAAGGCGCCGATGGCGACGCTGTGTGGATGTTCGTTATTCACTGCCCATATCCTCCCCTGCGGCAGCGCTGCGGGCCAGGAATTGGCGCACGACGGGCTGTTCGCTGCTGTCGCGCAACTGCCGCGGGTCACCATAGTCAATCATGGTGCGGCTGCTGGCGTCCAGATAGACGCTGTTGGTTGCAATAGCGAAAATACTCTCAAGTTCGTGCGTCACCATGACTACGGTGGCGCCGATGGACTCCTTCAACTCCAGGATCAGGTCGTCCAGTAGTCTCGAGCTGATCGGGTCCAGCCCGGCTGACGGCTCATCAAAGAACAGGATCTGCGGGTCCAGGGCAATGGCCCGGGCCAGTGCTGCGCGTTTGCGCATGCCGCCGCTGATCTCGGCGGGGTAATAGCTCTGGAAACCGCCCAGGCCGACCAGGCTCAGCTTGTAATCGACGACGTCGGCGATCTGCATCGCACTGTAGTCGGTATAGAGCTGCAGCGGCAGGCTGACATTTTGCTCCAGGGTCATGGCACTGAACAGGCCTCCCGACTGGTAGGTAATTCCCCAGCCGCGGCGCATGATGTCACGCTCTGCGCTGCTGGCGCGGGTGAAGCTCTGGCCGCTGTACAGGATATCGCCGGCAGCGGGCTCCAGCAGCCCCAGCATATGCTTAAGCAGGGTGCTTTTGCCGCAGCCGCTGCCGCCCATGATGACGAAAATGTCGCCCCGGTAGATCGGAAAATTCAGGTCGCGCTGGATGACCTTGGCGCCAAAGGCCATGGTCAGGTCGCGGACGTCGATATGGACCTCGGGGGCAGATTCGTCCATTACACGCCCAGGTGCTGGAACAGGATGTTGATCGCCGCGTCGGCCACGATCAGGTAGACCAGGGCGGTGACCACCGCCTCAGTGGCTGCCTCACCGACCCCCGCGGAGTCGCGCCCGGATTGCATCCCGGAACGGCAGCCGGCAATGGCGATCAGGACGGCAAATACCAGGCTTTTCAGTAAACCCACGCCGATATGGGTCAGGGTCACGGCGGCGCTGGCCTGACTGGTGTACTGCAGCAGGGAGATACCCATTCCCCCGGCGACGATGCCGCCACCGAGGATGCCGAGGAGGTTGGCGTAGATGGTCAGCAGCGGCATCATTACCACCAGTGCAAGAATCCGCGGCGTGACCAGGAATTCTATGGGCGAAACGCCCATCGTGCGCACGGCGTCGATCTCCTCGCTCGCCTGCATGGTTCCCAGCTGCGCCGCGTACGCTGCCCCGGTGCGCCCGGCCATGACGATCGCGGTCATCAAGACCCCCATTTCCCGCAGCAGGCCGATGACCACCAGGTCGGCGACGTAGATGCCGGCGCCGAACTGCTGCAACTGGACGGCGCCCAGGTAGCCCAGAATCATTCCCACCAGAATACTGGTGAGGCTGATGATGGCGAAGGCGTCGGGGCCGGCCTGGTAGCAAAAGTTTCGAAAATCGATGAACCGTGTATTGGCCCGCCCCCGCAGCAGGGCCCACAGGGCAAGGCAGACTTCACCGAAAAACGCCATCGACAGGCGCAGGTCGTCAGCGACGTCGCGCAGCAGCGCGGACGGGTGCACCGTCTGCCACCAGCGCTTCCTGGCGCCCGGCTCGCGGCGCTGGGGCGGTACCGAGGTGGCGATACCCAGCAGGCGCCGGGCGTTGTCGGGCAAGCCGTCGTCAGAGAAGCTGATATCCAGGTCCCGGCAATAGCCGTGGCATTGCAGCAGGAAGGCCATGAGCAGGGAGTCCCACTGGCCCAGTTCGCTGCAGTCAAGGGCCAGCTCCTGTGGCGCGGCCGCGTTCAGGAGCGCCCGCAGCTCGGGGAACAGAGGTGTTTCCACGCCCTGGACCCAGTCGCCGCGCAGGAGCAGGACGCTGCGGCGCGTGGAGTCGTCCCGTCGCAGTTCCAGGCCGGCGGCTTGCTCTGTCATGCGCTCTCAGGTCCAGGGCAGGTAAAGCGTCAGTCTACCCGCGGCCCCCGTGTTTTACTAGTTGGCTACTGGAACGGCAGGGGGATACGGTGGGGCGTTATCGCGTCCACGGCCTTCTGGTATATGTCCTTTACCGGCGTCTGGTTCCCGGCCTCGTGACGGCGCGAGACCATGGTCATGGGGAACAGGTAGTTATCCGTATCCCGGTAGCGCAGCGCCCGGCTGCGCCCCAGCTTGTCTTCGTATACGACCCAGTGCATATCCAGCTGTTCCGCCAGCAGGTCACCCAGGATCATGCCCAGCGCCTGCAGCTCCGCGGTCTGGTCGGGGCCTACCAGACCCCGGTCGAGGAGGCGCTGTATCAGGTCGATATCCCGGTCCTTGTCGCCAGTAAAGCCGCGGCCGGTGTGTCGGCGGGCAAGATCGTCGATCGTGGCACGCTGGTGACTCATGTACTGGCGATCGAGGGCGGACAGCTCGCTGATCCATACCCTGTCCTGGGCTGATGCAGGTACGGCCAGCCCAAGCAGCAGGGGAAGCAGGTAAAGGCTTGCAAGGACCGGCATCCGGTGGATGGCTCTCATGATATACTCCGTTGTTGCTTCAGGCTTGAGACTGCCTGTCCGGGCAGCGGTTCATTTTACCGCAATCCGGTTGTCATCCTGGGCCCGGCATGGATAATTGCCCACTTCTTTCTCGGCACCTGTCGCACAGGTGCCTGCGCCCGGCACAATTCTGGAGAGTTTCAATGATTACCGGCAGTATCGTCGCGCTCGTGACGCCCATGCACGCGGATGGCAGCCTCGACTGGGGGAGCCTGGAGCGGTTGCTCGATATGCACATAGCCGCGGGTACCAGCGCCATTGGGGCGGTGGGCACAACCGGCGAAAGTGCCACCCTCAGCGTGCCCGAGCACCTGGAGGTGATCAAGTACTGCGTGAAGTATGTTGCCGGACGCATTCCCGTCATTGCCGGGACCGGCGCCAACTCCACGCGCGAAGCGATCGAGCTCACCTCTTCGGCTGCGCGCAACGGCGCCGACGCCTGCCTGCTGGTGACCCCCTACTACAATCGCCCCTCCCAGCGTGGTCTCTACGAGCACTTCAAGGCCGTGGCTGCGGCGGTGTCCGTTCCCCAGATCCTCTACAACGTGCCCGGACGCACGGCGGTGGACATGGACAATGACACGGTTGTCCGGCTGGCCGAGCTGGACAATATCGTCGGTATCAAGGACGCCACCGGGGACCTGTCCCGGGTACCCGACTTCAGGGCCCGCTGTCCCGCTGATTTCGCGATCTATTCCGGCGATGATCCGACCGCGATGGAACTGATGCTCGCCGGCGGGCACGGCAATGTGTCAGTGACCGCGAACATCGCTCCCCGGCAGCTGGCGGAGCTCTGTGGGCTGGCCCTGGCCGGCGACCGGCGCCAGGCCGCGCTGATCAACGAGCGGCTCTCGGGGCTGAACCGGGCGCTCTTTCTGGAAGCCAATCCCATTCCGGTCAAATGGGCCATGCAGCAGCGCGGCTTGATTGAGGCGGGCATTCGTTTACCCTTGACGCCACTGGACGAGCGCTTCCATGCTCAGGTCCTGGCAGCTTTGGAGGCAGCAGGAATTTAATGACAGATCAAACCGGGGTTATCGCGCGCGCTCTTCTGGCAACGACGCTGGTGCTGAGCGCCAGCGCCTGCAGCTACCTGTTCGGGGATGAGGGGATGTTCCCCGACACCTCCGAGGACTACAAGCAGGCCCGTGAGCAGCCGCCCATCCGTCTGCCGGACGGCAAGGACGACTCTGCCCTGCAGGAGATCTACCCGATCCCGCCGGTGCGTGACAGCCTGGTCATGGCGGGCAAGTTCGAGGTGCCCCGGCCCACGCCGCTGGTGGCTGGCGCCGGGGAAGACGTGGTGCGCATCCAGTCCCTGGGGGACGAAAGCTGGGCGCTCATTGCCATCGCTCCCGGCCAGCTGTGGCCCCAGGTGCGCAGTTTCCTCGCCGCCGCCGGCATCCCGGTATCCCGGGTCGACGCCCAGGCAGGGTTGATCGACAGTGACTGGCTGGAGCTGGAGGGGCAGACCATGGATGCCCGCTTCCGTTTCCGGATCGAACAGGGCGTCCAGCGTGGCAGCAGCGAGCTCCATGTCCTGCAGATGAACCGCGCCGGCGACGGGGTTACCTGGCCGCCACAGTCGGATAATCCGGAGCAGGAAGGTGAAATGCTGCGTGCAGTGGCCCAGTTTATTGCCAACAGCGCGGACTCGGCGCCGGTTTCCATGATCGCCGACCGGGCGATGAGCGCCGAAGGCAAGATTTCCCTGGAGGAGGCCGATGCGGGTTATACCTACATTCAGGTCGGACTGCCCTTTACCCGGGCCTGGGCGTCGCTGGCCAAGGCGCTGGAGGATTCACGCTTTGAGATTACCGATCGCGACCGCAGCGAGGGGACCTACTTCGTGCGTTACCTGGGGGAACAGGAGGAGGAGAAGCGGGGCTGGTTCTCCCGGCTGTTCTCCGGCAGCGACGAGGACCCGCTGGCCAACCGGGAGTTCCTGATCACGGTTGCCAACCAGGGCGAGCGCTCGGTGACCGTGCGCCTGGCGCCGTTGACTGGCGCTGCCGGGCCGCTGGAGAAGCGGGACGAACAGGAGCTGCTGGCTCTCATCAAAGGCAATATCAACTGAGGGCGGGTCCCGTGTTGCGGTTTGCCTCGCTCGGCAGCGGCAGCAAGGGCAATGCCACGGTAGTGGCTGCCGGCGATACGGTCGTGCTGATCGATTGCGGGTTTTCCCTGCGGGAGACCCGGCGGCGGCTGGCCCTGCTCGGCTTGCAGCCGGAGCAGCTGACCGCGATCCTGGTTACCCATGAACACAGCGACCACAGCGCCGGAGTCAGTCGCCTGGCCCGTCAGTGCAATATCCCGGTCTACCTGACCCAGGGTACCTGGAACAGCGGTCGCCTCGAGGGCTGCCCCGAGGTGGTCTGTTTCAACTGCGAACACCGTTTCCAGATCGGTCACCTGGAAGTCGAGGCGGTGGCTGTCCCGCACGACGCCCGGGAGCCCTGCCAGTTCCGTCTGCACCACGCTGGCCTCAGCGTCGGGGTACTGACCGACCTGGGCAGCGCGACCAGCCACGTGGTCGAGCGCTTCCGGGGCTGCGATGCCCTGGTACTGGAGTTCAATCACGACCTTGAGATGCTCCACAGCGGCGGCTATCCGGCGGCGTTGAAGCGGCGGGTGGCGGGAGACTGGGGTCACCTCAATAACCAGCAGGCGGCGGCCCTGCTGCAACAGCTGGGTACCGAAAACCTGCAGCACCTCGTGGTAGCTCACATCAGCGAGAACAACAATTGCCTGCAGCGGGCGGCGGCCGCACTGGCGACGGTGTACGGCCCGCTGGATGAAAGAGTGGTTTTCGCAGCCCAGGACCGCGGCTTTGACTGGCTGGGGTTACCGGCAGTGGCGGGGCAGGGTCAGCCGCTGCAGTGATTGCAGCTGGCCCTGGCCGGGGCAGCTCAGGCCGCTGTTGCCGGCCAGGCTCAGGATGGCGAGCTCCGGCAAACGATACAGGGCGCTGGCATCTTCTACGCGATTGTCGTCCAGGATCAGTGTGCGCAGTTCCAGCAGGACGCGCAAATCCCCGATATCGGTGATAGCGTTGCCAGCCAGGTCCAGCTGGCTCAAGCTGGAAAATCGTCCCAGCCCCTCGAGACTCCGGACATTGGCTCCGCTGCACTGCAGTTCCTGCAACTGGCCGATGCTGCTGATCTTGTTGTCGTTGATGGCTCGCCTGACGCAGTCGCGCAGGGCCGGGTCGGGGATCCGGAAGTCCGTCAGCAGTGGGCGCGGGCTGTAGACCACCCGCTCGTTGACGCTGAGGTCGTATTGCTGGCAGGCGCCCAGGGCCACCACGGCCACCAGGCCGGAAAGCAGACGGTAGAGCATGGCGTTGATCTCCCTTTGGACCCCGGCAAGGTCATTCCGCGGCGTTGCATGACTTACGCCATTGCCGCACTCTATAATGCTACTGGGTCGGGCGGATAAAAACGAGTGTGCAATGGCAAGTTCCGCGGAAACGCCAGATACGGGAGGAGTTGTCGAAGCCGGCACCGGAAATACCATCAGCATTGTCCAGCGCGGTAACCTGAAGGCCCTGGAGGTGTCCCTGCGCAAGCAGTGGCGACTGGGGCAAAACATTGTGCTGTGCTGGAGTGCTGACGAGCGAGGGCTGCTGGTCATCTTCGTGCCCCATTACTTTCTCGGCAACTACTGTGCCCGGGTGGGGAACGGTGGCAGTACCGACAACGAGACGTTTGTCCGCGAGCTGATTTCCGGGCATCGCCGCAAGCAGCGCGACGAGCTGTTCGCCATAGCCGAGCGCCTGGACGTGGCGCCCGGGTTTATCAAGCTCAGTGCGCCATTGGCGGAAGAGGCGCCGGTCATGGACGCCGTGGAGCAGCTGATCAAGCGCTACGGCCTCAGCTACGTCAGCGAGCGGGCTGTGCTGTTGTTCGATATCGCGGAATTTTCCCTGTTTACGCCGTTTGAGCAGGCGAGTCAGCTGAACAGTCTGTCCTACTCTTTCAACTCCGCCTACAACAAGCTGTTGGCCAAGGGGATCGAGGTACATTTCTCGCGCACCACGACCGGTGACGGCTACTACGTCTGGAACCGGGAGCTGGGGCCCGCGGCAAACCGGGACCTGTTTTTGTTCATGCTGCTGGTGGTCGCTGACAACGCGGTCGCCAGGGCCGCGTCCCGGGGCAACACCGTCCCCATGATTCGAACCGCTTTTCACGTTGGCAGCCACTATGAGCTCTATCAGGCGGAGGGGATCAATCCAACGATTCACAGCTACATCGTCGGTGACGTCACGATTGAGCTGGCACGCATGGTCGGGGAGGCATTGCCGGACCAGATTCTCGTCGGCCACTATGAATCCTGCCTGCCGCCGGATGCCGATCATGTCACGCAAATGCCGGGTAAAGTGTACTCCCCGGTGTTTATCCAGCACTGCAACCGGGCTCTGGCGGCGATCCGGGGAGTGCAGTTCGCCGGCAAGGTAGTCACTGCTATCAGCTGCCACCTGACCGGCTCGTCTGACCCCGGGGAGCGGCGCGCGGCGCGGCGCTTTCTGATCGTCGACAAGCACGGCCTCGCCCACCACGCCTACAACCTGGAAGTAGAGCTGCGGCTGCAGGAGGCAACGCTCACCCTGGGCCTGGGCGAGACCGCACTGCCGGTGCCCCCGCGGCGAGAATCGGCGCTTGCCGGCCGGAACGGGAAGACGGAAGATGGCAGCGGCAGTGGGGGTACTGACGCTGGAAATGTGGATCCGGAACAGCAGGGCGAAGAACTGGCCACCCCGTTGAAGCGGCGGCGCAGGGATTCATCCATTACCGAGGAGTAGCTCGTTGCAGCCAACGACGGCGATTACCAGAATGGATGTTGCCGGCACTGTGGACCTGGGCAGTCCCGATGCCGTGATGGGGGAGGTGCGTTCGATACTCGCCCAGCGCTGGCCCGATGTCGACTGGGAGCCTCTGGCTGTACTCCGTGACCTGTTCCGGGAACTCTACGAGGGCCGGCATCCCGAATACCTCGGCTGTGAGGTCGGCTACCACAATGCGGAGCATGTGCTCGATGTCACCCTGGCCATGGCCCGGCTGCTGGCAGGCAGGGAGATGCGCTGGGGGCCGGCCTGGAGCCTGGGCCCGGAACTCGTCCTGGCAGGCATTGCCTGCGCGCTCTTGCACGACTCGGGATACCTGCGACGACGGGCGGATCACCGCCACGGCACGGGTGGCGCTTACACCCGGACCCATGTGCAACGAGGGGCGGCACTGATTGCCGCGCAGTTACCGGCGGTAGGCCTGGAGCGGTTGGCTCCACTGGGGGCCCGCCTGATTCATTTCACTAACTGTGTCCGCAAGCCGGCTACCGTGCGTGCTATCAGCTTCGCCGAACGACAGCTCGGTGGCCTGCTGGGTACTGCCGATCTGTTGGCCCAGCTCTCGGCTCCCGATTACCTGGAGAAATGCCGCTGGGCGCTCTACGACGAGTTCGAGGCCAGTGGCTTTGCCGGCAAGGACGGTTGCGTATACACCCGGGGCCGTGCCTATCTCTCCAGGGATGACCTGCTGCGGCGCACCCCGGACTTTATCCACCGGGTTGCCGGGCAGCGCCTGGAGCAGGATTTTGCCGGCGCCTATCACTATGCCGCTGTCTGGTTTGGGGGGCCGAACCATTATCTGGAGGGCATTGTCGCCAACTGTGAGCGCCTGGACGAACTGCTGGTAGACGTGCGGAGTGGCTGAGGCATTCTGCCCCGGCTTGATTGGCGTGCAAGCCACCTCGGAAACTGCCATCGCCGAGGCCGCCGAGTTGGCCACGTTACTTGGTCTGCCCTTGCTGGATGTGGATGCTGCAGCCGCGCAGGATCGCTTTGCCGCGCTGCTGCTGGTGTCCCCTGGCGTGCTGGCCCTCAGTGTGCCCGACCGCCCGGGCCAGAAGCCTGTCCAGGTGGACTTCGGCGCCGCCGGCATGCGTCACCGGCGCCGGGGTGGCCAGAACGAGCTGCTGGGCCGGGCGGTCGGCGTTGGCAAGAAAAGCCCTCTGCGGGTACTCGATGCCACCGCGGGCCTTGGCCGCGACAGTTTTGTGCTGGCCGACCTCGGCTGTGCAGTCACCCTGGCCGAGCGGGAGCCGGTGGTGGCGGCGCTGCTGCGTTCAGGGCTGGTCCGGGCCGGGAATTCCGCCGATGCCTGGCTGCGCGAGGTCTCCGGGCGCATGGTGCTGGCCGAGGGTGATGTGTGCCTCATGGATGCGGCGACACTGGTGCAGCAGGACGTTATTTACCTCGACCCGATGTTCCCGCCCCGGGAAAAATCCGCGGCGGTGAAGAAAGAGATGGCCCTGTTTCAGGCCCTGTTCAGCCGGCCCGCCGCGCTCGGGGATGCGGATGCCCTGCTGGCCTGGGCCCTGCGCGCTCCCGTGGCCCGGGTGGTGGTGAAACGTCCGCTGAAAGCGGCTCCCCTGGCCGACCGGCCGCCCTCACACGCCATTCGCGGGAAGGCCGTGCGCTACGATGTCTACGTGCTGTCGGGTCCAGCCCCGGGCTGAATTGCGGCCAGCTCAGTGGCGTGAAGCCAGCCTGAACAGCCGCCGGGTGAGAAGGGACTGGAACAGCGGGTCGAGCCAGCGGTACAGACGCCCGGATAAATAGATGGGCTTGCCCCGCTCCACGGCCCGCAGCCCCTCCCTGACCACCACGGCAGCGTCGTACCAGAGAAACCGGGGCATCGCGTCTTTCATGTCCTGCAGGCCGGCGGTGCTGTGGAAATCGGTATGGGTGTAGCCAGGGCAGAGCGCGCAGACATACACCCCGCTGCCGTGCAGGGTTACCGCCAGGTCTTCAGACAGGGCGATCAGGTAAGCCTTGCTGGGACCGTAGTTGCAGCCGCCCACGCGGGGAATGCGGCCAGCCACGGAGGCGACATTGATCACCCGGCCGAATCCCCGCTCCCGCATGCCGGGGATAAAGAGGTGACAGAGTTCGGCCACTGCCAGCATCATCAGCTGGAAGAACGCCTGGTGCTCATCCCAGTCCCTGTCGGTGAGCAGATCTGGCCCGGCCACGCCCGCATTGTTGACCAGGAAATCGACCTCGGTATTGCGGGCCTGCAGGGAATTGAACAGTGCCCGGGGCGCGCCGGGTTCGCTCAGGTCGGCGGCTTCGATCAGTACGTCCGCGTCAAACTGCTGTTGCAGCTCAGCGGCGAGCGCCTCCAGTTTGTCCCGCCGCCGCGCCACCAGCACCAGGTTGTAGCCCGCCGCCGCCAGCTGGCGGGCGAATTCGGCGCCGAGTCCGGCGGAGGCGCCGGTAATCAGTGCGGTGCGCTTGCGCGTCATGCGGTTTCTCCCCAAGATGTTCCCGGTCGACGGTCATGGTACGCCACCGGTACCGGACTGTCTGCGCCCTCCCTTAACTCGCGCAAGGAAACAAGGTCATGAGCGATAACCGTCCAACCGCCCTGGTCACCGGCGCCTCCGCCGGGTTGGGTGAAGAATACTGTCGCCAGCTGGCGGAGCGCTGCGACACCATTATTGCCGTGGCGCGCCGGGAGGACCGGCTGCGGGCCCTGCAGGCGGAGCTGGCTGGAACGACCCGGCTGGTGCCGGTGGTGGCGGACCTGGCCACGGTGGAGGGCGTTACCCGCACGGTGGAGGCCCTGCGCCAACAGGGCCCAGCGGATATCCTGATCAACAACGCCGGCTTTTCCACCTTCGGTGATTTTGGCCGCAGCGTGCTGGAGGACGAGCTCCGGGTGGTGCGCCTGCAGATCGACGCCACCCTGGAGCTGGTGCGCGCTGCCGTTCCGTTCATGCGTGAGCGCGGTGGTGGCGAGATTATCAATGTGGCCTCGGTCGGCGCTTTCCTGAATATGAAGCAGACCGCGGTCTACGGCGGCTGCAAGGCATTCCTGGTTTCCTTCTCGAGGGCGCTGCAGGCGGAGCTGGCGAGCGACAATATCCGGGTCCAGTGCCTGTGTCCGGGGCTGACCCGCACGGAGATTCACGATACCGCCTATTTCGAGGGCTTTGACAAGGCTCGCATGCCCGCTGAGCTGTGGATGGATGCAGCCCCGGTGGTCGCCGCGAGTCTGGCGGCGCTGGGGCAGGGGGAGGTCGTGGTCCTCCCGGGCAGCGTCAACGGCCAGCTGGCCCGGGAGGGTCTCCAGCAGTTATTGCAGTCACTGCAGTAGCAGGCGCTGCAGAATGCCGCGGTAGAGGTCCGCGAGGCGGGGCAGGTCGGCGGCGCAGACGCATTCATTGCGCTTGTGAATGGTGGCGTTGACCGGTCCCAGTTCCAGCACCTGGGCCCCTGTGGGGGCGATAAAGCGACCGTCCGAGGTGCCGCCGGCGGTGGACAGTTCCGTCGTCAGCCCGGTGCAATCCCGGATACTCTCGACCGCCGCGCTGACCAGGTCACCGCTTGCAGTGAGGAAGGGTTCTCCACTGAGCTGCCAGTCGATCGCGTAGTCCAGCTTGTGGGCGTCCAGTATGGCCTCGGTACGACGCCGCAACTCCGCCGCGGTCACTTCGGTGGAAAAGCGGAAATTGAACAGCACCGTCAACTCACCGGGGATGACGTTGGTGGCGCCGGTACCGCTGTTGATATTGGAAATCTGCAGCGAGGTGGCGGGGAAGAACGCGTTGCCCTGGTCCCAGACCTGGCAGCTCAGCGCGTGCAGCGCCGGCAGTGCGCGGTGAATGGGATTGTCGGCCAGCTGGGGGTAGGCGATGTGACCCTGTACGCCGCGCACCGTCAATACCGCGCCCAGGGAGCCGCGACGACCGTTCTTGACCACATCCCCCAGCTGTCCACTGCTGGAGGGCTCCCCCACCAGGCACCAGTCGATGTGCTCACCACGCTGCTGCAGGTATTCCACTACCTTGATGGTGCCGTCGTGGGCCGGTCCTTCCTCATCGGCGGTGATCAGGAAGCCGATACGACCTGGGTGATCCGGATGCGCCGCCACGAAATCCTCGCAGGCAATGACCATGGCGGCGAGGCTGCCTTTCATGTCTGCGGCCCCGCGGCCGTAGAGCAGTCCGTCGCGCAGTTCCGGGCTGAAGGGGGGCGAGTCCCAGGCCGCCTCCGGGCCGGTGGGCACCACGTCGGTATGGCCGGCGAAGACCAGCAACGGACCGCTGTCGCCGCGCACGGCCCAGAAGTTCTTCACTGCGCCGAACTGAAGTGGTGTGCAGCTAAAGCCGATGGCCCCCAGCCGCGCCATCATCAGCTCCTGGCAACCCGCGTCCTCCGGCGTTACCGAGGGGCGCCGGATCAGGTCGCAGGTCAGCTCCAGTGTGCGTTCCACGTGCGTGCTCCCGTTCAGTTGTGGGCGTGCAATTCGTCGTTCAATTCAATGGCGGAACGGTTGGTCAGGCACTCCACCGAGCCGTTGGTGGAGTTGCGACGGAACAGCAGCCCGGACTTGCCGGCCAGTTCCCGCGCTTTTACGGTCTCCACGGCCTTGCCCGCGCTGTCCAGCAGCACGACCTTGGTCCCCGCGGTAACAAACAGCCCCGCTTCCACCGTGCAGCGGTCGCCCAGGGGGATACCGATACCGGCGTTGGCGCCGATCAGGCACTCCTTCCCGACCGAAATAATGATGTTGCCGCCGCCGGACAGCGTGCCCATGGTCGAGCAGCCCCCGCCCAGGTCCGAGCCACTGCCGACCATAACGCCGGCGGAGATGCGCCCCTCGATCATGCCCGGGCCGTCGGTGCCGGCATTAAAGTTGACGAAGCCCTCGTGCATGATGGTGGTGCCGGAGCCGAGGTGGGCGCCGAGCCTGACGCGAGCGGTGTGGGCGATACGCACGCCGCTGGGCACCACGTAATTGGTCATTTTCGGGAATTTGTCGACGCAGCTGACTTCCAGGGTTTCACCCCGGAGACGGGCTGCCAACTGGCGCTCGGGCAGTTCGCTGATGTCGATAGCACCCTCGCTGGTCCAGGCGACATTGGGCAGGATGCCGAACAGTCCCTGCAGATTGGTGCCGTGGGGCTTGACCAGCCGGTGGGACAGCAGGTGCAGTTTCAGGTAGCCCTCCGGCACGGTGGCTGGCGCGAGATCCTCCCGCAGCAGGACGGCTACCACGGGGGACGCGCTGCTGGCCAGGTGCGCGGCCAGCTGGGCCTGGCGGGTTTCACCCGCGGCTGCCAGTCCTGCCTCCAGGGCGGTCAGCTGGTCGCGGCTCAGGGGCGTCAGGTTATCACTGGCGCCGACCACATCGACCAGGGCGGCGGGCGGGTTCAGCAGCGGCTCGGCGAAGAAAACCTCCAGCCACTCGCCCTTGCTGTTGTGGGTGCCCAGGCCCAGGCCAAAGGCAAATGCTGCGTTCGTCATATCGGTTGTTTCCTGGCTGTCCCGCTGCCGCGGGTGTGGGTCAAAGGGTGTGACGCTGGAACAGGGTGGCCCAGGTCCTGGCGGAGAAGCCGCAGTGGCGCTCTTGGCCGATATCCAGCAGCGGGCGCTTGATCAGGGTCGGGTGTTCCAGGATCGCGGCGAGGGCTGTGGTATCGTCCATGGCTTCGCGGGTCGCGGCCGGCAGTGCTTTCCAGCTGGTGCTGCGCTTGTTGACCAGGGTTTCCCAGCCCAGCTCGGCGAGCCACGCCCGGACCTGCTCCGCACTGATGCCGTCTTCCCGCAGGTCGTGGAACCGGTACTCAAGATCCTGCTGCTCCAGCCAGCGGCGCGCCTTTTTCACGGTGTCGCAGTTGCTGATGCCGTAGAGGGTGATCATGCTGGCCTCGTGTGTGGCTGGTTGGGGGGCGGCAAGGATAGCAAAAAAAGCCGATCGGGGCAGGTCTTGTGCCCTTGTCGCTCCCACGCTTGCGCCAACGCTGGGTGGGCAGCTGCGTTTCCCTGGCGGCCTGACGGTCGCTGCGTCGCTCGGTGGACTATCGTCCCCGTGGCGGCCTGACGGCCGCTCTCACACGCGATGGGGCACTCTGTTTGCGTGGCGGCCTGAGGGCCGCTGCGTCGCTTGGGGGAACCTTCGTTCCCATGGCGGCCTGGCGGCCGCTGTCACACGCGATGGGGCACTCTGTTTGCGTGGCAGCCTGACGGCTGCTGCGTCGCTCCCGGTCGGGAAGACCCTTTTTCTCCACTGCGGGCGCATGCGGCGCGCGTTCCTGCGGTGATCTTGCGCTGCCGTCTGGCCGCGCACGCTGCGAGCGGGTTTGGCATCCGGCATGG